>JBBRWY010000001.1:0-142569 GCA_038248875.1 Treponematales bacterium
CTCGGGAGCTTTTGCTGTGGCTCTCACCGACAATACCCCGCTAAGCATTGCCGCAAGCAGCATCGGAAACGGAGGCATTACCCTTATTTCAAACGGTGCGATTACTCAGGCAGGAGCTATCGTAACCACCGGGGGAACAACGACGCTCACCGCAGGTGCGGGAAACATCACCCTTAACGATTTAAACAACTTCACCGGAGCGGTACGCGTTATAAGTGGCCTCGCGGTCACGGTGAATGACATCAATGCCATTGACCTCGGCGCGTCCATGGTCAGCGGTGCTCTCATTGTTACTGCCGCAGGAGCGATAACCGATTCAGGTGCTTTGCTGATCACGGGAACAACGACACTCACCGCAGGTGCGGGAAACAACATCACACTGAACGATTCAAACGACTTCACCGGATCCGTGAGTGTTATAAGCGGCAACATAGTAACTTTGCATGATATAAATGAATTAACTATTTCATCAGTAACATGCACGAGCCTTACCGCAACAACTACTTTAGGAAATATCACCATAACCAATTCAATCAATGCTTCTGGAATAGGAAACATAATTGACCTTAACCCCGTCGGAATTATAAATTTAAATTACAACGGAACCATCCTAAACACGACTGGAGCTGGGGGAAATATTATATTTCAGAAACCGGTCACACTTCTATCTGACGCAATAATCACAACAACTAACGGAAATATTACGTTTAATTCGACAATCAATGGCGCCCAGAGCCTGACGCTAAATACCGGCGCTAATCTGATTACAGTAACAGGAATAATCGGTGACACCACATCACTTGCATCCCTCAGCATAAGCGGTGGAACTATAGCTTTAAATGGAATCGGAGATGCTGGAAATGTTGGTGTAACTGGGACAAGTAACATAACAGGATCAGCTGCTATTTCCCTCTATGCCGATTATTACAAATCCGGTGGGGCGCAAACCTGGATATCTGCCGTATCAGGTGTACGTTATTTGGGCACAGCCAGCGGGACCTGGAGTGCAGGAGGAACCGGAATAACATTCACCGGTACAGATTTATATCTTGACCATACCGGATATACTTTGACACTCGGAAGCGCGCTCACTTGCCGGAACCTCTATTTTTATCGAGGGACTCTTAATATAAATGGAAAAACACTCTCGACGACTTCCAATTTCGCTGTATTCGGAAGCAACTACAACGACGACGATCTAGACTATACCGTAGGCGACACACGTTTCGAGTATTTCGGGTTAGGCAGCCTTGCATATTATCCCGGTACATTTTCCACATACGCTAACGCAGCATTCTCGCCGCTTGATGGTTCTACAATAATTGTTAGCGGAAACTTCTACGTCAACGGTACAAACATGGATGGAGGCGCAAACTGGGCGCTGAACCTACCTTCAAACGACGGGTCTTTACCCGGATATAATGCAACGGCTGCTGCAACCGCAACACAATGGGGAACTCCATATGCCATAGCATTCAATATGCATGTCTCAAACAGTACCGCTTCGACAGGTGTGGTTGCGGCACCTGCAATTGGTGTCGCTCCGGATTACGGCACGCATCACAATGTCACCTTCGGAGGTACCAACTTAGGATGGACTTTCACATCTCCATCTATCGTCTCTGTAGAAACAATATATGATAATGTCTTGAAAGTTACATTCAACCAGGCCATAGAAAATTCAAATAATGAAATATCCAGTGCGCTCAGTTCAATTTCAACGCATACCGGTGCAATCGTATTTACCGGTTCCTTTACAGATGCCGACTGCACAACATCGACCAATAGCACCGGCGATTTGTTAACGCCTTTCTCAATGTTTATTCAGACCACGATCGCAAACTGGAATACTGACGCGACAGGAACGTCTGCCGGAGCAGCTGCAAGCACGGACCGGGACGGTATACATCAAACCACGATTCCGAATTTAACGCTTCCACTGGGTATCCTGCGTGCCGCAAACGGAAAAGGTTTCATGCGGAATTATGGCATAACGGTTGGAGTTGCGACAACATCGATCTATGATGGCCTCCTTATAGCAGGAACAACATTCACCGACGCCTGTCGCCCCGTCCTCGTGGAAGTCCGCACTGGACAGGAATTGCACAACGCTGTACAGACATCTCAAAAACCCTATGATTCTCATAACTTTATCGAGTTTCGGTGGTCCGAGCCGGTTACCATCGGTGATCTTACTTCACTAGCGCCATATACAAAAAGTCAGACCACATTCATCAATGCAGCAGAACATGGTGGAGCCATAACCTCTGGTGCAGGGCTAACAATTGAAGGCATCGCCTCTATTGATTCAGGAACTCTAATAACCGGATCGCGGGGAACGTATTCAACCCAAGCTTATGATCCTCTTGATACTCCAGCCAATACGACCGTGCATGCTCTGTACCGGAACTTTTCGTTGGATGGAGTCGTAGCAGCGGCAAACCAGACGCATAGACTCAGAGTGTCTATTGCGGGATGGTGCGAAGAAACATTAATTGCCTATGGAAAACCCTGGAAATGGTTCTGGCAAGGATTTATTGACAGTGCAACAACACCCACACCTCTATCAGCAATAAGCGTACCAGCCAATGCTTTCATTATTGACAGTGCTCTAAACTCTGTGGAACCTACGGCAGATCCATATCCAAAAGCTGCAATTACACTCAATACGAACCTCAGCGGATTATATGGCCCCTGGGACACAACACCTCCAGGCCTTGCAGGAGTAAAAAGCAACCTTACTGCCTGGAATCTTCCTCCTACTCAATACGAAGCTCTCCCTGTATCCGATGTCGGAGGTATGATATCCCACATGGAACTACATTTCTTCGATAACCAGCCAACGTATACCATCGGGGAAACATATAAATGGCAGTCAAAATCAGGTTGGTACGAAGGAACAATTTCGACTATCCGAGACAATGCTCCGGAAGCTTTCGGCGGGTCCCGTGCGTATTATGCCCCAACGAGTACGTCAGGTGGTATCAGAGACAGTTCGCTCTATAACACGGAACTCGCTTTTACAGTAACCCCAAATAGTGGAGTTGCCACTCCGGTTCTATCAATTCAAACTGTCGTCAACTCGCCATTTATGTCGCCGGGAGGGCCAATAACAATAATCGATGACCCCTATCTACGTCTCTTTCTGTCAAGTACATGGCCGGTTGCTAATACCAGCCTCACCATGGCATATGTACAGGCTGCAACTAATTTGGAGACAGGATTCGCCACTGATCTGGCCGGAAACAGGCTTGGAACTTTTTCTGGAGCAGGCTGTCTTGACCGCACACCGCCACAGATAACTTTTTCGTTATCCGGGGTAGAACGAAACGAATTGTATATGCTTTTCTCGAAGGATATAGACCTTCCAATTGGTTTTGAAACATCACTACACCTTGGTATAGAGGTGACCAAGGCAGATGGTTCTACAAAGATACCAGCAACTTCTGTGACTGCAGTTAAAGGCAATCCACGAGCACTCCTTTTCCGTCTATCGGCAAATATTACTGCCGAAGACATTCTAAGTACCTTTTCCGGTATAAAATTTATTCATGTAGCTGGGGATCAACAAGTAACCGATCCTGATACAGGTGGTTTAGTAGACGCAACACGCTTTTTTGACAGTTCCGACAATTTTGTAGTGGTCGGTTCGACTCACCCGCTGACAAATATTGGAATTGGTCTTGTTGATATTCTGTATGGATCGGACGGCATAAATGAAAATACGCTTTTTGGAACAAATGAAGGAGCACTCCGAATTTTCGACGGTACCGGTCGATTGCTTGATCGGGATATAATTCTTTCGACCCGACTGCTAACAGATCCTCTTGTTGTTGCAACCAAACCACTTACACTTTTCTTTGATGTTAATCCCGCATTCAATACACTGGCAAATACATTCAATTCGGCGACAGGGTCAGCCGTCAAACTCTGGTTTCCATCAATTATTCCCTCATTCAACAGCATAGGAAACCAGGATGCTCGCACTTTGAGCCCAATAACTATTACCGATACAAATCGTCTTTTTAGAAATTTCCTTATACCTGCTGCCGATAACGAGATGATTCCAGGATCAAACATCGAAATGGTCTTCCAGTATGGTGATTTGTTTTGTGCCCGACTCATCAATACCAGCGATATCACATCGGTTGCGCCCTGGAGCTTTAATATTTCAGAAACAAAGCAACAACGGGGCGGTGTTACAATCTTAAACAATGTCATTGATTCAAATAAACGTGAAAAAACTATTGTACAGGTTGAAGTTCCAAAAGCAGGAAATATAGTTATTCAGGTTTTCACGATGGATGGAAATGTAGTTAAAGTCCTTGAACGGGGACGGAAAGGTGGCGGAACATATTCCTACTACTGGGATGGCACTAATATCACCGGAGATCCGGTAGCACGCGGTATGTACTTTATCCGGGTTATCGGACCAGGTATGGATGAAATTCGCAAGGTGATGGTGGTAAAAGAATAAATACTGAGGGTTTATAAACCGGAAGGATAATCAGGATAAAACCGAAGTTCCGGCTGGGCTAATAATACACGGCCCGGCCGGCTATCGTTGCAACTCAAGACAAGTTCGAGTACCGGTTCGGTTCCAGTCGTGAATTGTAGCGCCTTGGTCGATAAAATTGCCTGTATTTTTTGCCAACCAATTGAAGGAATATATGTGGCAGGTTCTGCAGAAAGCTTAGAATTTATTGTATTACGTAGAGTCAACTGAAAGGTATCCATTTGATATGGGGACTTCGTAGAATATGCCAGCGGATCGGTATAGACCCAAACACTGAAAGAATACACGCCTGTTTCAAGGGCAGGGTTTGTTTCCGTGGGAGACAGTAATAGCCGAAGTTCCATATTACCGCTACGGGTCAAGCGAAAATTATCAACTTTCAAATCAGAAAAGGTCTTAAAGGTAATTGGTAAGAATGTAAAAAAAGGCGTATTACCATTTCCTGAAAAAGACCTCTTTACTAAATGCTTTGTACCATACGAAAGGTTTTGATTGGGACCTGAATTTATTTGGGTATAAAAATCTTCAGTCGAAGTATACCTGAAATAAGCAATAAATGGCTGAGAAAGATTGGGAGCGCCGGTAAGATCCGGTGTGTAGGTTACTGTGTCAGCTGATACAGGGGCATTCAAAGACATATAGTAGGCTTCAAACATGGATAGATTATTTATACGTCCATAACTCCCAGACCCTCCACCTAACCAAACACCACCAACGCTAGTTTCAAAATCACCACCACTGATCAAATTTACCAATTCGAGTCGATAGACCTCTGCTGTAGCGGAAAGACCGCTTGGAACCGGAGGATAGGAAGAAGCAGGACCCACTAGTGTACGCGTCATATACGGGTATGCACCCACCCAATCAAGATACCTATACGCGAAATCCCACTTCCCGGTAACCGGAGGTGACGGAACGACTGCATTTTCGCCCTCAAACTCCCCAAACCCAATTCCTTCAATAAAATTACTCGTATAATACGCATCAGGGAAGGGGCGTTTGTACGCAAACAGGTCACACCCCGGCAAAAGCACAACACTCACGGTACAAACCGCCACCAAAATGAGGAATATCCGGTTCTTTTTCACGTGGTCCTGTATCTTTTTCATGGTGCTGTAGTTTTAATATACTCCATTTTTGAGTGATTGACAAAGGGGTGGAAAAAGTGAATGCTCGAGTCAACTTATGAGTATTGATAACAGGCAAACACAGCGGTTTAGAGATTTTTCCCGCGCTCGGATAAATGAGCTCTGCCAACTTCCGGGATTTTTGGAAGACGTAAGCAAAACCGGCTGCAGGGTACGCTTTACCCATGCGTTCGAAATCGATACCGACCGCGAATATACCCTTACGGTGCTACCGGCCTTACGTTCTGGCCTTAAGGAATTCGAGTTGATCGTACGGCCGGAATGGATCCGCAAAACGAATGACTCGCTTGATGTCGGTTTTTGCATCCTGCACTCCCCCGGTATTCGCCAATTCCTGAAATATGTCGACATTCTTGCACAGCTTGACGAACAGGTGCCGCAGGAAGCATGAGTTGAAAGACCTTCCCGGCAAAGCCTGGCTTGCTGTCCGCGATTACCAGCAGAATCTGTTCGACGAACTTTCCATAGATCCGACCAAACACAACAGTAAAACCTCCATTTACGGTGATCTCGTGTATAGCGAAGGAACCAAACCAGAGGCGTTCTGGCACCGGAACATCCTTGAAAAACCGTTTATTGCCGAATTCAAGACCATCCGTGAAGCGGCGGATATTTTACGTAGCCTACAGCGGAACTGGGCGCACCATCCGGTGGCCTGCTTCAGGCGGGCAGAACTTATAAAAGAAAAACTACCTTTTATCAATGAAAAATTACGAACTTTTCCCTTCAAAGTCCCTCTTGTCCCGATGGGGATGTGGAGTTTGCTGGACGAAAGCACGCTTTTCGCCTCGGCCGTCACCTCGAGTCCCTTTCCCGCAGGCGAGATTCACTTCGAGGAAGACCATGTAAATCCGCCAAGCCGTGCATATATGAAGCTGTACGAGGCTCTTACCTGGGCGGGATATCTGGATGACCGGGATAGTAAACCCGCTTTCCTCCCCGCGCCCGGTTCCCGCTGCGTCGATGCCGGAGCCTGCCCCGGCGGTTGGACGTGGGTGCTCAATAGTCTCGGGGCGCAAGTTACCGCGATCGACCGTTCCGAGCTCGATCCCCGCCTGATGGCAAAACCGGACATCACCTTTCTCAAACACGACGCTTTTACCATAAAACCAGCAGATTTCGGGCCGCAGGACTGGGTGTGCTCGGATGTCATCTGCTATCCGCCGCGACTCCTTGAGTGGGTCGAGGAATGGCTTTCATCCGGCCTTTGCCAAAACATGATTTGCACGATAAAGATGCAGGGCAAGGCCGACCACGAAACCACCCGCGCATTCGCAGCCATCCCCGGCAGCAAGGTAGTCCACCTGACCGCCAACAAGAACGAGTTAACCTGGATTTACCGGGGCCCGTGACTAGGGGGTGGTGGAGAAACCCGGAGGGTTTTGCGCTGCATCCATATACCTACCGGTAGGTATAGAAGCAAACAAGCCCGCGCAAAATCCCGAGGATTTCGCAGCCAGGGGGAACCGCGTCACTATACCTACCGGTAGGTATATAAACATCCCATCCCGAGCCTGCCAGTTCCCCCTCCCCTTTTTTTCTGCTATTCTGCTCAAAAGCCAACGCCTCGCGCTGTCAGAGTCGGACTTTTCTACTGGAGGTTCCCATGTTAGATGCCGTATCGATACTTTCCGAATGCCGAGCTATGCTTACGGGCCACTTTTTGCTATCTTCGGGGAAACATTCATCCCAGTATTTCCAGTGCGCGCGGCTTTTGCAGTATCCGGACAAGGCAGCAGCTGTCATAGAAGCTGTGGCAACGAGGATTCGCTCGGCTATAGAAGCTGGAAAATTCGAGGTTGACGCAATCATCGGACCGGCAATGGGCGGCATCGTCGTTGCATACGAGCTTGGGCGACAGCTGGGAAAACCCGCTTTTTTTACCGAGCGGAACGACGAAGGCGTGATGGCCCTCCGGCGCGGGTTCGAGATTGTACCGGGTGAACGGATCATCATCGCCGAGGACGTAGTTACCACGGGAAAATCAACACTCGAAACCGCCGAACAGATCAAAAAGATGGGTGGAATCGTTGTCGCTTCGATCTGTATCGTAGACAGGCGGCCCGCAGACACGGCGGAACCATTTCCCTGGCCCCTCTTTGCCGCAGCGCGCCTACCCGCGGTCCTTTGGGATGCCAATGACTGCGATTTGTGCAAAGAAAACAAGTCGCCTGTGGTGAAGCCGGGATCCAGAAAAGTATTTTAACCAGCCTTTTTATACTGGAAACCGGTCAAAAAACCAATTTCTCCTGAAAAGTATGGTCAGGAGATTCTTATGGAAAATACGGACAATAAATTTCACCCCGGTCAATTAAAATCAATCCCTGAAATGTTGCAGGCAATCATTTTCGGACGACCAATAGAGCTGGATCCAAAGTGTGATATCGTATTCAAGGCAATATTTACTCATGGAACGGAAGGAAGAACCGCGCTTCTCGGATTCATAAATGCGGTTCTTGACCGACCAGAAGGAGACCGGGTCAAATCGATTGAATATATAAATACCCACGTTCATGTAATGTTTAAAAGTCAAAAAAAATCCGTTATGGATATTATTGTTAAAAGCCAGGATAGTCACTTAATCAATATCGAGATGCAAGTCGATGACAATGATAACTTTTTTCATAGAACACAACACTACGCTGCATGCATGCTTCATGACCAGTCGGTCTCGGGACAAGCATACGACACTTTAAAACCCTGTATAGCCATTAATATTTTGGATTACAGTCTTGATACGGGGACGTCAAAGTATCATACCTGCTACCGTCTGCACGAGACGAAGTTGTTAACCCCGATGCCATACCCGCTTACAGAAATTCACTTTATTGAATTGCCTAAACTAATCGAGTATACTAAAGGAAAGAAACCGAATACAGTTTTAGGAAAATGGGCCTTTTACTTCAAAAACTTGCCAGAAAACCGTTATCCCGAGATTTTGAGGCAAATTCTAACCGAAGAGAGGGAAATACAAATGGCTGATAAAATACGAATCAAAATCAGTTTAATGGAAAGATTTTTATATGCATACAGAAGCTATCAGCGTGCCAAATTTGATGAACGATCCAGCCGCATATACCTGGACAAAAAAGCAACAAAAGAAGGACTAGCTCGAGGCATGCAACAAGGCATGCAACAAGGCATGCAACAAGGCATGCAACAAGGCATGCAACAAGGCATGCAACAAGGAATCCTCCAAACAACAAATATGCTTGCAAAAAAAATGAAGGAAGAAGGTATTGCAATAGACGCGATTGTTCGCACGACCGGCTTCACCAAGGCTGATATTGAAGAGCTTTGACTAGTTCCGAGGTCAACATACGAGATTTGATTGCTTGCTTTCAGTACTTTATTTTTTAACCGTTTAGTGATATGAATTAATTGTATGACAAAACAATTAACCCCGGCACAGCTGGTCAGGGCAATGAATATCAGCATTTTTTCGGGGGGTGCCGGCGTTGTCTGGCAGCTCGTCTGTTCAATTCAGCCGCTTTTTAACGTTTTTTTCCAGAACTATCTCGGCGCGTCGGCGGGTCAGCTCGGTCTCTTGGTGACAATCATCCAGTTGGCGGGCGTGTTTCAGATCCTCGGCATCTTTTTGTATGGCTGGATCGGCCGTCAGAAGCCCATATTCATCATCGGTCATGTTATTCACCGCTCGCTGACGGCGATTATCGCTTTCGTGGCCTTTTACGTTGCTCGCGTGGGCTCAAACGAGCGGGGCATCGTAGTCATCATCATCGCGATGGGACTGTCCTGGTGTATCGCAAATGCGACGAGCGCCTGTTGGTGGGGCTGGGTGGCAGACATTTTTCCGGAATCAATGCGGGGCGAGTTTTTTATGCGCTGCTCGTCGATCATCCAGATCGTCAACATTGTGTGGTTTTTCATCGCGAGCATCCTTCTCGACATTTTTCCGAAGGAATCTGCGCTTACCGTGTTTGGTGTCATCATTTCGGTAGGGGCCTTCGCGGGACTCGTCGACATTCTCAGCCAGCTGGTCACGCCGGAACCGCTTCCAGAAAGCAAGCCTATCCTTGATGTCTCCACTGTTTTCGAGCCGCTGCAAAACAAGGAATTTATCCGGTACGCGATTGCGATCGGCATGGCTATTTTTTCGATGAACCTTGTAGGCCCTTTCCAGTCACCATACATCGTCAATCCCGCACATATCGGCGCGCCGAACACCTGGCTCGGTATCATGGCCATGCTCACCCAATTTCTCTGGGTACTATGCGCGCCGTTCTGGGGCACAATTATGGACCGCTGGGGCCGAAAACCGGTTGTTATCACCGGTTCCTTACTCGTGATCGGCTGGACCGGCTATCTCTTTCTCACTGCGTCGAATTATTTTATCATCCTGCCTCTGATTGCAGTCGTTATCGGTGTGCTCGCTCCCGCGTTCTGGGAAGGTTCGAACCAGATGATGCTTTCGCTCGCACCAGAAAAAAACCGGGTTTCATATGTTGCCTGGTATCTCGCGATTGTCGGCCTCGTTTCGGCGCCGGGATCACTGGTCGGCGGTATGTTGAGCGACGCGCTTATTAATGTCAAAATAACTGTAGGACCTTTCACTATCCTCAATTTTCACTTTATCCAGCTTCTTTCCATAGTTATGGGCTTTTTCTGCGCTTTCCTCATCAGCCGCGTTAAAGAAGGCTCGCAAAAACCCTTCGGTTTTGTAATCAGCCAGCTCACCAATCCGCAGATTATCCGCACTTTTCAGCATCTCGATTCGCTCGGCCGCTCGCAATCCCCCGAATCGAACAATATAATCCTCCGCAATTTCGACGGTCACTCCGCGCAGCTGGCGCTCCGGGACATCATCGAAAAACTTGATGACCCCGATTCGTCGGTACAGGAAGAAGCGGCTCGCGCGCTCGGCCGAATCCCGTCTCCGCAATCAGTGGATGCGCTCATCCTTCACCTTCTGGATCACAATTCAGATATTCGTATTCAGGCAGCCCGCTCACTCGGCAAGATCGGCGACCGCAAAGTAGTCGGGGCGCTTGTCGGCTGTTTGTGGGAATCAAACGAGGAACTACAGAAAGCCTGTCTCGAAGCGCTCGCCGACATTGGTGACGAAGTCTCAATCCAGCAGGTAATGACGTTCCTCCGGGAAAGCCAAACGGAACGGATGAAGCAGATAAGCTCGGCCGCTGCGGCAAGGCTCGGCGTATTCGAGGCTGCCTGGGAGATTTTCCCCCATCTACTCGCTTCTCGCACCAAAACGGCGCGGAAGCAGTATGCCATTGCCATGGCCAACCTCCTCGGGAAACCCGACGAGTTTTACCCATACATGAGCGGCAAGACAAACCTCGTCGAGGCTCGCCAGAAAAAACTGATTGAGCGATTTTCGCAGAATATGCAGGAAGTATATGCACGCCAACAGAAAAAGCGCCGGCTCAAAACCGATGTAATCGAAAAAATCCGTATTGCACTCGAGAATGACCAAAACGATGGTGCCCTCAACGAAATGATCCTGTTTGTCGAACGGCTTTTTTCCGATATTTTCGGTACTGATCGGCAAACAGAAGTGCTGGTCCGTATCGACCAAAAATTAGGCATTTTCTCCTGGATGATGGAACAATCCCGCCTCTTTCTGATCTCCCCGCAAGCAGATTTAACCCCGCAGGATATTCAGGATATCGCCCGCATAACCACTCTTCTGTCAATATATTTTTTGTCTGAATACTAAATTTTTAATTGACGGTTTTTACAAACAACCGCATACTAATTGTTATGATCAATATCGATTCACTTCAGGACAAGCCGAATCTACAAGAAGAATTCGCGTACCGACAGATCGGCTCCATTGCAACACAGGTAGATCCGGTAGATGTCAGTTCGTCACTTGAGTTCGTCATGGATTTTTTTAAGTCCAATCCTGACCAAACGGCTCTTCCCCTCGAAAGAAATGGGGTTTTGATAGGTATTCTCGACCGCTCCCAAATCGAAAAAATGAATGAATCGGCCTGGTCCCGATTTTGGCAGAAGGACCTCGACGCCTACATACAGGCCCCGCTGTTGTCGCTCCGTGCTGACGATTATATCGAAAAAAATATCGTTAAGGTTACCGAACTCAATAATGAAAAAGGAGCCCGCTTTTTCGCCGTATTTTATCGTAAAAGCTTTTTCGGTATCGTCGGCTTACGCGAAATGCTCACCCGGGTAACCGAACTACGCAGTCACGACATGGCAAAGGCCCGCTTGGTTCAGCAACATCTGCTGGAACAGAATGACACGAAAAAAGACCCGCGTTACAGCATGCTTACCTGGAACCGTATGGCCAACGAAGTCGGTGGTGACTTTTACAAAGATTTTTGTTTCGAAGACGGCAATCGCCACATCATTGCATGCTTTGACGTGTCAGGAAAGAACGTGGCGGCCTCGCTATCGACAATGGCCATCGGATCTTTCTTTACCAGCCTGAAATATTTCGATTTGGGCGATCGATTCGGTGAAGCGACGACCATTCTCATGGACAAATACGTCGAAAACCTCACCCCGAGTGACATGTTTATAACTGCCGCTCTTTGCTATGTGGACCTGAATGAAAAAACCGTGCTTATCCAAAATTGCGGTCATACCCCGATCTACCTTTTCATGCCCGGCGAAAACAAGAAAATAGTCGGAAAAACGATGAACCCCAACATGCCGCCTCTCGGCATGGGCATCATCGAGGCTGAGGAGAACACCGGATACCGCTTACCGATTACCAAAGGCTTACGCATAGTCCTCTATACTGATGGTATTACCGACATGGTGACGCCCGACGGGGTTCGCTTTGACGATGAACGAACCCGAGAACTGTTCACGTCCACTCAGGGTAAAAGCGAAGGGGAAACGCGCGATATGTATACAAAAACGATAGACACGTGGATTACCGAAGCGATGCTGCCGGATGATATTACCATCATGGATATTCGTTTCGCCTGATTAGTGGTATACTTCGTTACGTTATGTCAACCACCGATACCGTTTCGCTCCGGCAAGCCGGGAAGTTCTTTAAAAAGGCCGCGTATAGTCCGCGTGTCCCCGTAAAAACATATCGTTCTAATTACGATGCTCTCCTCGGAATGAATTTTCTTCCGAACAATATCGATCGGAAAGAAACCGAAATAGGGACAATCGTCGCCGACATGCTGGTGCCTGAACTCGCGATCGGAAAACGGACTATTCTGTATGCCCATGGGGGCGGCTTCATTGCCGGCTCCCCCTTTGCCTCGCGGAACCTGTGCGCCTCCCTTGCTCATGAATCCGCAAGCCGCCTTCTGCTGCCCGAATACCGGCTGGCGCCTGAATACCCCTTTCCAACCGCGGTGGAAGATCTGTACAAATCGTATGCCTGGCTGTTGCATCAGGGAATCAAGCCCTCGGACATTCTCTTTGCCGGCGACGGATCGGGAGCGAACCTCTCGCTTTCGCTCATGCAGCATCTTGTTGCCGAACGGATACCCCTTCCTTCTGCCGTCATTTTGCTGTCGCCCTGGGTGAACTTGGCGTGTGACAGCCCTTCATGCACTGCACGAAAAACGAGCGATCCAATACTTTCACGCGAAGCGCTCTGTGCCCTTGCTCTCCAGTACACCTACCAGAGTAATTTTTTGAATCCGCGGGTTTCTCCCGTTCTGGCCAGCTATGATTCCTTTCCACCAATGTACATACAATGTGGTTCCGAGGAGATCCTTCTCGATGATGCACGCCAACTTGCCGAAAAGGCAACCGCCGAGGGCGTCGAGGTAACACTTGATATCCGCCAAGGCATGTGGCATCTTTTTCAGGCGATCGACGCACTCACGCCGCAGGCACACTTGGCCGTTAAGGAAATAGGCCGGTGGATTCGTTCGTACCCGCGCGACGCGGGTACGCGCGGTGCGGGTACGCGCGGTGCGGAGTTGCACTGATGGAACTCGTCTCTCCTGCGGGAAACATCGAAAAACTGACCTATGCCTGGGAATACGGAGCTGACGCAGCCTATATCGGACTCAAGAAATTTTCACTCCGGATCAAGGCGGATAATTTCTACGACACGGAATACGAGGATATTGCAAAACTGAAACAATCCTGGGCGGATGCGGGGAAGCCGAAAAAACTGTTCTGCGCGCTCAACATCACCTTCCACAACGAAGATATTCGCCACTTCATGGCCGAAGCAGAGTACTTCCGTAAATATCCGATCGACGCATTCATCATCCAGGATATCGGCATGATCAATGTCCTGAAAAAAGAGTTTCCGTCCGTTCCGCTCCATCTGAGCACCCAGGCGAATTGCATCAATTACGAAGCGGTCCGAATGTACCGGGATCTCGGCTTCAAGCGGGTCGTCCTTGGAAGGGAAGCCTCGCTTGCAGATATCGCAGAGATAAAGCAAGTTGTTCCTGAAATGGAGATAGAATGCTTCGCGCACGGGGCGATGTGCATTGCCTATTCAGGTCGCTGTCTTATCAGTGCCTACCTTACCGGCCGAAGTGCGAACTCGGGGCACTGTAGCCATTCATGCCGCTGGGATTATAGGCTCGTCGAAGAGAAGGAACGACCGGGACAATATTTTCCGGTAGTCGAAGGAGACGGATTTACCGCCCTATTCTCGTCGAAGGATCTCTGCATGATTGACCACTTGGACGCGATGAAAAGAGCGGGCGTGGATTCACTCAAGATCGAGGGCCGCATGAAAAGCCTCTACTACACGGCACTCGTCACCCGCGCGTACCGTAAGCGCATAGACGCGATTGAGGGGAAAATTTCGGCCGCAGAAGCAGAACCCTTCGTTGACGAATTATACAATGCGGCGCACCGGGCATTCGGGACCGGTTTTTATTTTTCGAAGGATGATGCGAACAAAACGACGAGAGGCGAAACAAAGTCTCCCTATATGCTTGCAGGAACAATAGGTAAGAAAATTGAAGGAACGGAAACAGATTTTGAATTTATTTCGATGAACAAAATTGTTTCAGGCATTCCGCTCGAATATATCGGCCCCGACCTCTGCTCGATAGAAGATACCGACTATACGCTTCTGGACTTCGAGACCGGTGCAGTGCGGAGCTGGGTCTGCCACGGACATCCGTGCATCATTCGCACATCGAAGCCCATTCAGGAACGCTACATTGTGCGAACCCGCGAAAGTGAAGCAGCCGAAGCCGAATCCTCACGCTAGTCCGCTATTTTCGCCGTCCGGTTCAAATCTACTATTTCGCCACTAATTGTAAAAATAACCCATTCGCAAATTGTTGTGATATGGTCGCCGAGCCGTTCCAGGTCCTTGCATATCGACAGATATCGATAAATCTGCTTCATCTCGACTTCATTTTTCGGCTGAAGCATGATGAGCTCGCTGATTATTTCTTTCTTGAGCGCATCTATTTCGGCATCACGAGCGGCTGTCACCATTGCCAGTTTTTCGTCATCTTTGATGTATGCGGTAAGGGAATCACGAATCATGAGTGCACCGTTGCGTGCCATTCCGGCGATGCGCGGGATGAACTTGGGATACAGAGTCGGGTCACCCTTCGCGGTAAGCTTGGCAAGGTGTACCGCATAGTCGCCGATTCGCTCGATGTTTGCTACTATCTTTATCGAGGTAACTATCTTGCGGAGGTCATGTGCGACGGGGGCTTGTAGCAGAAGGAGCATAATACTTTCCTGCTCGAGCTGTACCTGCATTTCGTCGACCTTACGATCGGTCTCGATGAGAGTTCGTGCACGCTCGCCTTCGCTCGCGACGAAGGCGTCGGTAACATCGAGCAAAAACTGTTCCGTGAAGGTGCCCATATACATAATGTTCTGATAATATGCCGATAGTTTTTCGTCGAATTGGGTACGCATGCTCATCTGTGATTCTCCTTTTCTCTCAGCCGAAACGGCCCGAGATATACGCCTCGGTTTTCTTTTCTTTCGGGTTATAGAAGACCTGGCGGGTTTCACCGAACTCCACCAGATAACCACAGCGTTCCTCGTTAATCATGAAAAAAGCGGTGTAATCCGAAATGCGGGATGCTTGCTGCATGTTATGCGTCACGATAATAAGAGTATACTTCGCCTTCAAGGTATAGCACAGTTCCTCGATATGCGCAGTGGAGATGGGGTCGAGTGCGGAGGTTGGCTCATCCATAAGAATTACCTCGGGTTGCACCGCGAGGGAACGGGCAATGCATAGCCGCTGCTGCTGTCCGCCTGACAGGCCCATTGCACTTTTACCGAGCCGGTCTTTCACCTCGTCCCAGAGAACAGCGTCAATGAGGCTTTGTTCCACGATGGAGTCAAGAACGCTCCGGGATATGTGCGGGTTGTGGAGGCGCGGGCCATACGCGATATTGTCATAGATACTCATCGGAAATGGATTTGGTTTCTGGAAGACCATACCCACCTGGCTTCGCAACTCGAGTGCGTCGTAATCACGGTAGATGTCGAATCCTTTATAAAGGAGAGTTCCTTCGACCTTCGCACCGTCGATGGTGTCGTTCATCCGGTTAAGCGCCCGCAGGAAAGTAGACTTACCGCAGCCGGAGGGACCGATGAAAGCGGTAATCGCGTTCGCCTTGATTTCCATATCTATTTTCTCGAGTGCATGATGGCTTCCGTACCAGAAGTCCATGCCGGTAACCGAAAAGGTATTCATGATTAATAAGTTAACCGGCAATTGTTACATATTCGTAAGGCTTGTATGAGAATTAGGTTAAAACCAGCCAACGGGCAACGAGGGTCAAATACACTACGAGAAAAAAATCGGCAAAAAGCAGATACCAGATGTTTTTTTGAATCCAGGTGAATATGACTTCCTTAGGGGCTCCTTACTTTTCATACGTGAGGATTTTGCAAAACTTAGAAAGTTTTGCAAGATCAACCAATAATGTAGGTGGAGAATTCTAACAAGTTGTTGCTTTACAAAGACTTGCTGGAATTCTCCAAGAGGCTCACATATAAAAAATATCCACGTCCTTAGTATAAGAGTCGAAGTTGAAGGTATGCAAATTTAAAAGAGTTAGTCAAGAAACAAAGGAGCCTCCTGCGATTGTGTAACAGGAGGCGTATGTTCAGTTCAGGTACCGCTTTCTTCGGTAAAATGTCCGAACTTCCGGATTTTCTGATTGCGGTAGCGAACGAGCACCGCAGGGTTGCGTGGCATCAGATCCTCGAGGTCGCGAATGATCACTTCCTTGATCAGACGGCTTGATTCTGCCTGGTCGAGGTGCGCGCCACCTTTCGGTTCCCGGATGATACCGTTGCAGATCTTCATCTCGAGCACGTCCTCGGCGGTGATTTTCATCATGCCGGCAGCATGTTTTGCCTGTGAAGAATCGCGAAGCAGAATCGACGCGTAGCCTTCCGGCGAGATTACCGAGTAGACAGCGTTTTCGAGCATATAGACCTTGTCGCCGACGCCGATTCCAAGAGCTCCACCGGAGCCACCCTCGCCTATGATGATGCAGATGACCGGTGTCTTAAGCTGACTGAACTCGCGGAGGTTCATGGCGATTGCTTCGCCAATACCGCGTTCTTCGGCGCCGAGCCCCGGGAAAGCGCCTTGCGTGTCGATGAAGGTGATAATGGGACGGTGGAATTTCTCCGCCTGTTTCGCGAGGCGGAGCGCTTTCCGGTAGCCCTCGGGGTTTGCCATGCCGCCATTGCGGGACATGGTTTCCTTGAGATTACGCCCCTTCTGGTTACCGATGATGGTAACTGGAATTCCATTGATAAAACCGATCCCGCCGATGAGAGCGAGGTCGTCACCGAAATGCCGATCACCATGGAGTTCGATAAAATCGTCGCAAATATTATTGATGATATCGAGGGTGCGGGGTCGGTCGGGATTCCGGGCGAGCTCCACTCGCTGCCAGGCTTTGGCCGATTTGGAGTTTACTTCGATTTTTTCGCTTATTTTTTTCAGTTCTTCCGAGATATCAATGCCAGCTTCAGAAGCAAGCTTATTCAGCTCGTCGATCTTGCTGCTTACGGTTTTTTGTGCGCTCATTTTCCGCCTCCATTGAATGCAGAATTACCCGCCCCGAGATGCGCTTTTAAAAGCTTCACAAAAAGAGCGCGCTGGTCCTTGCGGTGTGTAATGAGATCCACAAAACCCTTTTCCATCTGGAATTCTGCACGTTGAAAATTATCCGGCAAAGTCTGTTTGATAGTTCCCTCGATGACACGCGGGCCTGCAAAACCGATGAGCGCACCCGGTTCGGCAATCGTTATGTCGCCAAGCATTGCAAAGCTTGCCGTCACGCCTCCTGTTGTCGGATCGCAGAGAACGAGGAAGAGCGGAATGCCATTCCGGTCAAGCTCGGCAGCTGCACTTGCAGTTTTGGCCATTTGCATAAGAGAGAAAATTCCCTCCTGCATTCGGGCGCCGCCCGAGGTCGCATAGATAATCACCGGTACTTTTTTTTCGGCACCCTTGAGCATCGCACGGGAAATTTTCTCTCCTACTACGGAACCCATTGAACCACCCATGAAACTGAACGACATGAGCGCAAGAACTACCGGTAAATTTTCGATGGTGCAGGTTCCGGTGATGACCGCGTCCGACATGCTGGACTTTCGGGTTGCTTCCGAGAGTTTTTCCTCGTAGCCTTCCATGTCGATAGGATTGAGGCTGGTCATGTTTTTGCAGAATTCGACAAATGTGTCGGGATCGGCGAGATAGGCAATACGATCTTTCGGTTCCATCCTGAAATGATAATTACAGAACGTACAGACCATCAAGTTTTCCGCAACGAGCTTTTTATCGAGCTCTATTTTACATGCGGGGCATACGACAGTTTCACTCATAGGCTTGCCTCCAGTTCGGCATAAATTCCGGTTCCGAAATTTCCGGAACGGAACAGGGCGTTGGAAAGAATTTTCTTTTGGGTTTCGATGTTGACTGGCACACCTTCGATCTTGAGTTCGTCTAGGGCGCGAAGAAGTCGTGCAAGTGCGCGAGGACGATCAGAATCGTATACAATGAGTTTTCCAACCATCGAATCGTAATGGGGAGAAACGGATGCTCCAGTATAGAGGAAGCTGTCGAAGCGTACGCCGGGGCCACCGGGTACTTCGAGCTTCGTTACCTTGCCGGGAGCGAGGGCGTTTATACGCGCTTCGATCGACCAGCCGCGAATCTCCACGTGATCAGGATCAATGGTCATCGGCTCGCCGCAACAAACGAGAATCTGTTCACGGATAAGATCGGTGCCGGTAACGAATTCGCTTACCGGATGCTCGACCTGGATGCGCGCGTTGACTTCCATGAAAAAGAATTCTCCGCCGACGACGAGAAACTCGATGGTTCCGGCGCCACAGTATTTAAGGCTCGAAAAAAGATTTCGGGCGCCGTCACTCATACGTTTCCGCATTTCTGGAGTCACTCCAGGAGACGGGCTTTCTTCAATGAGCTTTTGATGATTTTTCTGGACTGAACAGTCGCGTTCGCCCATGATGGCAACACCGCCCTTTCCGTCAGCGATCACCTGTAGTTCGACATGACGCGGATTCTGAAGATATTTCTCGATAAACACCGTGCCGTCAGCAAAGTTTGCTTCGGCTTCGCGCGAGGCGATGCGAAGATTTTCTTCGAGCTCCTCATCCTTCCATACGATGCGCATACCCTTACCGCCACCGCCCGAGGCTGCCTTGATGATAACCGGGTATCCGCACTTTCGTGCAATCGGAATGGCTTCGTCTTTCGTGGCTATCGGCCCGGGAGATCCGGGAGTGATCGGTAAACCGTATTTGAGTGCAGTATCGCGAGCAGTCACCTTGTCGCCAAGGAGATCGATTACCTCTGCATCAGGTCCGATCCAGATGAGTCCAGCTTTCTTAACCTCACGGGCGAAGTCGGCGTTCTCGGAAAGAAAGCCAACGCCAGGATGAACTGCCTCACATCCGGTGCGGACGGCGGTGGTGATAAGAGCGGAAACAGAGAGGTAGCTCTGTGCTGATTTCGCTGGTCCAATGCAGACCGAAACATCCGCAAGCCGTACGTGCAGGGCATCACGATCAGCCGTAGAATAAACGGCGATCGTCTCGATGCCAAGCTCGCGACAGGTACGGATGATGCGAACAGCGATCTCGCCGCGGTTCGCTATCATGAGGCGCTTGATCATAGAGCCCGCACTTCAAATAGGTTCTGGTCAAACTCTACCATGTCGCCGTTGTTGACAAGGAGCTTCACAATTTCGCAGTCGAATTCGGCTTCGAGTGCATTCATCATTTTCATTGCTTCGATGATGCAGATTTTCTGACCCTTCAACACCTTCTTGCCGATTTCGGCGAAAGGAGGAGTGTCGGGGGAAGCGGAGCGATAGAAGGTTCCAACGATCGGGCTCTTGATGTATTCGTTTCCTGCTGCGGCTCCGGTGACCGGAACATGCGGCGCGGGGGATGCTAGGTGTGCCGAGGTTGCGACAGAAGTTGCAACTCCACGAAGGGGATCGGCGTGCAAAACGGGCGGGAAGGATGTGGGGGAGGAGCCAATAAAGGCTTCTTTGCGGCGTAGTTCCAAGGTATTGCCGTTGCCGGAAAACTTGAGTTCTACGGCACTTGATTTTTCGAACCGGTCGAAGAGTGCCAAAAGTGTCTTTTCATCCATTGAGGTGTCTCCTGTGTTATTCATGGCTTAAAGGGTATCAAGGCGAGCGACATCAGCGTCGTAGTCTACGCCCTCTATGTCGAAGCCGTTAGCTGCGAGGAAGTCATGTTTGTAGCCATCAAGGTCGCCGAGTACACCGAGGTTTTCTTCGGTCACGCGTGCAAGACGGGCATCTACTTCTTTCTGAATCGCGCTGTCCATCTCCCAGTCGTCAATGCGAATGAGGCTGTCAGCATCCACGGGAACAGGAGCACCGGTATAGAGTCGTTCGGCAAAAAGTCGCTCGATTTGTTCGATGCATCCTTCGTGTGTGCCCTTCTCTTTCATGACCTTGAAAAGGACAGACAGGTACAGCGGGATTACCGGAATGACGGCACTCGAGCGGGTGACAAGACCTTTATTGATCGAGACGAAAGCCTGGCCTCCAAGAGATTTTTTCATTTCTTCGCTCATTGTACGCGCAGTTTTTTCAAGATGTTTTTTGGCGCCGCCGATGGTTCCGTCACGGTAGATTGCATGGGACAGTGAAGGCCCGATGTAGGAATAAGCAACAGTCGTACATCCTTTGGCAAGGACACCGGCATCTGAGAGGTGTTTGATCCAGCGAGCCCAGTCTTCGCCACCCATGACCTTGATCGTCTGTGCCGCTTCTTCATCGTTCGCGGGTTCGGCGCTCATGGTGCTGAGCTTGCCGCTCAGGGGGTCGACGGTCCTGCCGGTGTAGGGCTTTCCAAAGGGCTTGAGTACGGAGCGGTAGAGGATACCGGTATCCGGGTCGGTGCGCACCGGGCTTGCGAGGCTGTAAACGATGAGGTCGAACTTGACGTTCATTTTTTTGGCGGTCTCGATGACCTGCGTTCGGACGGCGTCGGAAAAAGCATCACCGTTAATGGTGAACGACGGGACGCCAGCTTTGGCGGCAGCGCGGTCAAAGGCCATGTTGTTGTACCAGCCGGGTGTGCCGCTCTTGGTCTCGCTTCCTTCTTTCTCGTAGGAAACGCCGACAGTGGCAGCGCCATAACCGAAGGTCGCGGAGATGCGGCTTGCGAGCCCATAGCCCGTCGAACAGCCGAGCACGAGCGCCGCATGCAGGCTTTCGGTATGCAGCTTGCGTGTCGCGGATTTTTCACGGACGTACGAAATTTGATGCTCGACTTCCTTTGCGCATCCTGCTGGATGGGCATTAATGCAGATATTGCTGCGTATCATCGGTTTAATAATCATTATTTTACAGATCTCCCTTGCTTCCCACGAGACACAGCCATTCGGCTTCGGTCGCGAGCTCTTCGCCGACATAAGCCCTGCCGGCCTGTTTTATCATCTTGCCGGAAACCCGAAGGTTCTCGACAACCAGAGTCACTTCTTCACCGGGGCGAATCTGACGACGAAACTTTACCTTGTCAACCGAGGCCAGAAAGAAAAGAACATCATTCGACATGACGCCGCTTTGCACAAGTCCCGCTCCGCCGGCCTGAGCCATTGTCTCGACAATGATGACTCCCGGCACAACCGGATATTCGGGAAAGTGTCCCTTGAAGAAAAATTCGTTTTCGGTAAAAACATGGCGCGCGATAATCTGTTTTTCTTCAGCCACGTCGATGGTATCGATAAATAGAAAAGGATCACGATGAGGTAGTAGCTTTTCAATTTTAGCGCGTTCGGTTGCACGTACCGCACTTACGCCAAGATCTGCTTTTTTAGTTTCAGTGTGGCTCATTTCTTAAACTTCCTGATAACGACGACACCATTGTGTCCACCAAAACCGAGCGAGCCTGAAGCGACACAGTCGATGTCACCCTTGACTCCGACGTTCGGTACGTAGTCGAGATCGCAACCGTGCTCGAGGTCAGGATTGTCGAGGTTGATGGTTGGCGGATAGAAGCCGTCGGTGATCGCTTTGACACAGAGAATTGCTTCAACAGCGCCAGCCGCACCGACGCAGTGTCCGGTCATGCTCTTGGTGCTCGAAACCTTCATCTTGTACGCGTGGTCTCCGAAGGCTTTCTTGATCATCAGAGTTTCGGCCGGATCATTTACCGGGGTCGATGTTCCGTGCGCGTTATAGTATTGGACCTGCTCGGGCTTCACGCCTGCGTCCTCGAGAGCACGGGTGATGGCGAGGGCCCCGCCCGATCCGTCGGGATTGGGGCTGGTGATGTGGTATGCATCGCTCGAGGCTCCGTAGCCTGCGAGTTCAGCGTATATTTTCGCACCGCGAGCGAGCGCATGTTCCATTTCTTCAAGAATCAAAATACCGGCGCCTTCACCCATGATGAATCCTTCGCGCGCTGTATCGAAAGGGCGGCTCGCTTTTGTCGGATCATCGTTGTAGGAAGTCGCGAGCGTCTGCAGTACATTGAAAGCACCAATACCGAAACCGGTGATCGAGGCCTCGGTACCCCCCGAGACGCATACGTCGAGTCGTCCCGAGCGCACAAGGTCGAGAGCCATGCCGAGGGAATCGGTGCTCGAAGCGCAAGCGGTTGCAAGCGTCCATGCCGGACCGTTGATCCCGAAAATCATGCTGACGTTTCCGGCACCCTCATTGGAGATAAGCATCGGAATGGAAAGCGGAGGAATGCGTTCGTTCCCCGATTCAAAATATTTTTTCATGGCAGATTCGATTACTTCGAAACCGCCGATGCCGTTACCGAGCATGATGCCCGCTTTTTCCTTCGAGATCGTTTCTTTGGTATACCCTGCGTCAGCTATTGCCTGCGCTGAGGCTACGGAAGCAAACTGTGCGAAGCGTGCCATCTTGCGTGCTTCCTTGCGGTCTATCCAGGGCGCTGTTTCGAAGTTTTTGACTTCCGCTGCGATCTTCACCGAAAAATTTGTCGTGTCAAAAAGAGTGATGTTGGCAAGTCCGCTTTTTCCGGCACGGATCGATGCCCATGTTTCATCTACGGTATTGCCGCACGGGGTTACGGCCCCAAGCCCTGTTATTACTACGCGTCGCATCATGCTCCCATTCCTCCATCTACACCGATCACCTGTGCGGTGATGTATTCTGACAAATCCGAGGCCAGGAACACCGCAGTGTTCGCAATCTCGGTAACCGTACCAGCTCGCTTCATCGGTATCGTTTCGAGCCAATTTTTCTTTGCTTCTTCCGGAATGACATCGGTCATCTCGGTTAGGATGAATCCCGGTGCTATCGCGTTCACACGCACGCCGCGACCGGCAGTTTCTTTCGCAAGGCTTTTAGTATAGCCGATGAGTCCTGCTTTGGTTGCCGCGTAATTGACCTGTCCACCCTGACCGTGTAGGCCCACGATGCTTGAAAGGTTTATAATCGAACCGGTACGTTTGCGGATCATATCGGAGGACACAATCTGGGTGACGAGAAACGTTCCCGTCAAGTTTATGCGGAGCACCGCTTCCCAATCTTCAAGCTTCATGCGGAAGGATAGTCCGTCTTTGGTGATTCCCGCATTGTTCACGAGAACTGAAAAGCCGCCCGATGCCTTGACCGCTTCCGTTATGACCGGTTGGACGGATTCGGGATTGCTGATATCAGCGATTAGTTCGTGGAAGACGGTTCCCTTTTCAGCGGCATAGGCAGCCAGTTCTTTTGCGCCTTCGGAGGGTTTGGTAGAAAGGCCCCAAACCGTTGCACCTTCTTCTATAAATCTGCGGGCGATTTCTTTTCCAATCCCGCGGCTCGAGCCCGTTACGAGAGCTGTTTTTCCTTTCAACAACATATAGTTCTCCCTTGTTTCAGTTTAATACATCGGCATACGGTTTGCAGGTACCGGCCAGTTTGGAGTCGCTCCAGAGTCCACTTAACACCTTGCCAGGTCCGACCTCCACCAATGCAGGTTCGGCCGGATCTCCGTTCGAAGCAATAAATGCGGCGATCGATGTCTCTTCTTCAGTCCAACGAACCGGATTTGATATATGACTGATCGCACAGGAGCGGGCTTCTTCGCCGCTTGAAACGCGCGTACCGGTTACATTTGAAAAAAGGGGAATCGAGGGATCTGCGAAAGTGAAACCAGCAAGGGCAGCGGCAAATTTTTCGGCCGCAGCAGCCATAAGCGGCGAATGAAAGGGGCCGGCAACTTTGAGTCTGACAATGCGGCGAGCACCTGCGGCCTTGAACGCTTCTTCGCAGCGATCGAGGGCATCGGCGGTTCCCGACACAACGGTTTGGAGCGGGCTGTTGAAGTTGGCACCATACAGGCCCTCAAGAGCGAGGGAGGCGATGACCGATTCAACCTGTTCCGGTGAAAGTCCGAGTACTGCGGCCATTCCGGCCCCGAAGATTTTACTGCACACTTCCTGCATGATTTTGCCACGTTCAAGGGTAAGGCGAATAGCGTCGGCTTCTGTAATGACTCCCGCTATTGCGAGGGATGGGTATTCACCGAGACTGAAACCGGCACAGGCAGACGGCTGGATACCACGGGCCCTGAGGGCACGGACTGCAGCGAGGGAGGCCACGGTGATGGCTACCTGGCTGACATCGGTCTGTTTTAAGGTTTCGGCATCGGCGTTCAGCAGGTTGCGGATGTCGCTGCCGGTAATGCCGCTTGCAAGGTCGAAAAGGGCGCGAACTCCGGTCGAACCATCGTCGGCATCGTACAAATCGATTCCCATACCGGAAAATTGGGCTCCCTGACCGGGAAATATAAATACAGGCACTGTGGTGTCCTCCAGTTTGACAAATTACGTCAAGACGTCATTATTAATGACTCACCTGTATTTTTACCTTGTTTAATGACAAAAGTCAATAGTTATGTCGAAATGGATATGCCCTGGATAGCAAGCGAGATAGCCGCCTTGCTTGCCTCCGATTCTTCTCGCCCAAGTATCGCAATACGGAAAATAGTGGATTCAATCAGGCCGTAAAACATTTCGTTCGCGTCTTTAACATTGATATTCCTGAATTGTCCCGCGTTTTTCCCGGCAATGATGATCTGAGAAAGGAGATGGCGGAGGCGGATGGTGCGACGCTTGACGCGGGAATCGGGGTCTTTTCCCGTTTTCTGCGCCTGGAGCAGATAGGTCAGCACGACATTGAACAAGCGGCGATTTTCGGTGCAGCGGTCAACTATCGTATGCATGACGGTCTCGAGGCATTCGGGAAACGCAACGTTTTCCCGGGTAATCATCTCGCGAAGGCTCACCTCGACGCTGTCGGTCAGTTGTTTGATGCTCCATACGAATATTTCACGCTTGTTCTTGAAGTATAAGTATAAAGTCGTGCGGGTGATTCCGCAGCGGTCGGCGATTTTCTGGAAAGTAGCGTCCTCGTAACCCTCTTCGGTAAAGATATCGAGAGCTTTCTCGAGAATTTCGAACCGGCGTTTTTCATGCTCGACGACAATGGCCATTTATCGCGTCTCCTTCTCAAACATATAGAAGCAGGTATCAAGATTTCCGCTTTTAAGCGACTTTTTTTTAGTAGCTCGAAGTCCGAATGCTTGCTCAAAACCAGTATGGCTGGTTATAAAACCAAGATCCCAGCCGGTAAAATTGGTCTTGAGCATCTGCATCGAACGATAGAGAGCTGCCGCCGAATCGTTATCACCGAGTCGCTCGCCGTATGGCGGGTTGGAAAGCAGGAGCCCCGTATCATAGGGAGCGGCGATGTCCTCAAAGGAGGCCTGCACAAAGTCCGGGCGCGGAATACGCTCGCTGGAGCCTACGGACTGGAGGGCTTTGCCCGCAACAGCGCAGGCACGCTCGGCGTTTCCTCGTGCAGAGATCAGGATGTTTTCGTCGATATCGCTGCCGGTAACCCGTACCAGACAATCAGTGCGGATAGCAAGGGCAGCCTTTTTGCGCTCTTCATTAATGACTGCACGGGCGTCGGTGCCGGTAAACAGAGCAAGATCCTCGAGGGCAAAGGTGCGGTTAAAGCCGGGTGCAATATTGTGGGCGTAAAGGATGGCTTCGATCGGAATGGTTCCCGAACCGCAAAAGGCGTCATGAAGCGGTGTTTTTCGCCGCCAGCTCATCATCTGGAGAAGAACAGCCGCGAGGGTTTCGCGGATCGGCGCTTCACCTCCGGCAGTGCGATACCCGCGCCGGTGCAACGGCATTCCCGAAAGGTCAAGGAGGATACTGGCTTCATTCGCTTCAATATAAACCCGTACCGTAACTTCCGTGCCTGTTTCGGGAAGAATGCTCATGTGCCAGGCCCGGCCAAGACATTCATAAATAGCCTTATGAGTTATAGACTGAATGGAATGTTCCGAAGACAGCTTGCTAGCATGGGTGCGTACCTTGTCCACAACAACTCGGACGTCCTTTTTAAAGAACTCGTGCCAGCGGACTGCCTTGACTCCTTCGAAAAGAGCATCGAAATCGGTACAGGGAAAACAGGCAACACGCAGATATACACGGTCAGCCGTGCGAACGCAAAGATTTGCGCGGTACATGGCAGCAAGATCGTCCCGTGTTATTGAAAGCTGATCACCGGCAAGCGCTGCCGGCATTGCGGCAGCGGACGGCATTGCGGCAGCGGACGGCATTGCGGCAGCGGACGGCATTGCGGCAGCGGACGGCATTGCGGCAGCGGACGGCATTGCGGCAGCGGCTGGCATTGCAGAGGAACCTGGTGCTGCTACAGGCGGAGCAAAAACCACCCTTCCGACAGGCGCGCGGCCTTGTGCATTCCCCAGGGTAACGAAACCGAGCTGTTTCAATTCATTGGTCAGGACCTTTTCGGCTCCAATCGCACAGGGGGCAACAAGCGTAATCATATTTGCTGATTATAACACTTATACAGAAAATGTAAAGTTGACGAAAAAACGATTATTTACCTTCTTTCTAGCTATATTAGTTTATTTATGGCTATATAAATTATACACTATAAGAGGATCTTTCAAAACTGAGAAAGTTTTGAAAGATCAACCAATAATGTAGGTGGCGAATTCTAACAAGTTGTTGCTTTACAAAGACTTGTTGGAATTCTCCAAGAGCCTCTTGCAAAAGCAACCGACTTTGGCAAGAGGCTCATAAGTAACCCGAAACTGATACAGGAAGGAGGTAATCATGAGTTGTGTCGCCTTGTATGAAGCAAAAAATAAGCTTACCGACATCGTCAGGCAAGTCGAAACTGGCGAACCGATCGAACTTACACGTCATGGAAAACCAGTAGCGATATTGGTTGGCTTCGACCGGTTCCGCGAGCTCGAAAAAGCAGCCCAAACGTATTCGACGGCCTGTAAGCGCTATAGAACCGAATGGCTGGACGAACTTTCAGCCGAAGCCGCGGAAACCGGGGCAGTGTATAACGATCCCTTCGAGGGAATCCGGGAAACCGGTGCCGGCAGGATGGTCGAACGGTGAAAACGGTGTATCTCCTCGATACTTGCATCATTTCGGAACCGGTTAAGCCTCTTCCGAATGAAACTATTCTTGCAAAACTCGAAAAATATGACGGTTTGTGCGCTATTCCTTCCTTAGTCTGGCATGAACTTCGATACGGAGTGGACCGTCTTCCCGAAGGAAAGCGGAAAAAAAGGTTACTCATTTATCTGCAGGAGGTAATTGCCCCATTTTTACCGGTCATTCCCTATGACGAACACGCCGCCTGGATGCATGCGAATATTCGCATCGATCTGGAACAAGGGAAAAGCGGCTCCCGCATACTTCCATTCGCAGATGGCCAGATTGCGGCCATCGCGCTCGCGAACAACCTGATACTGGTTACCCGCATTTTGAAGGATTTTAAACAGATACGGCATCTTGCAGTTGAAAACTGGTTCGATGACGATTCAACAACGTACCAGACATAAAAAAAGCGGGCACCTTTTCGGCCCCCGCTTTCTGATTTCCTGAAATTTGCTTCAGGCCTTGTCTCCATCGCGGATTTCGACGCGACGAATTTTGCCGCTAATGGTCTTGGGCAACTCCGTTACAAATTCGACGATACGCGGATACTTGTACGGTGCTGTTGTTTTCTTTACATGATCCTGCAATTCGCGGGCAAGGTCGGGACTTGCAGAAAAGGTGCGGGAAAGAACGATGGTCGCCTTGACCACTTGTCCGCGATCCGCATCGGGCACAGCAGTAATAGCACACTCAAGGACTGCCGGATGGGTCAAAAGGGCACTCTCGACCTCGAAGGGACCGATACGGTAGCCCGAACTTTTGATCATGTCATCGTTACGCCCGACGAACCAGAAGTAGCCGTCCTCATCCTTCCAGGCCGTGTCGCCGGTGTGGTAGATGCCGCCGTCGAAGGCCTGCGCGGTCAACGCTTCGTCCCGGTAGTAGCCGGCAAACATGCCGAAGGGTTTTCCCTTTTCAAGCCGGAGTACGATTTCGCCAACCTCTCCTGCCTCGCACGAAATCCCGTCGGGCCGAACAATGTCGATATCGTAGCCGGGAGAAGGCTTTCCCATGGAGCCTGGCTTCGGTTCCATTCAGGGAAAGGTGCCTATGGTCATCGTCAGTTCGGTCTGGCCGTACCCTTCGTAGAGTTTCAGCCCGGTCAATTCGAGGAAGCGGTTGTACACCTCGGGGTTAAGGGGCTCGCCTGCGATGCTGCACCAGGACAGGTTCGAAAGGTCGAATTTAGAAAGGTCTTCCTTTATTATATAGCGGTACATAGTCGGCGGGGCACAAAATGAGGTAACCTTGAACTCGGCCATCTTGGCGAGAAGCTTCTCGGCAACGAACGCGTCCATATCGTAGGTGAACACGGCGCACCCGGCAATCCACTGTCCGTAAATCTTTCCCCACATGGCCTTCGCCCAACCGGTATCAGCGACAGTTAGGTGTAGGCCACCATCTTTCACATTCTGCCAGTATTTGGCGGTAATGATGTGCCCAAGCGGATACGTGTAATCATGCTGAACCATCTTGGGATAGCCCGTGGTTCCGGAGGTGAAATACAGAAGGGAGATGTCCTTGTTGCCCGAAGCAGCGGCGCCTGAAGGGCGGATAAACGACGGAGAGGCAGAGGCAAAACCCTTTGCGAAACTGTCCCAGCCGGTACGGTCTGGCCCGATACTCACTAGCGTTTTTACTGTTGGAGATTCTTTCATGGCTGCGTCTACCCGTGTCTGCAAGGCAGGATCGTCGATCGTCACGATCATCTTGATGCCGGCAGCATTGTTTCGGTAGACGATGTCCTTCTCCATTAACAGATGTGTGGCCGGAACGGCGATAGCACCGAGTTTATGGAGGGCCAGAAGAAAATACCAGAATTCGAAACGACGGCGAAGCACGAGCAAAACCGCATCGCCCTTTCCGATACCGCATTTCGACAGGTAATTTGCCGTCCGGTCGGACGCTGCGGCAAGATCTGCGAAGCTAAATCGCCGGGATTCACCGGCGTCGTTGCACCATACCATAGCCTCGCGAGCGGGTTCCTCGCGGGCGTAGCGATCTACTATATCGTAGGCGAAATTGAAATTAGCGGGAATGCGGATCAAAAAACGTTCCTTGAGGTCTTCGTAAGAATTGAAATCCTTGTCGATGAAGTCATATAAAAACATACGGTACGTCCTTTCCGGTCGGTTTAAAATATGCAGGCCAGAAAGCGTACGCTTTTGCCGTTCAGAGCTTTCATTCCATGAGGAATATTCGAGTTGTAGAACATAGAATCACCCTCGTTCAGTACAAAATCGGTTCCATCGAGACGAAGTAAAAGCGAACCCGACAAGATATAGTCGAACTCCTGACCGGTGTGTGTATTCTGATGGATCGGTGTTGCATCATCTTTAGGCTCGACCGTCACCAGAAAAGGTTCGGCCTTTCGCTCGGCGAAGGTGTACGCAAGACTTTTATACTGATAATCAAGGCGGCGATTAACCGTCACCCCGGAATCGCATCGGGTGAGGCAATAATTTTTGAGGTGGGGCTCGTCGCCGGTCAAAAGCGTATTGAGCTCGACGCCAAAGCGCTTGGCAATCGAGTGCAGGATACCGACGGGAATATCGAGCTCGCCCTTCTCGTAGGAAGCGAGTTCAGTTTCGCGGAGCCCGCATTCATTGGCGAGCGTCGCGATAGAAACGTTAAACACCTCGCGGAGGCCGCGAATTCTTTGTCCTATGGCTCTGATTTCGTCTGTCATCTGCTTCTCCTATACTTTGATTAATGTATATGCGCGGGAACCGAGTCCAATTTTTTCGCCATGTGTCTGGCCGCTGGCCCAATCGCTGTCAGGATGGATGTGTCCAAATTTTTCGCCCGAGCCGGTATATTTCCGGTCAGTTAAAATCGTCCCGTTGATAGCAGGGGCGGCATTGACGGCGGCGACACAGGCTTCGTCGAGGGCAACAGGATCTGCACTCGCGAAAATACCTATATCGGCGACCACCGGAGCATCGTTGTTGGACCAACAATCGCAGTTGGGGGAAACATTCATGACAAAGCTGATATGGAATGAAGGTTTCCCGTCGAGGATGGCTTTGGTGTATTCGGCGATTCGTTCGCTGCAGACCTTGCTTGCCGATCCTTCCATTGCGCGCGCGGCGCCAAACTGGCAGACAGCCACGCATTGGCAGCACCCAACACAAAGGTCATGATCGATGACTGCCTTATGTTCTCCATCCAGAATGATCGCATGCTCATTGCAGTTGGTTACGCAGACACCGCAGCCAGTGCAGTTCGACCGTACGATGACCGGATGAGAAACTTCATGCAGAAATTTTTTTCCCGACCGACTAGCGCAGCCCATGCCGAGGTTTTTTAGCGCACCGCCAAATCCGGTCAGCTCGTGACCCTTAAAATGAGTGAGCGAAATAACGGCATCTGCTTCGGCTACCGCGCTGCCGATACGGGCACCTGTGCAGTGTTCACCGTCGGTTACTGGCATTTCGATAAAATCATTTCCCTTAAGGCCGTCGGCGATGATGAGGTCGCAGCCGGTCGCATCCCGGGAAAACCCGTTTTCGTACCCGGCGCGCAGATGTTCGCAGGCGTTGTGCCGTTTACCCGAATAGAGGGTATTGGCGTCGGTGAGGAAGGGAATGCCGCCGAGTTCCCGGACCAGCCGGGTAATAACTGCGACATAAGGGGGCCTGATAAAGGACATGTTGCCCGGTTCCCCGACATGTATTTTAAGTGCGGTAAACTTGCTATCAAGATTCAGCTTGGTAAACCCGGCGGTTCGCACCAGTTTTTCAAGTTTTGCAAGAATGTTCATTGTGGGAGTCGTGCGTAAATCGATCCAGAAAACGTCGGAATTGGCCATGCTATACCTCTTGATAATCGATATGGAAACCAATTATATACGATCAGAGTAAATTAGCAATACCGCCCGCATTCAAAACAGAGGTATAACCCGCGGTACGCAAGATTCTGGTAGCTGCCGAACTCCTGCTTCCGGAAGCGCAATACACCACCACTATGGTTTGCTTTCCACCGATTTTGGCTGTTTTTTTTGCAAGAACATCCACCGGAATATTGAGCGCACCTTCGATGTGGCCGCCCGAATATTCGGAAGCTGTGCGCACATCAAGAATTACTGCGCCAGATGCTATCGCAGCAAAAATCTTTTTCTTGTTTCCACTTTTTTTTAGTTGGCTGTATACAACAAATATGACGACGAGGCTCACAGCAAGAATTGTAGTAACGTTCTGTTCCATTTTGGGCTCCTGACAAGAACATTAAGCCGAAACAGGGAGACTGTATGTAACTTGGGTCACAAAGCAATGCCGCGCATCGAAGCGAGATCCGGGTAGCCTTTCCTATCCATAAAAACAGCAAGACCTGCAATGATATCCCGCATAGTATGCGGATCGGCAAAGGTTGCAGTTCCCACCTGAATGGCCGTCGCACCGGTCATAATAAATTCGACAGCATCCTGCCAGCAGGCGATACCGCCGAGACCGATGACGGGCACGAAACGCTTTTTTGTTCCACTTCGAGAAAGCGCACATTCCGGGACGCCAAGCATGATGTCGCGGAGCATTCGAAGTGCGATCGGGCGGATTGCGGGACCGGCAAGGCCTGCGGTGATATTGTCGAACACTGGGCAGCCCTTATCGATGTCTACCGCGAAAGCCTGGAAAGTGTTCACGAGGCTGAGGGCATCTGCCCCGGAAGCGACCACCGAGCGGGCGACAGCGACCAGATCTGGAGCATTCGGGGAGAGCTTGACGACAAGAGGCTTCGAGGTTGCCTTACGAACTGCGGCGGTGATGGTTCCTGCTGCATCGCAATCGAGGCCCCAAGCCATTCCGCCCGCTTTCACGTTCGGGCACGAAATATTAAGCTCTATCAAAGCAACTGCGGTCGTGTCGAGAAGCCGAGCGCCATCCACATACGATTCGAGAGTCGAGCCGGACAGATTGGCCAAAACGGGCGGTCCGAGCTTGAGCATCCCGGGCAGTTCGTGTTCAATAAAATGAGGAATACCAGGATTTTCGAGACCGATTGAATTGATAAGCCCGGACGGGGTTTCCCACAGCCGTATCCCGGTGTTCCCCGGTTTTCCCTCGAGCGTCAGGCCTTTGGAGCACAAGCCACCGAGCGAAGCTATGTCGATTATTTTTGAATATTCACTTCCATATCCGAAGGTTCCCGAAGCCGCAATAACAGGATTGTCGAAGCGGACGCCACAGATGATGGTCGAAAGATCGCTCACAGAATCACCTCCGCGGCGTTGAATACCGGGCCGTCCACGCAACAGCGGCGGTTTCCGCGTATCGTGCGGACAGTACAGCCAAGGCAGGCACCCGCACCGCAGGCCATATGCTGTTCGAGACTCAGAAACACAACAGGCCCGAAGGCATGTCCAGTCTTTCCTATTAGGCAGACGTCCTGCACATAGCGAAGCATTGGCGTTGGACCGCACGCATACACCAGATCATACGATGCAGGATCAAACACCGCGTTTAGCATGCCCTGCACCCCAGCCGATCCGTCCTCGGTGGTAATAACAAGACGGGACGCATGCGTATCGAGTCCATCAAGACCATAGGGAATGGAGCGAAAGGAAGCATAGAAATCGAAAGACCGGGCAGGTAGATCGAGGGCAAAACCGGCAACCGGAGCGATACCAATACCACCACCAATTATTGCAGTCTTGGGAGACGGAAGCCCTTCGGTAGCGAAGGTGGCCGGTGGCTCGAAGCAATTACCGACAGGACCGATCAAATCGAGCGAAGCACCATCGCGGAGAGCGCACAATTCAGCTGTCCCTTTTCCTTTTTGCAGGATAAGGAATGTCATTGTGGCGGCATCCGAGCGGTACACGCTGATCGGGCGGCCCAGAAGCACCGCGGAAGGCTTTGAGCGCAGCATGTAAAACTGGCCGGCCCTGGGTAGCGGAACGTCGGAGACCAAAGTCGCAACTGGTAGCCGGTCCGTAACCAACGAAAAAACACCGGGGGCGATTTCCTGATTGGAACGTACGCAGACGGAGCCCGCAAAGGCCGGCAAGGTTTCTCCTGCGCACATTCAGTTCGCACCCTTTCCTGCAATTATTGCCGCGGATTGAGCTACCTCAGCGGCAAGGGCCCGTTTAGCACCGAGCAGTTCGGCTTTCGCAGCGAAAGCGGCGCGTGCGGCTGATTCGACAATATCATCAAGAGAAAGCGAGTGCGAACGGGCTCGTATCTCGAGGAACGGATCCTTTTTCCAAGCCGTCAGAATAGCGCGCGAGGAGTTAACCGTACCCCCTGCCCGATCGAGAAGTGTAGCAGCGATCCGGGCAGTACCCCCCTGAGTGCCGTAACCGGGAATGAGGAAAAAGAGATCCGGATACCGGTCGCGCAAAGATCGGGCATCGGCTTCTTCGGTACAGCCGACCACCGCGCCGAAGGGGCTGCAGGTGGCGGGCGAAAAGCGGCCGAGCCGGCGGGATATAGCTTCGATCCCTTCGCCGACCGAATCGAGCACACGTCTACCAGCAGGTTTCCCGCCCGAAGCAGCCAGTTCGAGCCATTCGATATCCTTCATGCCAGGATTTGAGGTTCGGAGCAACACAAAGGCCCCCTTGCCCGCCTTTTCGGCGTATTCGACGAAGGGTTCAAGGGTATCAAAACCCATATATGGATTAAGTGTAACAATATCAGCCTCGAAGTCGCCCTCAAAATGGGCGCGGGCATAGGCTTTGGCAGTATCGGCGATGTCGCCCCGTTTAATGTCTGCAATTACTGGAATACCCGCTGCTCTAACAGCCTTAAGCGTTTCGGCGTAGGCAAAAAGTCCGGCAAGACCCATCGCCTCATAATAGGCAATTTGAACCTTAAAACAGGCAGCGGAGGGTGCCGCGTTGGTGATCAGAGCACGATTGTACGCAAGCACTGCTTCAGCAGGCGAATCATACATACGCAGGACTTCAGGTGGTAAATACGAGGGATCGGTATCGAGACCGACGCACAACGGACCCTTTTCGACGCAGGCAGCCTGCAGGCGGTTCATCGCATACGGTATGGTATTCATAGTGATCAGTCTAGCACAAAGCCGCCATATTATGCCATTGAAACCGTCAGTCTTTTGGGATGAGGGAGGCGATCTTGAGCCGGGTTTTTGCTCGCCGGGCGGCGACTTCCGAACGTTTCGTAATTAGTGGTATGGTATTTTCCTTAATACGCTCATCTGCCCGGGAGAGAGCGCGCTCGGCCCGGGAAACATTGATCTCCTCGGGCCATTCGGCCGCACCGACAAGAACGGTCACACGGTTTCCTTCCATTTCGAGAAAACCTTCCGAGAGAGCAGCAACCTTCCAGCTACCTTCGATTTTGATTCGGGCAGCGCCTATAGAAACAGAGGCAACGCATGGCTCATGGTCGCTCAAAATACCCAATTCTCCATCGGATGTATTAAGCACCAGCATCTCGGCAGGACCCGAGTAAAAAATTCGATATGGCGTAATTATTTCAAGTTTGAAAGTTCGTTCCATACCACCACCTACAGGTTTTTACCTTTTTCATATACCTCGTCGATTGTTCCCGTCATATAGAATGCTTGCTCGGGAATGTCGTCGAGCTTGCCCTCGAGAATTTCTCTAAAACCACGGATCGTTTCGGCGATCGGCACATACCGCCCCTTGCTTCCGGTAAAATTCTCGGCGACGAAGAAAGGCTGGGAAAAGAACCGTTGAATCTTTCGGGCTCGATACACGGTAATCTTATCTTCCTCTGCCAGCTCGTCCATGCCGAGAATCGCAATAATGTCCTGTAATTCCTTGTAGCGCTGCAGCACCTGCTGTACCTTGCGGGCGATATTATAATGCTCTTCCCCCACAATGTACGGATCAAGAATACGCGAGCTCGAGGCCAGGGGATCAACCGACGGATAGATACCAAGCTCGACAATTTGCCGCGAAAGAACTGTTGTCGCATCAAGGTGGCTGAAGGTCGTCGCGGGTGCGGGATCGGTCAGGTCATCGGCTGGTACATACACAGCCTGTACCGAGGTTATCGAGCCTTTTCGCGTCGAAGTGATTCGTTCCTGGAGTGCACCAAGTTCGTTTGCGAGGGTCGGTTGGTATCCGACGGCAGATGGAATGCGGCCGAGCAGGGCCGAAACCTCGGAACCTGCCTGGATAAAGCGGAATATGTTATCGATAAACAGGAGCACATCCTGGTTTTCCTCATCGCGGAAATATTCTGCCATCGTGAGCCCCGAAAGAGCGACGCGCAACCGGGATCCCGGCGGCTCGTTCATCTGGCCGAACACTAGTGCCGTTTTGTTGATAACTCCCGATTCCTGCATTTCGCGCCATAGGTCGTTTCCTTCACGGCTCCGTTCGCCGACGCCGGTAAAGACCGAATAGCCGGAATGTTCAGTGGCGATGTTGCGGATAAGTTCCTGGATAAGCACGGTCTTGCCAACTCCCGCGCCACCGAACAGGCCGATCTTGCCACCCTTCGCGTACGGAGCGATCAGATCGATTACTTTGATACCAGTTTCGAACACGCTGGTCACCGGGCGCTGATCCTCGAATCCGGGCGGGGCGCGGTGGATCGGTAACCGTTTCGCAGTCGGTACTTCGCCCTTCCCGTCTATCGGGTCGCCGGTAACATTGAACATACGGCCGAGGGTTTCTTTTCCGACCGGAACGGTCAGTGCGCCGCCAGTATCGATGGCGTCGACGCCGCGCGAAAGGCCGTCCGTCGCCGATAGAGCAATACAGCGGACCAGATCGTCTCCGAGATGTAACAGGACCTCGGCGGTTATTTTCAGTTCCCCTGATTCAATGTGTATTGCGTTCAAGATGTTGGGGAGTTTTCCCGAGTCAAATCTAATATCGATAACCGGTCCGATAATCTGTACTACTTTTCCAATATTTTCTGCCATGACCGTCCCCTTGCTCGTCATTTAGTATGCTATACAATGAGCGCCGCAGCGCCCGCGACTATCTCGGATACTTCCTGCGTGATCGCCGACTGTCTGATTCGGTTGTACGAAAGACGGAGGGTATCCAACATTTCTTGCGCATTTTTGGATGCGTTATCCATAGCCGTCATACGGGCACTGTGTTCGCTCGCAAAACTTTCGACCATCGCACCGTACACGACGCCACTGAGATATTTTGGGATGAGGGTTTCGAGCACCGCCCTGGCTGAGGGAATGTACACCATGCTCGAATCCGATTTTAAAACACCCGACTCAGCATTCATGAAGGATTTTTCTTCAAAAGGAAGAATCTGCAGCACCTCCGGAACCAGCTTGACCGAGGAATACATGCGGGTATACACAATATAGAATTCGTCGATAATTTGTGCCTCGAACTGACCCAGGATGAAATCTGATATATCCTTCGCTTCGTACACCGTTGGAATCGAGGTCGTATATTTGAAGTTTTCAAGAACGGGGTGGTTCTTTCGAAAAAAATACCGGGAACCGATAGAACCAAGCAGGAGCAGAAAATCGTTTTCGTTCGAGACGAATGAGGCTTCTGCCAACCTGATGACATTATGGTTATAGCCGCCGGCAAGCCCTTTGTCGCTCGTGATTATCAAAAACGCACGCCGCACCTTCCCGTCTTTACGCGGAGCCACGCGGAAATACCGATCGCGAATGTCTTCGCTGTGGGCAATGATATCGTTCATTGTCTCGCGGATGCGGTCGAAATAAGGTTCGGTCTGACTCAGCTGTACGCGGGCGCGCCTGAGCTTCGCCGTCGAGATCAGCTTCATAGCACTCGTAATCTGGAGAGTCTGGCTGATGCTCTTCATTCGAAGGCGGATTTCCCGTATGCCGTTCATTGCCACATTTCCTTAAAGTCCTCGAGCGCGATGCGCAAAAGAATATCCGTAGCAGCATCCACAACACCGCTCGTCTCTATATCGCTTCTGATCGTCGAGGCGTTAATCTCGAGAAAATCGAGGAAGTCGGTCAGGAAGGTATGAACCTTGGATGTCGGAATGTCGAGCAATAACTGATGGATGGAGGCGAACAGCATGATAACCTGTTCTCCAACCGATAAGGGTTTGTATTGCGCCTGCTTGAGTACTTCCATAAGCCGCTCGCCCTGCGCAAGCCGGTCCCGCGTCGCCTTGTCGAGGTCGGAACCGAACTGGGCGAATACAGCAAGCTCGCGGTATTGTGCAAGATCGAGGCGGAGTCTTCCGGCAACGGAGCGAATCGCTTTGGTTTGAGCTGCACCGCCAACCCGGGAAACCGAAAGCCCAACATTTACTGCAGGCCGGAAACCCGAAAAGAAAAGTTCGCTTTCAAGGAATATCTGACCGTCAGTTATGGAGATAACATTTGTCGGTATGTAGGCCGAAATGTCGCCGCCTTGAGTCTCGATAATGGGCAGCGCAGTAATGGAGCCACCACCACGTTCTTTCGAAAGCCGCGCCGCTCGCTCGAGAAGTCGTGAATGAAGGTAAAACACATCTCCAGGGAAGGCCTCGCGTCCCGGTGGACGTCGAAGGAGAAGGGACATCGTGCGATATGCGACCGCGTGTTTGGTCAGGTCGTCGTACACAATCAGCACGTCCCGGTGCTCGGTATACATAAAATATTCTGCCATTGCGCAACCCGCATAAGGAGCGATGTACTGAACCGCGGCAGGAGCGGAGGCCGAGGCGGATACAACAATCGTGTAGTCCATCGACCCATGTTCTTTTAATATTTCGATAATACGCGCAGTTGCAGAGGCTTTCTGGCCGACCGAGACGTACACGCATACGACGTTCTTGCCCTTCTGATTCAATATAGCATCGACGGCGATTGCGGTCTTGCCGGTCTGCCGGTCCCCGATGATGAGTTCGCGCTGGCCCCGGCCGATCGGTATCATTGCATCGATGGCGAGTATTCCCGTTTGGAGCGGCTGATTTACTGACTGTCGGTCAACGACACCGGGAGCTATCCGCTCGAGTGGAAAAAAGGCGGAAGGGACAAACGGAGGTTTACCATCGAGCGGTTCACCGAGAGGATCGACGACGCGACCTAAAAGAGCATCGCCGACAGGAACCTCGAGTGTCTTGCCCGTGCTCACAACTTTGTCACCCTCGCGAATACCGATATCCGTCCCCAAAAGCACGCAACCGACATTGTCTTCTTCGAGGTTCATTGCAAGTCCGCGGGTTCCGTTCCCGAATTCAAGCAATTCGCCGTACACACATTTTTCTATTCCGTACACGCGGGCGATAGAGTCGCCGACCTGGATGACATATCCGGCAGTCTGCAGTTCTGCGCCACTTTCGTAATTTTCTATTTTATCTTTTATGACAGAACATATTTCTTCAGGCCGTATTGCCATAATCAACCTCTACTTTTTGATTTGTCCGCAAAGCCGGTCAAGCTCTGACCGGGTTGTGCCGTCGTACACGGCGCTACCAATAGTAACCCGAATTCCGCCGACCAATTCAGGTACGATCCGAACGGTTGCTTGAATTTCGCGCGCACCTGTTTTTTTTGTAAATACCGAACGAATTGAATCGACGGTGTCTCCATCGAGCGGAAACGCAGATTCGATCAGGGCTTCACGAATATTGCGTGCATCAAGTTCGAGACGCCGGTATTCGAGATTGATAAAGTCGATGATGTCCATGCGATTCTTATCTACTAGAATCTTGAGAAATGAAAGAAACCGGAAATCGTCATTGTCAGCAAAAATTTCACCGAGATATTTCTTCTTACGCGCCTTATTCACCTGTGCCCCGGCGAGGAATTCACGAGCCGTCGGTGTTTCGACGAGGCTCGAAACAAAGGCTGACAACAGCTCTCCATAGCGAAACTCTTGCCCGCCACCTTCCTCCCGCCCGGTCTGGAACAGCGCACGTGCATAGCGGCCAGAAAAACCGGCCATCAGGCTACCCCAACCGATACAAGAAATTTTTCGACCAGCACACGGTTTTTGTCGCTGTCAATATTTTCTCCCAGAATTCGTGAGGCCGCCTGGATGGAAAGGTCCGCAGTCTGTCGCCGGAGAACCAATTCGGCCTCGCGTCGTTCCTGTTCGAGATCGTTCAAAGAAGAACGGAGAATATGCGCGGCCTCGGCTTTCGCTTTGGCAATAATTGCGTCACGCTCGGCTTCTGCTTTCTCGCGGGCGGCCTGCAGAATTCTCAGACTCTCTTCCTGCACCGATTTCATTTTCTCTGCGAACTCGGCCTCGAGTGCCTCTGCACGGAGCGATGCCCGCTTTGCCGCATCCAGGTCTTTCAGAATACCGTTCGAGCGGTCTTCCATGAACTTGGTGACCGGCTTGAAAAGCACCCGACGAAGAACGAAATACAGAAAGGTCACATTGACGATCGTGATCAGGAACGTAACCGAAAAATCAAGCATGTCCAGCCTCCGCGTGCTCAGGCAAACAAAATCATCATGGCGACAACGAGGCCGTAAATGGCCGTTGCTTCCGCAAGAGCCAAGCCCAGCAGTAATCCGGTCATGATCTTTCCACTTGCCTCCGGCTGACGGGCAATAGCTTCTACAGCCTTACCAGTCGCAAGCCCAATTCCAATACCCGCGCCGATACCCGTCATTACGGCCATTCCCGCTCCAATTGCTACCATCGGTTCCATCGTATCCTCCTCTTTTTCTATTCCACAGCCTCGGCAATATACAAGGTACTCAAAAATGTAAAAACGACCGCCTGAATTAGGCCGTCAAAAAAATCAAAATACAATCCGACAATCGGGGGAACAAACGCCGGAATCAGCATGCCGATTAGTTCCATAATAATGAAGGCTCCCAGAATGTTTCCGAATAGTCGCAAGGCAAGCGAGAGCGGCCGGATAAAGTATTCGAGTAAATTGAAAGGGAGCATGAATGCCGCGGGTTTTAGAAAGCTCTTTCCCCATCCACGCAGTCCCTTGATAGCTACAGCCGAAAAAACAACAATCAAAATGGTCATGACCGCAAGAGCAGCGGTCACATTTATGTCGCGAGTTGGCGGCTTCAACAAGAAAGGAGGTTCAAACCCAAACCCGGCAATAGGCGAGATGAACGAAATCATATTCGCGACACCCAAAAATAGCATGATGGTACCGAGATACGACGCAAAGCGGTTCGAATGATGGCCGATCTGTTCCTTAAAAAAAGAATTCACGCCGCCCACAAATGCTTCGAGAAACACTTGCGGCCCCTTGGGCACAACCGTAAGGCGCCGTGTCAAAAGCAGGGCGAGTACAATGAGTATTGCCATCACAATCCAGGTCGTGACCACCGTTTCGGTTATCGGAATCGACAGAGAACCGATCTTGAGCGAAAACACCGTATGTATTTCGAGTGCCTTTTTGATGCGCTCGCCGAGGCTGAGCGCTGCTGTGCCTACATCAGCCATGGAAAGATCCTTCCGTTACAGTCACGGAGCATAACCCCGCGATACCGTTCACGAAGCAAACTAGGGTTACCGCTGCCGGCACCGAAAGAACACCAAACAAGGCGGGTAGCAGATGTATCCGGTTGCTACGTATCGCGACAAAAAGAACGGCAAGGGCCGCAGCTGCGGGAAACACAGAAAGCATTCCCCATATCATAGTCTGCAAAGATTGATTTCTGGCAAGCGACTCTACCAAGCCGCCAAGCAACCACCAGTGGGCAATCATGAAGAAGGAACCAAGCAACATGAGGATACAGGAGTTTGCTGGCAGCAAAGCGATAGCGGAGAAAACGGAGGCGGCGACTACAATCAGAAAGATGGTTACAAGCACCACCTGTTTTCGTATTTTCAAAAATTCATTTTGTTTCACTCATTACCCCCGCTTTGCAATCCAGAGAGTACACATTTCAGGGTTTCGCTTTGCCCGTATCTTTGAGAAAAAAATCATCGCGAAAGTATTTGCGGAGGGTCTCTTCGGAAACAGACTCGTCTCTGCCGATCGCTATGTACATATCTTCGAGATATCCTTTCATCATGTAGTAGGAACCTAAAAAGAAAAAGTCCGCAACCTGGGTGGTCAAATCGATAATAGTGTAGAGGGCCATCGACGAATCAAGCACACTCTCGTTCATTATGTACTCAACCACTGAACGCTGTGACAAAAGCAACGCCCAAGAAATCTCGGAAACGGGAAAGCCCTGAGCCCGCCGCGTCTTACCCAGCTCGACGAAAAAGGCACCTATCTGGTCCTTGTCGATTTCCTTTTCGAACCAGTGTGCCAGCATCCGATACATCTTGCTGTTCATGGTTATGAGTTCTTCGTCTGAAAGTTCATTGTATTTTGTAAGGTTGACGGCCTTTCGCACCCGCCTGATCCATACACGGGCAATTCCGTCGCTTTTTTGAGTCAATACATCCATGATAGCCTTAAGCATTCAGATTCCTCCCCGTTGCTTGAAAAGCATATTTTAGTATCTGTCCTTTCCATAATAAGTATTAATTATAGCCTTAATTCTTCCCTCCGCAAGCATTTCTATAAAACCGTCATTCAAGTTCTGCAGGAGGGAAATGCTTTTCCCTTTTTTTGACAGGGCGAAAAAAACCAGATTGGGATCAGAGAATACGAAGGATGATTGCTCTATTTGCCCGGCATAACCGTTTTCTTTGATAAAGTAGTTTTCTGTGGGCACATACCCGGCAAACACACTGATTCGTTTGGAAAAAAGCATAGGATACAGCAGTTCCTGATTTTTGACCCCGAATTTACGCAAGGCCGTGTCCTCGTCAAATTGCTTAAAATAGCTTGCATTCCGCAGTACGCCGATGAGTGGCACTGCATAAAGATCGGTGTAGGTATCGATTTTGAAGGTATCGGAAGCGAGCGAATAAAAAGCGACGGGGAGTTCAGTCAGGTAGGGTTTTGAAAAATACAAAAGAAATACTTCCCTTTCGGCGGTTAGATACACACTCGAAATAAGATCGGCATCTCCGGTTTTGAGCATTTCGATGCAACGAGCCCAGGGAGCGGAAACAAATTCTATACGGTTTCCGGTGCGACGTGCAAGTTCGGTAATAATATCCACGTCGATTCCGCTGAACAACTCTTTCCCGTTTTCCTCTTTTATAATCATAAAGGGAGGAGCCGGAAATACCGCATAGCGGACAAGTTCTCCGAAGGTAGAAATGAGCACGCAGAAAAACAAAACAAAAAAGCACACATACTTTTTTGGCATCATCGTCGACTCCTGTCCGGCGCCTCAATTCCCATACACTACATTTTCGTATACGCACGGAAGAAAAACAAGCGGGAATTCAGGTTATCGCGATCATGACCTCTTTTATATTTTCAAGGAACACATCTACCAGTGCAGGATCGAAACTGAGGCCCCGTTCTTCGCGGAGGATTTCAACAACTTTTTCGACAGGATAGGCCGGCTTGTAGACCCGGGCGCTGACAAGGGCGTCGAACACATCAGCCAAGGCTACAATTCGTGCCTCGACCGGTATTTCGTCTTTCGAAAGTCCGTGGACATAGCCATCGCCCGACCATTTTTCATGATGATACAGTACTATATTTTTGACCATCTGGTCGATTTCTGTCTGGTCGATGATTTTAAAACCGATTTCGACATGGCGCTTGATATCGTTAAATTCCTCATCGGTCAGCTTGCCGGGTTTCCGCAAGATCTCCTGACTGACTCCGATCTTTCCGATGTCGTGTAGCGAGGAGTATAGCTGAATCCGCTTAATAAAATTGTCATCGAAGCCGGCAAAGCGGGCAATCATGCCCGAAACAAGGGGGATTCGCTTAATATGGGCACCGGTATCTTCGTCATACAGCTCGTTGGCGCTTTCGAGGGCAGTAACAAGGATGGTGGACAGTCGTTCGATAGTCCGATTCTGGTTGTCGAGCAGTTGTTTTTGTCGGTAGGTCTGATAGGCCTCGGTTACCGTCAGCATGAGGTCATGGCGGTTCCACGGCTTGGAAATGAAACGGTAGAGCACAGACTTGTTGACGAGTCTGGTGATGGCGTCAAGGTCGGAATAGCCAGTCAAAAGGATACACAGCGTGTCGGGCGAGCGGGTTTTGACCTCGTCAAGAAAGGTATCCCCGTTCATGCCAGGCATTCGCTGGTCCGATATAACGACCGGGATGGTGTTACCTTCGCCGATAATCTCGTCGATTGCCGCAAGGGCATCGATACCGCTTTCAAAAGTCTCGATATTCATTCCGGCAAAAAATGAATTCTGCCTGAGTTCGCGTCGAAGGCTTTCAAGTACAATATATTCGTCATCGACACACAGAATGTATTCGGTACTTTCGACTGCCACACAAGCTCCTTCAATAAAATTCCCGACAAAACTACTCCGCTGCCAGCAGCTGGACGGTAAAGCAGGTAAGTCCGGGTTTGCTCTCAAAGGAAATATGACCGTTGAACTGTTCGACTATTTGGCGACAGATGTCGAGTCCGAGACCCATTCCTTCCCCGTATTCCTTGGTTGTAAAAAAAGGTTCGAAAATGCGATCACGGATTTCTTCAGGCACTCCAGGGCCGGTATCGGAAACGCACACAAAAACGGAGCGGTTTACCGTTTCGGTGCTTATAGTAATTGTACCCTGATAATGCATCGCCTGCAATGCATTGTTGATAAGATTGAGCCATACCTGACTGAAAAGTAACGGCGAGCCGAGAGCTGGCCCGCTCCGATAATCCCGTAGCACGACGATATCATGCTTTATCTTGTTGTGGAGCAGTGTCAGGATAGTATCTATTCCTTTTCCGATATTTACCGCTTCGGGCTCCGTCGCTACGCCCTGGTTCAAATAACTCCGCAACGCTCCTACCACGATAGTCGCCTTGTTTCCGGCAACCTCGATGATGGCTGTCATTTTTCTGACGGCGACAATCTCGGAAAGAATATGGACGCATTTCGAAAACCATGGCTCTGCTATATACGTTTCCAGCCGGTCAAACATCCCCGCAATCCCCATCTCAGATATTTCCTGTGCAGTTTCCCGCGCATTCGATATTCCGGCGTTTTCCAGGCGAGTCTGAATCTCTTTCCTGACGATACGATCGTTTCCAACTGGCGGCTTGCTGCTTTCAGGCAGAGCAAGCATCAATATATAGAGGAAAATCTTCCGTTCACGCTCCCCAGCCTGAACGTAATAGTCCATCCAGACTATAAAGTTCGAATCCATAGCCTCAGTTAACAGACCGATGGATGAGGCAATGGCGCCAAGCGGAGTATTAAGCTCGTGAGCGATGCCGGCAGAGAGCTGGCCGAGTGCCGACAGTTTTTCGGAGATAACGAGTTTATTTTGGGTGACTTCGAGATTATGAAGGGCCTTATTGAGTTCTTGCACCGAGTTTTCCAGATCGGCTGTCCGCTCGGAAACCCGCTGTTCGAGAAAGTCATTGGCTTCCCGCAATTGGCCATTTTTTACAAGGATACTACCCGTCATGTGATTTATCAGTTTGATAAAACGATTGATATCCTGGTACTTTCCCAGGGGAATGACCGAGGTATAGTCGCCATCGATAATCGAATTGATGCCATTGCTGATCGAGTCGAGGGGTTTACGAATCCAGCCCACGAGAATAAAGCGAGTGAATAGAAGAATGGTAAGAAACACCACAACCATAATGTTCATGGACATCAGCAAAAACTGATTCCGTGCAGTTATCACTTCGCTGTCGCTGAAAAAGAGGTTGACGGTGCCGACGATCATGCCTTGATGCTCGATGATGCGCGTCTGCGGATCGATCCAACGGCTCTTTTCCTCCATATCTGTATTCACGAGAATACCCGTCACATTCGATTCAAGCTGGAGACCCGAGATGCGGCCCGAAGAAACGAGTGCTTTGCCGATAGCGAGAGCCTGTGCATCATCGACGGCGTACAGCGGTCCTTCGAGGAGAAGGGCTATCTCGTCGGCCGTCACGATCGAGCGGACCTGCAGGTCTGTGATCATTTTGCCGGTTATTGCAGACAGAGTGGCGATCTCGACGGCAGCCAGAATGACGATAGTTATTAGTATGACCAGAATCCGGGTCTCGTTGAGCAGAGTCCGGGACTTCAACATCCGTTTCATCCAAACACCTTTTTTCCCCGCTTGTAGGTTGCGATCACGACCCCGGTCAGGATATTTCCAACGAGCGGCGTATTCGTGCCGAGCGAGTACCATTTGCGCCGGCCGAACGGATTTACTGTCCAGCGCTGTCCCGGATCGACCAGCACGAAATCGGCATCGTAACCTACCCGGATCAGACCTTTCGGTATTGAAAGTAAGGCAGCTGGATTCGCCGACATAAGGGCAGAAAGCCGGTTGAGAGTGATTTTTTCAGTTTTAACGAGGGTGGTGTGGCAGAGCGCAAAAGCCGTTTCCAGTCCCGAAAAGCCCGGCGCTCCGGCCGCCTTGTCGGCAGCGGTATGAGGCGCATGATCGGTTGCAATGGCATCGATTGTACCGTCCGCGAGGGCTTCGATGAGGGCAAGCCGGTCCGACTCATTCCGGAGCGGCGGATTTACGATTGCCGGAACCAGGCTAGTAAGGGCCAGGTGGTGCGGCGTCACCTCGCAAGAAACATACCCGGGCCGAGAAGCCTTTGCAACCCGTACAGCAGCGATCGCCTCGCGGGTACTGACATGCGCCAGATGAATACGGCACGCGGCAGATGCGGCGAGGGCAAGATTCCGGCCCGTCATAATGTTTTCGGCAAGGCGCAAGAGGCGCTCGGCGGAAGCAAGGTTCGCGTGAACGGGTTCGGAGTCGGCCGAGGCGGCTATTGATGAAAACCGGGAGGACAGATCAAGGTTATCCAGATGGCCGCTCTGCAGTCCGCCCTCGTTGAGGGCTCTGGTACGAGCCAACTGCATCGCGATCTCCCGGTAACTTTTCGCCATTACAGCAAGATCCGGGTCTTCGCAGTGGCAGGAGACCAAAAGGCCTCGGTGCGCGCAGACTTCCATAGCCTGCAGCATGACCGAGGCGGAAGCAACTTCGTGGCCGTCTTCGGTTACGAGCGGAACCAGGGCGGCGTCGACGGTTTCGAGCCCCGAAGTATCCTTTCCGTCAAAATTACGGGTCAGGCTGACTGCCTGAAACGCGTCCACAAGGCCAATTTTTTTGACACGGGCACAAATCTCCGCAGCGCCTGCAGCATCCGAAATGACAGGATTTGTATTCGCCATGAGCACCACCGTTCCGTATCCACCGGCAACGGCCGCAAGGGATCCGGTCTCGAGCGTTTCTTTCTGGGTGTAGCCGGGATCCCGAAAATGCGCGTGGAGATCTATGAAGGCGGGCATGAGCACGGTACCGGCTGCGTCGAATAGCTCTGGTCCATTTCCGCTACCAATGTCGTGGCGAGAAGAAAGCACGCGGCCCCCTTCCTCGCCGAGATACACGGCGGCAATTTTCCCGTCACGGACCAAAATAGCCCCCCGTGAATCAAGATCGCGGTCTACAATGCGAGTGTTATAGATGATTAAGTCCCGCGGTGAATCGCCGGAAGGGACCGGTTTCAAAGGAATTCCCCGATGCCCGCGCGATACAACTCGTCGCAGTAAGCACACGCGTATTCGGCACGCTTGCGATCGACCAGTTGGAATACGTGAGGGATGCCTGCCTCGCTGCTGGTAATACAGCGGGGATTTCGGCAATGGATAACGTTTTCCACCCGCTCGGGAAGGCTGAGAGTAATCTTGCGGGACACGAACTCTTCTTCTACCACATTCACTGTTATCTGCGGATCGATGAAGCCGAGCACCGAATAGTCGATGTCGAGAACGTTGTCTATCTTGATAATGTCTTTTTTTCCCATCTGAACCGAAGGCACATTCATGATGAGGGCTACGGTGAACGGAGCCTTGTCCAGTTTGAGCCAATTGAAGATGTGCAGTCCCGTTCCCGCGCGGATATGGTCGATCACGAGTCCGTTGCGAATTTTTTGTACATTCATTTTTTCTTACCCTCCGTTTCACACATACCCAGAAGGCGCGCGATCAATGCCATACGGGCATACATACCGTATTTTACCTGCGTAAAGTAGGCGGCGCGAGGATCGGCGTCAACCTCGGGAGATATTTCATTGACACGGGGAAGAGGATGGAGCACACAAAGGTCTTTGCGGGCCAGTTTCATTTTTTCGCTGTCAAGAATGTAACTGTCCTTGAGCCGAACATAGTCCTGTTCGTTGAAAAAGCGTTCTTTCTGCACCCGGGTCATATAGAGGATATCAAGGTCACCGATGACTTCCTCGAGGCCTCGTACCGGTGTATAGGCGACCCCCGCGGGTTTGAAGACGCGGCTGACTATATAGTCGGGGATTTCGAGCTCCGGGGGGCTTATGAGCACAAAGCGGTTTCCCGGATAGCGGGACATGGCCTTTGCAAGACTGTGCACAGTACGCCCGAACTTGAGGTCACCGCACAGACCGATGATAAGGCCTCCGGTCTTGCCTTTGATAGTTCGGATGGTTAAAAGGTCCGTAAGGGTTTGGGTAGGATGGTGGTGGCCACCGTCGCCGGCGTTGATAACCGGTACCTCGCTGAACTGCGAGGCAAGAAGCGCGGCACCTTCCTTGGGATTACGCATGGCTATGATGTCCGCATAGCAGGAAACGGTGCGTATGGTATCGGCAAGGCTTTCGCCCTTAGAAGCCGAACTTGCACCGGGATCGGCAAACCCGAGAGTGGAACCACCGAGTCGCTGCATGGCAGCTTCAAACGATAGTCTGGTACGGGTGCTCGGCTCGAAAAACAGGGTAGCGAGAATTTTCCCCCGGCATACTTCGGCAAATCGATCAGGTTCCGCGATCATGCACTCCGCAAGATCAAACAGTTCGTCCAGTTCCTCGATGGTCAGGTTGCCCGGTTCTATCAGATGACGTCCTTTCAGCATGAAAACCCCTTGTATGTCACTGGAAGTCCAGTGTATCAGAAATGGTCTTTTTTGGAAGTACTTACCCGGTCATTGCATCTATACCCCCTTTCATTCTATTCTTTTATGTACCGTCTTGCAGGCGGTAGGGAAGGAAAAGATGCTTTTTATTTTCGATATGGGCGGAGTAGTTTCGGGAAACGTGCAAACGATACCCGCAATGGCAAATAAACTGGGAATCAGCATTGAGGATTTTTTCCGCAACTGCGGGGTTCCGGACGGAACGCCACGTGAATCGATGTACGACTTCGGCATTCTCTCAGACATCCAGGCAGGCAGAATCGGCTCCGCCACTTTCTGGAAGCGTTTTCGGAACAATGCGGACAACTTTATCCCCGATCCGCACGAAGGATCCCGACACATACCAAAGGTCATCCGCGACGAGAACCTGTGGGAAACCTGCTTTCAGCCGGAACTGATGCCGCTCACCGTCGAAATTATCAAGACACTCAAAAAAAACGGACACCGCGTCGTCTGCGGTACCAACACACTCGATGCGCATTACGCGGTCCACAAGAAGAACGGCGACTACACGGTTTTCGACGCGGTGTACGCGTCTCATCTGATGGGTGTCATCAAACCGCATCGCGAATTTTGGGAACGGATTCTCAAAAAAGAAAACGCGAAACCGGAAGACGCAATTTTTATCGATGACAACGAACCAAACGTCATCGCTGCACAAGAAACAGGAATCCGCGCGCTGTTGTTCACCTCGGGCGAAAAACTTGCCAACGAGCTGACGGAATACCTGGGGACCTCTTCCTCAACCCGCGGAAACTGATGCAAAAGCTGATCCGGAAAATCGCCTTACTCGCCGGAATAATCGTTCTCTGCACTACAGGTTTTTTCGGCTTTCGTCTCCTGGCACATAAGGCTCCGACTCCCGCTAACGAAGGACCCGAACTGGTCATCTATTCCCCGCACCCCGTCGAGATCACCGAATACATCGTACGGGAATTCCGACAACGAACTGGAATCCGTACAAAAGTCATTTCAGCGGGCACCGGCGAACTCATCGGCCGGATGAAGGAAAACGAGAAAAAAGGCGAGGCTGACATTTTTTGGGGTGGAGGCGTCGAGTCACTCGAAACAGTAAAGGACTTCTTCGGGAAGCTTGAAAGCAGCGAAGAAAACGCGATACGGAACGAATACAAGGCCACTCACGGATTGTGGCTGCCCTTTTCGGTGCTTCCGGCAGTGATAATTTACAACGAAAGCCTTGTACCGGAGGAGCATCGGCCGCAGTCCTGGGCCGACCTGCTCGATCCCTACTTTGCTAACCGTTTGATAATGGCAGATCCCGAAAAATCGGGATCTTCGTACACTATCCTTGCAACCATGCTGCGTACCATGGCCCCTTTTGGTGGAACAACTTTTTCCGGATGGAATTATGTCGAACGCTTGATTGTTCAACTCGGCGAAAGCGGGATCAGCCCGAAATCGAGCCTTGTGTACCGTTCTGTGGCTTCGGGGGATTTTTACGCAGGTATCACCTTCGAAAATTATGTGCTTTCTCTGATCAAGATGGGGACGAATGTCGGTTACTGCTATCCCGCAGAGGGAACCAGCGCGGTCCCTGACGGAATCGCGCTGCTCAAGACCGCCCACAACACTGATGAAGCCCGACAGTTCGTCGATTTTGTACTCGGGTATGACGTACAATCCATACTACTTGCGCGTTGGCAGCGCCGAACGGTCCGCACCGACGTCGGCGAAAAAGAACCGGACCTCGCACTGCGCCATTTCATCAATTATCCGATTGCCGAGGCAGCCTCTTCGCGTGATGCTATTCTTGCGAAGTGGGCCGGTCTGTATGCCCGGTATCATCCCTGAATTCTTTGGGAGTCATGCCCGTCAGTTTCCGGAACACCTGCGCAAAATACCGGGCATCCGAGTAGCCCACGAGATCGGCGACCTCGTAAATTTTGACTGTCGGATCGCGAAGAAGCTCCGCCGCCCGTTTCACCCTGACATGCATCAGATAATCCACAAACGTATACCCGGTTTCCTGCTTGAACAGGCGGCTCAGGTGCCCTGCTGACAAACCGATTTCGGTCGCGGTTTCCTCGATAGTCACGCCCTGTATGTACCGCTCGTTCAGAATACGGACGGTTCCCGCGACATATCCGTCCGCAGGCTGCGTACCGTTCGGTACGCTGTGTTCGACAAATAGCGCCTTTTCAGTCCGGCTTCGCTCCGATTTCGACAGTATTCGTTCCTTTGCCCGAACGAGAGCAGCGCGCAGGTCCTCGTCGCTCACCGGCTTCAAAAGGTATTCACTGACTCCCAGACGGATGGCGCTGCGGGCATATTCAAATTCCGAAAATCCCGAAAGGATGATGAATTCGGGAACGGAAATACCGGCCGCGGTACAACGGGCGCCGAGTTCCGTGATAAATCCCAGTCCATCCATTCCAGGCATGCGGATGTCTGTCAACACAATGTCGGGCTGCACCTTTACCGCTAGATCAAGGCCCTCGAGGCCATTCGACGCTTCACCCGAGAATATAATGCCAAGATCATCCCACGGGGTCAGAAGTGCCAGTTCGCGGCGAACCATCGGCTCGTCTTCAAGAATAATCACTTTTAGCATTATTCCTCCTCCGCGTGGGCATAGGGAAACCGTATTATTACCGTTGTACCCATGCCGGGTACCGAGCTGATATTGAGTCCGTAACGTTTCCCGTAGATAAGGCAGAGCCTGCGGTGGGTATTGATAAGGGCAATACCTGCGCTCCGCATCGGCACAAGAGAATTGCGGTCCGCCTCTGATTCTGCTACTGGATCGTTGAGTGACGACTCGACCGGACGTTCGCCCGCTTCTCGCAACCGTTCGCGAATCTGAGTGAGCCGCTCCGTTTCGATGCCTGTACCGGTATCCGCTATGACCATGAGGATATCGCCGCCCTCGCGATGCGCCGAGATAGAGAGGACTCCATCCCCGGTTTTTCCTTCGAGCCCGTGCACGAGGGCATTCTCGACCACTGGCTGGATGATGAGCCGCGGAATCCGCGCACCAAGAATTTCGGCTCCCACCGATTCCTCAAGCCGGAAACGGCCCGGCCAGCGCCATGCTTCGATAGCAAAATAATCGCGCGCGAGGGCGAGGCTGTGATCGACGGAACAGAAACCGGTTCCCGGATACGAACCTTCACGCATAATGCGGGCAAGACTCGTGGTCATATCCGCTATATCTTTCGAGCCGTCGAGCTTTGCCATCGATCGAATTGAATTGAGTGTATTGTATAAAAAATGCGGGTTGATCTGTGCCTGCAGAGCCTGAGTCTCGGCTCGGCGCAGATCGCGCTCCTGCGCAACAAGGTTCGCAACCAGCTCCCTGACCCGCAGGATCATACGATTAAATCGGTGAACAAGCACTGCTATTTCGTCCCCGGATCCCTTTCCGGGAAGTTCCGGGCAGGATGCATCGAGTTGTCCCTGTTCTATTTTTTCCATCGTCAAGGTGAGTTGATGGACCGGCCGCGCAATCGAACGGGAAAGGAGCACGGCCATGACGAGTGAAACAATCAGGCTGGCAAGGGCAATAAAAAAAGTCATCGCGGCAATCCGGTTGCTATATTCCCGGCCAGCCGATACAGGATACCTGCCATATACTTCGACGAAACCGGAAACCTGCTGACGCGAATGGTAAAAGATTGAACCGGAAGTCAGATCACTGTCGACAAATGTTGTCTCGCTTTGACTGTCACTCATGTTGTACAGGATGCACCCGCTCGGATCTGTCAAAAGAAGTTCGGTGAGAGCGCCACTCGTTCCGGCGGCTAGGCCAATACGGTCCGTAAAAAGCTGCCGTCCGATATCGAGGATTGCGTAACCCGAAAACACACCGTCCGTGTAAATCGGCGCGCCGACGGCAAGAGGCACGGATTTTCCCGAAAGTGGATGCGGCTGGCCGAAGCGTATGACGAGGGAACGAGCACCACTTGCAGCGCTTGCATCACTGGAAGCACTTCCTCTTTTACGGGCGAGTTCGCCGAGAATACCCCAGCCGCTGTACAGATCGGGCCGGTACTCGTCGGGAACAGGGGATCGGGACAGGATGGGAAAACCCTCGAGCGGAATGATGTACGGAAAAAAAGAAGGGTTAGCAGCTTCAGAAGAAAACAGGCGGTTGATTTCGGAAACAAGCCAGGGATCCTGTCTGTTGCCTCCTGTGTATTCGCGCACCGCTTCGGCGCGGGACAAAAGAAGCACCGCCGCGGCCGCTTCATCGAGGAGTTGTCTGGTCTGTATGGCTGCGCCTGAAACCGCCTCGGTGGCTCGCTCGTGGTATACATTTTCCATAATGCGGGTACTCGTAGACACGAACACTGCAGCGAGCAAGATGAAAGGAACAAGGCCTCCCGCGAAGAAAGCGTACAGGAGACGCCAGAAGTACGACCTCTGACGGAAGCGCATCGATTAAGACACGCCCGACAGATTGCCGGAAACGGCCGCACCTGGCAGCCCGATGTCACGGCGGTAGAACATGCCTTCGTACGAAACCGCTCGCAGTGCATCGTAAGCTCGACTGCGGGCTTCCTCGACAGTTGCACCAAACGCCGATGCCGCAAGAACGCGCCCGCCAGACGTCACCAAGTCGCCCGCTCCGACGGAAATCGCTGGAGCCGGGGACTGAGCCTTGAGCGGGTACGCGGCAAAACCGCCGGATCGTGCAGGACCACGGCGCTGATTCACTGTGGCGCCCGCGAAGAAAATTTTTGCTTTAGCAGAGGCGACAGCCTTTTCGTTTACTGCTATCGGCATGCCCTTCGGGTAGCTTCCCGGATATCCGCGCGAAACAGCAACCGGCGCGCACACGAAGCCGCTCTTCCAGGAAACAGGAAAAGAATCGAGACTGCCCTCAATAATCGAAAGACACATTTCGGCAAAATCAAAGTTCATGAGTGGAATGACCGCTTGGGTTTCAGGATCACCAAGACGCACATTATATTCCAGCAATTTCGGGCCATCCTTCGTGATCATCAGCCCGAAAAAGATAAATCCACGGTAGTCATATTTTTCCGCGACGAGTCCCCGAAGGGTCGGCTCAAGAATTGTCGTTTCAAACTGCTTCAGCATTGCGGAGTCGAAACCTTCCGCGGGTGCAATCGCGCCCATCCCGCCGGTATTCGGTCCCTGAGCACCGTCCCGCAGCCGCTTGTGGTCGCGTGCAGAAACAAAGGGAACAATGCATGCATGACCCGAAGTCGAGAGGGAGGGAGACACACTCACTGCAGCGAGAATCGATACTTCCACGCCTTCAAGATATTCCTCGATAACAACCTTGCGGCCAGCGCCGCCAAGTGTATTGTCAATCATGAAGTCGCGCACCGCCTTCATGGCAGTGTCCTCGTCGGCGGCTACAACCACGCCCTTTCCCGCAGCAAGACCATCTGCTTTCACGACGACCGGACCATTTATTTTTCGTATAGCCGCGATAGCATCGGCTGGCTCGGTGTAGGTTTCGCTAGACGGGCACGCGATTCCATAGTTTGCCATGAACCGCTTCGCAGTATCCTTACTAGCCTCCAGCATCGCGCCGGCCATACAGGGACCGACAGCACGGATACCTACCTCGGCAAGCCGGTCGGAAAGTCCCGCCGCAAGCGGATCTTCGGGACCGATAACCACAAAGGAACCGCCCGGGTTTCCCGAAAATTCGGCGACACAGGCCTCGACAATGGCTGCCGTCTCCGAAACGCCGATATTGATGTTGCGGCATTTATGTTCCGAAGCAGTACCACCGTTGCCGGGAATGCACACAACTTCGGTTATAATTGGTGATTTTGCAAGAGACCAGGCAATGGTATGTTCACGGCCACCCGAGCCGATAACTATTGTTTTCATACTCGATAATATGCCGAAGAGGGTCGTTTCTGCAATAGACGACCGCCGGATGTAGTTCATTGATTCTTGCCGATTTTTTCCCTATTATGGGCACATGAAAGAAATATCGTCTGTACTAATAGCGGGAACCGGGGCCATCGGCTCGATGGTGGCCTTCCAAATTTTCGAGACACAGCCGGGGACTCTTTCCGTCCTTGCAGGCGGAGAACGTCTTGTGCGCTATCGGGAAAAGGGATTCGAGATCAACGGCGAGAGCTGCAGTTTCCCGCTTGTCGACGTTGCATCAATCTCAACTCCTGACCTTGTCATTATCGCCTGCAAGTACCAACATCTTGATCAGGTCCTTGCCGATCTCGCCCATCATATTGGAAGCGATACTCTGATACTTTCGCTCCTCAACGGCATTTCGAGCGAGGAAATCGTCGGGGCCGTGTACGGAAAAGAACGTATTCCGTATGCGATGATCATTGGCACCGATGCGGGTCACGAAGGAAACCAGACAACCTTCAGCAAAACAGGAACCATTTTTTTCGGGGATTCCCTGAATGGGAACGAACACTCCCGTTCTGCGCGGGTGCAGGCCATTGCATCTTTTTTCGACCGCATCGGCATCACCTACACCGTTCCGGAAAACATGCTCAACCGGCTCTGGTTCAAATTCATGATGAATGTCGGCATCAACCAGGTAACGGCTATAGTACGTAGGCCATATAAAATTCTCAAATCTGCAACGCTCATCCGGGAAGCTGCGGATCTTCTCGATGCAGCCATGAATGAGGTTATAACAGTTGCCAGAGCGGAAGGAATTATTCTGACCGCGGACGACAAGCAAACGGTATATCGGACTATCGACGGCCTGACAGACGAGGGGAAAACCTCGATGTGCCAGGATGTCGAAGCAGGCAGAAAAACGGAAGTGGAACTTTTTTCTGGAACGGTAATCGCCCTTGGTTCCAAGCACGGCATTCCGGTTCCCGTAAACGCCCTTCTTTTCAAAATGCTGAAGACGATCGAACAGTCCTATTGAACAGCAGGTGTACTGTCTACAAGGTATGTAATTCTATCGACGAGACGGTGAACGGTTGCGTTTTCCCACCGGTAATTTCGGCTATCGCATAGCAGCCTTCTGCAAGAGCGCCGGGATTGACCAGGGTGGTCGGCCCGAGAGTATCGATCGCGCTCGATTCGTGGATATGCCCGGAGACTACTAGCAGTGGTTTGTATGTCTCGATAAATTTACGGACAAGTGCCGAGCCGACGTGAATATCCTTGCCAACCGTATCCAGTTTCGTGTCCTTTGGAGGATGGTGCACTACGAGCACGAGATTCTCCCAAGGACTGCCGTCAGCGAGGGCTTCCGCGGGAACACTTTCTGCCACGAGGGCGAGATCGCCCACAAGTTCTTCGTCGGTACGCTCGTTCGGAGTGTCTCCGGTATGAACAAGCGCGCCACCCGAGCCCGATAAAATGAGTCCGCTGAAATAAGAAAGAGAACTCTCTATGCTGATATCATGTTCTTCAAGCTTTTCCAGAAAATCACTCTCATCGCAATTGCCCAAAACCGCGAACACCCGGTCATGCAAAGCGGTGAGCCGCTTCAAAAAAGGAAGTCCCGTCTCGGGTTTTCCGAACTGGGCAAAGTCGCCACCGAACAAAACCAGATCGGCTGTTTTCGCGATGCCTTCGAGCTTGTCGAGTTGCGCAAGCGCACCGTGACCATCAGAAATAATCAGAACCTTCATTCTTTCAGACTCCTTTCATTATTTGAGCAAGTCGAAACATGTCGTCCGGCTTGCCGATCGATATACGGACAAAATCGGTGATACCCGGAATGTTGAAATGCCGTACAAGAATCCCGTTCGCCTTGAGTATTTCGTACACACTGCGACCTTCGAGTCCCTTTTTACGCGCAAAGACGAAGTTTGTCATCGAGGGAAGGACTTCCCATCCGGCATCGTGAAGTGCATTGGCAAAACTGTCGCGGGTTTTCGCGATTATTGCGCACAGGTTGCGGTAATAAGAGTGGTCCTGGCAGGCTGCAATCCCGATTTTCTGGGTGACAATGTCTACCGGAAAATGGTTGAACGAATTTTTCGTAGTAAAAAGCGCCCGTATCAATTCGGGATTCGCGATAACGTATCCGAGTCGCGCTCCGGCAAAGCAAAAACTTTTGGAAAAAGTGCGTATGATAACGAGATTTTTGTATTCATCGAGTAAAGAAACCGCCGATTCACCGCCGAAATCAATGTACGCTTCGTCGACGACCACGACGCGATCATCCGGATATCGGTCCAGAATAGCCCTTATTTCCGCGAGCGGAAGATATATTCCTGTCGGCGCATTCGGATTTGCGAAAATGATGCCCGAACTTTTTTCTGCGATCAACAGCTCGATGTCGATCGAAAAGTTTTTTGCAAGTGGAATTTTTTTATAGGGAATTCCGTAATAGCCGGCATACACCGGATAGAAACTGTAGGTATGTTCCGGAAAAAAAAGGGGAAAGTCGGAATCAAAAAAAGTATAGAACACGAATGAAAGAACTTCGTCCGACCCGTTGCCGGTAAAAATCATATCCCGATTTACCGAATGGCCGGTCATTTCCGCTATTGCATCGCGAAGCTCATTCGAATCCGGGTCCGGATACAGGCAAAGAGTGGCAGGATCGAAGGATCGAAGGGCAGCAGAGACGCCCGGTGAAGGCGGATAGGGATTTTCGTTCGCGTTCAGTTTTACATATGCCCGGTCCGTGGGCTGTTCACCGGGGACATACGGGCGCAAATCGGAGAAGCGTTTGGCAAACATGGGTAATCTCCCGAGCGATTTAATTATCGCACACTACAACTTTTTTTGCTTATTGACCAGTATCGATGCATTGACTTATACTAAGTTAAGTAAATACATATAGGAGTTTAACGTATGAAAGTAGTTTCATTTTCTTTTGTTGCCAAATTTCCCTCAAAGAAAGTTACTGACTGTTTTACAAATCCCGATTTTGCAAAACTTCACAAGGCATCAAAACTTTTCGGCAAAGCCGGAATCTTCAAAGCTGACAAGAAACTGATTGTCCGCACCCTCGCAGTGACCGACGCAGACAAGGCAGCATTGCCCGTCATCGCAGTCATCAACTTCGTCGACGTCGAAGACGGCAAAGCCACCGCGGTCAGCGCAACATTTGTAAACGTTCCGGACGTAAAAGCGGACGCGATCAAGGGTCTCGGAAAAATAATCAACGATGACATCAAAACGTTCCTCACCCCGAAACCTGCAGCCCCCGCGAAAGCAGTAAAAGCGACCAAGGCTCCAGCCAAGGCAGCAAAAAAAGCTCCCGCCAAAAAGGCAGGAGCAAAGAAAGCGGCAGCAAAACCCTCCGCCAAAGAAGCTGTAAAACCAGTAGCAGGAGCAGCACCAGTAGCAGGAGCAGCACCCGCTATCGCTTCGGTGAAAAAACCCGGCCGCCCTGCCACAAAGAAATAAGCAGTCCAGGTCTGATTTACTTCCCGGCGATCGAAAAGGTCGCCGGGAAGCTCAAGTCGGAATACCGCCGCGCTGAGGAAAAAAAGAATTCCGTGCGCGAAATGAATCCCCTAAAGAACACCGCACATACCGAATCAGGAAGATTCCCCCCGAACTCTGCTACAAAAAACCACCGAGAGATCCCGGACATTTCCTGACGCATCGGAATTTCACGCATCACAATCCATATACGCAGCTTTTCTTCGCCCATTGCCGACTGAACCAGGTAATCGCCCTTCTGTTCCGATTTCCATTTTTCAGGGTTAAAGACGAGTATTTCGTTAACAGCCCAGATCGAAACTGAGGATCCGTCATCCATTTCATAGCGCCCGAACAGTGCAGGGATGCGGTTCGAGCCAAATCCGGGAATACCCTTCACTTCGACCGTGCCTTCCTTAAGGAGTGCAATTCCGCTGGTGGATGGAATTTCGGCAGAAAAAAGGGTATAAAACATCATTGAGAAAATAAGAGTTATATAGTAGACTGGTTTCATGGCGACCCCAACCGAATTATCGGTCCTTCTTAGACTATACACCAGCAAACTGAATTCTCCCACAATCAGTATAGCCGAATTTTGCGAATATCTTCAAAAATATGCCCGGCACTATATCCAGGACACACCTGAACTCGTCAAATACCTTGATGACACTCTGACGGTTGTTACAAAAGAACTCGAGGAACTCGAAACTACATCCAAAGTTTTTCTGTCTACTGATAATAAAGGAAAAAAATTCGTTTTTGTTCCCCATTTTTATATCGACCGCATGGTCCAGCGTTACCGCGAGCTTGAGGATCATCCCGAGATACCGTTTCCCCTTGCTTCAGAAATACCTTCAGGCTTTCCTCCCGCGATCTTGAAACCCGTCTACATAACAAGCGATTTTCTCACACTTATGGAAAACGGCGAGCGGACCAACGCTTACCTCAATCAGTTGCTGTTTCCGGACGAAACTCCGCCTATCGTATTTCCCGCGTCGATCTCGCCCGAAAAGCTGCTTGTCCTCTCGATGGCGAAAATACGCTTGTTCCTCCACAAGGACGAATCGAGGGATTATATCCAGAAGCGCATGATGGTTGCGAATCCCGGCAAGGAAATGTCGATCAAAAACCATCTAGTGCAGTTCCAGACACGGCCAACCGAATCATTACGCTCACTGAAACATTCGGGCGAGGCATTTCTCTTCTGGAGTTTCATGTGTTCCTTCATCAGGCAGGACTACATCAAGAAGGCAGAAAAAACGCCTGAAGAGAATTCGCTCATCCAGGCTGTGTATATCACCGAGTACCTCAACAATTTTTACAAGAATAAGGCTCAGCAGGACCTTCAGCGCGAGACTGCACTCAAGAATCTCGAGCTCAGTTTCCAGAAATCACCCTATTATTTCGACATGGAGACCATTTCACGTTTTACAGATTCTCGGGGGGTGCCGCTCCTTGGTCAGTACAAGAACACCGACCTCGAATCCTTTATCAAAGAAAAAACCACCGAAGCGGGTTTTGACACACTTCCCTACATTCTTGTATTCAAAACTGAAAAAAGAAACCGCTATTTTGTTCTGAAAGATAAAATATATCCGCTCGTCCTGCGCATGTCTAATGAGAGCCGCAAAATTATAAAGGAAGCGATTACCCGCGAATGGTACCAGCTCCTCAGCAACTACCGTCAGGAAGACGCGATGAAAAACCAGCCGGACTTCGAACGCAAGATTGAAGGCGTCTGCCGCACTGCCGCACCGATATTGCACGCCGTCCTCAATGCCTCGTTCATCGCACTTCTGTCACTCGAGAACGGGGGGAAAAATTCCGAGGAACCGAACGGCTTCAAGATGTTCGACCATGGACACCTCCTGTCCTATTCGGAACTCCTGATGCTGAACAGGCAGGAACTACTCACCGATACAAGAATACTGCTCCCATTCTGGTATACGGTACCCATCTTATCCGCAATATTTGCCTTTTTTCACCGCGCCGCAAAAACAAGCCAGGTTACAAAGCCAGCTGCAAAAAAAATAGTACATACCGAAAAGGAAAAACCTGAAGAAGAGGGCCAGGACGGAAAACAGCAACGAAAGGTTGCGCTGAAAAAAGCCGTAGCCGCGATAGAAACAAAACTTGTTCCCTCGGAATCCACCCTTGCAGCCGAGATCAAGACACAGCGGGACAACTGGAACCGCACACTCGATACCCAAAGCAAAGAAAACCTTACCGAGGACGTCAACTCGCTCATCCGCGACTATATTCGCCGCATCCTGAAAACGCTCAAAGCATCCACCTTTGACCTCGCACGAGTTGAAAACCTTGCAAACACATTGGTGGATACTCCCGGACTCGTAAAGATCAAAAACAGGGACGCGTTGCTCGCATACGTGGAGCTATACATCCTCCATCTGATCAAAAATATTTCCTAGTAGGGAGTCATGCAAAATTTTCCCAGTTTTGCATGACCAACAAATAATGCCAGTAAACAACAAAAGCCGCATGTGCGGCTTTTGTTGTTTACTGGCGAATAGATACAACGGATGAAGACCTACATCATTTATTTATACGTCTTCCCTGGTTTCGTAGATTTTCTTGCTTTTGCAGGTTTTCCTGATTTCACCGATTTGACGGACTTCGCGGATTTGGCAAATGTCCCCGAAGCTGGAGCTTTGTGGGCCGTACCCGTCTTTTTTTGCGGAGCCTTCGGAGCCCTTCCGGTTTTTTCGGAAACCTTCGAGTGCACCTTGCGAAAATTGGCACGTTCGGTCATCTGCTTCAGCTCTTCCATTCGATCCGGATCGTAGAACCCGTCCTTCCAGTTAAACCGCGAAACATCGGGAAGCGCGACGCCCTTGTGGTAGGAATCCATAATCATCCGGAACTCCTGCTTCGCCACGCGTGTTTTCGACAAATCGATGAGAAGCCGATTAAAACCGCTCTTCTTGATGTATGCTGCCTTGTCCACGATCGAAAAGGGATTTTCGGGAAGGACGAACGAGCCGTCCGCAGTCGAAAGTGCCTTGAACACCCCGCTCTGTCGGTCCGAGAAAAACGTAAAGTTATAATTTTCGGGCAGCTTGAAACGCATCCGGAACAGCGCAGGGTATGCAAACACCGTTACCATTATCTGGCTTCGGAAAGAGGAATCTACACTCGCCTCAAGGTTGTCCTTCGAATTCTCGAGCGGGGTGATTATCGTCGAAATTCCCTGTTTGAGAATCCAGTCAGCAGCCCAGCGATTGAAAGTGAAAAGATAGGGACCTGCAATCAGCTTGAGCCCGCGGTTGCGAAGCATGCCGATGTGACCGGGATTATTCACGATAAATTGCGAATAACCATTTTCGATGAGGTCGTCAAGCGAAGTGGAAAGCCCGTCTTCGAGTGCCTGCGGCAGATAGGGGTCGATCGAAAGGATGAGTTCACGCTTCGAAAAGGGAAGTACGCGGGTATTGGCCTGTCCGTCGGGGCCAGGAAGCCCGAGAAGGGAAGGAATGGTATTCCGGTTCAGTTCAAGAATCGCGCGCACCGGACGATCCGTCAAAATTGCGTACAGGTCCTCGATGGTAGACACCTGCATGTACATGCCTTCGGGAAAATCTGCAGAATCGGCCTTGAGTGGCTTGGCGGGAGACTTTGAATCGTCGTGTTTCGGGGGAACAGGGAGCTCAAGCTTGAGCGCAGGGAGTTTTTCGTCACCCGGCTGGCTGCGATAGGGTGAAAGGTCCTTGGGAAGTACATGAGAATACCGGCGCGACATGTTTTTTGTCTGGATGAGATATACCGAATCGCCCGTGCCGAAACCGGCAGGAATATCGATCCAGCGAAAGTTTCCATCAACCCGGATTTCCTTGATCTTATGGCTCTCACGGCCGGAGTCGTCCCTTCGATGCAGGCGGAGCGAATCGCCCTCGTCAGGATCGTAGGAACCGCCCTTGAGCGTAGCGTAGCGGCCGTCCTCCTCGTTTTTCAGGCGGTCGATCTTGCCGAGGAAAATTCCCGTACCGCCGTCCTGGTCAGGATTAAGGATGTTCTCGGCCTTGGGGGAATCGTACCAGTAGCGGGTCTTGGCCCGGGCAAAATCGTTTGCGAGCATTCGCTTGGCGGTTTCTGCAGCACCCTTGCGGTCGCTTTCCCAATTGTCCAGCATGTACCGATATGCAGACACTACTGTGCCGACATAATCGGCGCTTTTCATGCGGCCTTCTATTTTGAAAGAATGAACACCAGCCTGCACAAGGTCTGGAATGTGGTCTATAAGTTGAAGATCATGAGGCGAGAAAAAATACCCCTGCTGCTTGCCACCGGAAACCTCGGCGCTGTACAGTCGCCGACAAGCTTGCGCGCAAAGTCCGCGGTTAGCGGATTTTCCGCCAAGATAGCTGGAGAAAAGGCAAAGGCCGGATTCGCTGACACACAGAGCGCCATGTACGAATACTTCAAGCTCGCACGAGGAGCGGGCTTTGATGTCCTGCACTTCGGACAAGCCGAGTTCCCGTGCGAGTACCACCCGCGATACGCCTGCGCGGCTCATAGTATTGGCCGCTCGTGCACTCGCAATGTTCATCTGGGTCGAGGCATGAATACGGAGTCGAGGAAAATTGGTGCGAGCCATATTGAGTACACCGAAATCCTGCACGATGAGTCCGTCAGGGCCGATCTTGTCGAGATAGGCGAGAAAGCGGAACATTCGTTCAGTTTCGCTTTCCTGCAAAACTGTGTTGACGGCGACAAAAACCTTTTTATGTTTTTTATGAAGGGCATCGACCGCTGCCTCGAACTGGGACCAGGCGAAATTCGAGGACCGAAGACGGGCATTAAAACTCTTCAGTCCCAGATAAACGGCATCTGCCCCTTCGTTGATAGCTGCGTCCAGTGCTTCAGGGTTACCTGCCGGAGCCAATAGTTCTGCCATAAATCCTCCCGTGCCAATCCTATAGTACCCTACTTTAGGCATTATGCAAACCTCACGGATCCGTGTTTACCGCCCCGGGAGTACACTTCCCCGTTCCGCAGATTGTCCAGTCCAATTTTGTCCCCGAATCCCCGGAATATTCGTTTCGTCCGAGCGTCCGGGTCGGGCTGGTGCCGGAACTTATTGCCGCATCTGCTACTAATGCCCCGGGGAGCCATGTCCCTGCAGCGACTGCCACTTCCGCGGCAGTCTGCACCGTATCGTTCGGCCAGGCAGTTTTTTCACTCTCGGCGCACAGAAGTGCATCCATGATTTTTCCACCCTTTCGCTCCCTCACCAGCAGCACATTTGTCTTTTTGAGCGGTGCGCTTGAAAGCGTATCCCAAAAATCCCGGGCACCAGGGCGGGCATCGATTCCCGCTGATACATCGATAGCACCAGTTTCATTGACCAATCCTCCCTCGACCGAGCGCAGATGATAGAGAACATAATCGCCTGCAGCAACCTCGACGGCGGGGAATTCCCAAAACGGCCGGACCGTATTCATCGCATTGAAAATCTCTATCCCTCCGAGATTTCCTCCTTTCATTACCCGAAATTCGATATACTCGACTTTCGGTTTGGAATAATCGGTGCGAATTTCGTTGATGAGGAGCGACGCTACTCGGTCATTATAACCGGTAAAGGGCAGCGAGAACGAAAGGGAATTGCCGCGCACGTCAGTAACCGTCGCCGTGAGCGCGGCCTGAACGCCGATGCCTACCGTTTGGCCGAGCAAAAAGCGAATACCGTTCTCGTCATTCACTGGCTCCCAGCTCACCGGTATGGAAACATCCGGGTCAGTGGGCACGACAACGAACGCCTTCGTGACTGTCACCGGCGCGGTAAAGCGGGCGGCAACCTCGGCAGTGTCGACGGTAACGAGCGACACGATTTTGGGAACTAAAAAATCTCCGCCCCACACAGAAACCACAGATGGATCCATCGCACACGACGAGCAGGCAGTAAAGTAACAGGAACAGGCAAAGAGAAGCGCAGCGGTCATTCTAGTCATACAATATCCTCCTGCAATGCTTTTTCGCCGGGATATCGATTTTTGTCCATATTTTTGCTATCTTTGATGCATGAAATATATTGTCAGAAAGCTCGAACTACACCGTCCTATTTGCCTGCTGAACGGAAAGCCTGCGGTGGACGGCACCTGCGCCATCCATGAATGTCAGTCGCTCGTTTCGAAAAACAATCTTGAACCGGCGGCAACCGATCATCTTTTAATAGGGACTGCAGCCGCCGAAATACCGACCGGCCACTATCTTTTTACCCAGGGAATTGATGCCGAGGATACTGCAGCCTGGCGGGACGCGGCAGAAGCAGTATGGCTCGAAGCTCTCTGGTTGGAAGCGGAATTTAAAACCGACAGGTTTCTCGTGCGAGTCCTGTCGGAAGATTCAAAAAAGGTATTCCAGATTTTCAGAGAAATAGTAAAAAAGGAATGAATCTCAAAGCCGAAGGGTCTCCACCATAAAGCGGACCGAACTACCTTTCGATTCGTACACTTCTTTTTCAATGACAAATACGAGTGTTTTACCCGTTGCGTCAACAATAATCCGGCGAACCAGATAATTTTGAACGCCCTCTCGTTTAAATCCGGGCAATCCGACAGTTTTACGGACAGTCTTTCCGTCTGTCATTTTAATGTCGGCAATCAGATAAAAGGACGATTTGACAGTTGCAAGCGAACCCTCCGCAAGGGTATGGGTTGCAACGGCATATTCGGTTCCGGTTTCAAAGTCCCGAAACGAGAGGATATCCGGGTGGGATCCATTTTCGGCCTGCACATAGAGGGCACGGCCCTGGAGAGCACTATCCACACCCAGTTTTTTCAGAAAAAAAGCCGAATCATTTTGGAGCGCGGCGAATACCCCGCGCGCATCTTTTCTCGCTGTTGCAGCTGATGGAGGAGCGGAAAAAAGGCCACCGGGAACAAAATCGTTTTTAACCGCGTCGACGCAAAACACGTCGGCAAACGAGCGGAATTCCGTATCGAGTGTACCGTACTGGCCAAACACAAAACGGGTCCCGTCGGCGGAAAAGCCGAGATTTACAAAAGAGGCCACGTCCCCGGCATACAGGAAAACCATTGATACCAAACAGAAAAGCGCCAGTGCGATTTTTTTCATTAACTTCTCCCGGGAAAAATCTACTTACAGTATCGACAGAAATGAAGGTCGACTTGAGATTCCCTTAACTGGTTTTTGGTGGTATCATCGCCATATGACAATCGCAACCAGAAACCGCTTCATCCGGTTTGCAGCTATCATCTCACTCTTCCTCGTTCTTGCTGTATTAGCAAGTATAATCCTCATACTAATACACGGGTCCCTGCCGAAGAAGGCCCCGGGTTTCAGACCGTTCGCCGCGCTCGAAGGCATCTGGCTTACTCCGTATAGTCCGACAGCAACGATAATCGCCATCGGTTTGTTTCCCTTTTTTTCACTTGCCGGCCTGCTTTATATCTTATTCGCGTTCGAGAAAACCCAAACAGTCGAGATAACATTCTTTGCCGCATGTGTGTTTGCAGTATCCTTCGAATCCCTGCGCCTGTTGATTCCGCTCTATGAAATAGGAACATATGCCAATTTTTTCTCGGTAACAATCGCGAGGCTGGTGTTTTTCAGCCGGATATTCACCCTGCTGGCACTCCTTTCGAGTGCGGTATTCGCTTCAGGCAAAACACTGCAGCAGCTCGGGCCAAGCGTCTTTTTGCTAGCTTTTTTTTCATTCAGCCTTTCATCCGCGATTCCTATCAACTCGGGTGACATGAGCTCGATTTTTCTTGCAACGTCGGGATACAGGGAAACGATTAGCCTGTTCTTGTTTCTGATCGGTGCCTTGAGCGCCCTATCCTATCTGATTCTCGGAAAAACGCGGAACATCCCGGAGTATTCGCGCTCGGCGGGAGGTATCGTCCTCCTTCTCACCGGTTATGCGATGCTGGCCTCGTGCGATACTTGGGTATTTCTCGTTGCAGGGACTTTGCTGTTTTTCGGGGGGACCTGGTTCTACCTCAATCCCATCCACCGCTACTATCTATGGCAGTAAAAAAACGAAACCGCCAATCGCGAGCGGGATGAGCAGATTATCGTAATCCTGAATGGGGAATACTTCAATGACAGCGGCTAGCAGGGCTACTTCAAGCGCTTGCAGTGGCTTGTGTGTTATCAACACAGTTGAAAAAAATACTGCAAAAAAACAGGCAGTGCTGCCTTCGGCGGTTTTTCCTTTTGTGAAGGGAATTCTTGTCTTTCCGAAAATCTTGCCCGCCAGGCTTGCAATACCATCGCCGAAGGCGAGGGCAAAAATGCCTATCCTGGCCGCTTCCGGCGGAAACAAAATCAATGCAGAAAGTACACCAAGCCCCATAGTGACCGGGCCAAGCACAAACCGGCCCTCATCCCTCGTCCGGGCTGCATACGCCGTGATGGTTGAGATTACTGGAATTGGGTGTCCGCTCAGGCGCCGATATTCACAAAAACTGTAAAAGCAAACAATGAAGGTCAGGGCCATCAGGGTCCATTGGTAATGCCAGTCTGCGAGGATTGGAACAAGCGAGGCGCATATATGAATTGTCTTACGGAAAAATTCCTTGAGCAGATCATTGACGGTCGAACTGTGTGAAATCTTGCGGTATCTGACATCCGAGAAAAACCCGATGAGGGCGCGTTTCATGAGTTAAGTATAGCATCTTTTGAGTGTAGAAAACAGGCTCGGGACCAGTTCCTCGAAAATCTTTTTTTGGACGTTACTGGATTTGAACCAGTGACTTCTACCGTGTGAAGGTAGCACTCTACCGCTGAGTTAAACGTCCGTTTTTTTATACTATCAGGGTGCGGGCGGTTTTGCAAGAGCATGGGGAATTTTTACTGGTCGACGCGCTGCTGCAGTACTTTTTCGCCTTCGAGTGTATTGGGTATGTCGGCATAAATATCGGGCTGAAAGGCTGGTCGTGGATGGGTCATATTTTGAATATTCAGGTATGCCAGATTCGTTCCCTGCGCCCGTATGAACGTTTCGGGATTCCGGGTAAGGGCATCCCAGGCGCGGGTTGATTCCGACAAGAGCGCGAAAGCCCGGGCGTTTTTCTTCGAGTCACCAGTCCTGCCGGCTAGCCGGTTCAGCGTAACGCCGAGATTATTTGCAGAGTACATATATTGCTGGACAAATGCGCCATGATCCGCACGTACCTGCGGAAAAACAATTCCTTTCCGTATGCGTTCCGCGTCGATCATGCTCATCAGCCGCTCGAAATATCCCTGAGCGGCGTAAAAGTCGCCGCGCCGGAAAAGCGTGTTTCCATAACTGTACAGAAGATTCCTGTCGCTAGGCTTTTCCGCGTGGGTACTGGTGAATTCATGCATAGCTTCCTCGAAATCTTGCTTCTGGTACCTGATGTAGCCAATACGATACCGGACGGACGGAGTGTCGGAAAGTTCTTGTGTTGCCTTGGTATAGTTGAGGAGAGCACTCTCGAGATCGCCGCTAATGAAATAGTCGATGTCAGCGTAGGCTGCATAGAGCTTGCCCACCCGCTGATCCTGCCTGACCGTCCGGTTACGACGCTGTTCCTCGTAGAACGACATACCCTGCGTGTAAAAACTGCGTGCCTTAAGGTATTCCATATTCTCGCTGTACAGGTCGCCGAGCAGCCGGAAAGCATCAATGCGGGTGATAACCCGTTTGGGCGACATGGTCGATACCTCGTCGAAATGCCGAACTGATTCGCCGAGAGCGGCAATAGCAAGTTCGTTCTTATAATTCCAGATGAAAAACCGGCCCATATTGTAATGAGCTTCAGGACTCGACTCGTCTGCCTTGACCGCACGATCAAGCAGCACGCGCACATCTTCGATCTTGCTTCGCATGAATTCACTGACACCCGGCCCCGGATTATACCGTTTTTCGAGGAGGTATCCACTCAGTTCGACCAAGTCTTCCGCTCCGATTTTAGCCTTCCTCTGCATGAAATGTTCTTTCAGGGGCAAAACTTCGGCAAGATTATCAGTACGGATAAAATACCGCATCATCCGTGCAAGGAAGGGATCCTGGGTTCCATAGAGTTCTATCAACAACGCATAAGTCCGGCGGGCATCCTCGAATTTTGCGGAATCTTCCTCGGCCCAATCCAGATAATTGTCGCCGAGCAGCATTAGTCCGTCCCTGTCATTGACGAAAAAGTCGAGTAGCCGTCGCTTAAGAACTTTTTCGGCAGCCTCGAAATTGCGCAAATCGGCACGCAGCATCTGGGCATATTCAAGTCCGGCTACCTTGTCGTTGTCAAACCGGTCAAGGAGGCGTTCATACATCATTTCGGCGGATATGTATTGTTTCTGGTCCCGGAAAGCACGGGCATAACGGAAGTACCACTTTTTCTTTTCCCACATCTTCACTGCATCATCGAAGAGCTCGATTGACTGGGTATAGCGTTTGTCTTCTATTGCCGTATAGCCGCGTTTGTACAGGCTTTCCGCCGCAAGCGGACGGTAGATAAACTGGTACGACAGATATGAAACACAGGCAGCGAGCACGGCCACAATGGTGAATAACACCATCGCCGGCAAGATGCGGTTGAGGAAAACGTACCGGAGCGAAGCTTTTTCCTTCTCGTAGTCTGCAACGGTTTTTTTCTCGTAATCTTTCGGTATCGGAATCGAGCGGTCAAGAGCAGTTTCGAGGAGTCGACCTATCTTGCGCACAGAAGCATGTGAAAGCACTTCGTGTACGAAGGACATTTTCTGAACTTCTGTCCCGGCCACACCCGAAAGGTATTCCTCCGCAGCGATGCGGAGGTTGAGAGGAAAGGCCGACAGCTGTTCAAGAAACACCCTGAAATCTTCCTCGGTTATCTTGAGAGGCACCTCTTTTTTGCCGCTTTTCCTCGGCGCACCAACGTCCTGCGGAAGGTCCGAAAGCGAAGGGCGTGCAATACTCGAGGTAAAATCAGAAAAACCGGGAATATGAAAATCATCAGTTCCGGAAACAGATGAGTCAATGCTCGATTTGAGAATATCGTTATCGAGGCTGAATCCATCGAAACTGTCCATTTCGGGAATCGTTCCAACACTCTCTTCCATTTCGGGGGTGCCGATATTAAGATCGTCCGGGACCGAAAAGTCCGAAAAATCGTCATCGGCACTTTTGAACGACGAAGCAGCTGTCCCGAACGGGATTTCATCCAAAAGTCCCGGAAAGGATTCATCCATAACGATTTCTTCAGGGATATTCGCCTTTTTCGATGGAGTCGGCATGTCCTCGAAGTTGGGGGTAAAATCCATCTCCTCGAGTTCATCGATAGCGGTGGCTTCACCCCCCGCATCAAGGTCCATAAGTTCTTCGGTTTCAGCCGCATCCCCTGCATCAAAAGTTGTGCTCTGATCAAAACTGAAATCCGGCACAGGTATGTCATTAAGCGTGGAGGTATCGATGGCTTCGGGCATGTCCATGTCGAAGTCGGGCAGGGAAAAACCGGTATCCTCGGCACGGCCTTGCTCGATTTCGTCCGCGAACCCCGACAAAAGGTCATCCGGAATGCCGAAACTATCATCGATCTCCTGGATTTCTTCAAACGGTTCGACCGCAACGATTTCTTCCGGTTCACCGGTAGCGGCAGAATCACCTTCTTCGAGGGGCAAGGAAGACAGGAGATCATCAAAGCTTCCGAAATCAGGTAACTCGGCCGGTTCAATTGCAGTATCAGTGAACAGAGTTTCTTCGGGCGGGTCATTGCCGATTCCAGCAAGGAGGTCATCTACGTTTATATTGGAAAAAGCCGAGGACATATCGCTCGGCAGGGGTAACTCTTCATATACTTCACCGCGTGAAGCGGTAATTTCACGTTCATGCCCGAGCTTGCTGAGTTCATCCCTAAAATTTGACAGTTCCTTTAATCCGGGCATGGCCTTCCTGTACTTTTGTCGTATTGTTAAGTAATCGGTTTATTATCCGCGGACTTTAATCAACTGCATACCTCAAGATTCTGAAGGATTTTCCGATAATTGTAAAGAAGCATTATGAAACGAATATACCACGCATTGATAGTCGCCCTCGTCCTCTCCTGCCATGCATTTGGCGCCGACATCGAGTCGGTGGCATATAACAACCTCGTCGCAAGCATATCCCGGGTACAGGAGCCCGTTGTCTCGGGAAAATACATCATTTTCACGGCATCAGGCAATGCCCGGCATACCGGGATCGCCTTCGAGCACGAAAACTACAAAAAAACCTGGTCATTCCAACGAATCGTCCGCCGGGACGAACTCGGCAAGCCGCAAAAAGCCGAAAACGGAAAACTCCGCGAGCAGATTCTTTTTTTTATTGCCGAAGTTCCTCCGGGAATGCGAGAAATCCGCTACCGGATGGTCATCGACGGGCTATGGACCACCGATCCGCTCAATGCCGGCACTGCGTATGATTATGCAAGCGGTATGACGGTATCCACCATTCCCGTCGATTATTATGAAATATTTCAGACTCAAAACGTCAACCGTGGGGAAGTCCGGTTTACTTACAGCGGAAAACCGCAAAGCACTATTCGACTCGCCGGCAGCTTCAACAACTGGGATCCGTTCATGTACGAGATGACCGAATTCAGAGAAGGACAATACGAACTGGTTCTACCCTTGCCGGCAGGAACCTGGTATTACGCCTACTACGAAGGCACCACCCAGCTGCCGGACAACACGAATGCCGAGCGAGTCTATACTCGTGACGGCCGTATTGCCTCGGTAGTGGTGATCAAATAGAACTCAGCGCCGATCAACAGCCAGCTTGACCGCGTTGTATGCACCGTCATAAATACCGTCTTTCCAATTCCGCAGGATATGCATACAGTACAATTCCAGAAGGTCCCCGTCCTCGATTAACAGCTTCAGTGTGCGGTGCAAACCGGTAATCGATGAGGTTTCGATCGTTCCGTCCCCGATTTCTGCTCCACGGATCGCTCCCCAGGCTTCGTGCCGGCCCACCCGCTGGATGAATAGTTTTGGCACTGGATAAAACGAGAGCTCGCTCGGTTTCGTAATCATGACATCGGCGATGCGCATTAGCAAATTTGTTGCGTATACAGCAGAATAAAATTCATGATGAAGAAAGACATGCACTCCGCTGATCGGTTTCTCGGCAGCTTCGGCGATGAATGCCTGCGATTCTCGCCAGTCGGTATGCATGGTCCAGGGGATGCCGTCCGCGCGTAACATTGCCTCGAGATCGGCCCAGCGACCCTTGTGGTCTCCCATATTGATCAGAAAAGCTACTTTTTTCTCCTCGATGGCACCCTTGCAGGTCCGGGCAACGTCGGCAAAACGGAGCACCTGCGCACCGGCACCTCCCATGGTCAACAGGAAACGGCGGGTTTCACCAGTCCGTATGCGCCTGATACGCGCAGCGCAGTCTGCCTCGATTCCCGTCACGATTTCATGATCGATGTAGTGCCCGACCATCCGGATATCTTCCGGAGGCATCATATGTTCGAGGTTGAGTCCGGTGCCCATCGAGTGAAACGTCCGGTAGCCCATGAAGGTGGACGGAGACTGCACCACATGAGTACTGCCTTCGACCACATGGAAAGCTATCGGGTAATTGTCGGGAATAATGGTAACCACATTACTCATGCCGGCACCGATCGCTGCATGACCTGTCCATGGATGAGTTGAAAAAAACGGCATGTTCTTGGGTACGTCTTTATATAATGGAACAAAGATGCGGGAAAGGGCGCGCTCCTCAACCGAAAAAGTCAATTTTTGGGCGGCAACACTCGTCACATATTCCCAAATATGCTTGTCAAAAAACTTCGAGCGCTGTGAAATGCGAGATCCGAGGTTATACAGGTCCTCGAGCGATTTGATCGTCTTACTCGCCGCATTGTCGGGAAAGGACATGAGGTCGAGCCAGTACGGCGTAAGCCCCATGGACTGTGCAGCGGATGCGAGCGCGATAGCCATGCGGCAATGCCCGAAACCCATGCGGATGGTACCAAGCATGATCCCGTTCTTTGTGTCGAACGACTCACCCTGCCCAGCCGTATACCCGGGAACAACATGATTTTTGTCCCGTACATTCATAATCCCGAAATCCTCGAATCCATATCCTTCAGGATAGGCGACGAGCGATGGGGAATTTTTCGGGTCAAAACTGAATTTTTTCGCATAGTGATGATACCGCCGCTCAGCTTTCTTTGTAACCTTTTCGGGAACAATGTTCCCATACAATGTTTCGTTGCTCATAAAAACTATTGTAGGTCTGATCGCCGAAATTTGCACGCAGATACAGCGATAAAAAATGCGATTCTTACCGCTCGAGCAGATTGTATTCTTTCATTTTCGTAAGCAGAGTTCTTCGCGAAATACCGAGTTCCACCGCGGTTTTTTCGCGATGACCACTGTTACGTTCGAGAGCCGCAATAACGGCCATTTTTTCGGCTTCCCGAACGCTCACCGGTGCAGGAACGCTCAACGGCGGGGCAATCTTACCGAGCCGCTCCTCGAGGGCGAAATCGGCAGGAACGAGGGTTGCGGTTTCGCACAGGATAACCGCCCGCTCGATACTGTTTTCAAGCTCGCGGATGTTTCCCGGAAATGAATACGACGAAAGGAGCCGAAGCGCCTCGGGGGAGATATCGGTGACAGGGCGGCCCATTTCGCGGGCAAAGCGAGAAAGAAAAAGGCCGGCAAGAGGAGCAATGTCTTCTTTTCGCTCGCGGAGCGCGGGAAGGCGGAGCCTGATAACATTTAAACGGAAATATAGATCTTCGCGAAATTTCCCCGCTTCGACAGCAGCTTCAAGGTCGCGATTGGTAGCTGCAATGATGCGAACATCTATCGGTATAGGCCTGCTTCCCCCTACTCGCATGAGCGCACGGTCTTGTAGTACCCGCAGCATTTTTACCTGCATAGACAGGGGCATTTCGCCCAGCTCGTCAAGAAAAAGGGTTCCGCCCGATGCAAGTTCAAACAGACCCGTTTTACGGCTATCGGCGCCGGTAAAGGCCCCTTTTTCATAGCCGAAGAGCTCGCTTTCAAGCAGGTTTTCAGGCACGGCGCCAACATTGATCGGCACAAATGGGCCTGCTGAACGCGGGCTTACACGGTGAATTTCCCGGGCAATCACTTCCTTGCCAGTGCCACTTTCGCCAGTAATAAGGACTGTCGATGGCGTCGGCGCGACCCGGCGAATCAGGCTACCTATTTCTTTCATGGCAGGAGCATCGCCAAGCCATGCTCCCGCAGTCGAGCGGGAAGTATCGAGGCGTTGGCCAACCCGTGCCATGCGCATGAGGCGACTGTCAGAAACCGCCTTGTCGAGTCTGATAACTAGTTCGGCAGGATCGAAGGGTTTGACCAGATAGTCAGCAGCGCCAGCCTTCATTGCAGCAACTGCGTCGGAAATGTCTCCATGGGCACTCATCATGATTACCGGCAGGGCAGGCCCGCCCTCGCGAATCTTCTGCAAAACCGCAAGCCCATCCATGCCCGGCATACGCAGGTCGAGAACTACGGCATCGAACACAGTGTTTTCCAGAAGAGACAGACCCTCCTCGCCGTTCGCAGCACCAGTACACTCGAAACCGTCAAGTGCGAGGAATTCAGCAAGAGATCCCCGCAGATTCTTCTCGTCGTCGATGATCAGTACCTTCCGTATTTCATCCTGCATCAGACCGTCTCCCCTTTCATCGCACATGGCAGCGATACAACAAAAACACTACCTCCACCCGCGCGGTCTTCATGCCACAGCGTGCCTGAAGCCTGTTCGATAAACCGGCGTGCAAGCGCAAGCCCTATTCCGGATCCACGGGCTTTCGTCGTAAAAAAAGGTTGGAAAAGTCTCTCACGATTTTCAGGTGCGACACCGGTTCCCCGGTCCGAAATCCTGAACATCACCCGATTTTTCACAATCGAAAGCGAAAGTTCCGGGAGATCAGAAGCAGAATCCGAGGCTTCCATCGCATTGACTATCAGATTATCGAGAACCTGCACCATCCGTTCTCGGTCAATCAGCACCTGTGCTTCCGTATCGTTATTCCCGTTCACGGCAATGCGGGCCGGGTATCGCACCTTACACTGCTCGAGAAAAAAGAGTGGATCGCACAGACTTGGAGTGCCGTCGGAATTATGTAGAAAGTCGCGCACCCGGTTGGTGAGAAGGACGAGCCGCTCTGTTTCTTCTTCTATTACATCGATATTTTTTTGCCGTTCTTCGGGAAGAGTCCTCTTAAGTGTCGCACACTGGACACGGATTACACCGAGCGGATTCTTGATTTCATGGACAAGTGTACGAGCTGCTTCCCCAAGCTGCACAAGATGAGCCGAATTCTGCTCTCGATCTCGATACATCGCAAGTTTTCGCGAATAAAAGATGACCATGGCGACAATACTTAAAAATACCGAAAGAAGCATGAAAACGGCAATGAGGACAAGTCGACCTTCGCGAAGGAGGTTTTCTACATTGATATCGATGAATACGAAACGTCCACTTAGCATCCGCGAAGCATCCATTGGCGGCATAATTTGGCGCATGCCCCGCCTATTCTTGTTGTCATTGTGCATCGGCATCACCGCACCGGTACGCCGGATAATTGTCATGGACGACCCTTTCAGGTGGGATTTACCTCGGGGAGAAATGGTTTCGCGGTTAGCCAGTGCACGGGGCGCCGTACCGAAGCGATAGAGAGAAGATCCGGATGCGGAATAAATGCCGAAACCATTGAGTTCCGGCCAGTAGGCGGGATCGATTGACCCGCTCGAAGTGTACACATCCATAATTCCGGTCATGACCTGATAGACTTGGTATTCTATACTAGAGCGACGCCGTTCCATTTCCTGGCGAACCAGCAAAACCGCAAAACCTACGGACAAACCGATTGCAAGAATCACGAGAAACACTATTATGCGTGTCGAACGTATCGGTTTCATAGCTGTCCTTACAAACAAGTGTACCCCGCATTACTGCGGGGTGCAAGGAATGGAAGATATTTTAGCGCTTGTTGCTGCGTCCATCCTTCATACCACGACCACCCATCATGCCACCGCGTCCGCTGTCATTATTGCCCTGGCCGCCCATCATACCGCCACGTCCACCCATCATGCCCCTTCCTTCAAAGGTGGTCAGGTCGATCGCCTTTCCATTCACCGTTACCTTACTAGGCATCAGCATCCAGGCGCCCTTGATGGTTACGTCATCGGCGTCGCATTCCCTGCCAAAGCCTTCGGCCTTGATGGTGTCGCCTGCTTTGATGTTGTTCTCGTATGCAATCTGGTAGAACGGACCAGCGGGCAGGATCCAAGTTTTTCCGCCCGAGGTAATTGTCGGAAGGGAGTCAGTGAACGCCAACTTTCCCTCTACTGTTACCGCATCCCGGGCACCATTCGCAAAAACGGCGGTTACTGTCGCCGCTACAAGAACCAGAATCATAAGTGTCTTTTTCATACATTCTCCTTCACAGCGTGCTGTGTATGATTAGTATTAGCAATAAGCATGCCAACTAAAAACAACTGCATGAAAGCCTATAAGCCATTAAAGGCGCCTTTCAGCCAGAAGCAAGGGCAATTTCTACCCATGCAGGGGAGATTTTTTCCCGTGAAGATTAAATCATCACTTTTTGCCAGCGCAAATTTGACAAACACCGTTTTCCGGTTATACTCGTACCTCAATAATGCGTATAAAAAAGATACTACTGGACAATATATCCTTCATTGTTGGCGCCCTATTCATTGCGGGAAGCTTCACACTAGCCTATCTTCCCCGAAACCCCGAAACGCTTCCTCCGACACATATATCGAATTTCTCCGTGTATGAAGATACCACTGCGTCTCTCTCTCTCGGCGAAGTGATTGCCCTTGACCGCCAGTTCAAACCGGACAAAAAACCGACACTCTTCCGCAAACGCACACACTCGGCTTACTGGCTCAAATTTACTATTGATGCGCCGCAGAGCTCGGGTCGATTCCTCGAAATCGCCTCGACCAGCCATGAACATATCGACATTTACTTCCCCGGTCACGATGTTGTACGAGCCGGCAAAAAAATGGATGTTCGTACTTTAGAAATAAAAACCCGTAAATGGAATTTCGCTATCCCCGCCGACCTTTCTCCCGATGCCCCGGTTTATTTACGCGTGCAGACTTCCACCATAATGATGGTACCGCTACGCGTGGTGGATACGGCGGAAATGACCAATCACTCGATTAGCGAGACACTCCTTTTTGGTGCCTTCTTCGGCATGCTGATCACCATTTTCTTCGTCAATCTTTTTTCGTTCGTCCTTGTCCGCAATCGAATATTCCTCATCTATCTGCAGTATCTATTTTCGCTCATCCTGTACCACTTCAGCGTGCACGGGTTCCTGTATCTTATTCCAATGCCCTTTGCAGTCCTGAATGCCGTACTTTGGATCAATCTCGGCGGAGTGGGTATTTTTATGATGCTGTTCGCCCAACAGTTTCTTGTCCTAAAAAAACGCCTTCCACTGATCAATCTCATTTTGAATATTTTCATCATCTTTTTCGTTATACAGACCATTTTCGGAGTTTTCTTTTCCACGTTTATTGCCAACAAGATAGCGTACGTCACCGGATTTCTGGTACCGCTCATCATCATATCGTCGACCACATGGATCTATTTTACCGGCTACCGGGAAGCCAGGTTCTATCTCTTGGCCTGGTGCGCTCTTTTTACCGGAACGCTTATCTGGTCGACTGCGGCGTATGCCGAGGTTCAGATTCCGGCAAATTATTTCTTCATTATAGGAACATCGATAGACTCGCTCCTTTTCACACTAGCCATATTTGACCAAATCAAGGTACAGCTCAAGGAAAAAGAAGTCATCATCGAGCGCGAGAAATATTATATCGATCTATCCCGCACTGATTCTCTGACCGGCTTATTCAACCGCCGCTATCTGAACGATCTAATCAAGCGACTCGAAGCCGAAAATGAAGCACCGATCCAGAGCGCCATCATTATGATCGATCTCGATAACTTCAAATCCATCAACGATACCTACGGTCATCCTGTCGGAGATTTGATGTTAATCAACGTCAGTACCAAGATAAAAAAACACGTGCGCAAAACCGACATTGCCTGCAGATACGGCGGGGACGAATTTCTCGTGTTTCTCCCCGGTGCAAATGCACTGGCCGCCCACATCATTGCCGAAGGGCTGCGACAGGACATTCTCTCAGACATCATATCCACTGAAATGGGAGACAAGCTACACCAGACCATCAGTATCGGTATTACCGAAAGCAAGGCCGGAGATTCCTTTGATGGATGCCTATTACGGGCGGATGCAGCGCTATACAAAGCAAAAAAAGAGGGAAAAAACCGTATTTCCGTACTTTAGGGCTGTATAAATATTACTTTTATTGACAGTTCCTGTATAAATATGTATCCTGACTCCATTGTAATATGTATTCAGGAGGCTTTATATGAATATGCGTCGTTTTGCGGTAACCGCCGCCCTTTGTATCGTTTCAGCAGGAATGTTCGTCAGTTGCGCCAAAAAAGAAGCGCCTGTCGCCGCGGCTGAACCCGTCAAGACAAAACTGGTCATCGCAGCGGATGCGACGTGGCCACCGATGGAATTTCTGGATGAAGGAAAAAACATCATCGGTTTCGGACCAGACATGCTTGCAGCAATCGCCGAAGCTACCGGCGTGGAAATCGAAGTACGCAATACTGCCTGGGACGGCATCTTCGCCGGACTTGCTGCAGGTTCCTACAACGGGATCAGTTCTTCGGTCACCATTACTGAAGAACGCAAGGCAGAAATGGATTTCTCCGAACCATACTTGAACGCAGGTCAGGTCCTTGTTGTGCAGAAAAGTACCACTGGCGTATCCACCATCGCAGATCTCAAGGGCCAAAAAGTCGGCGCACAAATTGGAACCACCGGCGATATTGAAATTAAGAAAGTGACGAGCGTCAAAAGTGCTTCCTATGACGAAGTAGGTCTTGCATTCGAAGATCTTTCTATCGGCCGTATCGCCGGCGTCGTCGCAGATAGCCCCATCGCCGCAAATTTTGCCCTCCAAAACCCCAAATTCCAGGATAAACTTATGATCGTTGGAAAACCGTTTACCGACGAATGGCTCGGATTCGCAGTCAAGAAAGGTGACACGGTAACCCTTGCCATTCTTAATGACGGGCTCGCTAAAATCAAGGCCTCCGGCAAGCTCGACGAAATTGCTGCAAAGTGGCTTTCAGTAAAATGACCCAATCACATAAGGCTGAACAATCTGAACGGCCGGTGATAAATGTTACAGACGGTACACTCATTCCTCGTTCCGGGGAACGAGGCGTACTGTCAGCCTGGAACATTTCGTTTTTTGGCGCCATTATCATCCTCGTTACCCTTCCGCTGCTTAAACCCGATCCGTACCTGCGTATTCTTTCGTTTGTTCCGGACGGAATTCTTGCAACATTTATGGTAACGGTGACCTCGATCTTTTTCGCGCTCGCCATCGGCCTCTTAGCCGGGCTCGGACGTATTTCACGCATCAAGGCGATAAACCTCGTTGCAACCATCTATGTGGAAGTCGTACGTGGTATCCCGCTTCTCGTGCAACTCTTCTACATTTATTTCGCCGTTCCCGCCCTACTCAAAAAAGTTGGACTCGACAAGGTTATACCGCTCGACGGTCCCTCTTCGGCAGTGCTTGCCATGTCCATTTGCTACGGCGCCTATATGGCAGAAATCTTTCGTGCGGGTATCCAGGCAGTACCAAAAGGACAAATGGAAGCAGCGCTGGCGCTCGGCATGAGCCGTGCACAAGCAATACGCAAGGTAATCCTTCCCCAGACAATCAAGATCATCCTTCCGCCGATCGGAAACGAATTTATCGCTCTTCTCAAGGACTCATCGCTTGTATCGATTCTTGCAGTCTCCGACCTGCTTCGGCGCGGTCGCGAGTTTGCATCTACCTCGTTCATGTATTTCGAAAGCTATACGGTCGTCGCGTTGATTTACCTCGTGATGACCCTCTTCCTGTCGCGGCTCGTTGCATTCATGGAAGAAAAGTTGAGGCACAGTGGAACAAATCATTAGCATACGCGGCGCGAGGAAAAGCTTCGGAACCCTCGAAGCCCTGCGCGGCATAGACCTTGAAGTAACAAAGGGAGAGGTGGTCCTCATCATCGGACCGTCAGGTTCGGGCAAAAGCACGCTCCTTCGAAGCATCAACCGGCTCGAAATTCTCGACAGCGGGGAAATACTGGTCGAGGGGCAGAGCGTCACCGACCACAAGGCAGACATCCGCCACATCCGCGAAGATGCCGGCATGGTGTTCCAGAATTTCAATCTGTTCCCGCACCTTGATTGCATCGGTAACATCATCCTTTCGCCGATGACAGTAAAAGGTATGTCCAAGGCCGCAGCGACTAAGAATGCGGTCAGGTTACTCGAAAAAGTTGGGCTTGCAGAGAAAGCGCACGCGTACCCGGATCAGCTTTCGGGCGGCCAGCAGCAACGCATAGCTATCGCCCGTGCTCTTGCCATGAATCCCAAAGTAATGCTCTTCGATGAACCGACAAGCGCACTGGATCCCGAGATGATCAAGGAAGTGCTCGACGTCATGACGGATCTCGCGAAGGATGGTATGACCATGCTCGTTGTTTCCCACGAAATGGGATTTGCCCGGGCAGCCGCAAATCGAGTCATATTCATGGACGAGGGCCAGATTATTGAATCAGCACCACCCGAAGAGTTCTTCACCAACCCGAAGGAAGAGCGCGCTAAACGATTTTTGGAACATATATTGTAAACACCATTCTATCTTGAATCGCCGGCTGCATTTCGCAAGCCGGCGTTTTTTTTGTTTGTATTCCGCTCGTTCTACGTTATATTTTAACTAAGTACTTTCAGGAGGAAAATGTATGTCTCAGATAACATTCAAAGGTAATCCCGTTCAAACCGCAGGAAAATTGCCCGCCACAGGCGCGAAAGCCCCGGATTTCGTGCTGACCAAAGCCGATCTTTCCGATGTATCTCTCAAGGATTTTGAGGGAAAGAAAAAAATACTGAATATCGTTCCGAGCCTCGATACCGGTGTCTGCGCTACAAGCGCACGGAAATTTGACCACGAAGTTGCAGCTCTACAGGGAACGGTGCTTTTGACCATCTCAAACGATTTGCCATTCGCGATGGCACGCTTCTGCAAGGCCGAAGGACTCGACAACGTGATTTCGCTCTCACAGATGCGCGACCGCACATTCGGCACTGTTTGGGGCGTTAACATGACCACCGGGCCCCTCGCAGGCATCCTGTCCCGCGCAGTTGTGGTGCTCGACTCGAAGAACACCGTAGTCTATACCGAGCAGGTTCCTGAAATTGGACAGGAGCCAAACTACGCCGCAGCTCTTGCCGCAGTGAAATCGTGTAAATAGAAAGGCTTGACGTATCTGCTAGCTTGACATCAAGCCGGATTGATGACTTGACATCAAGCCGGAGAAACTCTATATCTAGCGTGGAGTTAAAACAATGACACAATGGATATGGCAACAACAGATATGTAAAGAGATATTCGAACAGAAATACTGTCTATCGGGCGAGAAATCCGCGGAGGAAGTCTTCCGCGGAGTTGCCCGTGAAATAGCTTCGGTCGAAAAAGACGATTCCTCCCGTGCCAAATGGGAAGAAATATTTTATACAGAACTGGCTGAAGGACGGCTCCAGCCGGCAGGGCGTATACTTGCCAATGCACGTCCTTCAAGCAAGATGAAAAACTACAACAATTGCTTCACCATCGATATTGAAGACTCACTCGAGGGAATCTATGATTCGCTCAAGGAAGACGCGACTATCAGCAAAATGGGTGGTGGAGTCGGATTCGATATTTCGAAACTACGACCGAAAGGCGCAAAGCTATCGAATGGCGGTGAATCATCCGGAGTCATTTCGTTTCTGCGCATCTTCGATCAATCGGCAAAAACCATCATGACCGGCGGACAGAGGCGCTCGGCGCACATCGCCCTCCTCGACATCTCCCACCCGGAAATCGAGGACTTCATTACCGCCAAAAAAGGCGAACAGAACAAGGAACTTACCCAGTTCAACATCTCGGTCAAAATTACCGACGCGTTCATCGAAGCGGTTAAGAACGACGACGATTGGAACCTAGAAGACCACGGCAAGATTTATCGGACCATCAAAGCCCGTTACCTCTACGACCTCCTCGCAAAAAACGCCTTCACCCACAACGAACCGGGCATCTTCAATGCCGACACTATCGAGCGATACAACAATGGGTACTGGGCTTTCAAGATGGACCGCGTCAATCCGTGCGGCGAACTCGTTATGCCCCCTTATTCGCTGTGTTGCCTTTCGTCGATCAACCTCGTCACCTTCGTGAGCAATCCGTTTACAGAAAAGGCGTTGTTTGATTTTGATGCCTTCCAGAAAACAGTTGGCATCGGAGTACGCTTTCTCGATAATGTGCTCGATGCGACTGCCTATCCTCTGCCGAAAATCGAAATTTTCTCGCGCCAGTGGCGCCGCATCGGCCTTGGCTTTACTGGTCTCGGCGACGTATTCGTGATGCTCTGCATGAAATACGGCGACGACGAATCTCTCGCACTCGCGGAAAAAATTGCCATTGCTCTCAGAGACGCCACCTACGAGGCATCGAGCGACCTCGGCCTCGAAAAGGGCTCGTTCCCCGCCTTCGATGCAGACAAATTTCTCGAAGCGAATTTCGTCAAAACCCTCCCCGAATCACTCCGTCAAAAAATACGGGCACAGGGAATGCGGAATATCCAGCTCAACACCGTCGCTCCCACCGGGACCACCTCGCTCTCGATGGGCCAAAACTGCTCGTCTGGCATCGAACCCATTTTTGCGCTGTCGTTCAAACGGACGATCAGAACAGGCACCGGGGACGAAACCCGAAGCGAAGAAGTGATGGACTATGCCTGGAAACTGTGGCGCGAGACAGCTGACACTAAAGCCGCGATTCCCCCCTGGTTCGTTACCACCGTCGAAATCGATCCGTACAAGTCCATAGACATGCAGGCAGTATTCCAAAAATATATCGACCATAGTATTTCGAAGACACTCAATCTGCCCCCGGCTACCTCGTTCGAAGAATACAAGAATCTATTCATGTACGGCTACGAAAAAGGCTTGAAAGGATTTACCACCTTCAATCCCGAAGGCAGCATGAAGGGTATTCTCGAATATTCGGATAAAAAAGAAAAGGGCGTGCAGCGCCGCGTCGCACCGGAGCGCCCCAAAGACTTGCCCTGTGCGATTCACCGTATAAAGGCAGGCAACAAGAGTTACCTCGTCATCGCGGGTTTTCTCGAAGGCAGTTTATACGAGATTTTCGTCATCGAAGACGACGCGTCGCGGATAGATCTCGCAACGGAAAAAAAGACAGTCGTGCGTAAGGCTGAAAAAGGCCGCTATGACCTCGTGTTTATCAACGGAACCGAAGAAGTGAAGCTCGAAAACTTCACCCGTACCTTCGACTCCCCCGACGCGTCTCTTGCCCGCTTCATCTCGATGGCCCTCCGCCACGGAACACCACTCCAGTTCATCGTCACGCAATTGCAAAAAGATACGAACTTTACCGACGTGGAACGAAGCATCGCGCGCGTCCTTAAGCAGTATATCGTCGATGGCGAAGAAGTAATCACAAGCGACCGAAACTGTCCCGAATGCGGAGAAAAGCTTTCGTTCCGAGATGGCTGCATCAGCTGTTTTAGCTGCGGTTACAGTAAATGTACCTAATGTACATACGCTGCTGATTCGATTTCAAGCAGTTTCTGCTTGATGTCGAGTCCGCCCGCGTAACCGGTAAGAGTGCCGGTCTTTCCGATCACGCGGTGGCAGGGTATAAAAATGGGCAAGAGGTTTTTGTTATTCGCCATGCCGACCGCACGGCAGGCTTTCGGATTACGGATCGCACTAGCGATACCCGAATAGCTCGCAGTTGCGCCATAGGGAATCGCCAACAACGCATTCCAGACAGATTGCTGGAATGGCGTGCCAACCGGTGCGAGTGGCAGGGTAAAATGGCGCAACTTTCCGTCAAAATAGAGGCAAAGCTGGCGGTAAGCTTCCTTCAGCAGGGGTGTTTCGGTCAATTCTCTACCCGGTTCCGTTTGGCCCCGGGCAGTTTCGGTTTCGAACCAGACCCGCACGAGGGCCCCGCTATCTTCAGCTATTCCAATCAGACCGATTTTTGTCGGATACCGGAAATAATGCATGAAAAATGCCTTATTTCGGTTTTTTGTAGATGTTCAGGCCGATCTTGACCTCTTCCTTGTCCGGAATTGATACATTGCCCTCGGTCGAGCTGATAATCAAACTCTTGCCCGAAGAGGAAAGCCCATATTCCTTCGAAATATCGACCGTAATCGTCAAAATGTTCCCGTTCAGCTTCATTTCGCAGTTTTTCATACAAGCTCCTTGTTTCTGTGGTTCATTGTACACTATTTATGAGTATCTTTGATATGATAGAATGAACACACCAGAAGGAAACCGAATGACCAACAAAATGCCGAACAAGGATCTGATTTGCGCAAAAATCGCTGAAGACTTTCGTTCGTTCGCCAAATTCAGCACGCTTTCCTTCGCTATTGCCGAAGCCCGCTTCCTCGCCAGCCTCCTCCCCGAAACCGAAACCGACTTTGACGAAATCAACCGCCTGATCAAAACATTCACCACCCCGACAGAAGCTTGAGGACTAGCATAACCCCTCAATAATTTCCTTAAAACAGCAGACGAACTTTCACTCCCTGAAAGCGCTCGAAATCACGATCACCGGTGACGATTGTCGCATCGTGCTCGAGTGCTAGGGCGGCGAGATGGGCGTCTGTCACGAGATTGGCGCCACTTCCGAGTATCAATAATAGATGCCGAAGAAAACCAGCGTGGGCTTCTCCGGGATTGAGCATGCGCACAGCCGGATGAGATTCGAGGGTTTCAAGCCAAAAACAGGCTGCGTCGATGGCGAGTGGACGGGGGAACACACGGGGATTAGTGGTAAGCCGCAAAAACCCGAGATGAACAACCCACGGAACGCCCACCGTCTCGCATCCTCCATTGAGGATTTCCTCGAACCAAGCCACTGCTTCCCGGTTTCGTGGGGAGGAAGCATCCACCGCATAGAGGAGAATATTCAGATCGGGAATTATCATTTCCGTAATTCCATTTTGTCTGCCACAGCAGAAGCCTCAAGTTCGTCGATCCGCTCCCAAGCCTTCGCGTAGTCGAAGCCGACGCCCATATCAAAGGAGGCACATCGCCAGGGAACGGACACAGATCGGTCTCGACCCAGTCCCCGATTGAGAGTCTCGGTCACGACATCTGTCAGGGTTCGCGATTCTCGCGCGGCGATTTCCTTGAGATACACAACCGTTTCGTCTTCCAGAATTAGAGTTGTTCGCATATATATATTATAAGATGATATATACTATATGTATATACATATGTTTTAATTATTTTATAGGTAGAGGATCTTGCAAAACTTAGAAAGTTTTGCAAGATCAACCAATAATGTAGGTGGAGAATTCTAACAAGTTGTTGCTTTACAAAGACTTGTTGGAATTCTCCAAGAGCCTCTTGCAAAAGCAACCGACTTTTGCAAGAGGCTCATACGATAGGATTATTTGTTAGCCATATTTACATATAAAAATACCATTTTCGTCGCCTTATCAAATCATTCCCCGCTCCCACAGAAGCCAGATAAGTCCGGAAGACAAGCACCCTGCTCTTTGAGATAGGCCTGTATTTCAGAAGCAGGAACATCCCGAGCAGGGCAGTCACGCACGACGGACAAGGCGGCAGCAACACCGCCCGCATGGCCGATAGCACCAGCAATAGGGGTTACCCGAATGGCGGCCTGTGCTTCGAAATCTGCCGACACACTGCGCCCGACGGTGACCAGGTTGTCGATCACGGGATTAACTAAGCAGCGGTACGGTATCTGATAGACAGCTCCGAACGGCATGAACCGGCTCGTTCCACCCTCATCGGTCGGATTATGGATATCAATAGGGTAGCCGCCCAGGGCAATGACATCGGGAAAATCCCGGCTTTCAAGCAAATCATCAGCAGTGAGCGTATAGCAGCCCTGGACCTGGCGGGAACTCCGCACACCGATAAACGGGCCGGTGAACAACAGCCGGGCGTTTTTGAAACCGGGAACACGAGAAAGAATAAATCGGGACAGCTCCTGTGCTTGCTTCCGGCCTTCCACTTCAGCCCTACTGAGGCTGTACGGGTCGGTGCTGTCAAAACCCTGTAAGCGTGTCGTATTAACAATGACTTCGCCGGGCGTATTAGCCTCAAACAGGAGAAGTTCGTCCCGGGGAAAGTTGATTTTACCTTCGATACGTGCCTGTTCGAATAGTTTAACAAAGCCCCCAATTGACAAACGGGGGGACTTGTCGATGATCGAGGTGTCACCTTTCAGCCGTGGAAACTCTTCCGGATGCTCCTTGATGAAGCGCCGGATTGCGGACACATCGACGTCGCCGAAACGGAGCTTCATGGTCATAGGCTGGGACAAGCCGTCATCTGGTCGGCCTAGGGAAAAGCCAACTCCTGCCCAAGCCGATAGATCGGCGTCACCGGTTGCATCAACATACATCCGGGCACTCACAGAGGAAAGTCCGGCCTTGTTGCAGAGAGTCAGGCCGGTGATCCGGCCCTGATCTACAGTAACGCCTGCCAGCATGGTGTGATACAGAAGCTGCCCGTTTGCTTCGAGAAGCATGGTTTCAAGCTCCACCTTCATACCTTCAAGATCAAATGGAGTCACCGTATAGGTGTAACCGGTAGTATCGAAGATATGGCCGGGAGACAGTCCCTTGGTCTTGAGCCGTTCGATCAGTTCCCCGGTAATCCCCTGCACCACTTGTCGGTCCCCTGCATGGAAAGTCATCATGGGTCCGACACCCGAGGCAGTAAGCATGCCACCCAGAAAACCGTACTGCTCGACAAGAAGAGTTCTGGCCCCGGTACGGGCAGCTGCTATAGCGGCAATAGCACCGGAAATACCGCCGCCCATCACCAAAACACCTATTTCGGGAAAGGTTTGATTGCTGCTCATCCTTTGACCCCCGAATTAACCATTGCATCGCTGATGCGCGACTGCAGGAAAACATACACACCCATTATCGGAAGTACGGACAGGGCAGTGGCCGCAAGCTGCAAGTTCCATTGCGGGAGTCCATATGCATCGGAAAAATTGGAGAGAGACAACGGAATAGTGAAAAGTTCGAGCCGGTTCAGGAACACAAGCGGTTCGAGAAAACTGTTCCAGATAGCGAGGAACGCAAGAATTGCAGCCGAACTGATCACCGGACCCGAAAGTGGAAATATAATCTGCGTGAAGGTGCCGAAGGGACCAAGACCCTCGAGATACGCGGCCTCCTCGAGCTCTTTCGGCAGAGTAATGAAATACTGGCGCATCATAAAGGCAGAGAACGCACCCTGCCCGGCAAATACCGGAATAAGGACAAGCGGGATAAGACTGTCAGTCAGGGCCACACTCTTCATCATAAAAAAGGTGGGGATGATCGTTACTTCGATCGGCATCATAAGTGCAGTAAGCAGCAGCATAAATAGAAGACTGCGACCCGGAAACCGCATACGGGCGAACGCATAACCAGAGAAAGCTGCGATCACGATATTACCTGCGGTGCCGGTGAAGGCTACAAAAAGAGTGTTGAGGTAATGGCGTGCATAGGGCTGGATAACAAATACTTCTTTATAGTTTGACCAGAGCCAGGAAGTCGGTAACAGCCGGGGCTGGCCGAATACTTCGGCAGATGTGTTGAGCGAATTGATAAGCATCCACCAAAAGGGATAGATGAAGGGGATACAGAGTACGGCAAGCGCGATGGTGGCCGACACAACAGAAAATAGTGTTTTGCGTGTGAGGGACCGGTTATTCTGCTTCATGATAAGAAACCTTTTTTCGTATGCTCCATTGAAGAAGCGTCAGGGCGAGTACAATGAGGAACAGTACAACCGACAGGGTGGATGCGTAACCGATATCAAAAACCTTGAAACCCATATGATAGATATAATATACAAGCACCATGGTCGAGCCCTCGGGGCCGCCGTCGGTCATCAGTTTGATTGTGTCGAACACCCGCAGCGAGCCGATAACCGTGACCACAAGAACCATGAGTACAGTGGGCATGAGAAGCGGCAGCTTGAGCGAGAATAACATCCGCAGCCGGCTCGCACCGTCGATCCGGCCCGCTTCGATGACGTCCCCCGGAATATTCATGATCGCACCGATAAAAATGAGAACGTTCATCCCCATATTCTTGAGAACACGAGTTACGATTACCGCGGACATTGCCCATCCCGGTTCTTGCAGCCAGTTAGGTCCGGTGATCCCGACGGTCAGAAGCAAGTTGTTAATTACTCCCTGATCGCCACCCTGAAGGAGAAATTTCCAGACGATGGACCAGGCGACAGCCGAAGTAATGACAGGCAGAAATATAATGGAGCGGACAACTGTCACGCCCCTAAATTTTCCGGCAAGCATGAACGCGAGAGCCAGCGAAGCACACAGATTGAGCGGTACCATGCCGAGGGAGAAAATCAGGGTATTAAGCAGCGTCGATGCAAACTGTGGATCGACAGCTGCATTCACGTAATTGGACAGGCCGGTGAAAGAACTTGTGCCGAACAGCAGGTTTTTGGTTTCGAAGGAATACACAAAAATGCTGACAAGCGGCACAAGCACAAGCAAAAAGAAACCCGCCATCTGTGGGGTCACAAAAAGCAGCCCCCACAGGGCTTCGGTTCTGGTTTTTCGGCTCTTCCCCAAAAGATGCGAAGCAAAGGGGCGGGAAATGCGAACGGATGAAGAAGCTTTCATGACGGGTTTGTTCCTTGCTTTATTTTACGTATTTACGGAATATTCGGGCGATGTCGGCTACGACCGTTGCGGTATCTGCATCGCTTTTCCACAGCTTGTCGAACGCGGGACGCATTTCCGCCTCGATCTGGGGAAAGCTCGAATGTGCAGGCATTGTGCGTCCCTGCCTGATGGCATCGACCACGACGGTCTTGACCAATTCTTCACTGACGCCCTTCACACTCTGAAGAAAAACCGGTGAGGAGAGAACCGATTCACGAGCCGGAGGGAAATAGACGGACAGCCGTTCCTCACATGAGGGAGAACTCATGTAGGCGACCAGATCTGCCGCAACTTTCGCATTTTTACTCTTGGTAAAGGCACCGAGACCAGCCTGTCCAATGACGGGCCTTGTTCCCTTGGGACCTGACGGCATCGGAGCGATTCCCCATTTCCAAGTCACTGCCGAAAGTTTCGATATTCGGGAAATCTGTCCGGCAGTCATGGCTGCTCCGGCACTGTAGAAGTCGCTCTGGTTTCCCGGAGGCACGACAGATTTGTCTTTGTTGAGCATATCCAGGAAAAGCTGGATGCCCGCTATTGATTCCGGACTGTCGATTCCGACCTTTTTACCGGCCCAGATTTCGCCGCCGTACGAACGGATGAGCGGGGCAAGGTTGTGGATGATACGGGACTCGTAGCCCTGTCCGTCGATACCCTGATACCCATAAATGCCGGTTTTCTGAGTTATCTCGGCTGCAGCCTGCCGAAAATTCTTCCAGGTCCAGGTTCCCGCATTTTCCTGCTCGAGCGGTGTCGGAACTCCGGCCTTGCGGAACAGGTCTTCGTTGTAAAGTATAAAAAACGGTGAAGTTGAAAGCGGCACCGCATAGGTATCCTTGCCCCGGACCCACAACTCCATCGCCTTTGGGACGAAGTCGGACGGATTGTAAGATTCAAGCGCCTTGTCAAGTTTGGCGAGCATTTTGGCATCGATGAAAGCAGGGGCTGTTGATTCCAGAATCAGGCCGAGATCCGGGGGAGAAGCCGATTGCAATTGCAGCACCAGCTTGGTGTTGTATTCGGCAAACGGAATGTTCTGGAATGTTACATCAAGGTTGGTACCTTTTTTTGCATTGAACTCGTCAACAAATGTGTCCAGCAAGGCAAGCTGGTCCTTGTTCGACAGCCAGCTGACAAAGGTCAGCTTAACCGGGGCAACTTCTGCCCAAAGGGAACCAGCGAAAAGTGCGAGCGATACGAGGATCACTGCGGTTCTGAAAAAACCTTTCTTCATAAAAATCTCCTGTCGTTAATTCTAGATAACACGTGTAATCACATTACAACACAGGAAAATTAATCTGTCAAGCAAAATTATGTGCCTTCTGGTAAAAAGAAAGCAGTACTTGCAAAAACGGGAAATTATTGATAAAACGTATTATCTTTGGGGAATAACAATGAAAACGGTAGAAGAATCCAAAAATCGGGTAACGATACGAGATATAGCATCGACAGCAGGTGTTTCGCATGCGGCCGTTTCTATGGTACTCAACGACAAAAAGGACAGCCCGATCAGGGTTTCCGACGAAACCAGAGCACGGATTCTCGAGAGCGCCAATTCTCTCGGGTATGTTCCCAACCAGACAGCCCGCTCGCTTAAGGGCTTACGAAAATCTCTGATCGCGGTCTTTACCTACGAAAAAGTATTTCCGGTCGACTACCGGAACGAGTTTTATCCGTTCTTTGCCGGGATTGAACAGGAAGCAGAGCAGTACGGCTATGACCTGCTCATACTCAACAACCGCCCGAACGTCAACAGTTTTTATGACAGCACCTACTCCCGTATCTTTTCCGCCGATGCAGCAGTCATGATCGGTATCGACCGGGATGACGAAGGAATAAAAAACCTCATCAAGAACGGATTTCCACTGATTTTTGTCGGACGGCGGGAACTGGAAGGCATCAACACCAATTTCATTACCTTTGATTACCGGCGGGGAATCGAACGCATGCTACGCTATATCGCATCGAAAGGTTGCAGCACAATCCATTATGTAATGACCGACGGACCACAACGCGAACCGCAACAGGACCGCGAAAACTGCGTACGTGAGCTCTACAGCGAGTGCGGATTCTCTTCATTGACTGTGCACAAATGTGAAGGCCGTGCCCTGGATCTCTGGAAACTCGGAATCCGGAACGAAACAGACTGTCTGATATTTGACCATCGCAAAACGGCCATCACGACACTGGGCAGTGTGACGCACCCGATGCTTGCGGGCGAAAGACCGCTGGAGGCTGCGATTCTCGAGGACAACTGGGCCGGTGATATCGGGCACTGGACACGGCTGGTCAGTGATCGTGTCCTTCTGGGCCAGGCGACTGTCCACCTTCTGATCGATATCCTGAACAAACAGATTGAAACCCCGATTCACAAACTCTATCCGACAGACTTTATACCCCAAAGCAACAGGGAATGAAGTAAAAAAAAACGTCAATCACCGTGCAGCCGATCGGATCGCATCCCGGATGCCCTCATAGCCGGTACAGCGGCAGAGGTTGCTTTCCATCCATTCGCGCGTGGTTTCTTCATCGGGATTAGGATGCGTACGGAGGAGGGCTGCCGCGTTAAGGACCATGCCGGGTGTGCAGAACCCGCACTGGAAACCGTTCTTTTCGGCGAAGGCTTCTTTTATCGGGGCATCGGTAAAGCCCTCGATCGTTGTGACGGAGTGGCCCTCGCACGAGAGGGCGAGAAGCATGCACGACTTGACGGGTGTTCCGTCAAGGAGGACGGTGCAGGCTCCGCAGTCGCCGTTTTCGCAGCCGGTCTTGGTACCGGTGAGGCCCAACTTTTCGCGGAGAACGCGGAGCAGGGTGTCGGCCGCTCGTACAGCGACGCGGCGGTCTTCGCCGTTAACTGACAGGGTGATCTCGGTGATGCCGGTATATTCGGTCATGAAAGCTCCTTTTCCGCACGGTTTAACATATCGATGAGGAGGGCTTGACGGTAGGAGGCAGATGCGCGCTGGTCATTTCTGCCGGTTCCCGGGATATTGATTGCCGAGCGTGCAGCAGCTATCGACGGGTACAGAACCGGATACGGATGGAAGCCGCTTATTGCAACTGAGAGGGGCATGTTCGGCTGTGTAAGGAAGCAGGCGGTGACGAGCGGATAATCCACCGGGCCGGTGCGCGTCGCGCGGTAATGCCGCCAGGGAAGACCTACTGCAGAAACTGGAAGTGAAAAACCAAGCACGAGTTCGCCCGGCTCGAGAATGAGCCGCTTGTCGAACACAGCGGAAAGGGGACGATCTCGCCGCGATGAACGGGGAACAAGGGTACGGACAGAAGCACCTGCGAGCAATAGAGGAAGCAGTGCTTCGCGGTAGGGAAGACTTCCTGCAGCGTTTCCTCCAAGGCTCAATCGGTTGCGCGTCGTTCGGTCGGCGATTCTGCGGATAGTTGCCGTCAAAAGGGGGAAGATGCGCGAATCCCCGATCTCGTTGAGCGCGAGGGACGCGCCGAAAAACAAAAGGTCGCCGGTTTGCTCAAGCACGCGGATTTCCGGAATCCGGCCGATGTCGATAAGGACGCGTACCGCACCGGTGGCTTTGCGGGCACCGGTGACGATTTCCGTTCCTCCACCGAGATAGCGCACTCCATCGACACCGCCGCGTTCCTTTTGCGTATGAGTGCTCCAAGCCGCAACGGCTTCCTCTGCCGTATCGACGCACACGTAGGTAATATCATCGCATATCATGTGTTTTTCCCCCCGAAAGCGTTCCACACCTCTTCGGGTGTTATCGGTAACCGATCAAAGCACACAAGTGCTGCACGCGAGAGGGCCGACGCCACTGCATTAGGCATGCCGATGATTCCTTGCTCGCCCAAGCCCCGTGCACCGAACGGCCCGTCTCCCTGCGGTGTTTCTATGAAGTCCACGAAAAATTCAGGTTCTTCCCCGAACCGGAGTATCTTGAAGTCGCGGAGGTTGCCGTTCTGCACTCGTTCCGATGAATCAAACGAAAAAGCCTCGCGGGTCGCAAATCCGATACCCATAACCATCGCTCCGACAACCTGCCCCCGGGCAAGAGCGGGATTGATAACCTTGCCGACATCCATGCAGCAAGCGGCGGTGATGATGCGGTATGCACCGGTTTGCGCATCCACTTCGACTTCCACGCCTTCGGCACCGAGTGTCCATTCGAGTCCTGGTCGCCCCGCCCCCGTTTCGGGATCAAGGCCGGTCAGATGGCGGGCTATGTATTTACCCCGACCGACGACCGGACCACCGATGGCATTTCCATCCGGGTAGACGTACCCGACAACAATACGATCGAGAGGTAGTCCGCTTTCGCTGTCGTCCCGGAGAAACACGCGGCCGCCTGAAACTTCGAGATCTTCTTCGGCGCAGCGAAGAGGGGATGAGGCGATACGTTTGATCTGAGCGACAGCATCGGCAACTGCGTCGAGAGCGGCCCGGCCGGCCATGAAAAGGGAGCGGCTCGCGGCAGTGGTCCAGTCGTGGGGGGCACGGTCGGTGTCGACTTCCGGAACCACACGGACCCGAGCAGGGTCCATGCCGAGGGCTTCAGCGACGATCTGGGCGAGACCGGTAAAGGTGCCCTGCCCTATCTCGACGACGCCGGTGACGAGCGAGACGCTACCGTCCTCGAGAAAATACAGAACGGCACCTGCGTCGGTAAAAGTCGGGATTGCAGGGGCTTTCCAGAAACAGGAAATGCCCTTGGCGCGGATATGTACGCGACCGTCGGCGCCGATGAGCTTGGTCCGGAGGCCCTCGTCCCAGTGCAGACGTTTTTGTACGGCGCGCACGCAGGCAGGCAAATCGCCGGTACTCCGGTCGAGAAGGGCGCCAGTCGGGACAGTATCGCCTGAGCCGATGGCGTTCAAAAGCCGGAGCTTTCCAGGATCCATGTTCAGCTTTTCGGCCAGCAAGTCCATTGCCCGCTCGACGGCAAACGAAAGTTCGATATGGCCGAAGCCACGGTAAGCGGTAGCAAATGGATGGTTTGTGTAGACACACAGAGAGTCTGCTTTGACATTCGGTATGCGGTAGGGTCCGGTGCAGGCATAGCCGCCCGCGCGCGAAACGTTTACCGCATAATCGGCGTATCCTCCCGCATCGAACAAAAACTCGATGTCTGCGGCAAGCAGTTTTCCATCAGAGTCAGAAGCGAGAGCCACACGCGCTTCGAGACCCGCTCTTCCGGGTGAGGTTAAAAGGTCAGCTTCGCGGGTATTGACGAGGCGAACGGACCGTCCGCCCACTGCACGCGACAAAAGATACGCGAGCGGTTCGAGCTGGATACCGGCCTTGCCTCCGAAACCGCCGCCGACCGGTCCCGCGATCACTTCTATCATGCCTTCGGGAATGCCAAAGGCTTTGGCCATCAAGGTTCGCACACCAAAAGGGGATTGAGTCGAGGTATGGATAAGAAGCCGGCCGTCAGGACGTACTTCAGCCTCGACAGCGCGACATTCCATCATTACATGATCCCCGGGGGGAAACGAGAACAAACCTTCGACGATGACGGGTGCCGAGCGGAATGCCGCTTCGGCGTCACCCTTGCGAATGCGAGTACGGTTGGCAACATTAGTTCCGGGTTCGCTCAGGATGGCGGAAATGTGGCGGTAAGAAGCTAGATTGGGGTGAAGTACCGGAGCGCCGGGGGCAAGGGCTTCGCGGGGACTCCGCACAGGGGGAAGAACCTCATAGTCGACGGTAATAAGGCGCAAAGCACGGAGGGCCGAAGCCTCGTCGTCGGCGACAACTGCGGCAACACCCTCGCCGTGATACCGAACCTCATTCCGGGCAAGCGGCGGTTTGTCACCTAGATACAACCCGATAAGTTCGGTCCAGTCGTTGCCCGTAAAGACGCCACGGACTCCCGGTGCCGCTCGCGCACGAGCTGTATCGATACCGAGAATCCGGGCCCGCGCGTGCGGACTCGAAAGAATCGCAGCATGCAGAACCCCGGGACGGGGATAGTCGTCAGTGAAACGGGTCCGGCCGCTCACCTTTTCTTCCGCGTCACTTCGCCTCACCGATTTTCCGATCCATGTGCTGTCATTCATGGAACAAGTGTAAACCCCGAAAGCCGGAAATGTAAAGAAATTACCGAGTGGCGGCACCTTCGCCCGCAAGACCGATTTCGGAAGCGACAGAACGCATGCCTTCGATCGTCTGAGCGATAATATAGTCGAGTTCGAGGTCGAGCATGTTAACGCCGGCCTGAATTACGTCACGGTTTACACCGACAGCAAAGCCCGCCGCTTTCCACTTTTTCTTGACTGATTTAACCTCGAGATCTGACAGGCTTTTACTTGGCCGCATGAGAGCAGTTGCAGCTACGAGACCGGTCAGCTCGTCGAACGAGTCCATACCCGTGGCTTTCTATTGCGCGGATCCAGGACTCGGGTAGCCATTCTGCTTCGAGAATTGTGCGTGCGCGCTTACAGTGCTCGTCCGGGTATCTTTCGAAGTCAATATCGTGCAAAAGGCCGATCAAGCCCCATTCATCGGGATTTTCCCCGGAGAGTACGGCAAAATGACGCATAACTGCCTCGACTGTAATCGAATGGCGCGTCAGTGTTTCGCCCGTGATCCATGTACCCAATATGGCCACTGCCCGCGGCCGGTCAATGTTCGCAGTTTCGCTCATGCTTCATTCTAAAGCGGAATCTGTGTTCAGGGCAATATGGCAACGTTTGCCATACGCCCGCTTATTATCAAAACCTCACCGTAACACCTGCGGTGACATAATTGAACAGCGCAAAGGTGTACACATTGCCACCGCCGTCCGAACCGCCTTCAAGGACCCGGTAGCCGAGACGGAGATCCGCATTGTCGGAATAGCGGTATTGGATGGCCAGAAGCGCATCTTCGGCGCGACCGAACGGGGTTACCAGGGCATCGCCGTCGAGAAGGAGGCCAAAACGGTCTGTCATGTTCCACTTAGCCATGAAATTAATAAGCGGAACGACGCCGAGGTCGGTGCGGATCGCGTAACCATCATTCCCCATCAGGGAAATTCCGGCGCTCCGGACTTTGCCCGTGATACCCGCAGCCAGTTCGAAGGGACCGGAATCCATAAACGTATAGCGCCAGGTGAGCCGGTAGGAATCAAAGCGGTACACCGAATCCACGCGTGATCCCGCGGTAAAAGTGGTGCCCTGGTAACTCAAGTTGCGGTCGATGACGGCGCTACCGCGGACGGAAAGGGGCGCCGCGAGCAGCATGAAGGTATGCTTGTCAAAAATGGTATAGCCGGCCCTGATGCGGAATGCAAGGGCCGAAGCGGATCCGGTGTCGTCCTTGAGGGAAATGCGGGAACCGGAAGCTGAAGGAATCTGTACATCGTTGTAGCCGGTAAAAGCGATGCCGCCTTCGACATCAACGAAAGCCTGCGCCGAAAGTCCCTGCAAAGCCGCAAAAAAAACGGCCATCACCGCAACATATTTCCCCATGTGTGTTTTCATTTAAAAACTCCTTTTACGTTCTACAACTAAAATATACAGACCCAGAATGAAAAACAAGCGTTTTTTACGGTTTGTAAAATTCACTTTTCGCCTGTATACTTTCAAGTTGCATCCTATAAGGAGTTTTTATATGAGAAAGCTGTTTCTGTTGTTTCCCTTTATCCTGCTGCTTGCAGGTTGCGCTTCATTTGGCATCCAGAATGCCGGTAATCCCGATGGACGGGAAGGACGCGACTACACGATGTTTGTGCGCGCATGGGACAAGGATGCAAAAAGCCTTGATGTAGTGTTTATGTACCGGGTCAACGGCGGAAACTGGGCAGAAAAGAAAGGAACGTACAATGGATCGCTCTACGAGGCCGTCATTACCGGTAGCGAACTCCCGGCGGGAAAGCTCGAATACTATGCATCGATGGTAAATTCGAAAGGTAAAAAGATAACGACATCACCAGCGACCGCTCAAATACTTTCATTAACACAGGCAAAGGCCAAAGCCGAAAGGGATTACCTGTCGCTTCTGACCGACGGCGGCACAGGACCCGAGTTCGTGTTTAACGAACCCGCCATTTTTCGCCTGAATTCGGGAGGAACGGCAGTACCTGCAAGCGTTGAATGCACTATTGGTATGGGGACTGCGGCGAAAACGCTTTCCGCGCCCAACCTCGCCGGCCGCAAATACGAGGTATCGTTTGCCGCACCCCACACTGTTCCTGCGTATTCGTTCCAGTGGATCGTCAAATGGCAGGATCCGGAATTCGGCGAACTTGTCTCGGTCTGGCCGGCAACACCCAAATCCATAAAAATTCTTGATCAGGCAGAACTGAAGTCGCGAATCGAAAAGGATTTCCGTGCAGCGATGAGCCACACGGGGCCGGTTGCCGGAACATTCTTCGCGCCACCTGTGGTGCAAACAAAACTGATCTATACCGCTTTTCTCGTAAAGTATTCAAACAAACAGCGGCAGGTCAACCTCCTTCTCAAACGTGCTGATTTTACCAAAAGCATACAAATGACCGAAACTGCTGAGGGTATTTTCAGCGCTGAAGTACCGGTCAAGGACCTCGAACAGGGCGCGCTCACCTACTCTTTCCAGTATGTGGATACCTTCAACGGCGCAGGAGCGCTTGCCGCAACCTATCCCGCGAGCGAAAACTTCAAGATAAACTACCGGAATTTTGCCGAGTTGAAACAGGAAGCAGCGGGTAAACTTGCGCTTAAATTTACCCATCAGCCGCCTGTGGACGCGGTAGAGGGTGCCCCACTGTCGCTCCGGGTCAATGTTACGGACAACAAGTTGCAAGTGGTCTCGATAATCCTCGACGGAACCGGGCAGTATCCCATCGGAACCAACATATCGTTTATGGCAAGCCAGGGAGCCTGGTTCGTCGCCCTGCCAGCCGCCGTCGTGCGGCCGGGAGCCTCGGCATACCGGATAACCGCTCTGGTCCGGGATCAGCAATACGGCGACCTGAAAGTGACAATTCCCCCAGCTGATGTCTATACAGTGAACGTGAAGTCTCTTGCGGTCCTTCGTGCCGAGCGCGAAGCCGTTTTGGCGAAAAGTCTTTCCCACACACCACCCGCGACAGTCGCGCAGGGGAAGGATATTGTCCTCTCGATGACACAAAACCCGCTCGCCGCTAACACGACTGCAAGCCTCTTTTTCCGTACCGCTACCTCGCCCAGGTATCGCGAAGTCCGCTCACTGCAGCCAACGGACGGATTATGGAGTTTCACGCTACCTGCGGCAGACACCGCCTCGAATTATATCCAGTACTATTTCAGTGTCAGCTTGAAGGATCCGGTATTGGGCATACTTGCAGCGACGTTGAAAAGCACCGCAGGAGATGCGATCAACGACTTCATCGTCACCCCGACAACGGCTCTCACTGTCGCCCCTGCGCCCGCTCCAACACTGGTAGCAGCACCGGTAGTTGTACCTGCCACACCAGTCACCGCACCAGTGGCCGTGCCGGCTGTTCCAGTCGCCGCCCCGGTGCCGGTCCAGGAAGAAAACTTTATACCGCAAGCATATTACAAGGGAAATACCGCGGACCAGCGCGGGGTACGGTTTTTTATGACTATGGATAAGGAATTGGGATTATACGATGTCAGCGTGATGGTGAAGGTGCAGAACAGCGACAAGGACTACCGCGAATTCAAGATGGATCGGAAGGGTAAAGAATATTCATATACCTTCGAGACGAAGGCGCTGCCTGTCGGAAACCGTATCGATTTTTATTACAAGGTATACAAGAAAAACGCAGTGACACAGCAGATTACCGATGCTAATAACGTGGCGTTCTATACGGTGATCAAGGAAACTGCACAGACGCAGGAAAGCGAAACCAAAGGGAACGACAGGGAAAAAAAGAACTAGGAGCCTGTCGGACTTGTGGATTTTGAGTGCTAATAAGCGCTCAAAATCCCGATATAAGGGCTCCTTTGGGAGTTTGCAAGGTAGAAAAATCGCATATAATGCAATTTTTCCATTATTTGAAGGACAAGTCCGACAAACTCCTAGAACACAAAGAAATCACAACGCAGCTCCGGCTTACCGGAGCTGCGTCAAGTTGAAAGGGTTTCGAATCATAACGGATTCTATAACAGCTCCGTCCTGCAAGTCTTCCGTATAGAGTATTGATGCATTAGCGCGGATAGCCGCCGCGAGTATTTGAGCATCCCAATATGAAAGCAGCCATCGCTCCTGGATACGGATGGCGTCCAGTACCATAGCATTGTCTACCGACATGATCCTGAAAGAAGAAAAGAGATTGATCTGTTCACGTGCCAGCTCCGCAGATAACGGTGACTTGAGCTTTCTGGTAACGGTTACCCAGAACTCGGTCATAACCTGGGTGGAAATACAGCCGTTACCACCGATTATGGTCTCCCGGACGAGATTACGCGCACGCGTCCTCTTTGCAGGATCGTCTCCGTCATTTGCATACACCAGGGTGTTGGTATCCAGGAACGCGATATCACCGCTCATGAAGCGAATCCCGTGTCCAAGTGGCCCCGCCGGAGCTTGCCGTGCTCTTTTCGAACAGACGGTCCAGCTCGTCCGCAACATATTCCCGCCGGATCGATTCGGTCCTCGCCAGATCGTCAAGATACGAGCGAAACAGGTCGGAAAGTGTTGTATCCCGATCGATGGCAATTTTTCGTACCTTTTTCAGCAAATCCTCATCGATACTCATCGTTACGTTAGGCATGACAACCCCCTTCACATAAAAAGTATTTCACATAATAAGTACATACTATTTCGTACCAGGAACAAAGCAGATTGTGCCAATGTTCAGCGGAAAAATCGACTTTTGGGGATTATTTTTCTTCCGCGTCAGGGACAGAAGCGGTATCCTTTTTTGCTTTGGCAAAAAAGATACAAGCAGATGGCCCGGCCCGGAGGGAGACGCCCATGTTTATTAAAAAAGCACAATATTGAGAGCAGTTTACACGCGTTGACAAAATGTCGGTCAGGGCTGAAAATAAAGCTTTGGGGGGAACGCGTGAATAAACTTCCTGTGATGGCAGCCGGTTTTCTTTTTGCGGTGTCGACGCTTGGCGCCCTGACGCTCGAGGACGTCAGCTACTCGGGACCAGACATGAGCGCAACCGAGGCAACCATCACGACCGACCTGCGCAAGGGGATCGACCAATTTTACCACGATTATGCGGAACTCGCCACACGCAACCGGGACTGGCTCGATACGGCAATACTTTCGGCCGGCGGCTCGAACAACCGGGAAGAGGGATTCACCACTTTTTATCTGCGCCTCGACCTCGCGTATGGAAACGAGAACAATTTGGGCGAAGAATCGTTCGCGTTCCGCACCAACCCGGCGAAACTCGGTCCCACGGAATACGCCCAGGCGCTCCGGAATCTCGCACTGACGATTTCGGGGGATCAGGGCGCACGTGAAAAACAACCCGTGCTTATGCGGCGGTTCAGCGTGTCGGCATTTCTCGGGGACATCCCGTACGGCAGAATGCTGCCGGCAACGGGAATTGCAGCACTCCCGGACGGGAGGCTCGCTATCGGGCACAGTATGTACGCGACGATTGTCGACCCGAAGCTGCGCATCAGCGACACGGTGGGAAAGGAACTTTCGAAAGCTGCAAAATATTCAGGATACAACCTCCGCGCAAGCCGGGCGGGAACTCTCCTTGCAAACATGGCCGGAAGCGGCGACGTCATGCTGTTCAACCCGCCGGACCCGCAGGCGAGAACTATCGCAACAGGCGTTTCCTCCATCGAAACCTACGCCTGGCTTGGAGACGGAACTCTCGTCGTCAAGGAAATGATGAGTTCGCGCGTCGTCGCCATCGAGCAGAAAAAAAGACGGTCACTTGTATTAGGCGAATTCGATGCAAAATACGAAACCGCGTCATTTACGCCGGGACCCGACGGTTCGCTCATTTCGTTCAATCCGGGTAAGCGCTTTATCTCGTGGTATGACAAAAACGGAACCCTCCTTAACCGAATAATTCCGGCCTTGACTGAAAACCAGTTCGGCACGGTCCGCGCGATTGTCTGGCTTTCGAGCGGCAACTATTTTTTGACCGCAACCAATTTCGTTTGCATGCTGGACAGCAAGGGAGAGCCGCTGTGGTTCTTACCACTCGACAGCTCGCTCGGACAGATGATCTATGAGGCAGTCTGGTCGGAAAGCGATAAATCGATCTACCTGATTTTTCCCGGTAGCAAGACAGTCTGCCAGTACATGGATGCGGCGGCGGTTGCCTCAAACCCCGACTGGAAACGATTGCAAGATCTCGACCGGGCAATGGCCGAAGAAAGCGAAAATACAGAGCCGGTCAAGGAGCTTGCTGACTGGTATCTGGCGGCGGGGGCGAACGACTACGCACTGTCGCTCTACCAGACCTACAACCAGTATGAAAGCGGAAACCGCGAGGTGCAGAAAACAATCGCGCGCCTCAAGGCTGACCAGCTCTTATCCGCTGCTGCTGCGCTCGAGGCGCGGGTGCGGATGACGATTCGCGATGTCGGGCCCGAAAGCGCGAAGGCTGACTACTCGGCCGCAATGAGCGCTTACGAACAAGCCCTTGCACAAAAACCGGGCGACCCGAAAATAATCCAGACACGAGCAGCCCTTGCCCGAGTAATGAAAGATGCTGAATCCGGCCTAAATACGCCGGTACCTCCTTTGACCATAGAAGACGATACGTTTCCGCCGATATTCCCCGCTCTGCTTTCGACCTATGCAACAAGCCCTGCGGGACGGATTTTCGTCCGAAATTCGACCGGCAGCGCGGTTAAAAATATCCGCGCGTCGCTGTTCATTCCGCGCTTTATGGACTACCCCGCCGAGGCCGCCGAAATCGCGATCCTTGCGAACGAGGAAGCGGTGGAGATTCCGCTCTACGCCTCGTTCAACCCGACGATTCTCGGCATTGAAGAAGATCTGCCGGTGCAGGAGAAGGTGCGCCTCGAATGGACAATTGACGGTATGCCGTACAGCCTCGAACAGAATCCCGCGACACTCATTTACCGCCGTACCGCACTCAGCTGGGACGACAGCGGCAAACTCGCTTCTTTTGTTACGCCGAACGAGGAAACGGTGAATGCCTTCGCGATGGCGCTCATGGAGGCGGCCGGTAAAAGCACAGAGGACGTTGGGGGCCCAAGTTCGGTGCCGAGTTCGGCGCCAAGTTCGGCGAATCTCTCGCCGAGGATTCAGCGGACGACCGCTATCCTGTCGGGGCTGTCGGCACTGAAAATCCGGTATCTCGAAGATCCGCAGTCGCCGCTTTCCACCGTCATGGGGAAACCGGTCGCCGTCGATACGGTGCGCTTTCCACGTACAACTCTTTTCTATCGCGGAGGTGACTGCGACGATACGACAGCGCTCCTTTCGAGCCTCCTCGAAGCAGTCGGTGTTCCGACTGCAATTCTCACCTCGCCCGGGCATGTATTTCTCGCAATAAACTCAGGGCTCCCGGTGTCGAAAGCATGGATGCTCGAACCCCTCGGAACAGTTTTGCCATTCAGGAATGAACTGTGGATACCACTCGAGTCAACCGTACTCGACAAGGGATTTGAAGGCTCTTGGGCCGAAGCGGGAAAGCTCGTATCGAAATGGAAAGATACTGTGCAGTTTGAATTTCTTCCGATCGCGGAGCTTCGCTCGAAGTATCCGGCGATTCCGCTTCCGAGCGCGGGCATTCCGCTCGAACGGACGAATCCCGAAACGCTCGCTGCTCTTTTTCGCATCCGGGACCGCGAGTTGACCGCACGATTATATGACAGTGTCGTGGCGGACAATTCAGTTCCGTTCGCTTCCGCCGCTGAAGAAGCAACACGACTGAACCGCCTCGGTATCCTGCACGGAACCTTCCAAAATCCCGATGCAGCCTTCATTGCATTCTCGGCAGCACTCCGCGTCAGTCCCGATTTTGCTCCGGCTATGCGCAACCTCGCTACCTTGTATTACCTTCGCGGAAACAACGCTCAGGCACAAAGCTGGTTTTCACGCGCAGAAAAGATCGCTGAAGACGTACGAACGAAAGAAGGTCTTTCGACAGAAAACCGGGGTGCGGACGCTGCAGCGACAGCAGTTCTGGGAGAGTAACCAAAAAGACGCACCTTACCAGATGCCGAGCACCCGCTGCATACCGAGAGAAACCAGCGCAATGCCGATCCAGCAGCACAGGCCTATCAAAAGCGGCTTGCTACCGGTTTTTACCAGCTGTACAATATTCGTATTGAGGCCGATTGCGGTCATGGCCATAATAATAAAAAACTTGCTCAGATTTTTTAAGAAGCCTGTCAGTGAAGCGGGGAAAGCAAAAAAAGTCGTGAGTATCGATGCCAGAATAAAATAGAGAATAAAGGAAGGCAATGCCCTTTTCAGAGTAAATGGTTCACCCGAGGATGCGAGATTTTTCTTCGAGTGCCAAACAGACAGAACCAGTGTAATCGGGATGATCGCAAGCGTACGGGTCAGCTTCACGATGGTAGCTATCTGAAGCGTATTGCTGCCGTGCAGTCCGTCCCATGCGGCGGCCGCTGCAGTTACCGATGAGGTATCGTTAACTGCCGTTCCCGCGAAAAGACCGAACCCGTCGTTTGACAATCCGAGAATGCCGCCAAGCGTCGGGAATACGAGAGCAGCAATCACATTGAACAGAAAGATGACCGAAATTGACGTTGCTATTTCTTCGTCATTTGCCCCGATGATAGGTGCGGTTGCCGCGATGGCCGACCCGCCGCAAATGGAAGATCCAACTCCCACAAGGATCGTGCTATTAAGAGGTGTTTTGAGGAGGCGGTACAAAACGTACGCGATGACCAGGGACGTTGCGATTGTCGAAACAATAACTGGAAGAGACTGCGCACCGGTTTTCAGGATAGCTTGTATGTTCATACCGAAACCCAAAAGGATGACCGCATACTGCAGTATCTTTTTCGAGGTAAACGCGATACCGCTCCGGAACCCGTTAGTCTCGGTCCATTTTCCGGCGGCCAGCATTCCAATCAATATTCCGAACACCGGTCCCCCGACAACCGGAACAAAATGTCCCAAAAACCACGCAGGTACCGCGATCAAAATACAAAGCGCAACGCCCTTTCCATTATCTGTCACAAATTTCATGCGGTCTCCCTTACGTCATGCGGTCTCCCCCTACATCATGCTTCCCGCCACTCTTGCAAGAAATTTTTTGGAAACAAAGCGCGAAAAGAAAGCAGTCAGCTTCCATCCTGTGGTCGGCAGAATTATCGTTTTACGCTTGCGGGCGGCGGATAGAGCTCGCTGCACGACGATGGAGCTGGAAACAACACCTTTCCCCTGATGCCCTTTGACCCCGGCTGCAACCTCGAAAAATTCGGTGGCTACCGGACCGGGACAGAGTGCGGTGACCGATATTTTTCTGCCTTCGAGCTCGACGGCGAGCGCGGTGCTGAAACTGAGAACGTAGGATTTGGTTGCCGCGTAGACTGCCATGGATGCAATCGGGAGGAAGGCCGCGAGCGAGGCAACCTGGATGATCGAGGAGCCCTCTTTCATGTAGGGAAGGACATCATAGGTAAGTGCGGTAAGGGCATGAACGTTGAGTTCGACCATTCCTAGATTCTCGCTCCTCGTAAGTCCGGTAAAATCGCCGATCTTTCCGTATCCGGCATTATTTATAAAAAGTTGTACTACGGGTTTTTCGGCTTCGAGTTTTTCTCTGATGAGTGCGATTCCTTTTTCTCCGGACAGATCAGCTTCAATGATTACGGCCGAGGTATGTTTCATTTCTTTGACGAGCGATTCCAAACGATCCTTTCGGCGCGCCACCAGCCAGATCTCCGTCACTTCATTCCGCTCGTTAATCTGCCGCACAAAATCCGCTCCCATCCCGCTTGATGCACCCGTCACTATCGCTATCTGTTTCATTTCTAATATTCTCCGTTTAGTAAAGCTATGCAGGGAAGGTGGTAAAGTCAAGGAGAAGACTATCCACAGGGCGACAGCCCTTGACAGACACTGCCCGTCCTTTTACAGTTCTCCCACATGAAACACGTAATCAAAATCGGCGGCAGCAACCTCAAATCGGCAGCCGACCTCGAACACATTAAAACCGTAGTCGGCCTCTACGCCGATCCGCCGGTAATTGTTCTTTCGGCCGTGTACGGCGTAACCGACGAAATGATCGCCCTCATCGAAGCTGCTGCGAATCCTGCATCCGATATCGACGCGCTTTTAGCGCCAATTCTGCTGCGCTATACCGTCATGCTCGACCCCTACCTTTCGGCAGAAAGCCGCCAAAGAGTACACGATGCTTTTTCGGAACGTGCAGCGAGCCTCCGGCGCTTTCTCGTCGGTATCCAGTGTTTCGGCCTCGCCCCGGATTTTGCCTACCATTATGTCGTCAGCTTCGGCGAGCGGCTTTCCACCCTGATGGTGCAGTTGTATTTTGAAAATACAGGAATCCGCTGTCGGGAGCTGCTTCCCGAAAACTGCGGCCTCGTCACAGCCGGACCCTTTCCGCACAAGGAACTCGATTTTGCCTCCTGCAGCACGGGACTCGAAAAAGCCATAAACGAAAACTGTCTGTACACGATTCCGGGTTTTTATGCGATGAGCACCGACGGGAAGGTCACCCTCCTCGGCCGCGGCGGCACCGATTATTCGGCGGCGGCAATCGCCTACTGCCTCAAGGCCGACAGCCTCGACATCTGGAAGGATGTTGACGGTTTTTTAAGCGCCGATCCCAAAATGGTACCACTCGCCCACCTCATCCCGCAACTCAGCTACGGCGAGGCGGCCGAGCTTTCCTATTTCGGCGCGAAAATCCTGCACCCGCGCACCATGCATCCGGTAAAACTTGGCGGCATCCCGACCCGCATTCTGAATATCCGCGATGCCGTCAACAAGCCGGGGACAGTTATTTCCTCCGAGGCCGGACCGAGCGAGCATGGCATCCAGAGTGTCAGCCACAGCCTGAACTTCGGCATTTTGCGGCTCGCCGGACCCGACGTCGGCATGGAAGCGGGAATCATCTCGACGGTGTCCGCCCTTTTCAACAAGTATGAACTGAATATCAAGTCGATTATCACCTCGCAAACTTCGATCAATTTCCTCTTCGAGAAAGATGACCTGCAGAAAGCGTGGCAGCTCGTGAGCGACCTCAAACTGGACGCGATAGAGGAACTTGAGCGGGTCGAAAACATCGCGGTACTTGCTCTCGTCGGCGAAGGTTTCCGCGAGCACCCCGACGTGCTTGCCCGCGCGCTTACCGCCCTCAGCCGCCATCGCATTGCCGTACAGCTGATGGTCTCGGGCGCCTCGTCTGTTTCGGCTTATATCGTTGTGAAAAAGGATAGCCTGGGCACTGCACTTTCTGCCGTCCACCAGGAGTTTTTCGGAGACTGAGGCATAATTGTATCTATTGAGGCTCTTGGAGAATTCCAACAAGTCTTTGTAAAGCAACAACTTGTTAGAATTCTCCACCTACATTAGTGGTTGATCTTGCAAAACTTTCTAAGTTTAGCAAGATCCTCGATTAACTTCTCAAATAGGTGTATGATCGACATACATGTTTGCCATCAAAGCTATCCAGACCCTCGACGTGTATTTTTTCTCCCTGTTTCTACTCGTGCTCATAAGCGTCAAGGCTTTGAATAATTCAAACGCAAAAACGCCGCAATCCCGTGTTTTTTCCGTGCTCATCGTACTCACTTTCCTGATCATAATCGCCGACTGCATTACTGTTCTTTTTGACGGACAACAAGGTCACCGAATCCGCATCGTGCTTGCGGTGGCCTCGGTGTTCGGGTATATCCTGCAGCTGCTTATTTGCGTCTCCTGGTTCTGGTATGCCCGCGCAATCGTTTTCAGGGACCGCAAACTTTTCGGTGTTGGCTCTCTCATTGAGGCTGTTCCCGCAGTGTTCTGCGTCCTCGCCGCAATCGCCAGCTGGTGGACTGGCTGGATTTTCCATTTCGATACACAAAACCACTATTCCCGCGGAGCTCTGTTCGCTCTGATCCCCGCAGCAAGTTTTCTCTATCTGGGGCTCGGATATTTCATGATAATCTGGTACCGGAAAAATATTGAATCCCGGCATTTTATAGCACTCCTGAGTTTTGTGCTGCCACCGACAATCGCCGGGGCAATCCAGACGATGCTGTACGGCGTAACTCTTTTGTGGCCGAGCATGACCATCTCGCTGTTAATCATCTACCTTGCAATCCAGAACGAACTCCTGCTTCTCGACTATCTTACCGGTATCAACAACCGGCGCAGTTTCGATCTCGAACTGCGCAGACGAGTTATCAATGCCCGGAACATGCAACCGTTCGCCCTCCTGCTTATCGACATCGACAATTTCCGATTGAAAAACGACCGCTACGGGCATATCGAATGTGACGATACGCTTATAACCTTCGCAAAGCTGCTTTCATACTGTTTTTTTCATGACGGGTTCGTGTGCCGATACGGCGGCGACGAGTTTGCGATTATTGTCGATTTGCAACGGCTGGAAGATATGGATTTTATCCGCGGACGGCTCCAGAGCAAAATTGACGACTGGAACGCTGCGAGCGCTAAGGACTGGCATTTGTCAGTTAATATCGGGTGCGCGGCTTATCTGCCATCCGAAAAATTTACCGCAGATCATTTCCTCGTCACGGTCGACCGACTCCTCAGCCTCGATAAAATCGTTCCCGGCGACCGCCGGGTCAAGAGCCGCAAAAAACACGCATCTTCTTGGCTGTAGAACCTATCGAGGTAGAAACCAGAACTAAACGACTCTGACTGTCTCGCCGTAATCACCCAGAATTCTGTCATGGGTGAGAAATAGCATTGACTCAGCCAGTGCCTGAGCAATGAGGATACGGTCAAAGGGATCACCGTGGATGGCGGGCAGAGACTCAAGAGCAATGACATGCCTTTCACGGATCGGGATATTTTCATACCCGGCTTGTTCGCAGAAATGCAGGAACTCTATACTGGAAATCGGCATCCGATCCGGATGAATCGCCCGCTTGATCGCAATCTCCCACATCGAGGCCACACTGGAGAATACCCGATTTGCGGGCGAGCTAATCAAGACTCGAGCCTGCTTTGAAAAATTAGGATCATCGGTGAGGGCCCACAAGGCAAGGTGCGTGTCGAGTAAAATATTCATGAAACTGTTTCTGAAAAGAGACGAGCGATTGCTTCGTTGTCAGTATCGATATCATTGGGAACCGTGAACTGGCCCTTAGCGATTCCGACCCGGAGGGAGGCATCTTTTCCTTCCCAACGAACAAGGCGGGCTACGGGCCTGCCATTACGGGCGATGACAATCTCATCTTCACTCTGATTTTCCAGAAGGGATAGCAACTTCGAAAAGCCCGTTTTGGCTTCAAGGATATTGACCTGGCACATCGGAACCTCCAATCTGGTCAGACCTGACCATAATCAGTATATTCCAACTCCATCAGAAAAGCAAATGATTCAACGCGGTTCGTTTACACCACTAGAAAGGATCGCCGTGCCGGGCTACGCCCGCGTTGACAAAGTACGTATATCAACCCAAAATGATACATAATGAAGACTTAAAAGGGAGGGTACTAACATGACAAAGCACAAAATCCACTGGGGCGTAATAGGAACCGCGAATATCGGTCGCGAGAAGGTAATCCCGGGCATCCAAAAATCATCCAACGGCGAAGTAACCGCCATCGCTTCCCGTAACCTGGAACAAGCCGAAAAAACAGCAAAAGTGCTGAATATCGGTAAAGCATATGGTTCCTACGAAGCACTACTTGCCGACCCTGATATAGATGCAGTGTACATTCCCCTGCCTAATCATCTCCATGTCGAGTGGGCCATCAAAGCGATCCGCGCAAATAAGCATGTCCTGTGCGAAAAGCCTATCGGCCTATCCTCTGCCGAAGCGAAGGAACTTGCGGCATCGGCGGAAAAACATCCAAAAATAAAAGTAATGGAGGCCTTCATGTACCGCTTCCATCCGCAGTGGAAAAAGGTCAAAGATGCCGTCGACGCAGGTCTGATCGGTGAAGTTAAAACCATCAATTCTTTTTTTTCGTATTTCAATGCCGATCCACACAATATCCGCAACCAAGCCGATATCGGCGGCGGCGCATTGATGGATATAGGCTGCTACTGTATTTCCTTTCCGCGTTTCCTCTTCAGCGAAGAACCGATTCGGGTCGTTTCGAGCATCGAACGGGATCCCGTCATGAAGACAGACCGGCTCGTGTCCGCTCTTCTGGAATTCCCAAAGGGGCAGACTTCGACCTTCACCTGCTCAACCCAGCTTATGTCCTATCAACGGATGCATGTGTTTGGGGACAAGGGTCATATCGAAATTGAAATTCCCGTAAATGCCCCGAAGGATGCCGCGATCAAAGTATGGATCCGCACGCAAGGTGGCACTGAAGAGATCATCATCGAACCCGTCGACCAGTACACCCTGCAGGCAGAAGCGTTCGCAAAAGCGGTCCTCGAAAACACCCTTGTGCCAACCCCTTTAACGGACGCTATAAACAACATGAAGACGATCGAAGCCCTGTTCAAGAGCGAAACCGAAAGTGCATGGATATCGATCAATCCATCAAATGCCAAAACCCCCAACGTACGCGGACAAGAGCGCTAAGCAGGGTCAGTGCAGCGAAGAGCGCGAACAGGACTGCCGTATACCGGGGAAGAAGATAAAAAAGGGAATATACAATCACTGTTTCCGTTCCCTCGATGATGCCCCAGGGCATCTCGAGACTGGTCAGTTTCATACCTTCCCCGGCGCCCTGTTTCCGTTTTTCCAGCAATGCTGAAAGCAATGTCCAGCTGCCGAGATTGATATAAAATGCCCCGAACATTGCAAGCCCCGCCCAATAGAGGCCCGTGCTGCCGGAAGAATACTGCTGGTCACGATAGATAAAGGACAAGGGCACTGCAATATAAAGAAAAAGATCGTACATGAGGTCAAGATAGCCGCCCAGATCACTCTGGCGTCCGGTAGCGCGAGCAACGACTCCATCGAGTCCGTCCAGAATCCGGTTGAGAGCCCACAAAACCAGACCTGCAGCCAGAAGATTCCGTGTTACGAGAAAAACGGAAACGAGCCCGCTTACAAAGCCGATGAATGATATCCAGTTTGGCGAAAGTATACGGCCTATTAAACGAGCAGCCGGCATGAGCAGAGTTTCCTTAATCGGGCGTATAAAGTTGTCGAGCATAGTAGGTCTCCCTTACATTTGAGTCTCTTATAGCAAGAGCTTCATATATTTGATGATTGAGGATGGCCGTTTCTTACCGGAATATTTGTATATTGACGAAGTTCTTCGTATACTTTGTGACTAATCGATACAAAAAAATAAAAAGTCGGAGGACAATCTGCATGAGTGACCTAGAAAAACGGTTCAACTATCCCGGAAACAAGGAATGGGTACACAGGCTCGCGGAATATATCGGGAGTGCCGAAGATTCGGCCCTCTTCCATATTGACGTCTATGAATTGGCTCTGCAATGGGGTATGGAAGGCAGAGAACTGCTCGAGCTCTTCATTTTCGGATTGCACGCGGGAATATTCATGATGGAATGGGAATTTCACTGTCCCCATTGCGGTGGAGTCGCAAACGAATCACTCACCCTGGCTACCGCGAAAAGTCTCGATTTCTGCACTTCATGCAAGGTGCATTTCAACAATAGACTTGATGACAATATCGAAGTTTTATTTTCGATACATCCCGAAATAAAAAACACCACAATGAAACTGAAAGAAAACTACATGAAGCGCGTCATGAATGATGTGATGTCAAAAAAAATGTTTGTCTGGAAAAGTCCCTCGGTAATCAGCGGGGCCGACATAATCCTGAATCCGGTGTTCAGAGAATTGTTCGGCGAAGAAGTACTCCTCCCCGACCAGAGCCTCGAGCTGATGAGAACGACCATTCTCTTCACGGATATCAAGGGCTCGACGCAAATGTATACCGACCTCGGCGACTCGAAAGCATTCCTCCTGGTGCGTGAACATTTCAAGATCATTTTTTCAATCATTAAGAAATATAACGGGGTTCCGGTCAAGACGATCGGGGATGCAGTCATGGGAGCCTTCACCAATCAGGGGGCGGCGCTCGAATCCGCACTCGAATGCCAAAAGACACTGATCGACTATTATCTTGATAAACCGGACAGTGAAAAAATCGAGGTCAAGATCGGTGTGCATACCGGAACGACTATAATCGTCACTCTAAATGAACGTCTGGATTATTTCGGGAGCACCGTCAACATGGCAGCCCGAATCCAGTCCATGGCAAAACCGAACGAAGTGATCGTCTCGGAGGCAGTCTTCAATACAGAGGGAAGCAAAAAAATAATCGTCCGATACACAAAGTCCGTCGGTAGAAGCAAAGCTTCGTTCAAGGGACTCGCCGGAGAACATCCGGTGTATCATATCGAAATGAAAAAAAGGAGAACGTGAAATGAAAAAAAGATATATTGTAGTACTTGCCGGAATTCTGGCGACAACCTCGTGCGCGGGAGTACCGAAAACGGGCGTGACTAACGGGGAATTTCTTCCGTGCCCTTCTTCGCCAAATTGCGTGTCGTCGATGGCTGCCACCCCGGAAGGTTTTATCGAGCCGATCGATTACACAGGTCTCAGCCGCGAGGTTGCCCAGTTAAAGCTGACAGCGATTCTAAAATCCGAAATTGATTGCCGCATTATCGAAATAAAAGAAATGAACGATGGCTCGAGCTACATTCATGCGGAGTTCCGCTCCAAATTCTTCCGCTTCGTCGATGACGTCGAATTCCTCTTCCCACAAAACAAAAGCATTATCCACGTCAGGTCCGCCTCCCGCGTCGGATACTCTGATATGGGCGTAAACCGGAAACGGGTCGAACGATTACGCTTGCGATTTTCGAAGGAATAGGGTTAAGGAAATATCTTACAAATAATGCATTCCCCACTTGCCCCAGTGAAGAAAGCAGTGGTTCGCGAACGTAACAACAAAGAATGGATACTTAATCTTACCTCTGCCGGTCCGAAGCGCGAAGAGGCTTTGTCGGATCTCAGTGCAATTCTTCTTGCCGGACTCCGGGCGGCACTACGGGGATGGACACGGACGCGCGGCAGGGAATTTGATTCCCTTGCCGACGACTTCGTCCAGGAAACGCTGATGCAAATTCTCGACAAGATCGGAACGTTCCGCGATCTTTCCCGCTTCACAACCTGGGCCCACAAAATATGCATACGGATCGCCCTGACAGAACTGCGGCGTAAACGGTGGCAGGACAGTTCCCTCGAAGATCTTGCCGAGCAGGGACGAATGATGAGCGACATGCGATCTGATAGCCCGAAAGATGCGGTGCATAGTGGAATGAACATACAGCTGCTCATGAAAATGATGACGGAAGAGCTTTCCGAAAAACAGATGGCAGCACTCGGCGCAGTCGCGATCAGGGGAATGCCGCTCGAAGAAGCAGCAAGACGTCTTGGAACCAACCGTAATGCCCTGTACAAAGTTCTCCACGATGCGCGACTCAAACTGAAAGGGCGCCTGATACGCGATGGAATGACATTGGACGATCTGGCGAATTGATGTAAGAAACTGCACACTCGAAGCATCAAGTACAGATGTAAAGGAGATATTATCCGGCATGAAGCGCCTTTCCAGAGTGCTGTCAACTTTTTTTCGCACAGTACGTACGACTCGCATGACGGCTCCTGTTGAAACACCCCTTCCGTGTCCAACCGGGTTGCTAAAAATGATCGCATCAACCGGCGACGACGAAATTGACTGTGCGGGAGCCTTCGACCTTATGCACCGCTACGCCGACCTCATCTGTAGCGGAGAAAATCCAGCCGAACTATTTTCGGCCGTCAAGAGGCATATCGAAATTTGCCACGACTGTCGGGAAGAACTTGAAGCCTTACTCCGTGCCATCCATGCGGGCGACTATCTTAGCGCTCGGGGCCTTCCCGCTGCGGGAAAATGGCGTCCGTAAAATTCCCCAATATCCCTGCCACTTTTCATCCCGGAAAATATTCAGACCAAGCTTGATTTCCCGGGGCTTGTCCGTCTCGGTCCAGGTGCCGAACAGCCGGTCCCATACCGACAGGATCGACGAGTAATTCGAGGAAAACTCGCGCGGCAGCACGCTGTGATGCAGCTTGTGCATGACCGGAGACACGATAATTGTGCGAACTATAGAATCAGCGCGGTCCCCAATACCGATGTTCGAATGATGAAAGACAATCGAAACCGTGAGTATAGCTTCGTACAAAACCAATCCTTCCACCCTGAGTCCGAGCATAAAAATAAGTGGAATACGAAGCAGCGAGGAAAAGATAATCTCAACCGGATGGAACCGGTAGGCAGAAGTCGCACACATTTCCGTATCTGTATGATGTGCACGGTGGAAGCGCCACAGGAATGGTATCGTATGATTAAAACGGTGCCACCAGTATGACCACAGGTCGAGAAGCGCTATTGTAAGGGTGATCTTGATCCAGACAGGAAAATTAATAAATGAAAGCACACCGGCAGGGCTCGAGGCCAGATACGAGAACAGCCAAGCCATGATACCAGTAAAAAGGACACGTCCCACTACGGCGTCCGTTCCGCCCACAAGCGCGTTCCACACTGCACGCAGCGCATGCCCCCGGCCGAACTTGAAATATGGTTGAAAACTTTCCCAGACAATGAATACAAAAAGACTTATAGCGATTGCAATAGTTTTTTCCATTTCAAAGCGCTCCTATTTCGATATAGCCGATACACGCGGTGGCAAATAATCAGCCCATCTGCATATCACGCGTAATATTCACGCTCCTGGCCGCGTCTATACTAGCATGAACTGCTATTATGGTAACAGGAGGCTACAATGAAGCACCTTCGCAGAAAGAATATATGGATCACAACGACTCTCCTCCTTTGCCTCACAGTCACAGTGAACGCTGCACCAAAAGCGGATCTCTGGACACTGTGGGAGGCAAACAATCCCGCTTCGGTACAAAAAACAGATCATGATGCGTGGGACACATTTCTTTCCACCTACCTGTCCACCGGCGGAAAAACAGGCTTGAACACACTGGCGTATGCACAGGTAAGCGCTACCGACAAATCAAAACTTGACGAGTACATCAAAAGCCTCGAGCGGGTGCAAGTTGCATCGCTCGACAGAACAGAACAGCTGGCATTCTGGATAAATCTGTATAATGCGGGAACAGTACAAGTTGTCCTCGGTCGATACCCGGTTGCATCCATCCGAGAAATAAAACCGGGCGGGTTATTTTCATCCGGACCCTGGGACGAAAGGCAGTTCTATCTGAGTAGCGAAAAACTTTCCTTGAACGACATCGAACACCGAATTTTACGTCAAATATGGAAAGACAGCCGCATCCACTACACCGTAAACTTCGGCACCGGACAAGCTGCGCTGATCAGCCACTTTCAAAGTTTTGCCGAACCACAATTGTCCGCAAAACTGGGTGCGTATACCGGAAAAATAAGCTATGCATATGACTGGGCACTAAACGAGGGAACTAAAAAATGAAAAAGAACACGATACGAATTCTTGTCTTCGCTCTCCTTATCTCGATTTCGGCAGGACTTATCTTTTATTTGAAATCCAAAGGCATCGGCCTTGAAAGCCTCATCGAACAGCGGGATTCACTTCTCGTATTTGTACGGCAAAACGCCATTCCTGCGGCTCTCGCCTTCATGCTTTTGTATGTGGCGGTTGTTGCCTTTTCCATTCCCGGAGCTACGTTGCTTACCCTCCTCGGTGGATTTTTCTTTGGCCCGTTCATCGGGACAGCCTTGGTGAATGTCGGAGCCACCACAGGCGCCCTCCTCGTTTTTTTGGCCGCCCGCTACCTTATGCGCGGAGCCTTGATGGAAAAATACGGGGGACAATTGAAAAAACTGAATACGGAGCTGGAAAAAAATGGCGCGAGCTATCTGTTAACACTCCGCTTCATTCCACTGTTCCCATTTTTTCTCATAAACCTGCTCGCGGGACTTACCCCTGTTTCCTGGATCACCTATACCTGGACCACCGCAGTGGGAATTATTCCCGGCTCATTCGTGTACGCCCTGCTCGGCAGTTCGGGCGCGACGGTCGACAGTGCAAAAGGCGCATTATCACCCAGCTTGATTGCAGGTCTCATCATTTTGGGACTGGTCAGCCTGATCCCAGTGATTATCAAAAAAATAAATGCTCACAAAAAGAAGGAGTCACCGCATGAACAATGAATGGAAATTTGAGGTCACCCCGAAGGATGAGAGCAACGAGCGTCTCGTATCAAATGTGCATTCTTCCGACTGGGTTAATCCCGAACCGGAAAAAATCTACAATCTGGTCGTCATCGGCGCCGGTACCGCGGGGCTTATCTCCGCAATCGGGGCCGTTTCGCTCGGCGCAAAAGTTGCGCTCGTGGAACGCCATCTGATGGGCGGAGACTGTCTTAATGTCGGTTGCATTCCATCCAAAGCCCTCATCCGTTCTTCGAGGGCTGCCCACCAGGCCGCACGCGGAAATGAGTACGGCCTGACATCAAATAAGGTAAGCGATACAGATTTTCCGGAAGTCATGGCCCGACTGCGAAGAATCCGCGCAAGCATAAGCGTAAACGATTCGGCCGCCCGTTATGCCGAAATGGGCGTGCATGTATTCATGGGTGAAGCCGTTTTCTCCGGAGCACACTCCATACAAGTTGGCAATACGACGCTCCGTTTCCGGAAGGCCATCATCGCATCTGGCGCCCGGGCCGTAAGCCCGGAAATTGAAGGACTTGTCGAAACGGGATATCTTACAAACGAAACCCTTTTTAACCTGACTACCCTACCCAAACGACTCGCAGTAATTGGCGGTGGACCTATCGGTTGTGAAATGGCGCAAGCCTTCAGACGACTCGGCTCGGAAGTAACCATCATCGAACGGTCACGTTTCCTTCCACGGGAAGATCCTGATGCGTCGGCACTCCTCGCGAAAGTATTCGTGCGCGAAGGTATCAAGGTGATGCTTGAAACGAAAACGCTGAAGGTGGGTATTGTACCTTCCGGAAAACTACTCACCGTGAAGTCGTCCGGGGGAACAGAAAGCATCGAGGTAGACGAGATACTCATCGGAGCCGGCAGGAAACCGAATGTCGAAGGATTGTTCCTTGAAAAAGCTGGTATCGAATACGACGAGCGCACAGGAATTAAGGTTGATGATTTTTTGCGCACAACGAATTCCGATGTGTATGCAGCCGGAGACATTTGCATGGACTGGAAGTTCACCCACGCAGCAGATGCAGCCGCGCGTATCGCTCTTCAGAACGCGCTCTTCAAAGGAAAAAAACGGCTCTCGTCGCTCACCATGCCCTGGTGCACCTACACCGATCCCGAGATAGCGCATGTAGGCATGTATGAAAGAGAAGCGACCCTGAAAGGCATACAAACGGAAAGCTTTATGGTGGGTATGGAAGAAAACGACCGAGCGATTACCGACGGCGAAAACGAAGGCTTCATCAAGATAACCGTTAAAAAAGGAACTGACACAATACTTGGAGCAACCATCATGGCCGCCCACGCTGGCGATCTCATCAGCGAACTGTCAGTTGCGATGGCGGGCAAGGTTGGTCTCAAGGCACTCAACAACATCATTCATCCCTATCCCACGCAGGCAGACGCGATCAGAAGGGTAGCGAGCGTCTTCAACCGGAAACGGCTGACTCCACGCGTCGCAACGTTCCTCAAATGGCTTTTACAAAGGCAGCTCTAAAATATTACTCCGATACAGATTGGATGCGAAACACCGCTCAAGGAGAATCTGGGAAAGCTCTTGCAAAGCATAACCAGAAAGGTAAGCAGTATTTCGAACACCCTCTGTACCGGAGTTCTATTAATAAAACAACACACCGTTGTTTTACTTAATTTCATTGTAACCTCGTATTCTATTTGCCGTACATTCATTTTCTTGACCTTTTCATGGACACCTTTGACACAGCTAAAAATAAGATGAGTCCCGGATTTTACTCCGGGACTCATCTTATTCATTCTGTATTCGCCTGTCTTCTGTAGACAGTAGCTAACTTCCTAGAAGGAGAAGCTGTACACGAGATACACCTGACCTGCTGCGGTATCAGAGGTTGTACAGTTATCTTTATTATTCATCCATACATCGCCGCCAATATTTATATTACCGGTACCGACATGAATGTTCGCTTCTACATTTGAAGACCAGGTACCGGCCTTGCCGTCAACAGTTACCTTAGTAGTGCTGTATTCAAAGTTACCACCAAGCTTGAATGTTCCGAAGTCATAATTAGCTTCTGGTTTGAATTTCATGAAAGCATCAGCGGAGTCGCCATTCTTCACAAACTGCCACGCCATTACACCAGCATAAAGCTTATCCATCTGATAGCCAACTTTTTCGAATACAGCATGTTGATTTGTATCGGCAGCCAAGTACATTTTAGCTTCGCCAACCAGGGTCAGATTAGGAATGCTTAACAGCTTGACGCTTGCTCCGACAAGACTATCATCCATACCTTTAGGAGAACCGTCAACACCCGCGGCCACGGTGACAATATCTTTCATAGTGTACTTGATGCCGGCTTTCGAATCACACAGCTGATTTGTTGTTTCGCCACCAGTGGAATTGAGGGGCAGCAAATAGCTTACAGCGAGACCTTCCATGGGAAGCGCGACGAGTGACATACCGATTTCTCCGTCCATACGGAACATGCTAAAATCGCCATCGGTTACTGTTGCACCTTCATCCATTTTACCAGCTTTGGTTATAACCTTTGCATCAAAGAGTTTTGCGGTGACAAATGCCCTTTCAACACTGAAAGAATTAGTTTCTGCTTCTGCTTTAAACTTTACCAAAACACCATAATCGGGAGTATCAATTGTACCGCCAAGAAATGCATTGGCAACTTTGAGCTTAAAGACATTGTTCTTACCTATTTCAGTGGACTTGATCACCAAACCGGATTCAGCACTACCAATTAGTTTTGCCACAGGAACGGCATCTTGAGCAGAGACGCAAACTACTACAATAGACAGAGCAACCAAAAGTGCAAGAATTTTCTTCATTAAAATTCCTCCATATTATTTTCGGGAAGAGTCAACGACTCCGTAAATCCCCTTTAATTAAATTATTGTAGTCCTGGTTTGATTTATCCGTACATTCCGTTTGTTGACAAACTCATGGATACTATTGACATAAAACAAGGACAATATTGATTATTTTTTTTGCATAGACAAATAGACAGACATGAAAATATGATAATCTTACGGATTTCAAAAAAAGTCCGGACACTTACTGTTTTTCAGTATTTCGAAAACAAAAGCGTCCGGGTTTTTAGAGTATTGCTACTATTTCGAATAGAAAATTATTTGGGGATAAATAAGTCTTTATGCGAAAGATTCACTTTTTGTTTATATACTATTATAGAAACAACACAATCTAAATCTTTTTCTTCCAAAAGAGAGCAACGCACATACACGCCATCGCTTACAGCTTTTACATGAATAATTATTCCTCTCCATGCAAACGAATACGACAGACTTGTCCACAAAGGAGGCAACCATGGATTGATATGCACACGATTTTCTCGATCCACTGTCAGGCCACCGAATCCGTAAACAGCTACTTGCCAGCTTCCACCAGCGCTTGCCGCATGTAGACCGCTGTCGGTATTCCCTTGGTTATCACTTAAATCAGTCTCGATCGCTTTGATAAAGTAGTCATAGGCATGGTCGGTGCGATTGATGGACAACCCGATCATTGCATACATCGATGGGCTGAGCGAAGATTTATGCATCGTCCGTTTTTCATAATAGATATAATTCTTCTGCTTTATATCATGTGTGAATTCCTCACCGAGCATACCGAAGAGCATTACGACATCTGCCTGTTTGAGAAGCGTAGTCTCTCCCAATTTAGTCACGTCAACGCCTTTCGGCCAGAGAGGCATTCCGTTTTCGTCATGTTCCGACACGAGAATATCCTTCAGCTGTGAATATCCCTCGAATTGTTCGATAATTTCCGAGTTTTCTTTTATGGGAATATACATTTTATGTTCAATCAATTTCCACTTTTCAAGATCAGCTTCAGCGATTCCTGCATTATGCAAAGCGGTCTCGATTAAAAACGGGTTTGTTTTCTGATATAAAACAATGTACTCAAGCGTTTTCCGCAACGACCATTTTACCAAGTAATTGGTGAAAGTGTTATTGTCGACATGTTCGTGAAACTCGTCGGGACCGATGACATCCCTGATTTCATACCGATCTTCCTTTTCATTGAACAGAACAAAATCGGACCAAAACAGAGCTGTTTCTAGAAGTAAGGGAAAGCCTCTCGTTTCAAGAAAATAGACATCGCCGGTAATTTGCAAATATTTCAGAATCGCATATGTGATATCCGCATTAATATGGACCTCGATATCTCCGGTCCAGATCCGTACACGATTTCCACCATAATCCACTCCCCATTGCGGAGTCGTTTCGGTGCCAGCATCTGCACTTTCCCAAGCAAAACGAGATCCACGCATTGTATTCTTTCGAGCATTTTCTCGCGCGCCCTCTATCGTGTTGTACCGATAAGAAAGGAGATTGCGCGCGATCTTCGGCTGCGTGAATATAAAAAAAGGAAGCATGAATGTTTCGGTATCCCAAAAAACATGACCTCGATATCCTTCACCGTGTAATCCCTTCGCACCAATACTGACGGTGTCGTCGGTGTCAGATGCACAGTTATATAGCTGGAGAATATTGAATCGTAAGCCTCGCTGCGCTCGCTCGTCACCTTCGATGATGATATCGCTCGAATCCCAAAAACGACGAAGAGCCGCTTCGTGGTCTGCTTTGCTGTTTTCATAACCATACGATACGAAGGTATTAAGCCCGCGCAAGGCCTGTGCATTGATCTCGGATTCTGATGTTCCGAGCGTTTCCTTATCTCGTCCAGACCAAGTTGTTCCGTAGCGATAAAACACTACAGGAATTCCTTCTTCCAGATTGAGTTCGTAAACCGCCTCGATCTTTTCTTTTCCTCTTCGAACACGAATCAATCCAAGTGCGCTCGAACCAGTCGCAGGGGACAGACAAACAGCCTCTGTCACCCAAAGTCCTTTCTCGAAAGTTTTTACGTTCATAGAAAGCGCCGACAAGCCTTTTGCCAGTTCATGAGACGCCGCATTCTCGACATCAAAATGTTTAGCAGCTTCGATCGGATTGTGCTTTGACGAGATGATATTGCCGTCGATCGCTATTGAAACAAGCATGCGATGCGAAAAATTCTTTGCCATGCAAGTCCATTTTTCTGTCCACTCGTGAACATTCGCGCGGCTTACAAACCGCTCACTCGAAATCGAAACAGAAGACCCGTTTTCAGCACTGTAGTTAATTTCGGTAACGAGCAGCGCCTTTTCCATATCGAGCCATCTTCGGCTACTCGAACAACCGTCCCCCTCGGTACTAACTTTTTCATAATCGACAAAAAACTGCATAGGGAGCGGATCTGGAAGGTTAACGAGTTCGGTAACCTGTGCTTCAGACTTATCAAAAATACCTGCTATAAAATTCCCCGGGATATAGGAAGGGGCAAACGGGCTCTGCCCCCGCAGACTACGGTAACCGTTCCCCAGAGCGAAGACCGTCTCGTACTTGCCCGCCGTTTTTTTGCCGCTCTTTTTTTCTTCTATAATCCATGCTGTTCCGGACATACTCTTCCTGCCTCTGCCTTAATGTTTACTCAGCCCTTTATGCCGGACGAGATATTGCTTGCTATAAATTGCTTCTGGAAAACGATGAACACAACAAACATAGGTACGGTGATCATCATGGTTGCTGCCATCAGATACTGCCAATCGGTATAGAAACCACCCTGAAAGTAGGTTAGCCCCATGGTCAAGGTTGCCATTTCCGGTTTGGAAGTAACAATAAGTGGCCACATAAACTCGTTCCAACTACCGAGAAAAACGTAGATAAACTGGGCAGCTATCGCAGCTCTGCTGTTCGGTAGAACTATCGTGAACAAAATACGGGGAATATTCGCACCATCTATGTACGCAGCCTCTTCGAGCGACTTCGGGAAATTAATAAAAAACGATCGCATAAAAAAAACAATCGATACCGCTATCAACTTGGGAATAATAAGACCTTGATACGTATTGATCCAGTGCAATTTAACGAGGAGGTTGTAGACGGGTATCATCGTGACGTGAAAAGGCACCATCATCGTCGCAAGAAGAACACTGAACCAGAATTCCCTTAAAGGAAAATTGAGCCGAGCGAATGCATAGGCAGCAAGCGTGTTAAAAAAAATCACTCCGGTAGATACCGCACACGCAAAAACAACCGTGTTAAAGAACCATCTGGCAAAGGGAACCAGTCTAAAAACTGCAACATAATTGGACATCGTCATCGGTGCGCCGAAAACGGTACCAGTAAAAATATTTATCTCGGGTGGAAATTTTTTGATGTCTACATTGACCAATTCTCCGGCGTGGGGTCCACCAGTCGGGGTAAACACGATAGGAGACAAAGACACAAGTAACGCCCAGATGAAGGGAAAAAGCGAAATGATCGCATAGGAAAGCATAATAATCAGAGTGAAATAGCGGGTCACTGTATTTTGCTTAAGACCGGTCGGACGCAGGGCGGGTACTGTAGTTTTTATCATTCTGCGCTCTCCTTGATGAACTTCCGCTGAAGCGACGTCACGGTAAATATTATGGCGAACAGCACTACAGCCATACCAGAAGCATACCCCATGTCACCATACTTGAAGGATGTCCTATATATGTAAAAAGCTATCGTAGAACTCTTCATATTGGTGATGAGAAAATAGATCTGATCGAACACCTGCAGGCAACCGATGGTACCGAGAATTACGACATAGACTATTTGTGGGCGTAAAAAAGGAATTGTAATGTTAGTAAAGCACTGCATGGTATTGGCGCCGTCAATCTCGGCCGATTCGTACATTTCGACGGGGATGCTCTGCAACCCTGCGAGAAAAGTCACCATAAAATAACCAGCCGTTGTCCAGATGGCCATAGCCATGACCGCAGGAAGCGCCGTGTTCGGGTTTACGAGCCACTCGACGGGTGCAATGCCAAAATAACCCAAGACCTTATTAAGTACACCTGATTTGTTATATATGATCAAAAAGATGGTACAAATTGCTGCCGAGCTGGTTATACTCGGGATAAAAAAGACCGTCTTGAAAAAAGAGACTCCGCGCCTCTTTCCATTGGCAGATATAGCGAGAATCACGGAAAGAAAAGTTTGGATCAAAACCACGAAGATAGCGTAAAAGAAAGAATTCCCGATGGTAATCCAGAAAAGGTTATCCTTAAAAAGAAGCTTTTTATAATTTTCAAGTCCCTTGAAATCAGGTTTATACGATGGAAAAACTTTATTGGCATCTTTTGTAATATATTTTTTGAGCGCTTCAGTCACATTTACCGTTTCATTCAGGGTTCCCGCCACGAAGTCGAAATAAAAATGCTTGTAATCGAAATTGCGCGTCAGTATATCTTTTTTCTGTCCACTGACATCGATCAACAATCCATAATCCAGAAAATCTACTATTTCGAAACCGGCACTGAACTCCTCGAAACTCGTCGAGGAAGGATCCAGATTATACTGGATTTCGATTTCTTCCTGGATATTTGTGTTCACGGTATTCCGGCTCACGTCAAGAGGGCTGTAGTTCGTAAAACTGTAATAAAAACCGGTAAAAATCGGACCGACGACAAAAAGCAACAAACCGACCACTACCGGTATGATAAACAAGTAACCGTATAATATCTCTTCATATTTTTTTTTCAACGACAGCCTCCCTGACTAGTTCGGGCAGCGGGGAACAGCCCTACGGACTATTCCCCACAAAAAATATTCTTTATTCAATCCACTGGTCGTAACCGGCTACGACCTGCTTGCAGAAATCTTTTGCACTCAATTTTCCAGCCAATGCTTCGGTCAGACCACGGTTAATCTCATCGTTCGCCTTGCTGAAATTTCCTGAGGGAGTCGGGATACGCCAGGCTGTACCGTATTTTGCACCCGCGTAGAATGCCTTCTTGATAGGATCGGTATCCCTGGATGCGTTAGCGCCGCTGCTGCCAAGCACACCGGAGGCTTTCATGAATATTTCCTGTCCTTCCGTAACGAGATACTTAAGAACTTCTATAGAGGCAGCCCGGTTCTTGGTGTTTTTATTTACTGACCAACACACGGTGTAAATCATAGTTGCCTGTTTTTTATCTTTCGGCATTTCCACGATACCGGTTGCTTTGAACACGTTCGGGAAAGTGTCACGGAGATAGCCGATACACCAGGGACCAGACATAATCATCGCGACCTGTTCTTTTCCGAAAGCCTCGGCTTCCCAACCTGCACCGAGGGACGAAGCAGTCTGACCGACCTTGTCTCGAACAACCATGTTTACGTAATCCTCTACCGCCCGAATCGTATTCGGATCGCCGAAACCGGAACGTAGATTGTCATCTACAACCTTGCCGCCGTAGGCATTAATAAACGGTATAAGCCTGTTGAAATCGGCGTTCACTACGAGAGGAGTCGTAACACCCTTGCTTTTCAGGGTATTAAGGAGTTTGTAAAATTCGGAATAAGTGATTCCGTCCTTCGGGTAGGGAATCTTGTATTTGTCGAACATTGCCTTGTTAAAATACAGTGCCAAGGTTGAAAAATCCTTTGCGACACCGTAAATCCGCTTATTGTACGTAAAACCGTCGATGAGCGGCTGGGGAATATCCTTCCAGGCAAAATCTTTCATATATGCGTCGAGGGGAAGCAGGCTTCCGCTTTTTGCAAATTCTTCGAAAATATTCACATCAACATACAAAAGATCCGCGGCAGTGCCTCCAGCGAGTCGGGTCTTGATCTGGTCCGGATAATTATTCGCGATCGGTTCCCAAATCACCTTGATGTCGGGGTGAGTTGCATTGAACGACATTACCATGTTGTCGATACCCTTGTTTTCGGCATCGTTGCCTGGCCATCCGGTAATCCGTACCTCAGTCACCGTGAATGCCGGCAACACCATGACAGCAGCAAAAAGAACTGCAGCAAATAAAAATACACTCTTTTTCATAAAATCCTCCATAACGCTTGATTTATCGTATTCAGGATAGGCCCGCATCGCTACTGCCGTACATTCAAATTTTTGACTTTTTAATGGATTTTATTGACATAGGTATCAGTCAACGAGCATATCCTGTAGAGAATTTATATACATGTCAGCTCCCGGCAAGTTATCCCGAGAACCGACAGCAACTGCATACATTCCCCCGGCTTTAGCCGCTTGAATACCTGCAAGAGAATCCTCGAACACCATGCATTCACTATTCTTCAGAAAAAGAGATGCTGCACCTTTTTCAAAAACCTCTGGATCCGGCTTTGCTTTCTCCACGCAGGTTCCGTCTATTATAGCATCGAATTTATCCTCGATACCGAGTCTTTTCAAAATAAGACGGGCATTTTTGCTTGCAGACCCGAGGGCAATTCCGACACCGTTACTTCTTAACCGATCAAGGTATTCCACTGCCCCCGGAAGCAATGAGCCACTATCTATCGCTCCAAGGCTTTCGACATACCACCCGTTTTTCAATTCAGCCATCTTCTGTTTTTCGCTTTCGGTGCAATGCACTCCTCCTAACCCGAGGAGAATTTCAAGCGAGCGCATGCGGCTCACGCCCTTTAGGGCCTCGTTGTCCTGTTCCGTAAAATTAATCCCAAGCGAGAGCGCAAGTCTCTGCCAAGCTAGATAGTGGTATTTGGCGGTATCGACTAACACACCATCCAGGTCGAACAAGGCCCCTTTTATCATATCCATACACTTTTTCCTTTACCTGATAGATGAACATGAGTATGCCTCTGTTTTTTACCGACAGTACATTCCGTTTTTTGGACTCATCATGGATTTAATTGACATCTCGGCAAAACAGAGCCATACTCAAACGCATGATCATCCACAATACAGACTTAAATGTTGGAAATGGTTTTTCGAAACATATACACAAGCGCGAAGATGTATACGAGTTTCACTATTTTCACGATGGACATGGGGTCTTCGTAAACAACGCCCATGCATACCCTACCCGTCCGGGAGCGGTGTACCTTTCCAGACCCGATCATGAGCACGAGGCGTACACAGAAAAAGAAGACCAGCTGATGGTCATTTACAGCGTAAGCTTCAAAGTCGAGGATGAGGAAACAACTTTCATGCGGCCCCTTCTGGGCATCTTCGATAAAAATGATGGCGAGGAAATTTTGGGCAAGGGTCTCGGTCTTTTTTTCGAGGATTTACGGCGGAAAAAAAATACCGGCAATGCATATTTAAAAAAAGCAGCCGAACATAAACTGGTAGCATTCATCTACGAACTCATCAGCGGAACGGCGACATGGACCAGCACCAGCACCACAAGCTATGTTGACGAGGCACTCTCTGTCATGCAATCGTCCCTCACCCAAAGTCTCGATATGGAAGCGCTTATCACGAGACTCGGAATCGACAAGTCGTATTTTATACGCCTGTTCAAGCAAGCAATGGGCATGCCTCCCCTCCGGTACTATTTGGAACTGAAAATGGAAGCTGCACGGACAAGCCTGAAAATAACCGATAAATCGATCCGCCAGATATCCGGAGAGCTCGGGTACAAGGATGAATTTTATTTTTCGCGAGTTTTCAAAGACTTAACCGGCATCGCCCCTCAGCTGTACCGCCAGGAAAACCGGATGAAGAACTAGGGACGATAAGTTACGCATATTCAAAAGTGATGATTATACGTATTTTTTCATAGCAATAAACCCCGACAAACTTACTGGAGAATACATGCCTGCAAAATTTTCTGACACACTGAAACGATATGCAAAGGGCTGGTTGGTGTTAGTGTTCTTTGGGCTGGTGGTTTTATTTTATGTGATCATCTTGCCAAGAAGCCTGGCAAATCTAGTAGCGGCCTCTGGTGACAAGGGCCTCATCGATGAGCTCTTTTTTTATACGCCCAAAACAGTGTATTCGATGATTGCATCGTATGGGGATATCGGTCGCACTCTGTACCGTACGTTCACATTGACGATCGACTTCATTTTCCCTGTCGTTTACACACTATTTCTCAGCTTGCTCATTACCTGGCAGTTTCAACGCAGCGTCCCGGCTACGAGCAAACTGCAAAGACTTGCTCGTATTCCTTTTGGCGCTTTGCTCTTTGATATTCTCGAAAATCTGAGTATTGCAGTGATGCTCTCTATCTATCCCGCGACTCCGCACTGGATTGCATGGCTAGCTACGCTCTGTACAATGCTCAAATGGAGCTTTGTGGGGATGAGTAGTATACTTGTTTTGACAGGACTTGTGATGGTATTCAAGCGCAGACGCTAGGAGTTTGTCGGACTTGTCCTACAAATAATGGAAAAATTGCATTATATGCGATTTTTCTACCTTGCAAACTCCCAAAGGAGCCCTTATATCGGGATTTTGAGCGCTTATTGGCACTCAAAATCCACAAGTCCGACAGGCTCCTAGTTTCCTTACGTATTTCTTGATGAGACTGGTATTTCATACGGTCAAGTAACCGATGCTTACCGTTAAGAGGTACCTTTAGAGGCGAGCACGGCACCTATAACTGATAAATAACCAAACATCCCAAGACGCCCCCTCTGTGCGCCAGCGAACAGACGGATCATGGATGAGATTAGTATATTTCTATTAACTTGACCAAAATTGTAATCTCTTTTTTCATGATTGCGACTACAAATGAAAAGAGTGTGTTACTTTTCTGCATTTGACTTTCTTTACTACCTTTAGCGTTTCTTAGCAAAAAACTTAATGGTTTACCGCAGGCGGGTTTAGGACTTCCGCCAGAAATTGCAATTTCCCATCTATATAGTTCAATTTTCAAGGAGTATTAATTATGAGAAAAATGGTACAGCGTACCTATTCTGTAGCGTTGGCAGTTTTACTCTGCGTCGCTTCAGTTGGCGTATTTTCCTGCGCCTCGACCAGTCCTGAAATGGTAAAACAGGAAGAGGGTTTTTACTATGGATATGGAACGGGATCTTCCCCGGCTGCTGCTGCAGAAGCCGCTAAAAGAGATCTTGTTTCAAATGCACTTTCCGCGTCTTTGAAAGCAAAAGACAGCAATGCCACCCGCATTGTAGTATCGGCAGAATCTTCCAAAAACATGGAATTGAAACTCAAGCCCTTCGCCGAAAAGAAGAGCGCTTCCAATGCAAGCGTTACATACCGCATAAAAACTGCCGACTGGGACAAGGCTGAATTGGCTCGTGAAGATTCGCTGCGGGCAGAACTTGCACCCGCCATGGCCGCGCTTGGAGACAATCGTCCACTTGTCCTTCAAATGGAGGAACACCTCGGAATTATCGACCGCTTGGCCCAGGAAGGGGTTACCGAACTGTTGACGACTTCCGGTCCAGGCTCCGAACTGATCGCACGAAAGATCGAAGCTGCATGTGCAGCTAAGGCAAAAGGCCTCCTCCTCGAAAGCCGGACACCGAACGGCTTTATCACTAATAATTCAAAATTTTCCGTTCACGCCCTGGACAAAGAAGGCAACGGTATCGCGAATTTGAACCTTCTGGCGCGTTGGTCTGCACAGGGCACAGAAATCGTCATTGTTAAAGTGAAGACCGATTCGCTCGGCAATGCAGCTATCGAATATCCGGTAAATGCGGCGTTCCGCAACGCTTCTGTCAGACTCTTCCTCATGACGGAATTCCTGCCTCTCGCACCATCATCAGCAGTTATTAAAGAGTTGGATAAAAAGACGGAAATCGAAAGCCGATATCAACATTTTGATGATGCGCTTGCATTCTTCAGCACCGGGGCTCGCGTAGTAGCCGGCGAATTTATGGCCGGAGCTCCCGTCAGAGATACCCGTGCAGGAAAAAAGGAGAAGGCCCACAAGGCTGTAACAGGTGAATTCACTATTGATATATATCCGGTAACGAATGAACGATATGGGATGTACCTGTATCTTACCGAAGCTGAAACCTTCCCCGAATATTGGGACAATCCCGAGTTCAACCAAAAGGATCAACCGGTCGTCGGTGTAAGCGCCGAAGATGCTGCGCGTTACGCCGTTTGGCTTTCTTCTCAGCTGAGTGTTTCATTCCGCCTTCCTTCCGAAGAAGAATGGGAAAAAGCAGCCCGCGGGGGAAAGGATGTTATTTATCCTTGGGGTGATGACAATTCCGCCGAGGGACAAAAGGCCAATTTTAACGGAAATAATCTATTCAAAGGAACTTCACCGGTCGGTTTTTTTGCAACCGGAGTAAATGCCTTGGGCCTTTTTGACATGGCAGGTAATGTATCCCAATGGACAACCACTTCTCATGAAAATGCAACACGAACCGTCAAGGGCGGATCCTGGATGGACGGCCCGGTGGAACTGCGAATATCAAACCGCAGAGACCTCGATCCCCGCAAGGGATACGCTGATGTCGGTTTTCGTCTAATCAAAGGTTCGTCGAACCTAAGTCTCAAGGAGAACGTAAAATGAAGAAAATATCTGTAGCGGCAATTATCATCACCTTGTTCACTCTTATATCCTGTCAGACAACGGGCGGAAAAGGTACAGCAGATGACAAGGCGATCGCCAATGGCATCACGGCCTGGAATGAAAAATCACCCGAGGCCGCCAAGGCTTTTTGGGTGGAAATAAAGGATCCTGTTTCAAATAAAAAATACCTGGGATTTCTTGATTCCTACAACAACGGTGTCAAGTTTATTTCAGATGCATCCACACTCAAAACATCCGATGAAGCGAAACTTTCTGTGGCATGCGAAAAGTCTATACAAATGTTATCTTCACTTGATGCTGCATTGACCCTTCCTGCAGAAACGAAAAAAAGCGGAATGACCCTTGCCGAAGGCCGGGTCCGCTTCTTGTTCGCATCAGGCAAGATCACCGCAGCCCGCGACCTGAGCACGAGAGCCGTGAAAGTTTTCGGTGAATCGGAAACACTCGCAGCGATGAACAAAGAATCGGATGTGATCCTGGCCTCCCGCTCCCGTCAGGCTGATGCGGAAACCGCAGCCAAAAAGATCGAGAACAGCGCCAGCTTTGATGAAAAGATACTAGATTATGACTCTGCCGTTACCGCGTACAGCAAGGCCGAAAGCGCACTTGCCGCGGATGCTGCAAAAGTGGGTGTCTCGAAAAATGCTAACGTTGTCGCGGAAGCGCTGCAATTAAAGAAACAAAGACAGGCATTGAACGTAGAGAGAGAAAAAATTCTGCGCGAACAGGCCTACCTGTACAAAGACCGCATTGGCGAAGAATTCGCTCGTACTCCCGATAAGGGAACGAGCGGAAATATCACCATGGAAGAGTTACTGAAACACGAGGAATCGGTGAAGGCAAATATCGAGTCGATATATCAGGAAATGGTAGTCTTTGCCGCGCGCTATCCCGATACCATCGGGAACGACATCCTGACCGATATATCTGACCAGAAAAAAGATCTTGACGCGAAGATAGCTCAGGTTACTGTCGAGATCCGTACAGCAAAAGAAATCGCGAGCCGTGGCAAGGTTGCCACACCCGTCATGATAGGTCTCTTCAACCCCGCACCGGGAACTGCAGCAGAAGGTAAAAAGAGTCGACCCGCCGAGTTCAGCGCAACAAATGCAAAAAAAGCGGAATACTGGTGGGGGATGGTATCAATTCCCGCAAAAGAAATGAATGACCTTGTCATCACCTTGAAGGATAACCGCGCTGTGCGTGTTTTCCCGGAAAACACCAAGAACGGCTCTCTCATCAAGTCGAACAAACTGGTCGACCTCGTAAACCGCGGATATAAAGTTGGCAATTCGTGGCCGGTACTCAATGCGGGTAGCCAGCTTACCAGCGATAAATATTTCTTCGAGATCCAGCCGGGAAAGACAAACGATTATGAAGGCGAAGTCGTCGTCTATAGTTCATTCATTGTAAGGATGCGTTAATGAAATCGAAAAAACGAAATATAGTGATTATGGTAATCGCGGCAGTATGCATACTGGTCGCAGTCGGTGCGGTCCTTGTATGGAAAGCACAGCCAAAGGGCATTGTCGTAGCGGTCTCGAGTCTTCCCGATTCTCTCAATCCTGTGCTTGAACAAAATATCTCGGGCATGAATGCCTCCGAGCTGGTATTCGACGGCCTGGTGAACTTCGAAGTAGATGCACAAAGCGGAAAACTCATTCCGGAACTTGCCCTTGCAGAAAGCATTGACCAGGATCCGGTAACCAAGAAAACCTACACCGTCCTTTTACGTCAGGTCTATTGGCATGACGGCACAATATTGACCGCAAACGATGTAGCTTATTCTTTTGCTGCCTATACCGACGCGACAAACAACTCTCCAAAACGGGCGTATCTACAGTCCTTTATCGAGAGCGTAACCGCCGTCGACGAGAAGACTGTCAAAATCGAATTCGTAAATCCGATCCCCTCGTTCCGTGCATACCCGGTGCTCACTTTCAAGATTATTCCCTCGAGCTATCGGGAACAAAAAATGGAAGTCAACATGAGAGGAGGCGAAAACGAACGTAATTTCGCGGTTGAACCGGTAGGAACCGGTCCCTTCAAACTTACCGGTTGGGAAATCGGCAAGTGGGTGAACTTCCAGGCTAACGGTACGTACTTCAAAGGCATCCCGAAGGCGACAACTCTGGTAATAAAAAAAGTTATTGATCCCATCATCCGGATGAACGAACTTCGCAAGGGCCGCATCAATTTGATTCTTGAAACCTCGCCGATGGACCGCGCATCGGTGTCAAAGATGCCAAATATCGATATCAATTCATACCTGCCCTACGCTTTCTACGAAGTTGCAATCAACACGAAGCTCTTCCCGAATGCGGAAGGCCGCAAGGCAATGTCCATGGCTATCGACCGTCCTTCCCTCCTGCCGGGCATTACCGACGCGGAAAAAGGCGTTATCCTGAACACGGGGCCCTTTCCTTCGAATCTTTTTTCGAGCAACATACCCGAGTATGTAAAAGAACCGCTACCGGATTTTCTGCCCTTTAATCTTGAGGACGCCAAGCGTCTCGCCGAATCCGGCGGGGTAAGCGGATCAACCGCAATTCTCTTGTATCCCGACTCGATGGGCGAATTCGGCACGCAAATGGCAGAAGGCATTGTTCGCCAGCTGAAACAGATCGGACTCACCGTCGAAGCGAAGCGCACCGGAGACCAGGTCTTCAAGCGCATGGTATATACCGAAAAATCTTATGAGCTCGCCTTGGTCTACTGCGACGGATTTGACAACCTGTACTCGTCCTTAGGGCAGTGGTATCGCTCGAAGGGCGAACTGAATATCACCGGCATCGCTGACAGCAGTCTGAATGCCCTTTTTGACAAGTGGGAATCTTCTGTCGTCACTGCAGATTGGGTAAAACTGACCCTCCAGCTCAACCAGAAAATTTCCGAATTTGCCCCAGCTCTATTCCTTTGTTCACTTGAAAAAGACGTGTACTCCCGCTCTCTAAAAGACGTAGTCATCGCAACGGACAATCCGTTCCTGTCGGCCGAGAACTGGTCTATAAAGGAGTTCTGATGCGATTTCTGCGCTTTATGGTGCGCGAATTCCTGCTTCATGGCATAGTGTTTGCCGTGGCGGGAACCGCAATCCTCGCCACTCTCTATTTGCTTTCCATCGGTGCGCCGGCGGAAAGCTACGCGGAGACAGGGAAGTCCTTTCTCCTTTTGATAACCGGGTCGAGCGATTTTTCGTCAGCTCACCCCGGTTTCAGTGCAGGGCGCATCATCGCAAGCGGAGCGGCAGTGACCCTTCCGCTTGCCCTGACTGCGCTCCTTATCCTGACCCTCTCGGCTCTCTGCAGTGCTGCTTTCGCGACGACCGGTCGATACCTGGCCAGTCATCACGGACAACGCGGTCAGGAAGGCTTTGGCAGATTCATGGGCCTCGCGAGCTCGATACTCGCGGCCGTTCCTCTCTTTGTCGGTTTTTGGGTGCTCGCCAACGCATTCGGCAGCGAAGCGCCCTTCCTTCTGATCGCCCTGGTAACAGTAGCCCTCGGCGGCTTGTCCTGGGATGCCTCAGCCTTCCTGAAGGCTGATATGATGAACCAGGTCGAGACAACCCATGCAACAGTATTCACTACACTGGGCCATGACCTGGGGCGCTTTTTTCCCCTACCCGGAACTTTTTCCGGATACCTGTTTTCATCGAGCCTACCCCGTTTTATTCCGTATCTCGCCGGTAAGGTGCCAGCGATAATCGGTGCGGTTACCATTGCCGAGATAGTATTCTCGTTTCCCGGCCTCGGCAGCACGCTGCTCGATGCCCTTCTGGCGACAAACACTGATCTTTTGGTAGCGGCTGTCTTTATTTTGTTGTGCGTGAACGCCTTTGTTGCCTTCATGGTAAAATCCTTCCTGTTTCTCATATATCCGAGGTGGTATGAAAAAGCTATCTAACATTCTCTCCACCCTGTGCCTCGTCCTCCTTGCCTCGCCCCTTGTATTGGCATGGATCCCGGGTAAGTATCTGGAAGGGACACTCTTCTACTCTATGATGGATGCCTCGTATGGCGCGTCCCTCCTCGCTTCTTTCAAGGAACTCTCGATAACCCTCGTGGCAACCATGCTTTTTGCAATGTTGTTGACAATCATCCTCGGTTACACGAGCGTGCTTTCTATGCGCTTTGGTAGAACGGGTGCAAGCATTTTAAATGCGGTGGAATCGGTTCCGGCAATACTCGTGGCTCTATTCTGCTACGCGCCGGTATCAGGCTATCTCGCCCGTCACACAAGTGAAGCATCACAGTCCGTGTCCCTGCTCGTATTCATCCTTGCAGCAACGATTACCACACTGCCCGAAGCTGTGCGGAGCATCGCCATTCCCCTTAACGATTTGTACCATCGCAAGTACAGCATCTCGTTCCGTTCCTACGGCTTCACCAAAAGCCGCATCCTCGCGGTCCTGATGAATACGTCCTCAATGCGCAATGCCTTGAAGCGGGCCGCCGCCGGTATCTTGCTAAAGACCTTGGTTCTTGACTGTTCCTTCGGCTTTATCATCCAGCTCGGATTTGGCAGCTACGGGACCCCGGCTCACATAAGCCCCGGAGCCTTGATCGCAGCCAACCGCGACGCCCTGTTCGAAGGCGGGCGGCCCCTGTTGTTCTGGCTCCCCTCATTGCTGCTTGTCGCAATAAGCACCGCATTTCTGCTTACGCTGAATGATCGCAAGGAGGAGAGCGTATGACACCCGTACTACTAAAAAACTTTTCTATTACGCTAAAAAACCGATCCCTTCTGAACGACTGCGATTTCGCTACCGTTCCGGGCACTTCTACGGTTATAATCGGGCCGACAGGCGTTGGAAAATCGGTGCTCCTCAAAACCATCGCCGGCATACTGTCTACCCAGGCATTCAGCTTCGGTGGCAACATGAGTATCAACGGGCTTGACGGCTACGTGGACGGACACAAAACAAGCCACAAAGCCTGGTCAGCAATCATGCAGAAGGGCCTCGTCTTCGTACCGGCCGAAAGCGCCCAAGCCATGAACCCGGCTCTCACCCTGGAACAAAATCTGAAGCTGCTTGCTCCCGAAGAACGACCAGTGATCGTGCGAAGACTCGCAGACTATTTCAATCTCGACTTCAATGCCTTTGCTCGACTGTACCCGGACGAAGTTTCGGGAGGCGAACTGCAGCGGGTCACCTTGATGATTCTTCTTTCACGCACGGGAACCCTTGTCCTTCTGGATGAGCCTACCGTCAATCTTGATCGTAATTTGCGTAAACGATTTGTGGAGTTTCTCAACAACGAAATTTTATCCGACAAGCAAAAAACGATTATCATGGCCAGCCATGACCTTGATTTTATTCAGGCGCTCAAGCTGGACAAAGCCTATACCCTCGAAAACAGCAAGATCATCCCCCTGTCCGAAATTCCAAGGACCGAAGGCTACGAGAAGCAGGTGGCAAAAAAAGAAACTGGGCCGGCCCTTGACCTCATCGATGTATCACAGCGCTTTTTCAAGCGGGGCATTTTCGGAGAGCGTACCTTTACAGCCTTCAAGGCTCTATCCATTAAGTTCGAACGTTCCACCATCTACGGCATTACCGGGCCTTCGGGTTGCGGCAAGTCGAGCATGATCAAAGCAATCCTGCGTCTGATGGACGGAACAAAGGGATCGATTTTCCTTAAAGGCGAAGATTTGGTCAAATTGAAACCCACCGAAAACGGACGCGATCCAAAGGCCTTCAAGCCGTTCAGGCGCAAGATGGCAGTTGTTCAACAAGATTCCCGTTTTTCGTTTTTTCCTGATCTGAAAATTAGGGATTCTTTCGCTCAGATTTCGAGCGACAAAACGACAAGCGGCGGAGCTACAATGGAAGAACTGGAAAAAAATCTTGCCAAGGTAGGTCTCTCGAACGTACACCTCGACGCATATCCGCATTCACTATCCTCCGGAGAAATGAAACGCATGGACATCGCCCGCGCCCTCACCGCAAAACCCGATGTACTCCTGCTCGATGAACCCTTCGCCCACATTGATTTCGAGACACGCTCCCACGTAATGGGCGCCATCTCGGATTACCTGGCAGAAAACGCCACCATCCTGATCGTTGTTACCCATGAAGACTTTGATCTGCGCTACTTTGTAGAGGAAAGTTTTGACTTTCCGGAACTGACCGGCCAGATTGCCCCGGCAAAGTAATGGGGGTCTAGCACTTCGCTAAAAATGTACATACTGAAATTAAGTTGCATACCTAGTTAGGAATGTAGCTTAATTTTAAAAATGGTAGTGATTTTGTTCCTTTTTTTATGGATTCAGGATTGTTTTTTATCATGAGGATCTTGCAAAACTTAGAAAGTTTTGCAAGATCCTCTCATATTTCAATATTTCTTAAAATCCTAAATTTTTGTATTGCGTTGTTTTATATAAACGTTTATATTTACTATATGAAACCTATTAAATTAAAATGTGAATACCAAGAGAATCTTCTTGGGACCGACATTGATCAACCTCGAATTAGCTGGATTCTCGATGGTCCAGGTGACGATATATACCAAACTGCGTGGAGAATCCTCGTATCAACGGATCTTGTAGCACTTAAACAAGGCTTTGGTGCCGTGTGGGATAGTAAGCGAGTCGAATCAACAGAATCCTATCACATTGAATATAATGGCACACCACTCGAATCATTTCGACGGTATTGGTTTACTGTAACGGTATGGGACCAGACCGGGAAAGAATCGACGAGTGAAGCTTCTTGGTGGGAAACCGGTGCCCTTACACCCGAAGAATGGAAAGGTGAATGGATTGGCCAGCAATTGAGCCAAGAAATGAAGTTTGCTGACCAAAATTCGCCCGTGGGACTACCCTGTCCACGACTGCGGAGAACTTTCAAACTAGATGGGCCGGTTTCTCAAGCACGGCTGTATGCCTCAGCCCTCGGGGTCTATGAATTGAGAATTAACGGAAAAAACGTGGATTCCGGCGTATTCCATCCGGGGTGGACAGACTACAGTAAAAGAGTTTACTACCAGACCTTCGAAATCAGTTCACTACTGATGAAGGGAGAAAATATCGTCGAAGCTATCCTGGGAGATGGTTGGTATACCGGACATGTCTGGCAGAGAGGCAGGAAGCTGTACGGCGACTATCCACTCAAGTTCACGGCAATGCTTTTCTGGGAAAACGCTGATGGTACGAAGGGCAAGCTCTTTAGTGATCATGAATGGACAGCCGCCACTGGTCCGATTCTTTCCTCGGATATTCTGATGGGAGAAGTCTTTGATGCAACTCGTAGCTGGGGTCCAGAAGTTCCGGTCGACGTATTTTCGGCTCTCCCTATTCACTTGGAAGCTCAAAAAGGACCTATTGTCCGAAAACAAGGTGAACGGACAGCCCAGGTAGTAACCCAGCCCATACCTGGAATGTATATTTTCGATTTTGGTCAAAATTTAGCTGGCTGGGCCCAACTTCGAACCCAGGGGCCGAGAGGAACCGAAGTAAAGCTCCGATTCGCCGAAATGCTCACACCCGAAGGCTTATTATATACCGAGAATCTAAGAACAGCAGCTCAAACCGATCACTATATCCTCTCTGGCGAGGGCGAAGAAATATGGGAACCCCGGTTCACCTACCACGGGTTCCGTTATGTCGAGGTTACCGGGCTTACCGAGACAGCAACCGTATCGACATTGATTGTACAGGTTGTCCACTCAGACACACCGATAACAGGAACCTTTGTTTGTTCTAATCCAGTCGTTAACCAGTTATTCAGCAACATACTGTGGGGCCAGAAAAGTAATTTTTTCAGTATTCCCACAGATTGTCCACAACGGGACGAACGTTTGGGGTGGACTGGTGACACGACAAATTTTTTGAGAACCGGGCTGTACAATATGGATTGTGCCGGATTTTATGAAAAGTACCAGATTGATATAATCGATGCCCAGTTCGCCAACGGAGCTTTTTCTGATGTAGCACCACAGGTCGATCCCTTTCCAGCCGGCAACGGTGGCTGGGGTGATGCCGGCATCCTGGTGCCATGGCAGCTCTATCTGACCTATGGAGACCGCAGAATTCTTGAAACCAGCTATGACGCCATTAAGCGCTTTGTAACATATCTCAAGGTTCACAACGAACGAGGGATACGGCCCGAGTACGTTTATGGTGATTGGCTTCATAACAACGCACCCACTCCCACAAACCTCATCAACACGGCCTGGGCCGCTTGGAGCATCACCCTTGCTTCGCAGATTGCAAAAACTCTTGACCGCTGCGAGGATGCCAAGCAGTGGGCCACGGATGCAGAATTCTGTAAAAAAGCGTTTCGTCGAAAATTCAGACGCTGGAATGGAGAAATAGCTGGAAATACCCAAGCCGCCTATGTCTTATCTTTGGCGATGGATTTATTGAAACCCAACCAAGAGGCCGATGCTGTTCGTCGCTTGGTTGCCGATCTCGAGGCGCGGAACTGGCATCAATCCACCGGTTTTGTAAGCAACTCCTTCCTGTTACCGATTTTGAGTAAACATGGCAGGACCGACGTTGCTTCAAAACTGGTGAATAACACAACCTATCCCTCCTGGGGCTACAGCGTGGTCAACGGCGCAACCACCATCTGGGAACGCTGGAACTCATACACAAAGGATAAGGGTTTTGAAGATCCGAGCATGAACTCGTTCAATCACTATTCCCTTGGCTCTGTGGGCGAATGGTTTTACGCGTATGCCGCTGGTATCACCATGGACCTCCACAGCGGGCGAGGTCCCGGGATTCGGTTAGCACCTCGTCTGATCGAGGGATGGAGCTTTGCCGAAGCATCATATGAATCAGTCGTGGGAAAAATCACCAGTCGCTGGAATAGATTGTCGACAGGTGCAGAGTACCACTTCATAATTCCTCCAAACACCCGTGCGCGAGTCAGCCTGGAGTGTTTCAAGGGTCAGCATCTGGAGGGTCTGGGTAAAATTCAAGTAAAGTTTCAAAAAAATAGTGTTGAATTTGAACTTGGCTCCGGAATTTACAATATTGGAATACATTAACGTTTACATTATAAATTGACATTGGAGCGGATCAACTCTATGATAGATACTGTTAACAAAGTATCCCAAGTAACAGCGATTTGAGGGAGTAGAGTATAGCTATGCCAGTGCTACAACCAGAAAAAAAGAGAACGACAATTAAGGATATCGCCGTTGCGGCGAATGTAACACCTGCCACGGTTTCAAGTATTCTGAATAATAAAAAGCTCCCCTTCCGAAGTGAAACTGTCGAAAAGATAAAACGATTGGCCAAAGAGATGGGGTATGTGACCAACACATTGGCCCGAGGCCTCGTACAAGGACGCACAAATACCATCGGTATTGTCTTTATCGGAAACACCGAGCAACCGTTCGCAAGTCCTTTTCTTCTCCAATTAATCAGTGGCATCTGCGGAGTACTAAATCAAGCACAATACAGCGTTTATTTCGCTCCGCCTCCACACATCATGAGTAATGAAGACCTGGTTTCCTTCCTTAATTCAATATTTCTTTCGGGACGAGTCGATGGATGCATCATGATCGGACCGCATCGAGTGGAATTTCATTCGTACCTTTCAGCACTCCGATACAATACACCCTTTGTTCTTGTTGGGCGGATACCGAATACGACCCGGATGAACATGGTCGATGTCAATAATGAAAGTGTTGGGCACCAAGCCATTCGTCACTTGCTCAGCAGAGGGGCTCAGTCGATAGCCTGCTTCACCACGGACCTCTTATTCCAATTCGCCAACGACCGTGCTACGGGAGTCAAGGCGGCTCTGATTGAGGCAGGAATACATGACGTCGAGGACCGGGTCATCAACACCGGGGATTTGTCCATCAAGCAATTAAAAGACCTTATTCTTGATTTAAAGAAAAAGTGGGGTAGTCTCGATGGCTTGTATCTCATGAACCACTCATACCCCAACCTATTGCATCTAATGTCTGCATTAGAAGAGCTTGGTATTTCCATTCCGAAAGATATCAAGATAATCGAGGATGAAGAAGGAAATAGCCAGATGTTCAGCCCTACCCTCTCGGCCGTCAAACTCGACTCCAAGAAGATAGGCGAAGAATCTGCCCGGCTTATGCTCGAAAGTCTCGATCGAGGAAATCCGGGCTTCAGCCAGTTTTTCGTAGAACCCGAGATCATTGTCCGTGGTTCAACTTAATCATCTTTTTTAATTCTTTTAGTCCATTATAACTTCAATTTCGTCCGGCTTTTCGATTACCCAGGTTAGAGCGCCCCCATCACCTATCGACCATTCGACTTTGATTGGGCCAAATGGAGTTGGAACTGTTCCTCGACAGCTGTTGGCAAAAGAGATCCCTGGCCGAAACCGAACCTGTCGAAACCCAGGCTTAAGCGGGACAATACCCAAAACGTGCTTTGGCAGAATCCAGGCCGGCCCACCTCCCCATGCATGACAGGTACTCACCGGGATGTACTCCACCAGGGATGTTGGACAATTCTTGCTAAAGGTATAGGGCACAGAGGAGCAGGGACTCTGGGGATCAAAGGTCTCCCACCAGGTAGTAGCCCCGCGATCAATCATCCCACCCCAAAACCGGTCGATCATCTTTGAACCCAGAGCATGAAACCCTGACTCCAGCAAAAAATCGACAACAAAATTGAGCAAGAACGCGCCCTTTATGGTCTCGACCTTTGGATCGGCCATAAGCCTCTCAACCAATGGACCGACCTCAACAGGATCAATAACTCCCGTATAAGCCGCAATAAAATTTGACTGTTGAGAGTACGACGTCGAAGGCGTTCCTTCGAAGCGACAATCGAAGAAGAGGCCCTTCTCTGTATTGTAGAACTGCTTTCGAATTGTTTCTCTTAGAGTCAGAGCCTTATTCTGGAAGAGCTCTTTGGTTACCGGATCACCTGTTAGGTCGCAAATTTCTGCATAGTGCCCCAAGGCTTGGTAGTACAGACAATTGAGGGCAGTAACAGCGCCTCGTTTATCAATTTGGGCCCAGTCGATCAAGCTGCCGATTCCCGGACTTCCATCAAGAACAAGCAAACCATCAGGTCCCTCGAGGGTGCTGAACCAGGCCATCAATCGATCAAGGACCGGACGCATTTCGATGAGGAAATCGCAGTCGAGTGTATAAAACCAATACTCGTAAAACATGTTGATGTAATAGGCGCAATAGTCAACCATCAAAAAGTCTGGTCTCTGAGGACCGACCGCCGGAATGCCCCCATCAAGTCGCTGTATCCGGGCAAACTGCCGTAAACACTTACGCACGATGGGTGCTTCTGAGAAGCTCCAGTAGTCCACGAGGGCCACTACCCGCGCATCACCCAACCACAAAGACTTTTCCCTAAGAGGACAATCTTCAAAGTGATCGTGAGTTCCCAACTCGGCAGTCAGAAGGCTGGTTTCATATATGCTATTGAGGCGCGGACTCGAAGACTCAAACGATCCACTGCGTTTGAAGGGGTAGCCAGTCTCCTGTAAATGTAACGTACGCACAATTATCGGAGCATCACAGCCGTTGCCGGAAATCTTCACATACCGGAAGGCATGACGCTGATACGGTTCCCACGCTTCAGCCCCACCCCTCATGATGAGAGTGTCGGTGCGCATCAAGTCGAGCGTTTCACCGCACCACAGAGACAGGTTCCCACCGGCAAAACCCTCTATAGTTACCCGCAGATATCCCACAACTTCACGGCCAAAGTCAACGATAACGCCGGGAAAGGAACCGGCAACAGAGGAATCTATGCGACAGGGCACAGAACCACCAACAAGTCCTTCAGGATGGAGGACCTCTCCAAGTTGACGTTGTACTTCAACGATAGCTATCGGTGAGCGTTCGGAATTTTTGAGGAAAGGGATGTCCCGAGGAACCAGGTTCTGATAACACTTTCGAGCGTCTTAGACAAGCCGGGCTGCAGCCCAGTCAGAATCGTCAAAGCCCGGGAGGTGCCACGATTCGGGCTCTTTGGCAGAATCATAGACTTCCTTAAAACCACCCCAATTACTGATGCGGGATTGGCCGAGCTTAATGTAATCACGAAAATGAGACGGCGAACGAAGGACTCGAGTCCCCTCGGTTCCGACTGTAGCCAATACACGGTCGCTACAATCAAGAACCTCTATACAGAAAACGAGGCCCGGAATTCCTTGATTCTGACTGCAGACAAATGGAATTTGATTTCCTAAATAGTATGCTTCGATAGCCAGAGTCAAAATCCCCTCCCCGACAGGAAGCGTATAGGTATCGAAATATTGGAACTCCGGAGCCGAAGGACTGGGGCCTCGTCCTAAGGTATTACCATTGATCCACGCCTTGTACGAGGTGCCCGCGGTTATGTGGAGCCGGGCACTCGTGCTTCCTTCTGGTAGCGTGGAGGTTTTGCGAAAATACACATACTGGTCATATTCGTCTGCCTGATCGTTCGACCAAATCCAGGTTTGTTTATCAAGAATCATAAAATTCCTTTTTGTATGTCCCTCAGAAACGGTCTCTTGGCTCAACCTTTGATGGAGTATAGAGTAAAGCGCAATCGCTTCTTAGCCATATCACAGGCCGAAAATGAAAACCACGCTTTGTCATTTGGATAGAGGCCCTTCAGCCACTCAAGCTTATCAGCTATCTGCACCCCATTTATGGTTAATGTGTAACCGTCGGAGGATTTTTGCAAGGAAACCTTGAACTTGGTTCCTAGCGGTGGAAGAATGAAGAGCGGATAATTACTTTTCTGCTCAAAGAATCCGTTGGTTTCCAGGCTAAGAAGGTGCGGTTGGACAGTAAAACTTGATCCGGAGCGGGTTGGTCGCATCAAAACAACCAAGCCTTCTCCCCGTGAAGCATCATTGATGTCGAAAAAAGCTTTCTTGTTCATAAGACAAAATGAATACCAAGTGTCAGATCCACCAGTAACGCGATCGATCGAAACTTCAAATTCAAAATTCTTGGGACTGACGGCCTCTTTCTTCAGAACTCCCGTTACGCCTTGAGGATAGTAACCTGTGCCAGTGACGTTGACTGCACTACCAACCTGGGTTACTACGTTCCCTGGAAAGTCCAGTTTTTCAAAATCGTCAATCGAAAGGCCAAAGACACCAGTCAGGCAAAAGCCGAGCATTCCAATCATAATCAAGATATTCTTTTTCATTTACGTTCTCCCTTATTGTTAGACAGTGAATAAAATTCTTTTGGATTTTCGTAGAACCAGTCTTCGAGAATATGGCATGCTTCATCGTGGTCAAGGAACCCGCGATCTATTCTTTCACCAAGGACAGTCGCCACATTTTCCTTTGCCATTTCGAGGTGGCTCCAAACCTGTTCCACGAAACTTACATGGTCGCCCCCAAAAGCCAAAATCTTGTTATGGGGAATCATATCGAAGGCCTCTCTCAGGGTCTGGACCACCATGTCGGGAGCGACAATATGAGCCCAGCAGAGATCCAGATACGCATTGGGGAAATTTTTTACAAGCTGAACAGCATCTCGCGGATTGGGAATACCCAGGTGGTAGATATCGAAACGGGTATCGGGATTGCGGGAAACCAGCCCCACGCAGTCGCGGACATCTTTGCCACGGAAGTCATTCCAGACTCCGGTATGTAGAGCAACAGGAATACCCAACCGGGCAGCCTTTTGTACATGGTGCTCACGCAAGTACACATACAAATCCGCGTTCTCTTTCTCGCCAAGTGATGCCCCGGCCAAAATGCGCTCCAGGAGATCTTCGGCCTTCACACGATTAATTGGCCGGTCCCAAACTGCGGAAGCCTTAAAACAAACTACACCGGCAGCAGCTTGTCGCTCCATCCAGATATCAGATGCTTCCAGAACGGCGTCAAGACTGGAAATTACACCCAAACCAATTGCGTCCGATAGAACTTTGACCGCCGAAGGATTGTTGAAAGACACACAGGGAAGATAGACATTTCCCTTGAGCAACTTTTCCTCACGATCCGGAGCGACATGTTGACAGGTAATGACAGCCTCAATGCAACAGTCATCGGCCAGGACTCTTTTAAATATACCGGGCTTATTGGCAGCATTGATACGTTTCAAAACATCGTGATGATTTTCGCGGGTTAAATCGTCTACACCATAGTAGCGTTTGAGTGCACGGCGCAATGCCCGGGCGTAGCTCCCATGCCTGACACGAGCCCAAATTGGACCAAAGGCGTCCCAATCATCTTCAATGCACACCAGTGCAGGCCATTGGTCGCGAGGGAAAGGCATGCCCGCAGAGCAAAGATCGTTTGTGATGTAGGGAATAAAAAGATCACCAAAGCGGATCGGCGTGGAAACATAGTATTCTTCCTTAATAGGAAGATGCTCATGCGTGTCGATAACCCGCATTGTCCGGGCGTGATCCATAAGACGTTCTGCGCTGGCATGTAGAATGTGTTTCATTTCAGCCTTTAACCGCACCGACCGTAATCCCCTTGATGAAGTAGCGCTGGAGAAATGGATAGATTACCATAACAGGTAACATCGTTATAAATATTTGTGCAGCTTTGATCGTTCGATCTGAAACTTCAGCAAAAATTTTGGCATCTTCTATCGAACTGATATCACGACTTACGACCATGGTTTGTAATACTGTTTGTAGAGGATACATCTTGGGATCGTTCATGTAGATCAAACCGGAGAACCATTCATTCCAATGACCGACAAAATGAAATAGGGTTACCGTAGCAATGACAGGCATAGACATGGGAATGATCAAGCACCACAACATTTGGTAGTAGTTAGCTCCATCCATAACTGCAGCTTCGTGAAGCTCTTTAGGTAAATTACGGATGAAGTTCATCATCAGGATGACATTTCCGATGACAACAGCACCGGGCAAAACCAAAACCCAAATCGAATTAATCAATCCAAGGTCACGAATTATCAAATAGGTCGGAATCAGCCCACCATTAAACAGCATCACAAACATGATAGCACCAACATAGAAATTTCGTCCCGGGAACTCTTTTGCGTTTTTTGACAAGGGATACGCCATTAGAATAACCAACACATTATTAATTACAGTGCCCAAAAGAGTCCGCTGTGTACTCACCCAAAGAGCAGTCCAAAAACTCTCACGTTGAAATATCGTGTTGTAAGACTGGAAGGTGAACTGAACAGGCCAAAGCCGTACCAGGTTCGCGGAAGCAGCAGCGGAGGCACTAAAGGATATAGCCAAAACATTAACCAAGGGGACAATACAGAGTAAGGCAACAAAACCAAGTAAAAAATAATTAAAATTTGAAAAAAGTCGCCTTCCTAAAGTCTTCTGAAAAAATTGCTGACCTTTCATTTTTCTTTCCTTTTCATAAAATCTTGTAGTCAGAATACTTCATCGCCAATCCCCATCCTAGGAGAATGAAGCAAGAACTCACGACCGAGCGAATTAGGCCAACCGCTGTACTCAAGGCAAAATCGCCCTGCTCAAAAGCCAACCGGTACACAAAGGTATCAATAATGTCAGAAGACTCATAAACCAGAGGATTATAGAGATTAAAGATCTGTTCGAAACCAGCATTAAGGATGTTTCCAAGGCTCAGAACACCCA
>JBBRWY010000002.1:0-107211 GCA_038248875.1 Treponematales bacterium
ATAATACGGTGTTTTGTTGTTGGAATCCGGGGGCATCGTTGAAAAATAATCCCGGATTCCTTTCTTCCTTTTGTTTCGAGCCTATATTTTAATGTCGGAATATTTCCTGATTCCCGCAAGATTAATTCGGGCGGCTACACCCTGTACCTCATACAATTTGAGCACAGCCGGTCGTATAGCGTTTGAATCATATATAGAAACATTGGCTTCGTTTATCGATATTAATAAAGAGAGCAAAGAATGAAAAGATTCAAATTAGGAATGGTGCTAGTTGTATTGACCGTAGCTTCTGTGGTTTTATCCGCAAATGAAAGACAGGTGTCCGGTTTTTCGGTAGGCACTTTCATTAACCAATATGGGGAAGATTTTGGCTTTGGGGCACAGGTAACGACGCCTTTTATAAACGATGTTATTGCTTTTCGTCTCTCAGGATCCTCGCAATTTAATAAGGTGGAAGGCTGGCTAGCCTATCCGATGGTACAAGCTGGTATCGTTGGTAGTTCTTAAATGGTTGCTGACTTTGCCCGCTTTTACGGAGAAGGTGGCTTCCTTCTTGCTATTCCCAACAAAGATTCGAATAGATCCTCGTTAATATGGGGCGGTTATGGACATTTCGGTTTTGAATTTTTTACCGGAACACAAAGTTCTCTATCATACTTTCTTGAAGTTGGAGGAACAGGGAGCACTGTAACGTTGAACGGCCTCCACATTACTGTTGGTTTTAGGCTGTATCCCGGTGATATTCCGAGGTCTTCAGGATTATAACAAGCCGGTTGCATTATACAACCTTTTGCTGTAAAATATGACACAAGAGGTTGCAATATGTCTTCTACTGCAATAAAATTACCTGACGAGCTAATAAACGAAGCCAAACGATACGGCGAAGCCTTCAGTCGATCAGTGCCAAAACAAATTGAATATTGGTCCAGAATTGGACGAATTGCCGAGGATAATCCAGATTTGCCTTATTCATTCATTAAAGAAATGCTTCTCGGTAAAAACGAAGCTGCAGACGAAAAACTTTCGACTTACACTTTTGATTGATAAATCATGACCATTCTTCAAACCCCTACGTTTGCCAAAGCCGTCAAGAAACTTGATAAAAATCAAAAACATGCCCTGGATGAGGCTATATATAAATTAGCAGATCAACCCGATACAGCAGAAGAAAAAAAAGGGGATCTTGCCGGAGTCCGCGTGTACAAATTCCATATGAACAACCAGCTTTCATTGTTAGCGTATACGTTTGACAAAAACATTTTGACCTTAACTCTTTTAGCCGTTGGCTCTCACGAGAATTTCTACCGTAATTTTAAATAGCTCCCCCGTGGTACTCCAATCACCTCTTCTGCTATACTCCGTTATATGACCAAAACACAATGGGATGCTTTTTCTACCTTCCGCGCCAGCTTCCGAACGCAGTGCGCAATTTGGATCGAAATTGCCGGAGCCGCACCCGATGGATGGCTTGCGGGGCTCCAGAAAGAAGCAACAGATGCTGATGATAACCCCGAGTATCCTCTTGAAACACCAATCGTATACAACCATAGCCTTGACACCGTGACCGAAAATGATGACATCAAACTTATTATTGTTGGCGACAATCCCGGGAAAGACGAACAACTCGAAAAAAACAGACGGTACCTCGTCGGGCAGTCAGGCAAACTGGGGGACGGTTTTTTCAGGAAAAACCCGGTGCTCGGCATCGATTTCCGCAAGAACGTTCTCATCCTCAACAAGACACCAATCCATACCGCAAAGACCAAACAGCTTGCGTTCATTCGAAAAAAGGGCGGCGAACGCTTCGAAAACCTGTTTATTGAAACGCAAATCTGGATGGCGAAGGAAACAGCCACGCTCCAGAGAAAACTCGGCTGCGGTCTCTGGCTCGTCGGCTACGGAGAACTCCGAAAAACCGGCATTTTTGCCGCATATGCTGCAGAGCTCGAAAAACAATACTGTGCCGACGAGAACGATTTCCGCGGTTATGACGCCGTGCGCGTCTACCAGCATTTTTCGATGAATCGCTTTTCAATCGATCTTGATGAAGGCTATATCAAAGAGCTCAGCCTCGAGGATAACCTCAGGGCACTTGGCTACGCTCACCGAAACGAAATTCTCGGCTGGTAAGAAATATGGCATTTAAATTTGAACAGGCACAGCCGGAAGATATATACGAAATTATGCGAATCGAGGACGAATCGTTCGCCCCTGAAGTCCGCGAAAGGCAATCCGTTTTTCAGAACCGACTCGAAACTTTTCCCGGCGGAAATTTCGTGTTGGTGCAAAACATAGATCCACGTCAGTTAGCCGGGTATTTTTCAGCGGAAATATGGAATGCGATCCCGCCATCCGATGCCGCAGAATGGGCGCTCGGATATTCGGCAAGCGAACGTCATAATCCAGAAGGAACAGTACTCTATGTTTCGTCCTTCGCGGTCGAACAGGAGTCCAGACGAACGGCGACAAAAAACAGCACCATCCAGGGTCCTGGCGGCTTCCTTTTCAAGCTCGCAATCAACTACATCACGGCGCGCAACGCAGCTCTCCGTACAATTGCGTTTATCGTTCACGAGGACTGGTCGGCGGCACGACATATTTATGAAAAAGCCGGATTCTCGTATACCGGCCGAATCGACAAATTTTTCACGAGCGCGGAAAAGACTTCCGCCGCCGCTCTTATAATGCAAAAGGAAATATGAAACAAACACCCACGCTTTACTACATTCTGGCAATCGCCACCATTGTTATCTGGAGCTCGACCTTTATTTCGACCAAAATTCTTCTCGGCGTTTTTACACCGGTCGAAATTCTAGTCTATCGGTTCACTCTCGCGTACATCCTGATGTTTTTCGTGTATCCGCACATGCACCGGCCCGAAAGCCTTAAAACCGAGCTGAAATTATTTCTCGCAGGCCTCACGGGAGGCACGATCTATTTTGTCGCCGAAAACTACGCGCTCCACTTTTCCCTCGCCTCGAACGTGGCGCTTCTAGTTTCGACTGCTCCGATACTGACGGCAATCGCCGCACATTTATTTCTCAAAAACGAAAAGATTACACGTAACATCATCGTTGGCTGCGCAATTGCATTCGCAGGTGTTGCTCTCGTCATTTTCAACGGTAAATTCATCTTAAAACTCAATCCGCTCGGAGATTTTCTGGCGGTTCTCTCCGCCATTTCCTGGGCCGCCTACTCGGTACTCATCAAGAAAATCGACTCGAAATATTCTACTTACTACATCACCCGGAAAATTTTCTTCTATACCTTGGTGACTGTCATTCCCGTCATGTTCTTGTCGCCAGTCAGTTTCAATCTTAAGCCTCTTCTCGACTGGAAAATCGCGCTAAACCTCGTTTTTCTCACTGTTTTCGCTTCATGCGCAGCGTATGTCATATGGAGTAAGGTGATTTGGGCATTCGGCGCGACAAAAGCCAACAATTTCATCTATTTTATACCCCTTCTGACTATTTTCGAATCAGCCCTCATCCTGGAGGAACGGCTCACCTTGTTCGCACTTGGAGGAGCAGCGCTCATCTTTGCTGGAGTTTACGTCACCTCAAGGAGACCTAAGTGAAATTAACCAAATTGTTTGATGATACAAATTTCTACACGAGTCTGTTCACGATAGCAATTCCTATCATGCTGCAGAACCTAATTAGTTCCTTCGTTAACATGATTGATACCGTTATGATCGGCCAGCTTGGAACCGCCGAGATCGCGGCCGTAGGGCTGGGGAACCAGGTTTTTTTCCTCTTCACCATGATCCTCTTCGGCGTCTGCTCGGGCGCCGCCGTTTTTACCGCCCAGTACTGGGGCAAAAAAGATATCGAAGGGATACGTAAAAACACCGGGCTCGGACTTCTCATCGTCACCGCCGTCGGTGCTATTTTTACCATAGCATCAATGACTGCCCCCCGTTTCATTATCGCGCTGTATTCAAACGATGAGACGGTCATTGATCTCGGAGCGGCATACTTGCGGAGCGTGGCTCCCTGTTTTATCCCCTTCGCAATCAGCTTCCTTTTTACCATCATCATGCGAACGATCGAAAAGGTGAAACTTTCGATGGTAGCAACCCTCATCGCCCTTTCGGTCAATGTCGTCCTCAATTACCTCTTCATTTTTGGTGCAGGACCCATTCCGGCAATGGGTGTCGTGGGGGCAGCCCTGGCTACAGTTATCGCGCGCTTCATCGAACTCGGTATAGTTCTTGGGGTTAGCTACGGCAAAAAATACGCAATCGCAGGAAACTTGAAGGACTTATTCAGCTTCGATTTAGTTTTTGCCACACGTTTCTTTTCTATCACTTTTCCGGTTATCGTGAACGAACTCCTGTGGTCGCTCGGTATTACCATGCAAAGCGTCATCTTCGCGCGCACCAACACCGACGCAATCGCGGCCTTCAATATCACGAACACTGTCTCTCAGCTCACCTGGGTCATTTTTATCGGGCTTGGTAATGGTGCGGCGGTCTTAATTGGTAAGAAAATAGGAGAGGGCTCCGAGGCCGAGGCGCGCGACTACGCTTCACGTATTACCCTCTTTGCTCCGCTTGTCGCCGCGGGCATCGCGATATTCCTCATTCCGCTCTCATGGACTCTTCCCTATCTGTTCAACGTGAACGCAAATGTATTTTCAATCATTTCGCTCATGTTCATCATTCTGACAATCTCTTATCCATTCCGCGCTTTCAACATGGCGATGGTTATCGGGGTCAGCCGTGCCGGAGGAGACACCGTTTTCTGTATGGTGTACGACATCTTTTTTATGTGGATTCTCGCGCTCCCGCTAGCAGCAGCCGCCTCATTCATCTTTCATGCTCCGATCTGGATCATCTACCTCTGCCTCGCAACCGAAGAGCCTCTAAAAATGTTCATAGGACTCGCTCGTCTCAGGTCCGGAAAATGGCTCAACAACGTAACCTGAAAAACCAGTGGCATACATGGACAAAAGAGGAAGCCTCCCCTTATACTGATCAAGTCAAATCAAGGAGATTCTTTTTTTATGAACCAAAAACTGTCATATGTACTGGTAACCCCGTACACTGTCGCAAAAAGCCGGACCGGCGGCGTAATAGCCCGTTTGCTTTCCCGCCTGGATCTGGAGCTCATCGGGGCCCAGATGATCGCACTGGATGACTCATTCACCAAAAAATTTGCCGAATACATCCGTATTAATGTCGACCCGAACAATCCTCGGGCGGCCCAGTTGTTGTCGGATTATGTCGAAACGAATATGGGCCCTTCCCAAGGCAGAAAGCACCGTTCGCTCATCCTCGTATTCCGGGGAATCGATCCCTGCAAGAAGCTGTCAGATACCTGCGGCGCACTCTATGCAGAAAACAGGAGCGTCGAGTCGATCACCGGTGAAACAATCCGCGACACCTATTCGGACCTCATTCTCGATCCCGATAATCCCGAAAAGGTTCGCTATTTCGAACCCGCAGTTCTCACCCCGCGTAACCAACAGTTTGCTGACGACAACCTCCGCATGTTCGCCGAATACCTTGCGACACAGCCCAACATCGTCGAGAACATGCGCTATCCCGATGGAATCAAGATTGAACGCACACTCGTCATCATCAAGCCGGACAACTGGAATCACGCATCTTCCAAACCTGGCACCATCCTCGATATGTTCTCCCGCACGGGACTCCGTATCGTCGGTTGCAAAATCCATCAGATGAGCATCGCCGAAGCGATGGAATTTTACGGACCCGTCAAGGACGTGCTCATCTCGAAGCTCGGCCCCGTATTCGGAAAGAAAGCTAAAGAAACCCTCGAAGCGGAATTCAAGCTTACCCTCAGCCCCGAAACCGACCTGGCTCTGACCGACTCGTTCGGACGGGAATACGCGATTGACCAGTTTGCCCAGATCATCGAATTCATGGCTGGCCGCAAACCCGGTGACTGCCCGGTCGAGGAAATGAGCAATCCCGGCAAAGTAAAATGCATGATCCTTGTCTATGAAGGCGAAAACTCCGTCAACAAGACTCGCGAGGTACTCGGGCCGACCGATCCCCTCAAAGCTCCAAGCGGCACCATTCGCCGGGAATTCGGTTCGAGCGTCATGGTCAACACCGCACACGCCTCCGACTCTCCCGATAACGCGAAACGTGAAATGGGCATCATCAAATTCGAGAACAACAACTGCCGCAGGATCATCCAGGATTATCTGCTTCGCCAATAGACTGAACGTAAGGAACGAAACATGAGCATGAATCCCGTAATCGACATACTGGGTCGCCGCCTCCGGCTCGCAGTCATTGGCGGAGGAGAAGGGTCGTTCATCGGCCCGATGCACCGGCTTGCCTCCCGCTTTGACGATCGCTACGACCTGGTCGCCGGTGTCTTATCCTCGAATCCCGAAAAGTCCGTAGCAGCAGCGAAGGCATCAGGCTTCGCCGCGGACCGCGTCTATTCGACCGTAACCGAAATGTTCGAAAAGGAAGTCCTACGAAAGGACGGTATCGATGTCGTCGCGATTATGACGCCGAACGACAGTCATTTCGATTACGCGATGGCAGCGCTCGAAAAAGGTTTCGACATTATCTGCGACAAGCCGATGACAAACACAATCGAAGAAGCAGAAAAACTGTTCGCCAAGGTTAAGGAAACCGGTCTTGTGTTCTGCCTTACCCACAACTACACCGGCTACCCGATGGTGCGCCAGGCGAAGGCAATGGTTGCAGACGGGCAGATCGGCGAAGTACGCCTCGTGCAGGTCGAATACGTGCAGGGAGGCAGGGCAGCCGAAATTGCCATCGATCTGTCCAAGCCCCGAATGTGGAAATACGATCCTGTCAGGGGCGGCCCCTCGCTCGTGATGGGAGATATTGGAACCCATGCACACAACCTCCTGCGCTTCGTCACCGGTCTCGAAGTTGCCGAAGTCGCAGCAGATATTGGCCACAGCGTACCGAATCGCGAGGTCGATGACTTCGCAGGCGCGATGTTGCGGATGTCTAACGGGGCTCATGGCAGCTTCTGGGTAACACAAGCGGCGGCGGGAGTCGAAAACTGCCTGCGTATCCGTGTCAGCGGTTCGAAGGGCTCACTCGAATGGATGCAGGAAGTTCCCCAAAGGCTAGACTTCAAGCCGCTCGGCGCAAGCGCAGAAGTACGTACACCGCGCGGAGCAGGCACCCTTCCACTCGCTTTCCGCTCGTCGCGGATCGTGGCGGGCCATCCTGAAGGATTCCCGACCAGTTTTGCCAACCTGTATTCAGACGCTGCCGAAGCCATCGCTGCACGGCGAGCAGGCAAAACCGCGGATCCCCTCGCGCTCTTTTTTCCGAACGCTTTCGATGGTCTCCAGGGAGTACGGTTTGTATCCAAAGTTATCGAATCCAGCAAGGCAAATGGCAAGTGGGTGCAGTGCTGAACCGGAAACACTCAACACACGAAAAAGGCTCCCATACCGGAGTCTTTTTTTATTTACCACAACGGTATTATTTACCGCAGCACTGCTTGTATTTTTTTCCGCTGCCGCAGAGACAGGGATCATTACGGCCGATTTTAGGACCAGCTCTGACGACGGTAGTCGTGACCAGCTGACCTTCGGCATACAGCCAGTTACCATCGATTTTTTTGAAGCCGGCTAGTTCACGGTGTTCGTCCTTCAAGCCCTTCAAAATATAGTTGGCCGAGAATTCAACAACGCCCTCGGTATCGGCAGGACCGCCTTGTTTGGTGCTATGAATCGTCAGGCCGAGCCATTCCGATTCCTCGCTCCAACGGCGGGTTTCTTCCATATCAATGTCATTTTCGCCTTCTTTGCGGATGCAGGAGTTGGCGATAAAGTCAATTTCATGCTTTACATAGGCAGAATAGCGGGCCCGCATCAGAGCTTCGGCGGTCGACGCCTTGGTCTTACCGGCGATTATAGGTTGACAGCAGGCGACATAGGCAAGGCCCGAATCGCAGGGGCACAAATTTTTCTCCATATCTTACTCCTTGAAATACCGTGAGCTTTGGTTATACCATATCGCGCCGAAGTGGTAAACAAAGCAGACCGTGCTCAGTTTTTTTCTGAAAGCATGTTTTCAAGATCCTCTTTTACTTGCTATAAAGTCAAAAGGATGCAGAAATTCCCCGATTTTACAAAATTGTTACAACCGGAGACTGATTTATTTGACAACCTATTTCAAGTGAAGTACGATAGTATCTAACATGAAACGGAAAACCCTTGCAGCACACCCCCTTGACCTTGAATCAGGTTACCTGCTATATTTTCCTCACCTCGGGGGTGTAGCTCAGTTGGCTAGAGCGCTTGCATGGCATGCAAGAGGTCAGGGGTTCAATTCCCCTCACCTCCACGAGTCCTTTCTGACTAACGTCAAATCAATCAAACAAAAAGAAGATTCAAGCCATGGATGATTTCGGACTGGATCCAGAATTAGCCGCGCTCCTTGATGAAACGCCGGTTAACTATAAACCCAAGATTAAAAAAGAGAATCTCTTTTCCGCTTCTCTCGAAGCAAGCGGTGCCGGACCTAAAGGCCCAGGCGATGTCGACCTTACTGTAAAAGCCTTCATCAAAATTGAAACATTCCTTTCAACCAAACCTCATACCCTTTTCGATGATGCCTCTTACTATAAAAAAGTCCTTGGTAACGAAAATGAAACAGCCCAGCGACTGCATAATATTCTTTCAAAATACTTGACCTGCCAGGATCCGAAAGACCGCGGTGTATACCGACAACAGATAATCACCGCATACTTCGATTTTATGGGCAACCTTGCCCTCCGCGCGGGATCTGGTAAGGCCGATCTCGGCAAAAAGTTATCCCTCCGATTCGGACTTCTTTTACCAACCCTACTCACCCCCGAACAGAAAGATCTTTTCGCCCGCATAATTGAAGACAACATCTATGGCGAACCCGTTTTCTATATCGACGAGTGGCTTAAAGACATCGGCTCCGGCAGAATAAACCCGTCCACCACCGACGAGGCAAAAACCTCCAAAAAAGACGAATCCTCGCGCTTCCATCAACTCCTCAGCAAGGCCGAAGGAAAACTGCAGAGTGCGGAAAACCTGCTGCGGGCAAAATCCGAGGAACGACTCCGCACCGAGGAAGAATTCCGGAGAAAAATTGAGGGTCTTTTCGAACACGAAGCGATGCCGGGATTTGCAGGCATCAAAGTCGCATTCACCGAAAGCCAGAAACGGACCTTGGTCGAAACAGCAGAATCCCTTAAAACCCTGCTCGCTTTCGACAAGGAACTCCAGAAATTCATAAGTGACTACAACGAAGCCGAAGCAGATGTCCGCTCTCTTCAACAGAAAGTGGATTCTTCCGGCGGCGGAACTACCAATACATCCGGCATAGCCGCCGAATACGACACCATACGGCAAATGGCGAAGATGACCTGCGGTCGACAAGGCAACCATTTTCCGATTCTCACCCGCGAATATTTCCATTCATCATCGCGGGAAATTGGTAACCGTGAAAACGTTATCGAAACGCTACGCTGGCTTGAAAGCATCGACCCCGAAGCCTACTGCCGCCAGTATAAGTCGCAGTTAAACCGCATTCCGCCCTTTGTCATCCTGATTCCTTCCTACGGCGACTTTGGCTTCTGCTGGGAACCCTTCGACCGCTACAACCGAATCACAAGCCGCGGCCGCATCGCGATTCCCATGTACGCCAAAAACTTGCAGATTGCGGTACTCACCGCAGTTGCCGATCTCCGGTGGCAGGTCGCCAAGGAAAAGGCCTCGTATTATTGGATGGAAGAAGGTCTCACCGGCAATTATTACCAGTGGTTCCAGGCCCAAAAGCTGAAAGGCGACGTAAAAGAATATTTTATCAATGATTATCTATTGTGGATTCTCAAGGAAAGCGACGGGATTCAGAAGCTCGAAAAGGATGTTCGGGGTGTATTCTGGCGCTACATGCCTTTCTCGCCCGAAATCAAGGCAAAGCTGAAGCCCCGTGCATTGGTATACCAGGAGCTATGCCAGAGGGATATGAACAGAGAACTGTCTGACGGCTACTAAGAAGCAGTCGCCCGTTCAATTTCTTTGTTAATTCAGGTTCTGTTTTTTTCGGTGTCGGGATGTAAATAACGGGTCAAGCTTATCCGTCAAATTGAATTTCGCGATCACCCATTTAGTCAGTTTCTGATACACGATCATCGCAAGCAGTATGCCGCCGATAAAAGCAAATGGAACGAGTGATGCTGCATGATCTCCAATCGACGGAGCAAGCCGGCTTACACCAAACAACAGGAAGCCGATAAAAATGATCGCGAGGAGCAGGTTTACCACCGTTCCCGCCAGAATAAAGACCACGGTATTCATTTTCTTATTCATCTGCAGTTTCCTTTGCATCTTTAATACTCAACAGAAGCGATATCATCAGAAGGATACCGCAAACCACCACGCTCGAGTCGGCAACATTAAAGGTAGGCCAGCGGTCAAAACCGAACAGCCCGTAGAATTTGACATCGAGAAAATCGAGTACACCCTCGGGTCTAAAAAAACGGTCTATCAAATTGCCGAACCCACCACCAACTATGCCCGCGATGCACCAGCGCTGGACCCGGCTGAGGTCGGTGCTGCGGAAATAAACGCCGATCACGATTAGTAGCACGATGAGCGGAAGCAGACCGAACAGCACACTGCGGATGTCGTCCGAAAGGTTACCCCCGATACTAAAGGCGATGCCAGGGTTGTACACCCGGATTATTCTAAAAAAATCGCCGAAAAACGACACACCAACAGACCAGGGTCGAACAGTAAGGGTGATTATCCATTTTGATAGCTGATCCAATACAATGACAACAGCGGTCAGAGAGAACGGCAACAGCCGATCTGCCAGTTTTTTGTCCATCTCGATTCCTTTTTTCCTATAATCCAGTCGGTACGTCGATAAAGACGGTATCGATTCCAGTTTCACGGCCCAGGCGTTCAGCGACCAGCCGCACCCCGACCGTTTCTGTCTGATAATGACCGCCCGCGATTACGCTTATGCCGTTTTCGAGGGCAGGATGGTATATTTCGTGTCCAATTTCGCCGGTTATATACAGGTCAAGACCCAATGCTATAGCCTGGTGCACCTCGTCAGAGGCACCGCCTGACACAATTCCGATTCGGGTAATGCTCTTCGGACCAAACGGTAACACATGTGCAGCTTTTTTTCCATCAGGGAAGAGCTTTCCCAGAATATCATCAAGACTCGCAGGGGCAGCCATCTCGCCGCGGAATCCGATGTCGCAACCGTGCCACTCCCCGAAAGGCTCTAAGTTCACCAGTCCCAGCCGCGCAGCGAGACCCGAGTTATTCCCTACTTCGGAATGGGCATCGAGGGGCAGATGGCTCGCGTACAAAGCCATATTAGCTCCAAAAAGCGCCTGCATCCTGCGGTAATGGATGCCGGTCACACATTCATTTTCTTGCCAGAAAAGTCCGTGATGCACAAAAAGCATACCGGCACCTGCAGCACGCGCCCGTTCTATCGTCTCGAGGCACGCATCGACCGCAAAGGCGACGCGCGTAATATCAACGCCATCATTATCCACTTGGAGACCGTTCCGCGAAGGATCAGCGGCCTCATACCGCTCCGGCCCCAGAAGAATTCGAAACCATGTATCCAGATCACTTGTTTTCATAATTTCTCCTCATCGCAAGCCAACTCGCGATCCGGCGCCCGGTTAGTTCGGCATTCCGGCGTCCTGAATCCCGTTCCCCTCCAAGCAGAAGGGCGGCCAATACGTCGTCCGCTCCAAGCTCCCCAAAACCCGGAAGCTGTTTCCGGTCCCCCGTTAAAGCGAGCACCGCAGCTCCGCCCGCATCAGCAGGTAGTGGTCCGGATTCGGACGTGACGGTTCGGTAGCCACCGGGAACGGAAGAAAATGATTCCGTAAAATCCTGCGGTACGATGCATACACCCCCCGCGAACAGGTTAGGTTCAGCCTTCATTCTTGCGAGCAAGACTCGGCTGCCGCTTCCCTCAGAAACGACAAAGACAGGGGCATTAACACCATACCTTCTGCGGGCAAACTGTTCGAGCCTGATAATTTCTTTTGCCTGGGCTTGAAACAACTCGTCCCCATCCGTCAGCGCATACCTTTCTGCGACTATCCGGTATCCGAGAGTGATGAATCTCCGAATCGCCGGATGGGAAAAAAGAGCGGTGTTGAAATCAGTTTTTGAAGTAAAATCAGCCGAAACGACCGTGTATCCGTTCTCTGCGAGAATCAGGGCGGCAGTTGTTCGACCGTCTGCGCCAGAAACAATATCCGGGAGAAACAGGACGATCGGCGCTACTGAACTACCACCGGAAGGAACCTGACCCAGCACGGTAAAGCGTGCAGTTATGCCGGGAGAAACCCATTCAGCGATGATCGAACGCTGTATTTTCCCTGAAGCCACGTATGCGTTTTCCGGTGCTGAAAAAAAGGAACAAAGCAGCACCGCGGAAAAAATCAGCAACAAAAAACCAGCGTACAACGCGGAAAGCGACGAAAACAAGTCGGTGGGCAAACCCACAAACAAACGTGCCATCCGGGAAAGCCCGGAAAAAAACAGGAGAATAGAAAATAGTAAGACGGGAACGAAGGTCACCCGCAAGCCTGAACCGGCAATGACAGCAAGGCACAGCAGAAGAGACAGGAGGGGCAGCACAGCTATGCCCTCGATACGTTGCAACCTGCGAAAAAACGGCCGAAGCAACACGGGGAGAAGCAGTATCAAAACCAAAATTTCACTGATAAAAAGATCAGACATTATGCCCTCTCGTTTGTTTTTACGGTATACTGAAGCTGTTTAAGAGCAAGGAGACAGACAATGCAGGACAGCACAAAGGAATTAACAGCACAACAGATCACCTTCTCCATCCCTGCGGAAACAGTTCACCAGCTTCGCCTGAACGGAACGAAAAACCCCATCATCGGACAGGATCGCGCGATCAGCGCCCTCGAGCTCGGACTCGGAATCAAAGCCGAAGGATACAACATCTTTATCATGGGAGCTTCCGGAACGGGTCGACGCACTGTCCTTAACACGCTCCTCGCAGACTATAAATCAAATCCCGCCGATCTACAAGATATAGCGTATGTTTGTAACTTCTCGCATCCCCTCGAACCGAAAGCCTTGGTCTTTCCGGCAGGCACCGGTGCCCAGTTTAAAAAAGCACTGCACGGAGCTATCGAGGCAATTCGAAAACAATCTCTCCAGATAACCAAGATGGAAACATTCTCGACTGCGAGCAAGAAAATTCTCGTAGCGGCCGATGCAGACGAAAACCTGCTCCTTGCCAAGTTCGAAACCCGAATGGCCAGCCAAGGGTTCAAGCTGATCCAGGTTAAGGAAGACGAGTCCCGATCTATGGATCTCGTCCCGCTCATCAAGGGAAAAACCGTCACTTTCGACGAACTCCAGACGAAAATCTCACACGGCAAGTATTCCGCGACAAGCCTCAATGCATTGCGCGAGAACTACTACCACTGCCTCGATGAAATGTCCGCCCTGTTCACCAGCCTGCGTGAAAAGCGCCGGGCAACCGACAAGCAGATCCGCGTACTCAAAGCCGAAGCCGCAGCCCCGATCATCGACAGCGAATTCGCAGCCATAAAAGCGCTGTGCAGCGGTGAGACCGAGAACAAGACGCCACTCGACCATCTGGGAGAAATCAGGGCAGACCTTCTTGCTCGCGTACAGGTCTATACCGAGGCCTTCAAATCCGCAGCCCACAAAAAAAGCTTCTATGGCAGATATTCGATCAATCTCGTGTGTGAACATTCCGCTGCAAATACCTGCATTGTCCATGAAGAAGTCCCCACCTTCGCCAACCTCTTCGGCAGCATTGAATCGGTCACTGGCGCCGAAGACATAGCCCAGAACGGTCACCTGCGCCTCCGTTCCGGTGCTATTCACCGTGCCTTTGGCGGCTTTCTCGTGCTTCGACTCCAGGACCTCCTCATGGAAGAAGGTGCCTGGCCCTACCTCAAACGCGTGCTCCAATCGGGTAAGGTCGAAATCCAGACACCGCCGACTGGTAACTACATTCCGAGCCTCCTCAAGCCCCAGGCACTTCCTGCAAAGCTGAAGGTCATCATCATCGGCGGCGAGCATTCTTACGACTTTCTCTACCAGGAAGATCCAGACTTCCAAAAGCTCTTCAAGGTTTGTGCAGAGTTCGATTCCGTCATGCCGCGGACGGAAACAAATATGTCGAATTTCATCGCCTTCGTCGACGATTTTGTTTCTCGCCACAAAATACTACCCATAGATGATGCAGGACTCGCACGAGTCATGTCCTATGCGGCGCAAATTTCCGAATACCGTTCGATGCTGACAACCCGCTTCACCCGAATAACCGATCTCATCAACGAGGCAGACTACCAAGCCAGGAAGCTCGGTCAAACGGTGATTACCGCGAAACTGATTTCTCTCTCCATTGAACACCGCCGCCATCTCCAGCGGCTTCCGGAAGAAAAATACGCTGAAATGATCCAGTCCCGAGAAATTCTTCTCGATGTCGCCGGCAGTATGATAGGAAAAGTAAACGGACTGGCTGTACACGACCGCGGCTACTATGCCTTCGGGCTTCCTGTTGCCGTAACCGCACAGGCCGCGCCCGGAAATAAAGGAGTCATCAACATTGAGCGGGAATCGGGTCTTTCCGGAGAGATCTACGACAAGGCACATTTGATAATCCAGGGTCTTTTGCACCGAAAGTATGCACGCGACATCCCCCTCGCAGTATCCGCAAGCATCTGTTTCGAACAGTCCTACACGGAGGTAGATGGGGACTCTGCCTCCTGCGCGGCCTTTTACGCACTGCTCTCTGCGATAGCGCAAATACCTCTCCGTCAGGATATTGCTGTCACCGGAAGCCTTAACCAGCTCGGCGACGTACAGCCGGTTGGAGGCATTCCCGAAAAAATCGAAAGTTTTTTTGATGCCTGTTCCCTTCTCGGCCTCAGTGGAAAGCAGGGCGTCATCATTCCCGGGCGCAACTTGAATAACGTTATTATCTCTGATCGTGTTCAGAAAGCAGTCTCTGATGGTCTTTTTCATATCTGGGCAATAAATACGGTGGATGACGGCATAGAAATACTTGCAGGCATCAAATCTTCAGAATTTACCACCCGGGTATATGACATATTGAAAGGATATGCCTTACAGATGCAGAATCTTTTCAAATAACTCCAATTTTGCTGGAAAAAAACATACTGGTACAGTACAATTGATAATCATGCAGGAAAAAAGTCAAACAGCTATTGATGTTGCAAAAATAAAGAAAGCAACCAGAATGGGAGTACCGTTTTCCATCACAACCTACACATTGCCGCACGAAATAGAGCTCTACATAGCGGACGTGGTCACCTGCTTTCTGGCCGAACTCGGACAGGAACGGCTCAAAGACTATCTCATTTACTGCATCAATGAACTGACCACTAATGCCAAAAAGGCGAATACCAAGCGTGTTTATTTTAAAGAACAAAATCTGAACATCAATGATGCCCATGACTACGATGTCGGTATGAAGACCTTCAAGGCAGACACCCTGGAAAACATCGCCCATTACCTCCAACTCCAGAAAGAGGCAGGACTCTTCGTCAAGGTGGTCATGCAGGTCAAGGGCCCCAATATCATCATCGAAATCAGAAATAATGCCGAAATGACGAAGACTGAATTCAAGCGAGTCTTCGACAAGCTTGCCCGTTCACAGCAGTTCACGTCACTCGAAGAAGCGCTCTCACAAGTACTCGATGATTCAGAAGGCGCGGGACTCGGCCTCGTAATAATGATTCTCATGCTTAAAAAAGTCGGACTTAGCGACGAGAACTACCAGGTCAGCGTCGAGAACGGCGAAACAATCACTCGGATCATCATGCCGGTGGACATCACCGCGCAGACACAGCTCGGCGAGTTGACAACCGAAATCGTCTCTTATATCGATACCTTACCGCAGTTCCCGGACAATATCGCGCAGATCGAGCGACTATTGAACGATCCCGACTCAAAACTTTCGACGATTGCATCGCACATCAGTAACGACGTCGCACTTACCACCGACCTGCTTAAGCTGGTAAACTCCGCAGCCTTTTCTCTGGCAAAAAAATGCACCAGCATATCTGAAGCGGTAAAAATGGTTGGCATCCGCGGACTAAAAAATCTTCTATACTCGCTCGGAACCATGCAGCTATTGGGCCACACTACTGAAGAACAGAAAGACCTTTGGAACCATTCATACATGGCCGCCTTCTTCTCGTACAACCTCGCACGCAACTTCCTGCACAACATGGTGGTTACGGAAGATGCCTATGTTTGTGGTCTCCTGCATGACCTCGGAAAGATTATCTTCAGTTCCATGTATCCGGAACTGCTCGATAAAATCCAAAATCTCACCAAAAGTCGTGATTTTCCGCCAAAAGTCATGGAAGTTCTCTTGTCGGGGATCAACCATCCCGAAATCGGTGCAGCACTCGCCGAAAAATGGAATTTCCCACCGGCGCTCATCAACGCTATCAGGTATCATCATTCGGTCGATAGCGCGCCTGTCGAGTTCCGCACACTTGCGGCTACTGTATGCCTGGCAGACCTCATGATCCACTATAATGCCGGGGAAATCGAATTTTATCAGATTGAAACCAGATTGCTCGAACAGTTCAAGATCACGTCTGAACCACAACTAAAGAAAATCTGCACAACATTTCAGAGAGGCTTTGAATCAGAACAGCGCAAATAAGCTGTCCAGGCCTGCATCAAAATCCCGAAGGCAACCCCGACATTCAACGACGCTTTTATTCCCGTCATCGGGATTGAAACGCGTCCATATGTCGCTCGGGCCAGTCCTTCCGAGCTGATTCCCAATTCTTCGGAACCAACAATAATCACACCCTGCAAGGGAAAATCGAATTCCTCGATCGGTGTTCCGCCCGTTTCAAGGGCAAATACCGGAATGTCAGCCGATAAATCTCCGAGAGCCACTCGTTCCCAGGGTAGATAGTTGATGCATCCCATAGCGGAACGCTCTGCCCGGGGATGTGTCGGTGGTACGCACAGGGGCGATATAAGAAGTTTTTCTGCACCAAAAGCCTCTGCTGTGCGAAATATCGAACCCAAGTTGAAGGGAGAGCGGATATCTTCGGCATACACAGAAATTCCGGGATAAAATCGGCGCCGCACAGCAGTCGCGCCCAAGTCCAGGTCTTTTACTGATCCGGAAACGACAAGGTCCCACTCGGCTGGAAAACTGCCAATTGCAGCCAGAAGCGCATGGCGGGTTGTGTTGCATAGACGCAACAATTCGGATTTTCCGGCAGAGGGGGCTAGTAGTACGGATGGTAGCGCTAAAAGCCGGGAAATCTCCGGGATTGTATCAGCAGCAAGTTTAGGATCTTCGATCGCAAGGGTGGCAAGACCCCGCAGGTAATCCTCATCCCCGGAGCGGAAAGATTGTTCTGTGTTCGTAGAACCGATAAGGGAACGCTCAAGCTGAACCAGCGCGAGTATGATTTTTCGTCTCCGCTGGCCGGCAGGAAGCCGTTCCAGTTTGTAGAGCGGAAGCATCAGTATGCCTGTTTCATCAGATCGAACAGGTCGTCACTCGACATTGCACGGGGAATATAGTTCATCAGGTCAAGAGCTGCTGCATCTTCGGCTGCGGGAACCAGCTGGTCAATCGAAAGGCCGAGATCCTTGAGTCGTGTCGGCAATCCCGCAAGGGCAAGCCTGCGCCGAATATCGTCGATTGCAGCACGCGCACAATCGTTTGCGCTCATGCCAACAGCAGAAAGGCCGAGCATCTTGCCAATGGTAGCAATACGGTCAACCTTTGCACGGGAGGCGTCTTCCATGATGTAGGGTAGCAGCACCGAACAGACGAGAGAGGTCGATGTTTTATACCGCGCATTGCAGGCCAGGGATATGGCAGTTGCTATACCGGGAGAACTGACAGCAACACCCATCGAAGCCATGCAGCCGCCCTGCGCATTCAGCATTTCGGAAGGAGTCCCCACCAGTTTGCTTTGTTCCGGATCGAGCGCCAAAAGAAGCATTTCGATAGATTTTCCGAGAATAGTTTCGGAGAAAAAATTTGATTTGGTCGAGATGTATCCTTCCACGGCAAGGGATACCGCGTGAAACACCATGGAAACAGCAGTATTAGGCGACATGTGCATGTACAGGTTGGGATCGATCACAACCGCCTTGCAGATTGCGCTTTGGGTTTTCATCAACTTTACCTGTCGGTTTCGGGCATCAACGACCGGCGTGCGATCCATAAACATAAAGGGGTCGCGGCAGGTCGAAGGAACCTCGATAAACGGAAGGGCCCCGCTATAGGGCTGTGCGCCGGCGAGGTACTCATACACGTCGTGGTTCTCGTTATATAACGAGGCGATAGCTCGTCCAAGTGATGCCGTTTTGCTGCCGCCGAACGAAATAACGCCATGGACATGAGCGCCACGAGCGAGAGAAAGGGCTTGATCAAGGGTGGTCGAGGTCGCGGCAGAAGGAATATCGTCAAACACGAATACTGAAATTCCTTTTTCCTCAAGGGCGGCGACTGCTTTCTCGATCAGGTTGAATTCTTTCAGAATCGGATCGGCAATAAGCATATAATTTGTGCCCCAGACCGACGCAACCTGCCCGAGGCGAGCCAGCGTATACGGACCAAGAATGACGTTCGGGGATATCTTGAAAACAAAGTCTGCCATGTACACCTCTTGTGCTGACTACAATAGAATCTCTATTATTGTAGCATTTTTCAACAAAAAAAAAGGCGGAACCAGAGGGTCCGCCATTGTTTTTTTCCGTTTTTTACCGGAAACACCGTCTCGTCGGTCATTCTAGATTATAGCCCGTATACATCCATCAACCGGTCAGCGACCATATCCACAACAGACTTGTTAATATAAGCCGGATCGTTCATTTTTTGCATCACTTCGGCAATGCGGTCGGAACGCACATCGGGGGCGGTATTTGCTGCTTCCATAGCAAAATATGTCTCGGAAAGTTCTTTTGCTTCCGGGGATACGCTTATAGAATCAGTTTGGACGGCTCCGCTTACACGATGGGCTTTATGTGTGTTTTGTGCATTTTTTAAGGGATCAATTCCCCCCAAGCGGTCTATCATCATACTCTTTCCTGCCTTCACTTTTATATCGGTCACTCTTCGCTAGAAGTTGAGCCTTTTTTTCCGGATACGAACACAGAAAATTCGCCCTTTATCATTTCGCGTTCCGTAAAATTAGTACACACTTCTTGAGCGGTTCCGGAAACAATTTCCTCGTGCAGCTTGGTCATTTCGCGCCCGAGTACCACAATCCGTTCACTGTCTATTTCGGCTAGATCAGTCAAAAGCTTAACTATTCGGAACGGAGATTCATACAAAACAAAGGCGAATCCGGTTTCACATAACTCCCGCAGGCGAGAACGGCGGCGCCCCGGTTTTGGCGATAAAAAACCCTCGAAAACAACCGTCTTGTCCGAACCTCCAGAAACACTCAGGAGGGAGGCAAAGGCGGAGGCTCCAGGTATCGGAACAATTGTATGTCCCGCTTCCCGAGCCATGCGTACCAGAACCGCACCGGGATCGCTGAGGGCAGGAGTTCCCGCGTCACTCGCGTACGCTACATTCTGGTTTTTCTTCAGCACATCTAGTATTTTTCTCGATGCGTCTTCTTCGTTCCGCGCACGACACGACAGAAGAGGCTTACGTATGCCGAAATGCGTGAGAAGCTGGAGCGTATGCCGCGTATCTTCGCAAGCGATCACATCCACCGTTTTGAACGTTTCCAATGCCCGGTAAGTGATATCACCGAGATTCCCGATAGGGGTTGCCACAACATACAATATAGCCACATATCCAGCATAAACCACTTTATGCATTGCGGCAAGGGCGAAATCCATGCGATTATATACACATATGATCCCCACACCGTTTTATATCGTATTTCTGATACTCGCGGGCCTTTTGCTGCTGGTTTTTGCCTACAGCCTTTTTTCAGCTCCCCGAAACCAGAAGCAACGCGAAGCAGCGCCCATACCCCGGGGTAAGGTCGGAGAAAACGGAGTCTGCCCGCTCTGCACCTCCCTTTTGACCAATGGGGCACAAATCAAGTCAGCTCTTTTTCCCGGAGACAAGGAACGAATATGTCACATCTTCGGTTGTCCCCATTGTCATCCGTATAAAGAAGTTTCCGTAAAAAGAACCTGCCCGGTTTGTAAAAAACCGGTGCCTCAGGAAGGCTATCTAATCGCGCGGCTCTTTGAACGCCCCAATCAAAAACGACACGTCCATATTCTCGGCTGTACCGTCTGTCGCCTTCCCCGCAAGCATTAATCCCGAATTTCTCCATTTTCACTTAAGACTTTTTTGAGTCATCCGATACTATCAATATGCACGTATTTAAGGCTGAACATGCAGCCGGAAGTGCGGGCTCCGTCTTCTGCGTGGGGACGTCAGAGGATCCGGACAAAAATTGACAGATCGGCAGGGATGCCGCGACCGACCGTATTAAAAAAAAGTCGTCGAAAATCGCCAAAGGAGTAGCATTATGATCATCAATCACAACCTGAGCGCTATGTTTGCTTCAAGGACCCTGGGAGAAACTACAGGATCGAGCACAAAAAACATAGAAAAACTTTCTTCCGGCATGCGTATTAATCGCGCCGGTGATGATGCCTCCGGGCTTGCCGTATCCGAAAAGATGCGCAGCCAGGTACGCGGTTTGAATCAGGCAAGTACCAATGCACAAAACGGTATTTCCTTCATCCAAGCCACCGAGGGTTACCTCCAGGAAACCCAGGATATTCTCCAGCGCATCCGCGAACTGAGTGTCCAGTCCTCGAACGGAATTTATTCCGCCGAAGACCGCATGCAGATTCAGGTAGAGGTTTCGCAGCTTGTTGCGGAAATCGACCGGATCTCCAGTCATGCCCAGTTTAACGGAATGAACATGCTAACCGGAAGATTCGCACGGGAAACCGGAGAAAACACTATTACCGGATCCATGTGGTTCCATATCGGCGCCAACATGGACCAACGGTCCCGCGTATACATCGGCACCATGACTGCAGCAGCACTTGGTGTTCGAAACGTCAACGACGAACGGATTATGTCCCTCTCGTCACCTGACGGTGCAAATCGTGCTATCGGAACTCTCGACGAAGCACTCAAACAGGTAAGCAAGCAGAGAGCAGATCTCGGTGCGTACCAGAACCGCCTTGAATTTACCGTCAAGGGATTAGGAATCAGTTCAGAAAACCTTCAGGCTGCCGAATCACGAATCCGTGACACCGACATGGCTAAAGAAATGGTTGACTTTACGAAAAACTCAATCCTTACACAGGCCGGTACTGCTATGCTTTCACAAGCAAATCAGTCAACTCAGGGCGTATTGAGTCTCTTGAAGTAATCTCCGCTCAGCAAGACGGACAGGGTTAATTTCCGGTCGAAAAGGAAGGTTTCAACAGAAACCTCTTTTACAGCGACTGTAAATTAACCCTTTTTTTTGGTATAAAGGCAGATATATGCGCACATTATCGGAAATGCAACAACGAATTCTCAAAGAAGAATATCCGAACCTGAGCCTAGACAGCGATTCTGACGTAGAACGCTATTTCGAGCTGCGCACAAACGGCAGACAGCAGGAAGCCTTGGACCTATACAACGGCCGACTCAAGCGAAAATACCCGGACGACAACCAGCGAGCACTCCTGATGAGCTATTATCGTTCCCGGGATTCACGTTTTAGGGAAATGCTTGGGGAAAGCCTCGTCTCTCTCGCCGACCGAATAATTGCCCGGACCACCTACATCATCAAGCTGCTCACCCGGGACATAGAATCCGTCAACATGCGCGATGCCTATTCAGTCATCAAGCTGGCAGAGGGCCTTTTATCGGTCATCTCGCCGGATCGGTACGTAGCGATAGCTTTTACCGAAAAATATGTGCGCTATGCGAAAAGCCTAAATATTCGCCATGCACAGATGGAAAAAACTGCGGAGTTGATTCGCCAATATGTCACCGATACGATCGAGTCTGTGGAGGACCTTAAAAAAGAACGAGAAGCGCGACGCAAGCAACAGGTACGACGACAATACCAGCACAAAAACCAGCAGCCAAATTTCGATCTTTCACAAATCGTTTTTAATCAGTCAGATATCGCCCGGATTCTCATACCGCAAACCATCACGAGGACCGAAGATATTGTTATCGCTTATTGCCTCAAATACTGGAACCTCGCAACGGACGCCGCCTTCGACAAGACAGTGTTCCTGTACAGCAGAAAATATAAAACACGCCATAATGAAATCTTCCAGGCTATAAAAAACGGTCGTATTCACGGTTGGAAGGATGAAGAAATATTGAACGCAGTGCTCGCCAACGTCGTCTCTGGCTATTACTACAATATTAGCGGTGACCTCTACCTTCAAAAAGCATGGGCACGCGCTAAAGCGGGATTGTTACCGCCGGGAACACAGGTGCAGGTTGCCCTTCCACCACCAGCAGCACCAACCGCTACCGCAGTTTCGAAACGAAAAAAAGCAATTCACAAACAAAAAAAACAGACAGTCAAACCGGTAACCCCTTTTAAGCCTCAAAAATCAGTCAAGATCGAAACGCACCGTTCAAAGCCGGTTCTCCCACAGGCACCGGTCATGACCCCGAACTCCATTGCGGACATCATCAAGAAAATGACGGGGAAAACCTATACGGTTTACAAGGAACTGTTTTTTAGAAGCGTCAGACCATCAATCCGGAATACACTCGCCGTTTCCGTAGTCAAAAAAGCGACTCTTTTTGACGGCAGACAGAACGCGGCCGAGGAACTGGTATACACCTTTCTCTTCGAGCATTACAACGATCCCTACCAGAAATGGAAAGACAGTCCCGAACAGGTGCAACTTCTGGAATTCGGTTACCGTCTTCCGGAAATCGAGCCAATCATTGAAAGATGGATTAAGGACAGTAAATAAGGAAACGTATTGTAGATTAGAAAGACGAGCGGCCGCGAAAACTGCGTGAAAGGGTAAGCCGATCGGCATATTCGAGGTCGCCGCCCACGGGAAGCCCGGAGGCCAGCCGCGTGACCGTCACATCACAATTCTTGAGTATACGCTGGATATACAGCGCGGTTGTATCGCCCTCGATAGTCGGATTGGTTGCAAGAATCACTTCCTGAATCGTTCCTTCCTGCACCCGTGAAACAAGCTCGGAAAGCCGCAGCTGATCCGGGCCGATGCCATCCAGTGGAGCTATTACACCCCCCAGTACATGAAAAAGACCGGTGTATTCCTTGACCGCCTCGATGGTCTGCACGTCCTGCGGCTGCTCGACCACACACAGGAGTCGTTGATCGCGTCCAGGATTCGAGCAAACCGGACAGAGGTCGTCCTCGGTGTAGGCTCCGCATTTCCTGCAGGGATGAATTCGCACATGCAAGACGGAAATATCCCGGGCAAGGCGGTCGCACAGGGACTCGTCACTCTTGAGTAAAAAATGTGCGATGCGCGAGGCACTTTTTTTTCCAACGCCAGGGAGACGCGAAAAGCTGTCTATCAGGTCATCCAGCGCATTCATACCGCAGGAAACCCACCAGCCAGAGGACCCATTTTAGTCTTGAGTAGTTCCTTCACCTTTTGCGCGGCATCCGTATGCGCTGCAACGATGAGGTCCTGGAGCATAGAAAGATCGCGGGGATCGACGCAGACCGGATCGAGTTTGATGGCGAGCAGATCGAATTGTCCGTTCATTTCGATTTTCACGATTCCGCCACCTGCCGAACCGGTAACGGTCAAATCTGCGAGTTCTTCCTGTAGATGGGCGAACTGCTCTTGTATTCCTTTTGCATTCTTAAGTATATCGAACGGATTGATATTCATGCCTGTCTTCCCTCTCCTATGATTGAACCCTTGAACATATGTACGATCATTTCTACCTGCGGCGGAATCTTGTTCATCTCTACTGCATCAGCCGATAGCTCCTTTTTGGAGACATCGAGATGTATTTCGATTCCTGAAGGAACACCCAGAAGCCGTGAAACAGCTTCTGCAATGGCCTTGTGCTCCTGCTCGAGAAGATTGTGCACAAACGGTTTATCCACCGAAAACTTGACGGTAGCGCCTGCCTGAACCCAGCCGAACGACTGGGAAAGGCTGGTCGCGACCATATTTTTGGTGGTCTGAAAATATAAAACCAGAGAATCCCTAAGTTGATCGATGCCTACCGAGCCCTCCTGCACAACGACAGGCTCCGGGGGTTCAACCGGATCGTCATCGGCAGGTAATGCAACAGCGACAGATACGGACGGGGCAGTCGCGGGTGGCACAGAAGAATGATCCTGCGGTGTTGCGTTCCAATGGCCCCCGAGCCGCTGCTTGAAAGCCGCGAACGGGTTTTCGATACGCACATCCGGATCGTCTTCGTTGACAGCGGCGATACGAACGGGTGGGGCCGCAACAGGAGTAGAACGTTCCGTGTCGTTCCGCTGATTCGATTGGTGAGTTGCCGGAGCTGATTCGCGGACCGTTTCCTGCCTGTCGGGCGATGGAGAGCGGTCCGCTTCGCTAAAAGGGCCGGCTTTCCCCCGGGACACACCTGTCCCCGCAGGGAGGGCTTCGACACTGCCGTTCCGGCTTCCATTTCGGTTTCCCTTTTGCAATAGATTCTGCGCATAATCAAGCGCGGTCTTCATTTCTGCAGAAGATACATAATCAGAAATCCAGGACAGGCGCGAAACCGCAAGCTCGAGTTCGAAACGTGGATCGAGCGAATACCTGATGTCCCGATACAGCTGAAGCATCAGACCAAGCGCCCGTTCTATCTGAATCGCGGACCAAGCCGCGAGCACGATGGCCGAGAATCGTTCAGCACTCTGCCCTAAAAGAGATTCTTTGGTAAGTCCACTTTTTATAAGCAGCAAGTTTCGAAAGTAGTCAGCCATATCGACAGTAAACTGTTCTACAGAAACACCGTTCTGAAGCGTCTCGTCGAGGGCGGTAAGGGCGTCCAGGCTGTTCTTAGTGGCGCAAGCTTCGGCAATCCTGTTTATCCGTTCTACACCGACAAGACCCAGCTTATCTCTGATTTTTTCGAAGGTTAGATACCCGTCCGAAAAAGCGGCAACCTGGTCAAACAGGGTGTAGGCGTCCCGGACGCTCCCAGTTGCCTCGCGCGCAACCCAGAAAAGCGCCTCATCATCCGCCTTGATGCCTGTTTCGGTAGCGGCCTCGGCAAGCACATCCTTCAGCTGGTCAACGGACACCAACCGGAAATTGAACTGTTGGCACCGACTTTTGATAGTTGCGGGAACCTTGTGTATTTCTGTAGTTGCAAATATGAAAATGACGTAAGGGGGTGGCTCTTCGATAGTTTTCAAAAGTGCGTTGAAGGCACTCGTTGAAAGCATGTGCACTTCATCGATAATGTACACTTTGTACCGGCAGTAATTGGGAGGAAACTGGACTTCGTCTTTGATCTGGCGGATATCGTTTACGCTCGTGTTGGAGGCACCGTCAATCTCGATGACGTCGAGGCTCGATCCACGGGTAATTTCCAGACACGCTGCACAAGTACCGCAAGGAGTGGTTCCGGGTCCGGTTTCGCAGTTGAGTGCTTTCGCAAGAATGCGGGCAGAACTCGTCTTACCACAACCGCGAGGCCCGGAAAAAAGGTATGCATGGGCGATTTTACCGGCAGCAATGGATTTTTGCAGTGTTGCTACCACAAAATCTTGACCGATCATATCTTCAAACCGCTGGGGTCTCCGTCTTGTCGCTGTTACTTCGTATGCCATACCCTGCACAGTAGCATGGAAATGTACCTCAATCAATCCGGCAGGAAAGGACATATTCGCTACCATTGCCCGAAGGAATCGAGTCTTCTCGCCTGAAACTTACGGTTTTTCCATCGGCCAAGGCAGCAATGTACAGGTGGGAAAGAGCGATGCCGAGATCCACAAATCGCCAGCCCTCGGCAATGTTGATCAGGCCCTTACCGCGAACCGAGAACGCGTTGCAAGAGCGTTCATCCCCGGAAAAAAACCAGGGTTGTTTATTGATGGCAGAAGGAGCAAGACGGACGTCTTCGATATATGCAGGCACTGCAGTAGAAGTTGCTATATCCTTGAGTGCTTTGCGCTTGAACTGGGTGGGAGAGGAACGGACCACGTCTTCTTGGGCGGCACCAAAGGCCATCAGGATTACAAACGGAAGTCCATCGGACTCACTCTGCACCGGACGGGTCATCCCGAGCCAACAGGAACCGAGACCGATTGCCGAAAGGTACAGATCGGCCTGTTGCAGCATAAAGCCCGCATTGAGCTGAGAGTCGGGGCTGTGTTCAGAATAAAGAGCAAGATAATACGGGGCGAAAATTGAACCAAGAGGCTTGATCTCGTTTCGGTTCAAAATTTTTACCGAGGTCCGTATCTCGAGGAATAGAGGAATAAGTTCTTGTACCGCATTGAGCACATCTGCGAGAATCTCGCTCGAAAGTGGTGTGGGCGAAATAGACCTCACGGATTTTCTCTTGCTGATCATCGATTCAAGAAGCGCTGCATTCATGCGGGAAACCCCTTCGACTTAATATACTGAAATTGCACGCTGAAAGTAAACTGAATCGACAATCCGCGAAAATCGGCAGGTATCAGCGACTGCGACAGGAGGGGCTGGAGATTTTATGATACCTTTCTTCACATTTCGGGATATAATTCACAGATCGACATCCTCGAGGAGCTTAACATGGCCTTATTGATACGACCTGCAGTTCAATCAGATATCCCCTATCTCTATCGGATCTGTCTTGAAACGGCCGACAACGGAAAAGATGCATCCACCCTCTTTCTTGATCCTTGGCTTCTCGGCCAGTATTACGCCGCCCCATACCTATTTCATGACATTTCCCTGTGCTTCATCGCCGAAGAAGGCTTCGTACCAAAAGGATATATTCTCGGCACGGATGATACCACCTCATTCAACCGCTGGTTCGATACCGAATGGCTTCCTTCGCTTCGGCGCAGATACCCTCTACCGGAGTTGGGTTCCGCGCCTGTGACAACAACCCCGCCTGTTTTTCGTTCAGAAACAGAACGGTCGCTTATTGCAAGCCTCCTCAATTCCCCGAACACCCCCGACCCGGCACTCAATCCGTGGATTACCTCATATCCGGCCCACCTGCACATAGATCTCCTTCCTGATCTCCAGGGCAAGGGCTGCGGCCGAATGCTTCTCGAAACGCTCCTTGCCGCGCTTGCCACCCGCGGTTGTCCCGGTATCCATCTAGGCGTAAGCGGAACAAACACCGGAGCCATCGCTTTTTACAAAAAAATGGGTTTTTCCATCCTGGAAGAGGAAGAATGGGGGTTAATCATGGGAAAGCTGATTTCTTCTTGAGCAATGACTGACCGAAAAAAACCAGAGCACCAGCGACTGCAAACAACAGCAGAGAAGAAAACAATACCGGAATTTCCAGCAGGCTCGCCGGGCGCAATCCCACCGATGCGGCCATATCTGGCCCGGCGAACCTGAGTGCGGCAAATAACAGAAAGTTGTGCAGAAAATGCATGACGATCGGAAGCAGCACCGAGCGGGTTTCCCAGGCAGCCCACGAAATGGCAAGCCCCGCAGCAAAGGTGAAGGGAATCCGAAGCGGATCAAAATGCAAAAAGGCAAAAAGTACACTGCTCAGCAGAACAGCAGGCACCTTACGCAGCGAGTCCCGCAACCCCGACAGGATGAAACCCCTGCATAAAAATTCTTCGAAAACTGCCGGTAAAAGTACGACTGACAAAAGACCGAATAGAAAATTCTTGTCCAGTATCTGCTTTTCCACAGCAATTTCAGCCGCCGATTTAACCGGCAAGAAAAAACCTACGACAATAGAGGCCATGACAAGAAAAAAAGACACTCCGAGCATCAGAAGGATGCCGCCGCCCACCTGCCTTTTTTCCGGAACCGATAGTGCAAAAACATTCCGCACATTGTAGCCACACACAAGCGAATACAGATACGGAACAACACCAAGTCCCGCGGAAAAAAGAAACGCAAACCATTTACTGCCGCTCCGGCTGAAAAGGTATCCCCCATACAGGATATATGCAAGAACGAGGAGGTACACGATCAGCACGTCAAGCAGTTTTGGTTTACGCATCATGATGATAATTCTATCACACAGAAACCCAGGACTCATACAGGCGCTCTGTCCTCCGTACATTCTTTTCAAAATAATAATTCACAACCCGAGTTCGAGCTGTCCATCACTAGAAACAGAAAGGATGATGGCGTCAGCATCAAATCCCGCGGCCGTTCCAGCTGAACGCGCCGTGGGTAACAGCTGCGAAGAAGCATACCAGGCATAATCAATCGCGGAATGAAGCTGCGAAACCGCTTCTGGACCATTGACCGTAATCAAAAACTCCACCGTACCGCGGCGGTTTTTCCAGCCGAGAGCTCGTGCCACCTTTATGTGCGGCGGAGTCGATGCCGTATAGGACTCAGGAACCCGTCCGAGTTTTTTCTTGAACACCAGTTCGGCGTCTAGTTTTCCGGCATAGAGCGCTTCGGTCTGTTCTTTTATATAGGCCTCAACCCCGAACGTATCCTTATCGATGAAAAGCACCCGTAAAAGTTCCCGCTGAAAACGCCGGGCAAGCGGCGTATAGTCGCTTCGCGCAGCCTCCATTCCCTTTATCTCCACCTCACTGCTTCCATCCGAGGCAACAATGAGTCCGGCATAGCCCTTTGCGCGACCCCGCTCGAGTTCCTCGGTCGTTTCGTCCTTGCCATGCAACCGCACACGGGGAATAAAAAATCGAGTATAGAGCTTCTCGAAACGGATACCGATGAAGGATTCAAGCCGGTACATCTGCATGATATATACCGAAAGCGACTCGTTCAGTTCTGCGGCATACGCGTCATAAGAGGCAGCTTCGCCAACCATCTCGACAAACACGGAATCGGTGTCGCCATAGAGGACACGAAAACCTTTCCCCCGAAAAAAATCCCGTGCGAAGTGCAGACACATTTTGCCGAATGAAGTGATCGCCCCGGCAATTTCTGTTCTCGCATATCGACACTTTGGCGATCCGAGGACCCCGTAAAACGAATTCATCAGAATCTTGTACACATAGGCCGCTGCATCATCGCCCCGGTCTATCGCCGCGATGCGTTCGGTAAAATATTGCGCAATTAACGATGGAAGGATCCCTCCCTGCCGAACAAAAGCAGCACCGTTCGGGGCCCGAATGAGGTCTCCGGAATTTTCGGATGAACTGGAGATACGCGCACATTCATAAGAAAACGGGTCGATGTTGAAGGTCCTCATAATACTCGGATACAGGCTGCGAAAATCGAATACCGCTACATTGGAGAAAATACCGGCAACCGGATCAAGCACCGTTCCGCCTGCTGCCCCTGAAACGCTACGGCCGCTCTCCGCATTCGGCTCGATTATCCCCCGTGCATACAACCCTGCAGCATACACCCGTTCGAAGGACGCGACGCTAGTCCATGCCTTGTCGATTCCCGAACCGGTCAGGGCTGCCCGTTCAACGGTATGTCGAATCAATTCTCTTTTGTCGAGGATATCAAGAACAAGATCCGCATCATTGAGGCAATACCGGCAGAAGGTCAAAGGATCATAAGTATACAACCGTTCGAGCTCGGCAAGTTTGTCGGTGTTGGTTGATTGCACGGTCTTACCCCGGCCCAAGACATCTCGGGCAACTGCATCGAGGGTATAGGAATCGAAGGATTCGTAGCCGGTACGGACGAGGCGAAGTGCGTCCAGTACCTGACGTCCGGGGAGAAAAACCGACGCGGATCGTTTAGTCTTCGAATCATCGAATGAAGAAGCGTTTTCAGCAGGAAAAAACCGTCCCGCTTCTAATGAACGACCCAGTGCAAATGGAATACGGTGTCGGTTAAATGCCGCTGCAAGCCGGGGAAAGTCGAAATCGATGACATTCCATCCGGTGATTATGTCCGGATCCATTTCCCGAATCTTGAGTACCAGATTGACGAGCAGGGTCCGTTCATCGGCATAAACGGTGATGTTGGTATCCGGTGCTTCTGTCCTGTTCCACAAACCGGCGAACAGAAGGGCCCGGGAACGAGAGCTTGCCTTACCCTGTGATAATCCAACAGCGCGTATATGCCCCGAAGGTTCCCCGGTTTCGATGTCGAGTGACATGACGGAAAGGGTGGCTCGTGCGGCGTGCACAGCAGTAATTTCCGGGTTCGGAAAAACCATATCGACACCCTGACCCGCTCGCCATTCACCTGATAGGGAGATACCGCCGCGGATACCGTTTCGTATCAAAAAGACCGCAGCGCTCTTCATATCGGCACCAAAAACCTCGATACTGTTTTGCTGAAGAAGCTTCGTTCCCCGCGCAACATTCCGATCAGTTCCGGATGCGAGCTGCAAGCAAGCAGAGCCGTCAAACAGAATGAATGGAGTTTCTTCAAGGGTGATTGGAAGGCGCTCTTGCAAAAAAAGGGCTGTCGCGCATTGTGCCTGATCAGGCCGAATATAGACGAACAGGATTGGCACGTTTTTACTTGCGGCAAAACTCCGGCCATTGGAAAGCCTGCCGAGTATATGCACCCGGTTGCGCGCGGAATCTGCATAGGCATGAACAATAAAACCCTCACCGGAAAAATATTCCATGCGCTAGGGTACGCGATAATCCGGAAATTGCCTATCTTTCCCTGAAACTCCTGACTTGCCTGAGGTGACTTTCGACCAGATCATTTGTAACAGTCATATTATCGATGATTTTCTTGACAAGTGAATCGAGATTACCACCCTCGGAATAATCGGCCGGGCTCACGAAATCGACCCGGTTGTGCACAAGCAGATCCTCGACTTTCTTTTTCTGTCCCTTCTGGTACACCGCAATCGAGCGACCGCCATTTGCCTTGACGATTTTCATACACGGCACGTCGGTTAGTCCGTCCCCGATATAGACCATGTTCCGGAACGGTATAGGACGTTCGTGTTCGGGCACAAAGCGGTTCAGCGCGACGTCATCGGAGAAATCGAGCACACCTTTGTTGATGCGAAATAGAAACTGGGTCTTGGTAGTATAGTTGACCGAAACGCACGGCCAGTCGGCGACCCCGTTCGCATCGTAATGAAACTCGCAGGCATATATCTTGCGGAATTTGTCGCGGATTTGCGAGCCCTCGATAATCTCTTTCAGCCCCGACGAGATGATATAATGATCAACAGAAAGGTTTCGTTCTTTGCCATACGTGGTGATCCGGTCGAACCAGCCGGTTACACCCGGAAAAAAATCGATGTCTTTTCCCATTTCAACGAAGTTTTCCCTTTTTATGGGTTTGTTCGCTTCGCGCGCCTTTTTGAGCATCAGATACATATAGGCTAAAATCTTGTCCATCCCCGAATCGGACAGGTTCGCCGCCTCATCCCAAAAAGCTCTGGCGGTAATCCCGAGCCCGGGAATAAAGCTGTACTCCTGCATGTCGCGGGTACAAAGCGTCTTGTCAAAATCATACATAATCGCTGCGGAGGGCCGCCTGATAGTTTTGCTCATATTTTTCTCCGTCATTTTTTACTCACAACAAGTAATGATAGTGCATAAATTGAAAGAATTGTGCTATATTTTCGACCGGAGCAGCAAATGACAGAAACCCTCTTGATCGCCGTAAGCCTTTCCATGGACGCATTTGCCGTGTCCGTATCTACCGCCGCATGCTCGAAAAACCTTACCCGGTACCACATGCTCCGTGCAGCTGTTGCCTTCGGCCTTTTCCAATTCCTGATGCCCCTGGCCGGCTGGTTTCTCGGCAACACCTTCAGCTTTTTTATCAGCTCGTTTGACCATTGGATCGCTTTCGCCCTGCTTGCTCTTGTCGGCGGTAAAATGCTGTACGAAGTGTACGAGGAATGGAAAGAATCCCCCGATGCAGGAGCCTGTCCGGACGACGAAGAAACCAAAAAAAGGGACCTGACGAGCAAGCGTATCGTATTCCTTCTCGCCATCGCCACGAGCATCGACGCTCTCGCGGTCGGCATGACCTTTTCCGTTATGGGACAGGCAGCGTTTCAACCCTCGCTCGTCATCGGGCTTGTCACCTTCAGCCTGTGTTCGATCGGCTTTTTCTTCGGCAAACGTATCGGCGGCCTGCTCGGTCGTTATGCCCAGCTTGCCGGAGGCCTCGTGCTCATTGCCATCGGCGGCAAAATTCTCGCTTCGCACCTTATCAACAATCTCTGAACACCCGCACTTTTTTTTCCATTCCCGATTTGTCGGGATACACAAAGAGACAAGCTGTTTCCACCTCACCGGCTTCGAAACGGAATGTGTCATATTCCGTCCGCGCATATGCAGTCCGGCGCGAAACGCTTTCGGATTCCTTCCCTGTAGCAGCATTACTGAAAAAACCCTGTTCTCCAAGTGTACGGTCATGTGCTTCTTTGGAATACCGCCTTTCGTACCATGCAGGGAACGCACCAGGCTTACCTTGCAGCAGAAAATCATAACGTAGCCATTCCAGCGCGCGCGTTCGCTCATCTTCCGCCTTCACGGCATCCGCTGCCGTCATCGGTTTCTCCGTAGCTAAAAACGCTGCCATGCAGGCGAACGAATCAGAAGGTCTTCGGGGAAGATACAAATCGCCATCTGCATAATACCGCTTGTTAAAATCAGCCAGCGAGCAAAACAATTTAAATGCAGATTGTGCCGGAGTAATCCCCGTTCCGCCCCCGCCGGCCAGACACCGCAACGTGTTCCACATGAGACCCGAATTATACCAAGTGTCTGTCACCTGTTCGACGTCTTTCAATTTCAGTATTCTTGCATAGTCCAGAACCGGCGAAGAGTAAACCTCGTAAGGCGGCGAAGCCGACCAGATAAAACCGGAATCTTTCCGGGCAAGGGCCTCCATAGGAGAACCGGAAAGAATTTTGAGAAACCCGAGCTGCAGCATATCTGCATCAAGAGCAAAAGCAAAGTCGAACGACCGGCCAAAACTGTCGAAATCTTCGGCCGGAAGCCCCGCTATCAGGTCAACATGCGTGTGAATCCACTTTGGAATTCGTCGTATTTTTTCAGCTAACACATCCGGATGTGCAGGACGTCCGACAATCTTCAGTGTTTCACTGTTAATACTTTGGATGCCCACTTCAAACTGAATCGCTCCTTCGGGCATGGTTTCAAGGACAACAAAAGCTTCGTCCGAAAGGTATTCGGCCGCCAACTCGAAATGAAAAAGAGTCTTCCCGTTGTGATTATCTCTGATGAATTTCCAAATAGCAAGAAACCGTGCCGGATCGAGATTGAAGGTACGATCCACGAATTTCACCAGCGGAAATCCCGCGTTCATAAAGCCCTGCAGCTCGCCGAAGACACGGTGGAGGGAGTAATACCGAACAGATTTGTCTATCGAGGAAAGACAATACGCGCAGGAAAAGGGACACCCCCGGCTCGATTCATAATAGACAATGCGATGCGCTCTATCAAAATCCATCTCGTTAAAATTGTATGGAAAAGGAATGCGGTCAAGGTCTGCAATCGGTTCACGGGGGCCTCCAAAAACAAATCCGGCCATAGACGTTGCATCACGCACATACAGACCTTTTATGCCCGTAAACAATTCTGCAAAAAGCGTTTCGTGGGACTTTGCTATTTCTCCATGCACAAAAAGGCCTGCTCTCTCGGCCAATTCAGCAAACGTGTCTTCTCCTTCACCCGAAAGAAGAAGATCCACCTCGGAACAATCCAGAAAAGTCCGCTCCGCAGACCAGGAAACCTCAGGGCCGCCGAAGCCGATGAGGGCTTGTGGCAGAACTTTTCGTACTCCGGCAGCTGCCGCAAAAGCCATTCCACGATTCCAAATGTAGGTTGAAAAAAGAACGATATCAGCACGGGACTCGAATATGCCGCGGATTATCAAGGAAGTATTCAGGTTGATATTCCATTCGGCTATTTCGATTTGAATTTGCCCGTTTCGGACAGATTCACACCATTTCTCAGAATAGGCTTTTAAAAGCCGGATGGCGAGATTCGTTTGGACGTATTTTGCGTTTATTGCGACAAGGAGTATTTTCACGTGAGCAGGATAGCATGAGGCAGGGACAAAAAAAAGACCTTTTCGAAAAGCCCAGGTACACTACGGCACAGAATCGCGCTTCCTGCCGTTGCTTCCTTCCGGATCTGGCGGGGTTCGGTAGCGGATCCTTGCATAGGACCTGGACTATTCGAAAAGGTCTGGCCGGATCGGTGCCGGCTGGACAAAAACTAGCGGAGAGAGAGGGGTTCGAACCCTCGGTACTCTTTCGAGCACACACGCTTTCCAAGCGTGTACCTTCGACCACTCGGACATCTCTCCAAAGCACACACAAAACAGAAACGGAGAGAGGGGGATTCGAACCCCCGGAACCTTGCGGCTCAGCAGTTTTCGAGACTGTCCGATTCAACCACTCTCGCATCTCTCCAAACAAAAAAATCCAGAAAAAAGGCTGTCTTTGAAAGACAGCCTGTATGAGACTAAGTGGGTTCGAACCACCGGCCTACAGATCCGCAATCTGTCGCTCTATCCAGCTGAGCTATAGTCTCGAGCTGAACAAAATGTCGGATACAACATTTTGTTCAGCTCTTGAAGTTTTGCAAAGCAAAACTTCACACGTAACCTAACAAAAAACACAAAACCACAGGCTTTCGAAAGCCTTTAACGGAGCAGGGGGGATTCGAACCCCCGGTACCCTTTTGGGGCACAACTCCTTAGCAGGGAGCCCGATTCGGCCGCTCTCGCACCGCTCCAAATGTATCCTTTTTTGGTACGGAGCAGGGGGGATTCGAACCCCCGGTACCTTTCGGCACAACGGTTTTCAAGACCGCCTCCTTAAACCGCTCGGACACCGCTCCAAAAAAGATGTTCTTAACAGTACCTTAAATAATAAGTCACTGTCAAGGTCAACAATCACCGACCCAAACCTTTCCCGACGAAATTACCCTTTTTCAACTTGCAGAACCCATAAAAGGGCGTATATACTGGTTGCCATGGCACATTGTATCGTTCCGGAAGCGGAAGCAATTCTCGACAAAGCATTTCCCGTACTCGACAAGGGTTTTATCCGCTTGGTGGATTATATGGGTGGAGACTCTCGTATCGTTCAGGCTGCGCGCGTTTCGTACGGCGATGGCACAAAAACAGTCAGGGAGGACGGCTCACTTATCGACTATCTCCTGCGACACCAGCACACATCTCCCTTCGAACAAGTCAACCTGACCTTTCATGTGAAGCTGCCCATCTTCGTCGCACGACAATGGATCAGACACCGCACCGCACGGGTAAATGAAATTTCCGGTCGCTATTCGATCATAAAAGATGAATGCTATATCCCAGCCGCCGAGGATATTTCCTTCCAGAGTACCGACAACAAACAAGGCCGGTCCGAAGAATCCGTTCCCCCGGAAATGACAAAAAAAGTTATTGCCGAAATTGAAAACCAACAAGAAGTGGCCTTCAGCGGCTACACTGACCTTATCGACAAAAATATCGCCCGGGAATTGGCTCGCATCAATCTGCCCCTTTCAACCTATACTGAATGGTACTGGCAGATAGACCTGCACAACCTCTTTCATTTTCTCAAGCTTCGTTGCGACACCCATTCCCAAAAAGAAATCCGTGTATATGCAGACATCCTGCTCGACATGTGCCGCAAAGTCGCCCCGCTCGCCACCGCATCGTTCGAACGGCACTTAAAAAACGGAGTTTCTTTTTCGGGAGAAGAAATGACCGCTCTCCGGAGTATACTCGACGGAAAGCCTGCCGGCCTCGAGGGAAAAGCACTCGACCGCCTCCAGGAAAAAATCCGGACCGGCAAACAACTATAGAACGCTATTCGGGTAATCAGGATGCGGACGGGGATTCAGTAGTTCCAGCTGCACCAGATCTCGCCTTCAGATGCTTAAGGAACACAGCATCGACATCTGTACGGACCTTGATACCGAACGCGGGCACAGACTTGCCGGGTTCAGTAACCCGATACAAGTAATCAGGGGCATTCTGATACGCATAACTATCCTTGTCATTTATCCACCAATCAAGAACACATAAAATCAGATAGGTATACCTTATCAAGACGGTATTTGTTTTCGTCTTTGAATGCTTCCCTCCGCAAAGGGCGTCGAGCCGTTTGGAAACTGCATTCGCGATGTCGAATTGGTACGGTGCCCAAGGGTTTTGGATACCGGAAAGCGATCCACTTGTATTCACGTCACTTCCGGGGGGGGCCGCCCGGACTTCTTCGTAATAGCGTTCGAGCAACCGTTTAAGCCGTCTGACCCGCAGATAAAAAGGCGGGAACCGGTCATCCTTCTGGATTTTAGCTGTACCGTACAGCCGGATATCAAAATACGGCAAAAACATGGTCTTTATAAGGGTGTACATGTTCGAAAGCTGTGTTCGACCATATGGACCTTTGTTATATTCGGGTTGCGTGTATATCTGGTGTGTATATTCTTTCAAGTCGACACTAAAATTCTTGTCAAAAATGATTTCCTGATACAGAATCCATTCCTCCAGAATCTTGTTGATATCTTCCGATTCATCAATAGCCGAAAGCGGCTGTAGGGGTATAAATTTGATGAGTCTGAGACCATGAAACAGTTCTTCCAAGATCAGCAAAAGGATAAGTGTTGCCTGTAGGGGATTATCCGGAGCCAATTGGCTGAATGCATCCTGGAACAATAAAATGGGCTGAAAATATGGACAAAAGTCAGGCATTGTCTCCAGTTCGTCCCAGCCGGCTTCGGGAAACAACCGCTCGAGTATACCAAGACCTTCTTGAACCTCTTGGGGAACATCAATTCTATCATCCGCTTCGACCAACACTTCCTTAACAGGCGTTACGTTCGAAACAATTTCGTTTTTTTCGGGCTCCCCTTCTTTAATGATCAAAATGTCGGTCGGGGCAACCTGCAACCAGGCAAGCACCCGCGAACCATTAGCATAAAAAAGCTGATTCTGGGTAAGCATAACCGGTGACACCATGCGAAGAACAAGAGGATACAAGCCGGTGCAAATATGATCAAATATATAATTCCAATCGGCGATGGCACTCGAAGTATACTGCTTGAGCCCCTCGGGATCGGCAGGACATAAGTCCTTCACTATAAATGAATAAATTGTCCGATATTTTTTCGTAAGACCAGCAGCGCCCAGATAGTAAACCCGAATAAGAGATTGATACAGAAGACTTACAAAAGGAATCAACTGGGTCACCGTTGTTTCCCGCGGCGCTTTCTGTAACTGAAGGAGCATCGAACTGAGCATTTTCATGTCCATTGAACGAACTATTGAAACCAGTTTGAAGGAGACAGGATCATATGTCGCCAGATTTTCATAAAATGGGGTGTTTGTCTCGAAAGGAAGCATTTTTTTGGTAGACGCTACGCAGTTCTGCAAATGGCCGAGATAATCGTTGAGCGTATACAAGATAAAATCGGGATTAACCCGGTCGGACCGGTCAGTCCGGAGAAAGGAAGCGGATTGTTTGATCTTGTACCGTGAATCCGTCATCAACTGGTTCATGGCAGACAGTTCCCTGTCTACTATTACAGGTAATACGCCAAAACCGGCAGTATTGTTATCCATTTTTTTGTTTTCCTTAAATTCGTAATAAAACCTTTTTTCCGATACCGGGATAGCCACGCAGCACCAGTTTTTCGCCAGCACCGGTCAAAAGCACCCCGCTGAACGTTCCGTAGACCGTATGATAATCGGTACGCACCACGAACGCACTCAACTTTCTGGCGCTGTCGGAGATCGGTGTAAATACCAGATCGACCATGCTTTCCGTATCCTGGATGAACCAGTCGCCGGCAACTCCGTATGGACGGGTTATTTTTACCGGCGGCAACGGCCATGCGGTCCCGTCAACAAACAGTATATTGTCATTATATCGATTATCGTCATGCGAAACAGAATTGCCCAGTTGAAAAGAGACGATTTTTCCGTCAAGCCGGCCCATTCCGACCATTTTTCCAATTTTTGTCCGCAAAGAAAAATATGCCTTGCGAACGTCGAAAAAACCGATTCCGGTATCTTCGTGGATCTGGTGATCGTCATATCCAGTGCTTATCCAACCATGGAGCGGTGCGGTAATCTGATACGATGCCTGACACCGACGCTTGACCCCATATGGAATAACCGCCGAGTAATCTGTGGCACCAGAGGCATCCAAATTCATTTCGAGGCGACCCTCGCAAGGCGGTCGTGAATCCGAACCGATAAAATCAAAATCAGCATGGATAAGCTTTTTCTGCAGCCGTGAATGAATGCGCACAAACCGACTGCGGGTACGGCAGGCAGTGACACTGTTTGCAAAGGAATGGGGTATATTCATCAGGCCGGGAAATATAATCCGCCGGTAAGCGATACGATGATTCGTCTTGCGATTCCAAAGAGTGGTTTCCATAAACGAAAAGTATCCCGCCCCGAACAGCTCTATTTCGCCGATATTATCATCATCACAAAACAAGAAACGCAGAGTTTCCATTATGCGGAGATTGGTAACAAATACCGGAAAAGGCAAATTGCCAAACGGTCGCTTCATTCCGCGAATATCAAAATGTTCGAATGGGCCAGAAAATGAACCAAAATCTGGTTTTCCATTCAATACCGGATAATCAGGCGCAGGTTTAATTTCTCTTGTATACAAAAAATACCTCGAGGTTTCGATTATATCACTGATTTACCTTGCAGAACAGCACCAATCGGACTATCCTTTTTTCATGAGCATAACCCTATATTCACTTGGTGCTGCAGAAGAAGTCACCGGTTCCAAGCATATACTCGAAGTTGACGGTCATAGCATTCTGATAGATTGCGGAGCTTTCCAGGGACGCAGAAACGAGGCGGACCGCAAAAACAGGCATTTTGAAGTTCCGGCGGACAAGCTGGATGCTGTTATCCTGACCCATGCCCATTTTGATCATTGTGGAATGCTACCCATGCTCGGTTTGAATGGTTACAAGGGAAATATGTATGCCACGCCAGCGACCCGGGATCTCGCCAACCTCATTATGATGGATTCGGCCCGTATTCAGGCACGCGATGCCGAATATCTCGGCAAGCAGGCAGCCCGAAAGGGAGAACACTTCGATTGGAAACCCCTCTACAACGAAACTGACGCGATTAACACCACCAACCAATTTGTAACCGTTTCCTACAATCGTCCTACCTGGATTACCCCGAATATCAAGCTTGAATTCCACGATGCCGGTCATATTCTCGGCTCGGCCATGGCTATTTTAACTATTACCGAAAAAAATGGAAAGGAAACCCGCATCGCCTACACGGGCGACCTCGGTCGTAAAGGCAAGGCAATTATCCGCGATCCGGCAATTCTTCCCCCGGTTGACTACATGTTTCTCGAAAGTACTTACGGAAATCGCCGTCACGAAAGCACCGACGACGCGTTAGCGATGCTTGCGGCTGTTGCGAAGGATGCGATCAAGATGAACGGCAAAATAATCATACCTGCCTTCGCTATCGAACGCACCCAGGAACTGGTTTACTACTTTCACACCCTCGTCGATACTAAAATTATCCCGGAAATTCCTATTTATGTTGATTCACCAATGGCCGTAAACGCAACCAGCATCTTCCAGATCCATCCCGAATGCTACGATTCCGATACCCACGAGGCCTTCATCAAGCATCACAAAAACCCATTCGGTTTTAATTCGCTACGTTTCGTCACCAGCGTTGACGAGTCCAAGGCCCTCAATAACAAGAAAGGCCCGATGATCATCATCAGCGCCGACGGTATGTGCGAAGTGGGCCGGATTACCCATCACCTTGCAAACAACATTGACGATGCCACCAATCAGATTCTGCTTGTCGGATTCATGGCGGAGCACACGCTTGGCCGTCGGCTACAGAACCGCGAACTCGAAGTCAAGATTCTGGGAGAATGGCATGCAGTGCGAGCTAAAATCACCCAAATCAATGCCTTCAGCGCCCACGCGGACTATCAGGAAACGATTGACTGGCTCAAATCAATGGATACCACTTCCCTGAAAAAGATATTTATGGTACATGGAGAGCCCGATGTACAAGCCGACTTCAAAAACCGACTGGCAAACAACGGCTATTCCAACGTGCAAATCGTCAAATATGGAGAATCATACACATTATGAGAATAATTACCGGCTTTCATGCCATTGAAGAAGAAATTCGCGCTATCGAAAAAAAGGATACAGGCAAACCTGCCGAAAAAATCGCCGGCCTTAAAATAGTCTACGCAAAGCCGGGCCCCCGTGTTAAGAAAATACTTACCGCGGCAACGGCTTTAGGCATTCCCTCATCCGAAACTGATATGGATGCTATCGACAAGATGGTAGTACCCCTTCCGGTCACCGCCCGCGATCACCGAGGCATCGTCCTTGTAATGGAAAACGCCGAACAGGCCGCGCCCTTACGTATGGATGAATGTGTAAAAGAACTCGCACTCAAAGAAAAAGCATTAGTGCTCATCCTTGACTCCATCACCGATCCGCAGAATGTAGGTGCTATCATCCGCAGCGCGGACCAGTTTGGCGTTGATCTCGTAGTACTGCCCGAACATCGCGGCGCGACAGATTTCGAAGTTATTTCCCGCACAAGTGCAGGCGCATCTTCTTGGGTCAACATCGTACTGGTACCGAATCTTGTCCGTGCGACAGAACAGCTGAAGGAAGCCGGTTTCTGGATTTACGGCGCAGATGCTGGAGGCACACCGGCCCCGAAACTCGACATCGCAGGAAAAACAGCTCTAGTACTGGGAAGCGAGGGAACCGGCATAGCCCGCCTTCTAAAAGCAAAATGCGACACTATCGTTTCCATCCCGACCAAGGGAAAACTCGACAGCCTGAACGTATCCGTCGCAGCAGGCATCCTTCTGTACGAAATTCAGCGAGGGTGCTTGTAAATAGCAAGCTACTGCAACCTTTTGAATCGTTGTACCGTCTATACAATAACAACACTTCTAAAAGGATGCTTCTATGCACAAACTATCAAAACCGTATCGCAAGAATGAAGAAATTGTGAACGCCATAACTCACGGAATAGGAACCTTTTTCGCGATCGCAGCACTCGTTCTTCTGGTTGTTCGAGCTGTCCGTTTCGCGCCATCCGATCAATTGATCTATTACATCACTTCGTTCAGCATTTTCGGATTTTCCATGATTTTTCTTTATTTGATGAGCACTCTCTATCATTCGCTCATGTCCACCCGAGCCTATCCCGTATTCGAACGGCTGGACCATTCCGCCATTTACGTCCTCATCGCCGGAACGTATACCGCTTATTGCCTGACAGCCCTCCGAGGAACGGTCGGGTGGATGATGTTCGGCATTATTTGGGGGCTCGCGGCAGTCGGAATCTCGCTCTATGCTGTTTTCGGCAGCAAACTGCGCGTCGTTTCGCTATTTACCTATATCGCAATGGGCTGGATAATAGTCTTTGCAGCGGAGCCCCTGAAAGCGGTAATTTCTAACCGAAGCTGGGTCTTTCTTCTTGCGGGTGGAATTGTGTATACCGCAGGAGCCCTCGTATATGCACTGAAAAAAGTCAGATGGACCCATCCGGTTTGGCATCTCTTCGTCCTCGGCGGCACTACCCTGCATTTTTTCTCGGTTCTCTACAGTTTCTAAGTGTGGTGCAACTCATTCGCGGCTGACAACGACGATGTTTTTTCCGCTCCGCTTGCCTTCATACATGGCTTCATCTGCATGAATGATCATGGCGTCCACCAGTCCGCCTTTATACAGACTGACGCCTATGGTTACCGTGATATTAACGCTCGTTTCACCATCACTAATTGGTGTATCTACGACCACTCGCCGAATTTTTTCGGCGATACCTCTTCCACGTGTCAAGTCGGAATTCCGTATTACTAAAAGGAATTCTTCGCCGCCCCAGCGGAATAATAGGTCCTCGACACGAAGGATGGAGACAGTCCGCGCCGCTATCTCGCGCAGAACAATATCACCGAACACGTGTCCGTAAGTATCATTAACTTTCTTGAAATCATCGATATCAAACATCGCTATCACAAAATGGTGCCCTTCATGCTCGAATTCCGAAACCAGTTGCTTCATTCGGCTCAGCATGCTCCGCCGGTTCAAAAGACCCGTCAGTGGATCGGTTTCGGAGATTACCAGCAGTTCCTGATGTTTCCGGGATGATTCAGCAGTTTCACGAGCGATGAACAGAAAGGAGGTAAGCGAAACAATAACAGCGAACAGAACGAGAAAAACCAGCAGCCAGGCATATACAGTAATAATAGAAAAGGATTCGAGCGCATCCTGCTGAAGGACAACGATCCAGTCGAGCGAAGGAATTCGTTCGAAACTTGCCAAGACCACGGTGCCACTATCGGGAAGGGTAAAAAGACCGGCTTGCAGGTCGTTTTTTAACGCATGAGCCACCATTGGATTTTGGGCGAGGTTTTTAAGTACGAAAGTGGCGGTTTCCGAAGGACCATCCATTTCCACACAGAATGAAAGATCTGAATGCGCAAGAAGATTTCCCGCCGAATCCACAATAAAAACTTTTCCTGTTTTTCCGTACGCCATCGATTTGACGAATTCGCTCAGACTATCAAGAGTCATGTTGACATACAAAATTCCGGTCATATCCTTTTTTGTGTCAACTACAGCCACTGATACCGAAATCGCCGGAATATTGCCCGGCTGCGAAATGAAGGGTTTAGAAATGTATGATGGCACAAAACCGGTCCGATTCCAGGAATTGTAGGCGGATATAGTACCCTGCGCCCATTCCCGATACGCGTAACCTTGTGCAAACTGTTCATCGGTCAGTTCAAGTTGCGTTTTGTACGGTTGTAAAAATATGGGCTGGACAGTTTCGGGTGTCAGATACGCAAAAAATCGTAAATCCGTGTTTTGTTCGAGAATAGTCTGTAAATAACGGCGAGCCTCGATGCCCGCCGATTCGGGTATTCCTTTTTTGTTTGCTTCCACCCGACCAGGCAACGATGGATCAAGCAGAGAATCCAGTTGAGCCGCGGTGGACAGGAGGCGGCGCTTTTCATCTATATAATTTTGTATGTATTGGGCCGAAAGATTCACCGTGACCGCTTGATCCTTGAGGTGCACTTCTTTAAGCGATATAAAAAATACGAGGGGAAACACAATACCGAGGACGACAATCATGAAAACCACGAGCCACACGAGAACGACAACCATGCCCATTACACGGGATTTTTTATTTATGCTGTCGTTTTTGTGCATATATATAATTATACTAGTCTCGGGGCGAAAAGTAAAATTTTCTGATCTTCTTGTCATTACGTTACAGTTGCGGATATACTTACTTCTATGGAAAGCATGAAAAGAACCGTCACCTGCGGCGATATTCGCAAAGCTGACGCGGGAAAAACAGTAACATTGAATGGTTGGGTTCACCGTAAACGCGATCACGGCGGAATTTCCTTTATTAACCTTCGGGATCGCTATGGTCTTACCCAGGTGATTGTCGATTCGGACGCCACACCCGAAATGACCGCGATTGCAGCAGATCTCAAAATGGAATATTGCCTTGCTGTCGAAGGCGTCGTTCGCACACGTCCCGATTCCATGAGCAACAAGGATATGGCAACCGGCGAAATCGAAGTGGTGGCATCAAAAATTGAAGTGCTTTCAAAATCGGACACGCTTCCTTTTCTCATCGATGAAAAGACGAACGCGAGCGAAGAGCTCCGCCTTAAATACCGGTATCTCGATCTCCGTTCCGAGGTCATGCAAAAACACCTTGCTCTCCGCTCAAAAGTTGCCTTCGCAACGCGAGAATACCTGATCGGCAAGGACTTTTACGAAATCGAAACACCGACTTTCATCAAGTCGACCCCCGAAGGCGCTCGTGATTACCTGGTTCCATCACGACTGTATCCCGGTCAATTTTATGCACTTCCCCAGTCTCCCCAGTTGTACAAGCAAATTCTGATGGTGTCCGGCTTCGACAAGTACTTCCAGATCGCACGCTGTTACCGTGACGAGGATGCCCGTGGCGACCGCCAGCCCGAGTTCACCCAAATAGACATTGAAATGAGCTTTGTTTCCCGCGACGATATCCTTACCCTTCTTGAAGGTTTGATGGGCTATATCTTCCAGAAAACGATGAACATAAAACTGCCAGCCACATTCCGTCGCATTTCCTATGATGATTCTATCGAGCTCTATGGTTCGGACAAACCGGAACTGCGCTTCGACATGAAAATGCAGGATGGCGACTTCCTTGCCGAACTGGGAACTTTCCAGGCTTTCAAGGAAGCACTTTCCGGCGGCGGAAAAATCAAAGCTCTCGTTGTTCCCGGCGTGGCCGAAAAATACAGCCGCAAGCTCATTGAGGAACTTGAAAGCACCGCAAAGATCTACAAAGCGAAAGGTCTTGGCTGGATGAAAGTCAATGCGGGAACCGATGGTAAATCCGTACTCGAAGGCGGCATTTCCAAGTTCTTCGAGGGAAAAACCGCGCAAATTTGCGAAACCCTCGGCTCAAAAACCGGTGACCTCCTCTTGTTTGTCGCCGATCCCAAGGCAAAGATTGCCTGCACCGCCCTCGGCGCCGTACGCACTCGCCTCGGCAAGGACCTTGGTCTCTGCGAAGAAGGACGCTTCGAATTCGCCTGGATTGTCGACTTTCCGATGTTCGAATGGAATGAGGAAGAATCCAAGTGGGACACCGCCCATCACATGTTCACGTGGCCGCAAGAAGAATATCACGCAACCCTCGAATCCGATCCGGGCAGCGTAAAAGGCGATTTATACGACCTAGTGCTCAATGGCTATGAACTCGCGTCCGGTTCCATCCGCATCCACGATCCCGATCTACAAAAAAAGATCTTCAAGATCGTGGGTTTCAGCGAGGAAGAAGGCCAGAAAAAGTTCGGCTTTCTTACCGAAGCTTTCAAGTACGGGGCCCCTCCTCATGGAGGTATCGCCCCGGGCCTCGACCGCCTTGTAATGCTCATGGCCGGAGAAACATCGATCAAGGAAGTCATAGCCTTTCCAAAAAACAGCTTCGCACAGAGTCCCATGGATGAATGTCCCAACCATGTAGACCAAAAACAACTCGATGAATTGCATTTAAGCATTGTAAAGTAGTGGAATACCTTGCATACTTTTATATATGGGTAACGGAATCGCTGTAAACGGAAAAAAATCCTCGCCGCCTCTGGCCGTGGGCGTTTTGCTCGATTCCGTTGACAGCTATTTCAATCATCGGGTTATCATGGATCTCATAGATGCGGCGGAGGAGCAAGGCCTCCACCTCATCTTTTATCTGGGCGGTTTTCTCGAAAAGCATAAAACTGCCGGTCTCCATTCTTTCGCTTATACACTGCCCGATCATGATACCATCGACGCACTTATCATATTTCCTCATTCCGTTTCACCGTACAGTCCCCGCTCGACGATGCAAATCGTGCTGGATCAGTACAAAAACCTGCCTGTCTATTCTTTTAATGTCGACCTTCCCTCCGTTTTTTCTGTATGTACCAACGAAACGACTGCTATCGAGGCAATGATCAAGCATCTGGTGGATATCCACCATTGCAAAAAGTTTGCACTCCTGTGCGGACCAGATTCATCCGAAAGTATATCCCGGCAGCGCCAGATTACCATACAAGGTGTTTTGGACTCCTGCGGCATTATGCTGGATGAAAGCCGAATTTTCCCCGGATCTTTTACTGTAGAAGACGGCAAAACAACGGCCGAAAAAATACTCGCGCTTCAAGGAGACTCCCCGGATGTGCTCATTTGCATGAATGACCAGATGGCCATCGGGGCGATACGAGAGTTCATGAACAGCGGAATTTCCGTTCCGGAAGACATTGCCGTCGTAGGTTTTGATGATGTCGAAGAAAACAACATCCTGTCCTGTACGTTTACCACTATTAATTTTCCAGTCTGGGAAATGATCTCAACGATTATAGAAAGAATACATTCCGATCTCGTCGGGACAACAACCTACGCCAACAAACAAATAGAGCTCCCTGCCCAGTTTATGCACCGGGAATCCTGTGGCTGTACTTCTTATTATGAACAGAAAATCAAAACCAATAGCTCTTTTTCTCCACTCGAGGAAAAACGATCCTCTCACGGATCGCTCAAACGCGCGGCAATACTGCGTCGCTCCCTAGAAGATGTGGTAGAGGAATGCATAGCTAACAGCGACCCTGCATCTTTCAACGAATTCATCCATGACGCAATCCGGACACTTTCGCGTTCGGGAGACCTGACCAATTCGTTTATCGACACCTTTTCAACACAATGGACAATCACCTTGCTGCGCCACCAGGATTTCAATACCCAAGTCCTTATCAATGGTCTCTTTGTCGACGCATTTCGGCTTTTGGTCCAGATCAGGATGAAAGCTTTTTCTCGAGTTCATCAGAACGACCTCGGAAGCCTTACGTTTTATCACAGCTGCAACAATCTCCTGTCACAAAAGATTTCGCTCATCGAGGCGATAAAAGGGATCCGGTCAAACCTTCCGCAACTCGGCATCAACCGCTGCCTTCTGGTCTTCATATGCCCGGATGATCCCGAGATGGCGGAACTGCGGCTTTCATACCGCGAAGATTTTTTTTCCGAAATACCGGTCAAGGACTATATCCGTTTTCCGATCAAACAACTGGTGAATACCGGGGTACATTCAATCCAAAGCCCTATCGCAGTTCTTACCATTGAATACAACAAACGCATTTACGGCTATCTCGTTCTGTCAATTACCGATAAACGTTTCGAGCAGTTCAGCATGATCCAAGATCTGATATCGCACATTATCGATTCGGCTATGATGAACGATCTTCTTTCTTCCCACATACAGACCCTCACCCAAAAAAATGACGTTCTTTCGCGCCTTTCCATCATTGATGAATTTACCGGACTCTACAACCGGCGGGCTCTCTATGTAACCGGCAGGAACATGTATCAGCAGGCGGTCGACAACCGTGAAACAAGCTGCTTCATCTTTGTCGACATGGACGGCCTAAAAAAAATAAACGATTCCTGGGGCCACAAAGACGGAGACGCAGCAATTCTTGCTCTTTCCAACACCCTCAAGCAGAGTTTCCGAGAAAAAGATCTGGTAGTGCGATACGGCGGAGACGAATTCGTGATCCTGATGGTAAATATCCAGGAATCCGTCCTCCACAAAGCCCTCGCTCGCATTAAAACAGAATTAGACAGCTTTAATGCACAGGAAAAACATCCCTGGAAACTTTCAGCAAGTTGGGGATATGTCTTCAACGACACTAATTCCGAACCAAAACCTTTCGAAACTGTTATAGAAGAAAGTGATGCAAAATTATACCAGGAAAAACGGAACAAACGTGCGGCCGCAACCTGAACCAGCCACTTTAAATTCTTCGCCGATAGGATTATAGTACTTCCAATATGAAACACCTTACAATTTTAGGCACCTTTTTGTGGTCTGCCTTTTTTTTCGCTACTTCTTGCGCACAGCCTGTTCCGGCGCGAACAGAATTCGTTCTCGGTACCATTTGTACAGTAAATCTGTTTGAAAAAGGAACGGACAAAGCATATACAGAGGTATTCAACCGGCTGGCCGAACTAGAATCCATCCTGAGCGCCAATCGCGATGACACAAACCTGGCGTCAATAAACATGAATGCGGGGATTGCGCCGGTCAAGGCAGCCCCCGAAACACTCCTCGTCCTCTCGGATGCCTTACTGTTCAGTCGAAAAACAGAAGGAGCTTTCGATCCAACCGTCGGCCCACTCGTCAAAGCGTGGAACATCGGAACTGACTATGCCGCCATCCCGTCGGACCAAGCGCTCCGCAAGGCGCTGTCCCTGATCGACTATACTAAGGTAATCCTCGACGAAAAAGAGGGCACTGTGTACCTTACCGAAAAGGGTATGAAACTGGATCTCGGCGCTATTGCGAAAGGCTATGCCGCAGACGAAATAGTGCGGATTCTTTCAGCCCATAAAATACGCAAAGCCATCATCGATCTCGGGGGAAACGTATTCGCCTACGGAGAAAAAGCACCGGGGGAAAAATGGATTATTGGAATACGAGATCCCGAGAACAACGGGGGAAACTCCATCCTTTCCCTACAGATTAAAAACCAATCAGTGGTCACAACAGGCATTTACGAACGATTTTTCGAGCAGAACGGAATCAAATATCATCATATCCTCGATACTAAAACCGGATATCCGGTACAGAACAACCTCCTTTCTGTGACCATCATTACCGACAAATCAATGCAAGCGGACGCCTTGTCAACTTCTGTATTCGCGCTCGGGGCAAAAAAAGGGAAGGCCCTACTCGAAAGCCTTCCGAATACTGATGCGATATTTGTGTTCAAAGACAGACATATCGAAGCAACCGGTAACCTAGCCGGAAAGATCAATATGCTGTCAAAAAATTATACCCTTACACAATAACGATGGAATTGTCCGTGTTTCCAAGAGAAGACGGCTGATATTTGTCGGCAGCCCAGTCGTTTTCCCAGCGACAGTCGTCCATCAAATAGCGAAACGGGTATTCACGGCCCTGTTCGAGCGGAACGGTGATGGAATAGCAGCCTTCCTTGTTAAGGGAAAGAAGCAGGGAACCTTTGTCCCAATTGTTAAATTCACCGACCAGGGCCACCTTTTTGACCCCCGTGGTAGCTTCCACGGGCAACTCGAACGTTACTTTGCAGGTCGAACCCTTCTTTGGATAAGCCTTGTACAATGCCATATATAACTCCTTGTGGTTATTTTTACGCGAATTGTGTATATTGATAAAGTTAGTGCTATTTACATCTGAATGCAAGGAAGTTTCATATATGAATACTGCAAGACATCTTTTTACCTCGGAATCTGTCGGAGAAGGACATCCGGACAAGCTGTGCGACCAGATTTCGGACGCAATTCTCGACGCGTGCCTCCGGGACGACACCGCAAGTCATGTAGCCTGCGAAACCTTCGCCTCCACCGCCCTTGTACTTGTCGGTGGTGAAATAACCACCAACACCTATGTCGACGTCCAAACGGTCGTACGGGATATTGCCCGGGAAATCGGGTATACAGATTCTGCATACGGGCTCGACTGCAATTCGATGGCCGTCATGGACATGATTCATGCTCAATCTCCCGACATCAATCAGGGCGTTTCAGGCTCTGGTCTCAAGGAATTTCAGGGACAACAGGGCGCAGGTGATCAGGGAATGATGTTCGGCTTTGCCTGTACCGAAACACCCGAGTTGATGCCCGCCCCCATCATGTATGCGCACGCACTTCTTCACCGGGCGACCAAACTTCGCAAATCAAAGCAACTTGACTGGCTTCGTCCCGACGCAAAAAGCCAGGTCACCGTTGAATACGAGGGCCACAAGCCGGTTCGGCTCGACACCATCGTCGTATCGCATCAACACGCACCAGACATTTCTTACGAGATCATCAAAGAAAGTATCATCGAAGAAATAATAAAGCCGGTTCTTGAGCCTACCGGGCTTCTGGACAAAAATACCAAATTTTTCATAAATCCTACGGGTCGGTTTGTCATCGGCGGACCGTTCGGCGATACAGGCCTTACCGGTCGCAAAATCATCGTTGACACCTACGGCGGAATGGGCCGGCATGGCGGTGGTGCATTTTCTGGAAAAGATCCATCAAAAGTCGATCGTTCGGCAGCCTACATGGCTCGGTATGTTGCAAAAAACATTGTTGCTGCTGGCCTTGCTGACCGCTGCGAAATCCAGCTAGCTTATGCTATCGGCGTACCGTTCCCCGTTTCGGTCATGGTTGACACCTTTGGTACCGGCAAGGCTGACGAAACAGCGATAACAGAAGCGGTTAAGACGGTATTCGACCTATCCCCTGCGGGCATTATTAAAACCCTCGATCTGTGCCGCCCGATCTACCAGGCAACGGCAGCCTACGGTCACTTCGGCCGCGATGGTTTCCCCTGGGAAAAAACCGATCGCGTCGAAGCACTCAAAAAAGCTCTTAAATAACGGCCTTCATCGCAGTCATATAGGAACGAAGGACTTTCCCAGTCACTTCAACCTGATGACTGCGTATTTCTTCATTTACCCGGACAAGCTCGCGGTTCGAAACCGAATTGTCCGTGGTTTTCAATCCTTTTCCAACAAGATCTGTATCTATCTTCTTCATAAACTCGCCAAGCAACGGGCGGCAGGCGTTGTCAAAAAGATAGCAGCCATATTCTGCGGTGTCAGAAATAACCTTATTCATTTCATATAACTTTTTACGGCTGATCAGATTTGCGATCAATGGCGTTTCGTGAAGACTTTCGTAGTAGGCAGATTCAGGCTTTATACCCGCATCGACCATTGTCTCGAAGGCGAGTTCCACGCCAGCCTTAACCATAGCGACCATCAGAATTCCTTTGTCAAAATAGTCTTGCTCGGAGATAGTTTCGGCGGTCGGTGCAGTCTGTTCAAACGCGGTCTTTCCCGTAGCTTCGCGCCAGGTCAGCAGGTTCTTGTCGTTGTTATTCCAGTCGATCATCATAGTCTTCGAGAATTCCCCCGAAATAATGTCGTCCTGGTGTTTGCGATACAACGGGCCCATGATTTTCTTCAGTTCGAGCGAAAGCTCATGCGCCTTGAGTTTAGCAGGATTGGAAAGCCGGTCCATCATCCCCGTGATTCCACCCCACTTGAGTGCTTCAGTGATAGTTTCCCAACCATACTGAATGAATTTGGACGCCCAAGCCTTATCTATGCCCTTTTCAACCATTTTATCAAAACACAAAAGCGATCCGGCTTGAAGCATTCCACACAGAATAGTTTGTTCTCCCATGAGGTCGGATTTCACTTCGGCAATAAAGCTCGATTCGAGCACGCCGGCACGGCTTCCACCAGTTCCAACTGCGAGTGCCTTGGCGATCGACCAGCCACGCTTGTCCGGATCGTTTTCGGGATGCACGGCAATAAGGGTCGGAATACCAAAACCGCGGCTGTATTCCACACGAACCTCTGAACCCGGGCCCTTCGGCGCCATCATGACGACGGTGATATCCTTGCGAATCTGCATACCTTCTTCGACAATGTTGAATCCATGGCTATACCAGAGGGCTGCACCTTGTTTCATGAGGGGCATCACGGCTCCTATCACCGGTGAATGTTGCTTGTCCGGGGTCAAGTTTCCGACCACATCGGCAGAAGGAATAAGCTCGTCATAGGTGCCGACTTTGAAACCGTTTTCGGACGCGTTCTTGAAACTTGCCCGTTTATCGGCGATCGCTTCCTTGCGAAGCGCGTAACTAACGTCGAGGCCGGAATCACGAAGATTCAAGCCCTGGTTGAGTCCTTGCGCGCCGCATCCGATAATGACAATTTTTTTACCCTTGAGTGCGGCGGTGCCGTCAGAAAATTCGGGACGCTCCATAAAACGGCAGGTACCGAGTTGCATAAGGGCGTCCCGCCACGAAATCGAATTGAAATAGTTCATGTGTTTCTCCTCTGGATATGTATGTTATACACCTATCCTTTTAATGCGTAAAGCAAAAGATTTGCACTCCACTATTGCAATAGACGCATCAATGCCCTATTCTCGAAATATGGATTTTTACGAACTCGAAGCATTCGTGGCACTTTCTGAAAGCCTGCATTTTTCTCGCGCTGCCGCAGTTGTGCACTTGAGCGCCTCGGCTTTAAGCCGACTCGTCGGCAGGCTCGAGGAAGAATTGGGCGTTACCCTATTTGAGAGGGATACCCGCCGTTCGAGCCTTACCGAAGAAGGTGAATCCTTCCTCGCCTTTGCACGTGAATCCATTCACAGACGCAATGATCTTCGCCTCCGTCTCGGAAAACACGACGAACGACTGCGGGGAATACTCCGGGTCTATGCATCGGTCACGGCCTGCTATTCCATCCTACCTCCTTTTGTCGAAATACTAAAAAAGGCTCATCCGGAGTTGCGTCTTTCCGTAGAAACCGGAGATCCCGCGGATGCGGCGGTTGCCGTCAGAGAAGGTCGCGCAGAACTCGCACTCGACGCGCTTCCTCCCGGCGGTTTTAAGGATCTCGAATGCTATCCGGTGAGGAAAACTCCGCTTGTGTTTGTTTCATCCCTAACCGGCGCCTACGGCAAACTCGACCTACCGAAAAATGACAACCTTCAGCTGGAAAAAGTCATTTCCTCTGTACCTCTGATCCTTCCCAAAACGGGAATTGCCCGTGAACGCTTTGATAAATGGGTTCGAAACCGCGGAATAAAACCGGCAATCGCTGCAGAAACCGCGGGAAACGAAGCAATTCTCGCGTTCGGCCGGCTCGGTCTCGGCCTCGGCCTGGTTCCCCGCATTGTTCTCGAAAACAGCCCGTTTGGCGACGGCATGGCCATCTACCATGCAGGTTCCGATTTCGGTGAATACGACATCGGGTTTGTGCAGAAACCTTCGGCCGCGGGATCCGATTCGGCCCAAAAACTTCGCCGGGCCATCGCAGATATCATCCAAAGGACCTATCCCCAATGAAAAGAGAAACAGACTCCCGACCGCTCATCCAAATGGTACGTTGCAATGTGGAAAAAAACGGGGCTGTTCTTCTTCCTTCACTCAGCTGGCAGATGTGCGACGAAGAATCATGGCTTATAACCGGTTCTAATGGCGGGGGTAAAAGCATTTTCGCGTCAGCTCTCGCAGGCAGTATGGAAATCGTGCCTATTAATAACGGCCTGTATTCCAACCAATTTTCAGATTCGATAGCTCTCGTTTCATTCGAGACGGCCGCCGCTCTTATCGAAGAAGAAAAAGCGAGGGACAATTCGGATTTCGTCGAGGGTGGAATTGATCCCGGACGAACGGGGCGCACTTACATCGCCAATGTCCTTGATGACGCAAGTTTGTGCTCTTATCCGCAAGGAATAGGACTCGAACGACATCCCGCAGTGATTTCGTGCGGAATCGATGCCATTCTGGATCGCGGGCTCAAGTATTTATCCACCGGTGAAATCAGACGTACACTCTTATGCCGTGCGCTCGCTTCGAACGCGTCTCTTCTGATTCTTGACGAACCCTTCGAGGGCCTCGATTCCGCATCCCGGAAAATCCTGCAGGAATTGCTTGCTCAAATGTCCCAACCAGCTGCATCGCACAAAACACAACTTCTCCTTCTTATGGACCGACCCGATACCGTTACACTCGCAACGAACCAGGTGCTCGAGCTTACAAGCAGGCACATTTCCTTTTCAGGCACGTTGCAAGAATATCGGAACATTCTCGTGAGACGGAAAAAAGTAGCCGTCGATGAATTGCCGCATCGTCTGGCAGAAATGCAAAACGAACTTGACGAGGTACGTTCCCGGGGCGAGCTTAATCTGGCGGATTCTATCCGTACCGACAAAACAGTATTGGTGGAAATGAAAAACGTCACGGTGGAATGGTCAGGAAAGAAAGTTCTGGATAAACTGTCCTGGAAACTCATAAAGGGCGAACACTGGCTCATTCGCGGACCAAACGGCAGCGGCAAGACAACCTTCCTCGAACTGATCACCGGTGACAATCCACAGGTATTCCGAAATGAAGTATATCTTTTCGGTTCCCGTCGGGGAAGTGGAGAAACTATCTGGGAACTGAAAGAAAAAATGGGAATCGTATCGTACCGCCTGCATGTTGAATACCGGTCTCTCGGAGACCTCGATCTTGAGAGCGTCATTTTGTCGGGTATCCACGATTCTATCGGGCTTTATGAATACTGTGGTGAAGAAGAGCGCACCCTCGCTAAAAAATGGCTACACCTCGCCGGTTTTGGCACTCGCGAAACCGAACGATTTGGCACCCTTTCCTACGGCGAGCAACGCTCTATCCTGATCGCGCGTGCGGCTGTAAAGTGCCCGCCCATCCTCATCCTCGATGAACCCTGTCACGGTCTCGACGGCGAAAATCGTTCAAAAATCCTGGCCCTGCTCGAAGCGATTGCTGAAGGCGGAACCTCGACTCTTTTACACGTCACCCATGATCCGACCGAAGTCCTGTCATGTGAAAAGCATATACTCGAACTTCGCCCGCTCGAAACACCAATGTACCGGATTCTTGTGAAGGATCAGCCCTTGACCGAACCTGATGTCATTCCCTCTCCTAGATGATTCTGAAGCATCAGGTATACGAAAATCGAAGGAACAGCCATGATGACAAGGCACGCAAATACTACTTCGGGACGTGCACCATAGATCGATGAAGTCAACGAAAGCACAGCCATCGGCAGGGTACGCATTTCCTCGGTGCGGGCAAAGAGCAGCGGATTAAGGTAATCATTCCAGGAATTGATGAATGCAAACACCACGACATTAATCGTCGCCGGTTTGCTGATCGGTGCATAGATTCTGAACCAGGCCGTAAAAAAACCACCACCCTCGATCATCGTCGCCTCAAGCAGTTCCATGCCAAGTGAATCATAGTAATTTTTCAAAATGAGAATACCAACGGGAATCCAGAAAGTCGCTGCCGGAAGGATCATTGCGATATAGGTATTCATCCAGCCGAGAGTCTTCATGGTCTGGTATAACGGAGAAATAAAACAAAGCATTGATATGGACATCGTAAGCATGATGAGCATGTAGATCAGATCGCGCCCGGGAAACCGAATCTTGGAAAAAGCAAAAGCTGCCGGCGATGCCACCGCAATGATCAGGGTTACCTGCATGATCGAGATGAAAAAGCTGTTGAATATCATTCGGGTAATCGGAAATCCTGAAGTGAAAAGGTATGTATAATTTCCAATTCCAGCACCGGCGAAGGACTGGAAGACCACATTAACCAGAGGAATCAGATACACGATGCCTATAAGCAGTAGCAGCGCTTCTATAACAATTTTTCCGGTTAGAGACAGTTTCTTAAACATATCAGGCCTCCTGTCTCCATTTGTTGAATTGTATCTGCAGGGCAGAAAGTATGACGCAGAATGTGATCATAACAACACTAATCGCGGCGCCATAACCAGCCTTGGAATTCTGAGCGACAGCCTGATACAGAAGTGTTGCCGGAAATTGGGTCACGTTTCCCGGGCCCCCTTGAGTGAGAAGCCATACGATATCGAAAGTCTTGATGGAACCGACCATTCCGAGAATAATAACCGTCGTGTGGGTCGACCAGAGACTCGGCCATACGATGTGGCGCAGCGCGGCCCAGAAACCCGCACCATCAATCTGGGCGGCTTCAAAAATCTCGTCGCTGATGGTAGTCAGCCCTGCGATGTAAAACACCATCTGCGCACCCATCCACTGGAATATATTGGTAAAAATAATGCACCAGAGCGCCGTTCGCTGGTCGCCAAGCCATGCTTGCTTGAGATTATCAAGCCCGATGGCACCGAGTGCTGTATTGAGAATGCCGAAATTGGGTTCATACAAGCCCATGAAAGTACGCGCAATAACTGTCGTAGAAAGAGCGACCGGAATATAAAACAGCGCTTTGAAAAACTGGTGCCCAAAAAGCTTGGGTCTCAGTAAAAGCGCGACGCACAGGCCAAGGAACATCTGAATAGTGACCGTAAACAACATAAAAACAAACACGTTTACTATCGAAGACAAAAATACCGAATTAGAAAAAAGTGTTGTATAGTTCTTGAGTCCCCGAAAAACCATTGTTTCCGGCATCAGTCCATCCCATTTATAGAAACTGAGATGTATCACATAAAAAAGGCCGTAGAAAACAAACAGCCCCATCAGAATCAAAACAGGAATAAGGAAAAGGTACCCCGAAATGATTTCTTTTTTCCGCATCAGGGTAATGCTTGCACCTTTACTCATCTTTTCCCCCTCGTTACTTCTCGTAAAAAAAACCGGGTTCCGAACCTTTCGGCCCGGAACCCGTACTAATTCACCATTCTCTATTCTTCGTCTGCGATTTTCTGGAGAGCATCAAGTTCTGCCTTGATATCTTTTCCGGCAACTACGTTCTGAACAACGACGCCCATCTGATTGAAAACAGCCGGTTTCGAAACGCCGCGCGGTCCGGCCATGTTGTTGTTAGTAGTGTTTACGATAGTGTCAACGCCGTCAGCAGAAGCCTTGTCCTGATAGATGCTCTTGTCGAGGGAAACACCTTTGAGCGAAGGAATAAGTCCGGCGCCAGGACGTCCGGTTTCATAGGTACGGCCTTCACCAACAAGCATGTAGTCAAGCAATTTCATTGCTGCATCAAGTTTCTTGGGATCTTTTGCTACATTCTTGTTTACTGCAATACCAACATCGATACCGCCGAGTACAATAGGGGCTCCGCCTGCAAAGTTCGGAACGGGGAAAGCACCAAATACGTCACCATCGGTAGCACGTCCACCGCGGCGGTCAGCATAGGGCTTTCCGGCTGCATTCACGTTTCTCGGGTTGGAGAGCATTCCAATAGCCCAACCGCCATTGATGTGCATCGCGGCCTTACCGTCTGCCCACATACCGATAGAATCTTCATATACAGAAACACCGAGCGAGTTCTTGTCGATGACACCCTTGTCCACGAGACTCTTAAGGATTTCCATGGCTTTGACGAATTTCGCATCATTCCATTTGATCTTGCCCTGATCGGCTTTTTCGGTGATTCCTTTTTCGACCATGTTCGAAAAGAGAGCAAACACGTCACCGTTAAACCAGCCGTCTTTCAGGCCGATGGTAAGGGGCAGTTTGTCCGGATATGCTTTTTTAAGTTTTGCAATCGCATCCTGAAGGCTTGCAAGATCGGTCGGCAATTTGGTGATGCCGGCCTTTTCGAAATAGGTCGCGTTATAATACACGAACATAGTCGAAGAGGAACCGAGGGGAGCAATACCGGTCATCTTGCCACCGGACCGAACACGAGCATCGGCGACGAGCGCGGGAACGAGCTTGTCGAGGGTTGCCTTGGCAGGTTTTGCAAGATCAAGCAGGAAGGGCTGGTACTGGGAAAGAAGCGGGCCAGGCTGGAGGCATAGAACGTCGGGGCCAGCACCGGAAGAGAATTCTGTTTGCAGTTTGGTTTTATAGTCATCCATCTGGTTGACGCTGTATTGCAGTTCGATGTTAGGATACTTTGCTTCAAAACCTTTCTTGAGTATGACAAAGTCTTCTACGGTCGGGATTGTCCAGGTCCACCAGGTAAGTACGGTCTTGGTCTGCGCAATCAGACCAAACGCCATCAAAGAAAACAGAGCTGCGACAAGTATGCGTTTCTTCATATTTAATCCTCCTACAGGATAGGGATGCTTCGACATCCCCGTTCTGCTAAGCATAAACGCAGCTAGCCCGATTTGACAAGCGAATTCTGTAAGCGCTTACAGTAAATTTGATAAATCAGTACATTTGTACCATCATTATACCTGCTTCTCGAAGGAATATTTCACCTTTTTTCCCGATTATTCTTGACAGCAGTATAATATCCGTTGCATCCTTCTGTAAGCGCTTACAGCAAATACTAAAAAGGAACCCCGGTGACCATACAGGATATCGCTCTCGAAGCAGGCGTCTCGACCGCCACGGTCTCGCGGGTGCTCAACAACAAGACAGTCCGCGCCGATTCCCGCTCGAGAGTAGAAGCAGCAATACAAAAACTCCACTTCGTTCCGAATGCGATAGCCCGCAGCCTAATGGGAAAACGATCCCGGGCAATCGGGGTGCTTATCACTTCCATGACCAATTCCTTCTATATGGAAATAACAGAAGTCATCGAAAAACGTTTCCGGGAACTGGGTTCGATGCTATTTCTGTGTTCTACCGAAGGTGACCTCAACACCGAAAAAGAATATCTGCAGGATCTCGTAGCCCGCCAGGTTGACGGCATCATCGTGATCGATCCTTCAATCGAAAATTACGAGAACCGGATATTTCAGGATATTGCTGCACGGCTACCGCTTGTACTCATTCATTCCTGGAACGAATTCAGTGGCATCAATTCGGTCTTCATCGACCAGACGCATGGAATGCAGCAGGTTATGCAGTATCTGTGGGAAAACGGGCACCGCCGGATTGCCTTCATCAGAGGATCATCCAAAAGTCATTCGTATGATATAAAGGAAAACTGCTGGAAGGAATTTTTAGGTGACCGAAATATCGAAATCCGGGCAGACTGGCTTGTCTCGCTCGAGGAAGGAAATACCGAAGAGGCAATCCCCTTTGCCAGGGCAGCCTGTCTCACGCTTCTTGACCAGAGTTCGGAATCACGCCCAACCGCAATTTTCGCCTGCAACGATCTTATGTCTCTTGGGGTGTTCGCCGCTGCACACGATCTCGGCATCGCCGTTCCGGAAGATCTTTCGATTATCGGCCACGATAATACAGTTCTCGCCTTCAACAGCTATCCGCCCATGACCACCGTAGATCTCAAGATGCGTAGCCTCGGCAATGCATCCGCCGACCTTCTGTTGCACGCTATGGATCCAAAGGACCCTGTTCCGCGACGTATTATGATAGACCCCGAACTGATCGTACGCCGTTCCTCGGGAATCACGTCCCTACTATAAACTGTTTGATCAGGGACAGAAGATCTTCATACTCTTCGAAGCAGGGAATATCCGGATTTTGTTTTTGTATACTGTCAGGTGCACGAAACAGAGCGCCCGTGTCAGCGACTTTTATCATCGCGAGGTCATTGTACGAATCACCCGCGGCAAACACTTTCAAGTTAATACTCCGAAACGCCTCGACCGTCTTCCGCTTGCCATCGCTCTGCCGGAGCGTATAACCGCTGACCGATCCACCTGGGGCGACAGTCAAACTGTTACAGAAGAGGGTCGGCCAGTCAAGCTTTGCCATCAGGGGCTGCGCGAACTGAGTAAAGGTGTCCGACAGGATTACCACCTGGGTAAGAGGTCGAAGAGCATCCATGAACTCCCTCGCGCCGGGAAGCGGGTCCATACTTCCAATCACTTTCTGTATGTCCTTAAGTTTGAGTCCGTGCTTATCAAGAATGTCGAGCCGGTATTTCATGAGCTTGTCGTAATCGGGTTCGTCCCGTGTAGTTATTTTCAGCTCGGAGATGTTGGTAGCCCGGGAAAATTCAATCCAAATTTCGGGAACAAGAACACCTTCAAGATCAAGACAAACTACATGCATATGAAACCTCTTGAAGCAGGATACCAGAAACAGATGTTTTACGCTATATATTGAAACCAGAAGCTTGCTTCCTATGTAAAAGGCTGGTATATTTTATTTCTAGAGGATCTTGCAAAACTTAGAAAATTTGGCAAGATCAACCAATAATGTAGGTGGAGAATTCTAACAAGTTGTTGCTTTACAAAGACTTGTTGGAATTCTCCAAGAGCCTCTTGCAAAAGTAACCGACTTTTGCAAGAAGCTCTCTAGTATAGAAACCTTTATAAAAGAGAAGGAATTTTTATGCAAAACTCGCTGATGCAAAGCCCCATTTTTCTTGCACTGCTCGCCACCCTTTTTACCTGGGGTGTTACCGCACTTGGCGCATCGCTCGTCTTCTTTTTCAAATCAATCAATCTTCGTGTTCTAAATATGATGCTGGGATTTGCTTCGGGTGTCATGATAGCCGCCAGCTTCTGGTCCCTGCTCGCTCCTGCAATTGAACTAGCAGAGGAAGGTCCTGTTCCTGCCTGGATCGTTGCAGCAGTCGGCTTCATGTGCGGTGCCGGTTTTCTGTGGCTTTCGGACCGTCTAATACCTCATATGCACTTCAGCGCCCATAACGGAGAAACCGAAGGGATACATACAAATCTGCGCCGTAGTATCCTGCTTGTGTTTTCTATCACCCTTCACAACATCCCGGAAGGTCTTGCAGTCGGCGTTGCTTTTGGCGCACTCACCGGGGTAATCACTCCGGAAACCGCAATGCCAGCTCTTGCGGTCGCGATCGGTATCGGCATCCAGAATTTTCCGGAAGGAGCAGCTGTTTCTATACCACTCCGCCGGGAAGGGCTCAGCCGCACCAAGAGCTTTTTTTATGGACAGGCTTCGGGTTTCGTCGAGCCTATTGCAGGTGTGCTTGGAGCTCTCCTCGTGACTATGGTCCGGCCCATACTTCCCTATGCGCTCGCCTTCGCCGCAGGTGCAATGATTTTTGTCGTTGTCGAAGAACTCATTCCGACATCTCAGGAAGGCGACCATGCAAGCACAGATCTCGCAACAATCGGAGCCATCATCGGTTTTACCGCAATGATGATTCTCGATGTGGCATTGAGTTAATCAGCCAAATACTTTGACCCGTTCCGCAACCGGCAAGAATTCTTTGGGTCCTGCTAGAGTAGCAATGGAACCAAACGGCATTTCGGCAAGCAGTTTCCAGGTAGCCGGAAGTTTCCATTCCTTTTTTACCGTATCCTCTACGAGTCCATTGTAATGCTGAAGCGAAGCTCCAAGTCCTTCTGCCTCGAGTGCAGTCCAGACAGCAAATTCAAGCATTCCATTAGACTGGAGCGACCATATAGGAAAGTTGTCTTTGTATAACTCAAACTGCATCATAAGCCCGTCAACGACTGCCTGATCCTCAAAAAAAAGCACAGTTCCATATCCTGCATCGAAAGAACTAATTTTTTCATCCGTTGGTGCAAACACTTCAGAGGGAACAATTTTCCGCAGGGCTTCGCGGGTAAAAGCCCACAATTTGTTGCTTTCGCTTCCAAAAAGTACCACTGCACGTCCGCTTTGCGAATTGAACGGCGAAGGAACATGCTTTATGGCAAATTCAACCAAGGCTCTTACACGTTCCACCGGAACGGTCTTGTCCTTGCCCAATGCATATACGCTGCGTCGGTTTTCAATCGCGTCTAAAAAGGTCTTCTGCATATCTAATCCTCCAATAACTCATTCACTCGGATAAATGTATGTATGGGTTAACAAATAGTCAAATTTAATCAATTCTCTGGTATACTTCCCCGTATGTTCCAACCACTACCTCAAACCCTGTGTATTCTCGCGCTGACTCTCAGGTCGTTCTTTCCCGTAGGAGATATTGCCATTCCGGCACATGCACCGGGCTCGGCAGTCTTCGCCTATCCGGGGTATACACTGCAGTATAATGAAGAATTCGAGCAAGCAGACTGGGTTGCCTATGAACTGACAAAGGAATAAGTTCTCGGCACTGCCGCGGAGCGATCCGACAAATTTCGCAGCGACCCGGGCATTCCAACCGGTTCGGCAACAGATGCAGACTATAAAAAATCCGGCTTTGACCGGGGGCATCTCGCTCCGGCTGCCGATATGAAATTTTCAGAAGAGGCCATGACCACCTGTTTTTTTTACAGCAATATGAGCCCCCAAGTTCCTGCTTTTAACCGTGGTATCTGGGCATCACTTGAAGCAATGGTTCGCTTCTGGGCAGTTGAAAACGATGCAGTCCTTGTCGTAACCGGACCAGTGCTGACTAAAAAGGAATATCCCTCGATTGGGCCGAACATCGTTGCAGTTCCCGAATTCTTTTACAAGGTTATTCTGGACAATACACTGCCAACTCGCAAGGGAATTGCCTTTGTCCTGCCAAATGCTGCACCTGACAAGAGCCTGTTTGGTTACGCTTGTTCCATTGACCGAGCCGAAGAAATCACCGGCATTGATTTTTTTCCCCTGTTGGAAGACTCAATTGAAAACCTTCTTGAAGCCACCATTAATCCGGCGCTCTGGCCAGCCACCGAATTTAGGCCATCTCCCCGTCAAAAGAACCAATAGCGGACATCAGTTTTTCTGCGGCAAGCTGCATCGCATTTGCCTCGGCAGTCATCTGCAAAGCAAACAGGCGCAACTCCTCGCTTCGGTCTGAATGTGCCGCGAGTTCTTCCCTGACCCGTTTGGCAATCCGGGTAAAGGATTCATCCTGCATTCGAGCAAACCGGTTATACAGTTCTCGATGGGTCCCGGAAAGATCCAGTTCCTTAAGACTCGAGGCCAGTACCGGAATCGGCATAACATTCTTGAGCATCAATAACATGTACAAATTGACCAACTGGTCCTTATCGTATTTTTTATTGATCGGCCGTCTGATATATCCATCCTTTACATAATTGTTAACCATGCTGGCAGTCAAAGCCTTCTCGTCGTCAACAAAATCAGAAAACAAGCCACCGAGGCCACTGACATATGTCACCACTTGATCCATGTATAACTCGATGTCGGGAAACTGTTCCCACGTAGCCGTATGCATTTGTTCGAGGATTTCTGTAAATTTCTGCAACTCTTTGATCATTTGCTTGTCCTTTATATGACAGGTGTATTGAAACTATATAACACGTTTATTATTATTTCAACATCTAGTAATCAATACTATATACAAACGGAGACCACAATGAATATCGAAAATAGACATATCACTATCTGGGGAGATTCGATCCTCAAGGGTGTTATCCTCGATGAAGAGGATGGTAGATACAAAGTACTCGAAAATAACTGCGTCAGCCGTTTTGCCGGCATTACCGGTACGAGCGTTTTAAATCATGCCTCGTTCGGTATGACCACCGGAAAGGCGCTCGAACGTATTTCTAAATCGGTTACTCGAAATCCGCCTAAACGAGATGACATAGTGCTTATCGAATTTGGCGGTAACGACTGTGATTATAACTGGGCGGAAATTTCTGCTAATCCTGAAGCAGATCATACCCCAAAAACACCGATGCCCTTGTTTGCATCCACTCTCAAAAACATCGTCGATACGTTCAAGTCTTTTAACATATCCCCAGTGTTGGTTTCTCTCCCGCCTCTCGAACCGAGTAAATATTTCAACTGGATATCGCGGGGACTCTCGAAGGAAAACATTCTCCACTGGCTAGGGGATATTCACAAAATTTACCGCTGGCAAGAGGCGTACAACGATATCGTCGTCACCTTTGCAAAAGATGACAATCTTCGTCTCATAGACGTGCGAAAAAACTTTCTCGTGAGCGATCAATACAGCACCCAGTTCTGCGCCGACGGCATCCATCCAAACGAACGAGGTCACGAAAATATCCTTGACTCGTTCCTTTCATACGTGCACAGTATCTAGTTATGGATCAACACGTGCTACGTCAATCACTCGAAAAAAACGCTTCATTTACCTTTGCGCGCTCGGGGGGTCCTGGCGGACAGAACGTCAACAAGGTCAACACAAAAGTATTCATTTCTATACAGCTCGATTGTCTTGAGGGTCTTTCCGAAACTGAACGGTATCGAATCTCTTCCCGTTTGTCCACCCGTCTCGACAGTGAACTTACTTTGACTATTTCCGTCGAAGACGAACGCTCCCAGTATCGCAATCGCGAAATCGCCTTAGATCGTATCGAAAAAATCATCGCGCAGGCCAACCATCAGGAAAAAAAAAGAATTCCCACAAAGCCTGGTAAGGCAGCAAAACTTCGCCGGCTGGTCGCTAAAAAAACTCGCTCCGGGATCAAGTCTAACAGATCAAGCCCCCGAAGCGATGATTAAGAATTTGTTTCACGTGAAACAATATAAAAGCCAGCTGTAATTAGCTGGCTTTTGTGTTTCTGGCTACAGGTATGTTTTTGCTGTTTTGTTTCACGTGAAACAATATCTTTTTCCCTGTGTTGTTATAAGGCGGGCGCCGTAGGCTTTCGATATGCTATATATAGCAAGATCCACAAAAGTCGTTTCTTTTCCTGCCCGTTTAAGACTGTTTTGGACATCTGCGGCATATTTGAGCGCAACCAAATCGGGATGCAGGATACGAACTGTAAGTAGAAACTGCTCTACAAGGATCCTGTTTCCTGTCGCATCGGCTGAACGATTAGCTGCATAGAAAAGTTCTTGTGCCGTTACTGCTGCGACACATATTTCTTCGGAAGTGTTCGCATAGAGATTAGAAATCTTGCTGCTCCCTTTGAGGAGGGAAAGGCAAACATCGGTATCGAGAATGATCATGACACGCCATCCTTTCCTCTGGTTCCATAGATATCCGAAACCATATCCGAAAGACTACTTTCTCCGTTCCAACTTCCACACAGTTCTTTCCACAACTTTTCCCGCGCTCCCGGAGACACCATGCCAGAGCCGGAACCCGGAATGTAACCGTTATCGGCGGTTCCCGTTTCACCCGAAATACGTTTGGCAATACCATCTTCGATGACTATGAGAAGTTCGCTATTGAGACTCCTCCTCTCCCGAGCAGCAAAAATACGAATGCGTTTAAGGATTTCTTCGGGTATATTTCTAATTGTTAAATTAACCATTTCGTAACCATAACAATCATATTACAGTTACATCTGGCGATTCGTCAATCTCGGGTTTAGGGCAAAAAAAAACCGTTTGACAGCAACCGGAACATCCGGAACTATCAAGCGGTTCTCGTGTATATAAACGGTCCTTTCTAAACCGTCTATCTATCTCTTATTCGTCATCCCTGTCTTCTGCAGGCGCAGAATCTGACTCTGCAGAATCGACTTCATCCGTTGGAGAAGCATCGTCCGCTGAAGTGGCTGATACTTCATCGCTACCGTCAAGGTCCAGCTCGCCGGAAATAGTGACCATTCCATCGTCCGCTTCGGCAAGCCGTTTGGCTTCATCGTCTTCCTGCGCGACCGTGTCGATTCCGATGAGGGTATCGGGACGGTCGATGTTCAGAATGCGGACGCCTTGGGCTGCACGACCCATCTTACTGATGGTGCTCGCCTTTACCCGGAGAGTCTTACCTTGACTCGTGATGCATACCACTTCGTCGTTTTCTTCAACCGTGATAAGCCCAACTATCTCCCCGGTCTTGTCGCTGATTGTATAAATCTTTTGTCCACCGGTGGCACGACCGTGCGGGGTGAACTCGGAATAGTTAACCCGCTTGCCGTAACCGTACTCCGTCATAATGAGCATCATGGATTCGTCGTTTACCCGGAGGGCGCCGGACAATTCGTCCCCACTGGTAAGCTTGAGTCCGCAGACTCCGCGCGAGGCCCGACCAAGGGGACGGATGTCCTGTTCAGTCATGCGGAGGGCCCGACCTTGCCGGGTGATCAGTACGATTTCGTCTTTGCCACGCGTAAGAATTGCGCTGATGAGACGATCCCCATCGTCAAGGCGAATCGCGATAATACCGCGTGTCTTGGCATTCTGGAAGTCGCTTGTCTTGACTTTTTTAACCACACCGGCGGCGGTAGCCATGAGAAGGTACTCGGTATCGCTGAAGTCTTTCAGGGCAACGACCGTGGTGATCTCTTCATCGGAAGAAACAGTGAGAAGCGACTTGATGTGCGCGCCCCTGCTCGTCCGGGCTGATTCCGGTATTTCGTGCACCTTGACCCAGTAAGCTTTGCCCGCACTCGTGATGAAAACGACATGGTCATGAGTCGATGCAGTAAAGAGCTGGTTGAGGAAATCATCCTCCACAAGCTTTGCACTGTTCGATCCCTTTCCGCCACGGTTTTGGCTCTTGTAGGCCGAAGCAGGAACGCGCTTGATGTAGCCGAGATTCGATATCAGGATAACCATTTCTTCTTTTTGGATAAGGTCTTCAATGTTGATTTCTTCAACTTCGTCCGAGATTATATCCGTCCGCCGTTTGTCGCCGAAACGCGTTGCCAGGTCCATGGTTTCGCTACGAATCAGGGCGAGGATTTTCGGAGGATTGTCGAGCAGGTCTTTGAGGTGAGCGATGAGGGATTGAAGCTCGGATAATTCCTGCAGGATCTTGTCCGTTTCAAGGCTGGTGAGCTTTCCGAGACGCATGTCAACAATGGCTTGAGCCTGGGGATCGGTGAACTTGAAGCGCTCCATAAGAGCATTTTTCGCAGCTTCTATGTTCCGGGATTTCTTAATGATCGCGATGACTTCATCAATATTCTCGAGAGCGATAACAAGTCCACGCAATATGTGGGCGCGCTCTTCGGCTTTTCGAAGGTCGAAGCGGGTACGCCGGGTAACCACATCAACCCGGTGCTCGACAAAATATTGAATCATCTGCTTGAGATTCAGGGTTTCTGGCCGGCCTTTAACGAGAGCCAGGTTAATAACACCAAAAGAAGACTGGAGGGCAGTATGGGAAAACAGCTGGTTTAGGACCACTTTAGCTATGGATCCCCGTTTCAGTTCAATAACGATACGCATGCCATCGCGGTCGGATTCGTCCCGTACCTCGGAAATACCATCAATTACCTTATCGCGCACCAGTTCGGCGATACGGATAATCAGATTGGCCTTGTTAACGGTATACGGTATCTCGGTGAAAATGATGGTCTCTTTGCCCCGTTTATCCACCTCGAGAGTGAAGCGGCCACGGACAATAATCTTGCCGCGTCCTGTCTTGAATGCCAGCCGGATGCCCTTGCGGCCGAAGATAAGTCCGCCAGTCGGAAAGTCGGGACCCTTCATGTGCTTCATGAGATCTTCAATAGTACAATCGTGATTGTCTATATATTCGCCTACCGCACCGGCAATCTCGTTGAGGTTGTGTGGGGGCAGGTTTGTCGCCATACCGACAGCGATTCCGCTCGCGCCGTTTGCCAGAAGAAACGGAAAAGCTCCGGGGAGGACCAGTGGCTCTTTCATGGAGTCGTCGTAGTTAGACCCGAAATCGACCGTTTCTTTCTTTATGTCTTCAATTATCGCTTCGGCTATTTTGCTCAAACGGCTTTCGGTATACCGCATAGCAGCTGGTGGATCACCATCGACCGAGCCGAAGTTACCCTGTCCTTGTATGACCGGATAGCGGAGCGAAAAGTCCTGCGCGAGGCGAACCAAGGCGTCATAAATGGACTGGTCTCCATGGGGGTGAAACTTACCGAGCACATCACCAACGATACGTCCGCACTTCTTGAACGGGGTATTCGAGCGTATGCCCATTTCTTCCATAGAATACAAAATACGGCGATGGACGGGCTTGAGACCATCCCGGACATCCGGAAGGGACCGGCTTACGATAACCGACATGGCATAATTGAGATATGCTGTTTTTACTTCCTGATTTATCTCGATGGGAATTACTTTCCCGGTGATCTGTGGTTCTTCCTGTTCACTCATTGAACATTAACTCCTGGTTTTCATGCGTACGTTTATATATTTTAAACATCAAGGTTTGAAACATACTGAGCGTTCTCTTCGATAAACTTGCGCCGCGGTTCTACCTGTTCTCCCATTAAAGTGGTAAAGGTACGATCCGCCTCGACAGTATCATCGAGCGTTACCCGCATCATCATGCGAGTTGCAGGATTCATGGTTGTTTCCCAAAGCTGATCCGGGTTCATTTCACCAAGACCCTTATAGCGCTGGACATTGATTTTGTCCGGATCTTTGTCGATGGTCTTCATTATTTTTTCTTTTTCGGCATCGTCATAGGCATAGGCGATTTTTTTGTCCCAGGAAATCTTGTACAAAGGAGGCATCGCCAAATATACATAGCCACCCTTGATCATATCGACCATATATCGATAAAAAAAGGTCAAGAGCAGCGTGCGTATATGAGAACCGTCAACGTCGGCATCAGCCATTATTATGACCTTGTGATACCGAAGTTTTTCCGCGTTGAAAGTCTCGCCAATTCCGGCTCCGAGACTCGCAATGATGGGCTGAAGTTTTTCGTTTCCGATAACTTTGTCAATTCTCGTTTTTTCGACGTTAAGCATCTTGCCCCACATGGAAAGAATTGCCTGAAACCGCCGGTCTCGACCCATCTTGGCCGATCCGCCTGCCGAATCACCTTCTACAATATAGATTTCACACTTGCTCGCATCTTTTTCCGAACAGTCAGCCAATTTACCCGGAAGACCGGATCCATCCATGGCATTTTTTCGCCGGGTCGCATCCCGTGCCTGCCGGGCAGCTATTCGTGCCTTGGCGGCCAATATGCTTTTTTCCAAAATAGAATTGATGACATCGGGATTCTGCTCGAGATACACCGTAAGCTGTTCTGACACAAAATTTTCGACAATTCCCCTAACCTCGGTGTTTCCGAGCTTGGTTTTGGTTTGCCCTTCGAATTGGGGTTCCGGTACTTTTATAGAAAGAACTGCAGTAAGTCCTTCTCGAACATCTTCTCCGGATAAGGTTTCTTCCATTTTCTTGGAAAGCTTCGAATTCTTTAGGAAATCATTGAGGACACGGGTAAGTGCGCTCTTGAAGCCGACCAGGTGAGTACCGCCCTCGCGGGTATTGATGTCGTTAACGAAGCTGAACATGATCTCGCTAAAGGAATCGTTGTACTGGAGGGCTATTTCGACGATGACTTCATCGCGTTCACCGGTGATATACACCGGTTCCTTGTGAAGGACCGTCTTGTTCTCGTTGAGGTACGTGACGAAATGCCTAATTCCACCTTCAAAGGCGAACACAATCTCTTTTGGCGTACTAAGTCGCTCATCCCGCAGAATTATTGAAATACCACTATTGAGAAACGCGAGCTCACGTATACGGTTTGCCAGAACATCGAAGTTATAGGTTGTCGTTTCAGTGAAAATAGTCGGGTCCACGGACCAACGGATTGTCGTACCGCTTTTGTCAGACACACCGAGCCGTTTGATCGGCTCAACCGATATGCCTATCTCGAATTTCTGGTAATGCTCATAACCGTCACGGCAGACATAGGCTTCCATCCAGGTAGACAGAGCGTTGACGACGGAAACACCGACGCCGTGGAGACCACCCGAGACCTTGTAAGAGCCCTTGTCAAACTTGCCGCCGGCATGCAACTGGGTCAAAACGACCTCGAGGGCACTAATCCCTTCTCCGGGATGGAGATCCACTGGAATACCGCGACCATTGTCCTCAACGCGGACTATGTCATTTTTCTCGAGAACGACAAGAATACGATCGCAATGACCGGCCATAGCTTCATCGATACAGTTGTCGATGACTTCGTACACCAGATGGTGGAGGCCATCGGGGCCTGTCGAACCAATATACATACCCGGTCTTTTTCTGACTGCTTCGAGACCTTTTAGAACAGTAATGTTATTAGCTGAATAGGAAGGCGAATTCATTTAGTATCCTTATTAGTAACCTTATTAGTAACCATATATAGTAGAAACACGTAATTTGTACTATATCGTCATTGTCAAAAAAAGTAAAGAAGGGGTATAATGACCCACTATGGGAACTTGGGATTACAGCATATTTTGGAAAGAAGCACTCAGTCAATTTAAAAACGAACTCTCCGAGCAGGAATATACCATGTGGTTTAACATGGAATATGAAACTTCCGGCGAACTAGCAATTGTGGTCTCAGTTCCTTCCGGTTTTTATCGGGATCAGGTCAAACAACGGTATCAGGGTCGAATCGAAGCAAAATTCTTCGACTTGTCAGGCCAGCATATATCGTTAGTCCTCGAAATAAAACAACGTAAAAAGGAATCATCGGGTACTAACTTTCAATCTCCGGTACCCATGAACGACGATTCTTCTCATCAGCCGAAAACGTATGTATCGCATTCCCGCCATGTAGAGCCGGAAACGAAAACCCGCGACGTACATCAGCAGCTCAGGAAGGATTATACCTTCGACCATTTTGTAATAGGCGAAAACAACTCGTTCGCGGCAAATGCAGCTATAGCCATTGCCAAAAACCCGGGTACTGCCTATAACCCCTGCCTCATCTATGGTGGAGTCGGCCTTGGAAAGACCCATCTGATGCAGGCAATCGGAAATCTTTCATGGGTGGAGAAAGGCTGTAAAATTATCTATATAACTGCCGAAAACTTTACCAACGAGTTTGTCGAGTCTATAAAAAATAACCGCACCCAGGATTTCAAGAACAAGTACCGGAACGCAGATATGCTCCTGATCGACGATATTCACTTCCTGCAGAAAAAAAATGAAACCCAGGAAGAGCTTTTTCATACATTCAACGCACTCTACGACGCGAACAAGCAGATTATCTTTACCTGTGACCGGCCCGTTTCGGAGCTTAAAAATCTGTCCGAGCGACTTCGTTCACGTTTTGAACGTGGACTGAATGTCGATTTACAGCCACCGAGTTACGAAACCCGTTGTGCTATTCTTTCTAAAAAAATTGAAACTCGAGGTGTTCCCATACCTCTGGAAGTGATTAACCTTATTGCAAAGAATATTTCCTCGAATGTTCGGGATCTTGAAGCTTCGCTGACTAAGCTCATTGCCTACGCCGAACTGACAAAAAAGCCGGTAACTCTCGAAGCCGCACAGCAGCAACTTCGAGATACATTCGGGTCTCCCAAACAGAATAATGTAACTATCGAGACGATTCAAAAGGTTGTGGCAGAGTATTTTTCCCTTTCCTATACTGACCTCAAAGGCAAAAAAAGAACCAAAGCGGTATCTTTTCCCCGCCAGATGGCCATGTTCATTGCCCGTGAAATCACTGAATATTCAACCACCGAACTCGGGATGGAATTTGGAGGAAGGGATCATACAACGGTAATGCACGGCTGTCAGAAGATTGAAGAGCGCCTGAAAGCAGAACCATCCCTCGAAACTACTATTCAAAAACTGAATAAATTGATTAAAGACTACAACAGTTAAACCTGTTTTTTTCTTGTGGATTATATGCTAAGATGATGTGTACAATCGGTGCACAGTCCGGGCCGCTGTGTACATGTGGATAATGATGTTTGTATAAACGGTAAGTTATTAAACGGGTAATTCTATACAGGTTAAGAAAATTGAAGGGTTATCAAGAATTGCACAGGCCCTATTATTACTATTATTATTATATATATATATTTATATTAAGAAGAACACGGAGGATATATGAAATTCAGCTTTGATAGAGATGCTCTTTTAAAGGAAATCTCGATTGCTCAGGAAATTATCGCTACGAAAAATGCCATTTCCATTCTGTCCAATGTGCTTTTGCATGCAGAAAACGGAACGCTCACTATCAGGGCCACGGATATCAAAGTAAACTTCGAAACTAAAATTCCGGTAGATATTCAGGAAGCCGGATCTACTACCATATTTTGTGACAAGTTTATGAGCATTATTTCATCCCTTCCTCAGGGAAATATTGAATTTGAACAGAACGATATAAAAATTTATATTCGTCCCGCTACTAAAAAAGCAAAGTTTCAGCTTAGAAGCATAACCAGTGACAAGTTCCCCGAATTTACTTCTCCTAATAATCTATCGTTCTTCGATATTCCCGTTAAAGAATTCAAAGAAATGATTAACCAGACGGTATTCTCCGTTTCCGATGACGAAACCCGTTATTTTATGAATGGTGTGTTCATGGAAAAAAAGGAAGACAAACTGCAGCTTGTAGCTACCGACGGTAGACGACTTGCATATATTTCCAAGTCTTTTGGAATAGCACTTCCTGATTTTAAGGGAATCATTATTCCGCCGAAAATACTGAATATCATCAGTCGCCGTGCAACTGATGAAGGTCCTCTTTCGATAGCAGTAGGAGAGAAAAATATATTTTTCCGGTATGCTCACTATGAATTTTCGTCAGTGCTGATAGAAGGACAATTTCCTAATTATAATCGGGTTATTCCTGAATCGCAGTCATATTCCTTTGAAGTTGATTCAAAGGAACTGCTGGAAGCTCTGAAACGAGTTGCTTTGCTTGTGGAGCAGAAATCTCGACGTATTTTTCTTGCAGTTGCTCCAGGAACCCTGACCATCAGTTCACAGGAGACGGAAATAGGAACAGCAAAGGAAGAAATTCCCTGCCGCTATGATGGGGAGGAAGTTACCTTCGCCTTGAATTATCTCTACCTGGAAGAACCTATCAAGGTGATAGGATCGGAACGCATCATCGTTGAATTTACGGAAGCCATGAAAGCTATAACGCTCAAGGCTCAGCCCGAAAAGGACTTTTTCCACATCGTCATGCCGATGCAGATGGAATAAACAGTACCAACGTGCCTTTTCTTTCCCTTTCTTTTACCAATTTTCGTAATATTGCCAATGGTACGATAGATCTTCTTTCAAAGGAGGTCTATTTTGTTGGCGACAATGGACAGGGTAAAAGTAATATTTTGGAATCCCTCTATTTGGCATCTTATGGCAGTTCGTTTCGTACAAAAAATGACGAAGAAATCGTATATGAAGGACAAAAAGAGTACAGTGTTCGTGCTATTTTCCGGGATCAGAAAGAACGGACCAATTCTATCAATATTGTGTACCAAAATGGTAAAAAGCGTATAGATAAAAACGCTAAACAAATTATTGACCGAAAGGAATTAGTAGACACGATTCCTTGTGTACTTTTTAATCATGACGATCTCGATTTTGCCATTGGTTCGCCCGACCGCAAACGTTTTTTTATTGATCAATCTTTATCGATGTATGACAGTGCATACATAGATCTATTGCGTACGTATAAAAAAGTACTTAAAACCCGAAATCTTGTTCTCAAGGAAAAAAACACCAGTATTCTCGATGTGCTGGACGCGCAACTTGCAGAGAGCGGAATGGCCGTTATTCGGAAACGAAACAGCACAATCAGGGATTTTAACCGGGTATTTGCCCGCCTGTATAGCGAAGTAAGTGGTATAGATAACGTGAACATTGAATACTCGCCTTCCTGGAAAGTCGATACGACGGACAAGGTATTGGTTCAGCTTGCAGAAAAACGCGACTTTGATATGACCATGGGAACGAGTATGTCAGGACCTCATAGGGACCGAATACGTTTTATGCGAAATAAGACGCATTTTGTGCCAACGGCTTCGACCGGACAGCGTCGCCTTTTATCCCTTTTGTTACGAACTGCGCAGGCAAGTTTTTATACGGAAGTGACCGGACGTCTGCCTGTCCTCCTTATGGATGATGTGATGCTGGAGCTTGATCCGGACAAAAGACAGCGATTTACCGCCCTTCTTCCTGCATATGATCAGTTGTTCTGCACGTTTTTGCCGGGAGAACCTTACGAACGATATAAAAAAAAGACAACTAAACTGTATCATCTGAGCGGAGGAAAATGGAGTGAGTAAGGAATTCAGGAAAGCTTCCGAATTGATTACATCCCTTTTTTCGGGTTTTGATTCCGCCGGAATGGAGCAGGCCAATTCGTTCGTGAAAAGCTGGAAGGAAATTGTAGGAGACAAGATTGCAGCTCACAGCAAAGTTGTCGATGTGGATCGGGGTACGGTTATTGTCGAAGTCGACCATCCGGGCTGGAGTCAGCAGATTCAATTTTGTAAGAAACAAATTATGAACGGGCTTTCCCGGAGTTATCCCGACCTACAGATAAAAAACGTGATCATGCGTGTGGTGTCAGAATGTAAAACACCGTATGAAAAACAGAACGTGGCTGTCGGGGCGGGGCTTCCGCGAGTCGAGGAACTGGATATCGACGTTGACTTGCCTGACGACATGAACAGTGAATTGAAAGCGGTGTTGGAAAACCTCAAAAAAAGCATCAAAAAGGGAAAACCGACCGCATAGCGTTTTTGAAATACTTGACCTGCAATACGGTAAAATGTATACTGCGTTGCCTGTTGTATCGGGAAAACGATAACATTTGAACCGGTCTTTATTGTAAAGTCAGGGTTCTTACAAATAAAGGAGTCTATAAATCCATGAAACGGACATATCAGCCTAGTAAAGTAAAGCGTACCCGCAGATTTGGTTTTCGCGCCCGTATGGCCACCCGCGGTGGTCGCCTTGTTCTGAAACGCAGAAGAGCAAAGGGTCGTTCCAAACTCAGTGCTTCCGACGAAAAGAAACCTTATTAATCAGTGATGAGCAGTGAAACGCTCGGGTTTTTCTAAAGCGGAACGCCTGAAGCGTTCCTCAGTGATTCAGACTGTTTTCCGGAAAGGGAAAAAATATAGCTGCGACGGGGCAAAATTGTTTGTCCTGGCTAACGGGTTGGAGCGGAACAGGATAGTTTTTACTTTTCCGCGCGGGTACGGTAACGCCGTTGAACGGAATCATTCAAGACGCTTGAGTCGTGAATCCTATCGTTTGATCAAACAGCACATTATTAACGGTTTTGATTTGACGGTTTTGATTTTTCCGGGGAAAGACAGTTTTTCCGAGCGAAAAGAGCAGATCCCTGTTCTTTTCCGCAAGGCCGGACTCTGGACGGAAAATACATGAAAAAACTGCTTCAACTTCTGATGTGCGGACTTATCCGCGTGTATCAAAAAGCAATATCCCCCCTCCTTCCCTCTGCCTGCAGATATTATCCGACATGCTCTGCGTATGCATACGAAGCGATAACTCGTCATGGTCCTTTCAAAGGAGCATATCTTGCCGCAAAACGTATTCTACGCTGCCATCCTTTTCATGAAGGCGGTTATGATCCAGTACCTTAACTTGTAAAGGAGCTTACAGTATGGACAAGAATACTATTTTCGCTATTGTTCTTTCGACTCTCGTAATCGTTGGCGGTTTTACTATACAGGCCAAATTTTTCCCGACAACAAATGAGCCTCAAGCGCAAAAAACCGTATTACCTTCTACTACTACCGCAAAATCTTCTAATACGACAAGCGTGATAACAGATCAAACCCCGGTTGAGGACATTATTGTTTCTGTTCCCACGGATGTCAGTGATGAATCTTTAAACGAAGAAACATTTGTCATCGATACAAAGCTTGCTTCCATCAAGTTTACGAACCGCGGTGGAGACATTGTTTCTTATAAGCTGAAAGCACATACCGAACGGGAAGAAGGCGTCGAGATGGCAGAGTTTGTCACCGACAAAAACCGTGCTTTTTCACTGCTACTTGGTGATGCCAATGGTACGCCGGTTGATCAGCTTTTTAAGGTAAAGAAAATTAATGAGTATTCCATCGGGTTTTACCGTTCGTTCAGCGTAAAGAACCAGGATGGGTCGACCGGAACCTTTACCCTTGTAAAGCAGTATACGTTCCTGCCGGATGATTATATGTTTGATCTGCAGATTACCGTTGACGGCGACAGTTCCTTTCAGGGACTCCAGTTTGGTCAGGCGGCTTATACGATTAAGACCCCTCCTCAAATCGGGCCGCAGTGGAATGCCAAGCAGGACAAATATGAATACCGGCGTTTCTATCACCTTCTTGCCGGAAAGAAAAAGACTACCACCCTTAATGCAGGCCAGACCAAATTGGTCAACGAAAGTGTTACCTGGGCAGGCGTTGGTGGTAAATATTTCACACTGATCGCACTACCTTCTGCACCTCTTCAGAGCGTGGTGTATTCTGCTATTTCACCGAACGCTGATACTTCAGCTTCACAGATTTTTTTAACCCGTTCCTTTATTAACGCCAGCCGGAATACCGACTCCTGGAAATTCTATATCGGTCCGCGTACCGAAAAATATCTGACAAAGTATAATACAGTTACAAACAATCCCTGGAAACTATCTGATACCAAGATCGACATGATTGTTGAAAGTAGTGGAATTCTCGGGCCGCTTGAGGTCGTTCTTAAATGGCTGATGGAGTTTTTCTATAAGATCATTCCGAACTGGGGTGTTTCAATCATTATTCTGACCATTTTAATGCGCATTGTGCTGTTTCCGCTGACCAAGAAGAGCAGTGAATCCACGCTCAAGATGCAAGAACTGCAACCCAAGATTCAAGAAATACAAACAAAGTATAAAGACAATTCGGCGAAGATGAACGAGGAAATGGCGAAGTTTTACAAGACCGCAGGCTATAATCCGATGTCCGGCTGCCTCCCTCTTTTGATTCAGTTCCCGCTGATATTTGCGATGTACAATTTGTTCAACAATTATTTTGAATTTCGTGGTGCGATGTTCATCCCCGGTTGGATTCCCGATCTCTCACAGGGTGACAGTGTCATGAATTTACCTTTCACTGTACCTTTCCTCGGATGGACAGTACTTCGAATCCTTCCGGTCATCTATGTCATTTCACAGTTGCTTTTCGGTAAGGTTACCCAGACCCCTACCTCGAGCCAACAGAACTCGTCAATGAAAATGATGATGTACGGAATGCCGATTTTTTTCTTCTTCATTTTCTACAATGCACCGGCCGGATTGCTCATTTACTGGACGTTCTCGAATATACTTACTCTCGGACAGCAGGTGTTGATTAACAAGATGATGCACAGCAAGAAGAACAAAAAAAACAGTGTCTTGAAACTGGTTAAATAAAAACATAAATTCGCCAGGAGCGTGTATATGACATATGAATATGAAGGAAAAACAGAAAAAGAAGCCATAGAGCTTGCTGCTGCCGAGCTGGGACTTGAAAAAGACCAGTTCGACGTAGAAATTCTTGAAACACAGAAGAACAGTATTTTCAAAAAAGGTTTTGTACGTATTTGTGTGCACACGGATGATGCGGTAAAAAAACAGCCGTTACGCACCGAACGGAAAGAGCGCGGAGAACGCGTTGATTCAGAATTTGATGGCGCCATGCCCAAAGGCAAAAGCCTGTTCCAGGACCCGCTTCCGAAAGATGATTTTGAAAAATCTATGATCGACTTTATCGTTTCCATGATTGAGAAAATGGGATATGACGTTACTGTTGAAGTAATGTCTCGAGAGGATAAGAAAATCGGACTTCGACTCACCTCGCGTAGCTCGTCGATCCTGATCGGCAGAAAAGGAAAGAACCTCGACGCACTTCAGCTTCTTGCTAATGTGTATGCAGGACGACTCGGGCAGGAAGACACACGGATTATCCTCGATTCCGAAAATTATCGCATTCGCCGCGAGGAATCACTCGTGCGCCTTGCTTACACCACCGCCGACCGGGTGCGTACTACTCGTGGTTCCATGCTGCTCGAACCCATGAATCCTTTTGAACGTCGCCTTATTCATACGACCCTGAATGATATCGGGGACGTGGACACAAAGAGTGAGGGAGAAGGTCTCTATAAGCAGGTTCGAGTCTTCTTCAAGGGGAGATAAATGAAGCGATTCTGTGCTGTTATCCTGTGTACTCTTTTCGCGGTCGGAATTTCTGCAGCCGATTTAAAGGAGCTTCTGTCGCGACAGTTTTCTTCTGTTGTCGTTACCGGATTGCTTGAACAGGGGACAGTGCAGAATACTGTTTATCGCCAAAAAGGAATAAACCCCACTCTTGTTCCCTCGACTACGCTCGCCGGGGAGGCGGTGGCCTTCTGGAAAGGCGACGAGGCACCATTTTTTATAGAAACATTGTATCTGTACAAAAAAACACCACAAAAGCAGGGTCTCCCGGGTAAAGACACCGACCAGATTTCGGTGATACTCCGGTCACTTTCGAAACTGGAAGGGATCGAGTATTATTCTAACAGCCGGAAAAAAATGCGTACGTTGTATGAGAAATCATACATTATCGATTCGCCTGTTTCGAAAAAACGGCTTTCTGATCCACTTGACGGATCGGCAGACGGCATTTCGGCTTTTGCGCTCCAAAAAGATCTGACTTTTGGTGAATATGTATACCGCTATTCTTGGCGGCAAACAACCGATTCTGTAGCCTTTTTCTCTTTAAACGTCGATGCAATGAGTTATAGTTTCTTTAAGTTGATACAACCGGATAAACTGCGTGTTTCGCTTATCGTTCAGGATATGGGAGACTGGTTGCTGGTATATAATCTGACTAAAGCCGATTTTATGGCCATTCCGGGAATCGAGGGTAAAATCACATCTTCTTTTTCGGCCCGTGCGGACGCAATATATAAATGGTTTGTAAAAGAGTATGAAAAGCAATAAACAGGGATATATTCTTTCGTTTGATGAGGGAACAACCTCGTCGAGAGCCATTCTGTTTGACCATGAAGGTCAACTTGTGGCGAAAGCCCAAAAACCTTTTACTCAATTCTATCCGGCTCCGGGCTGGGTTGAACATGATCCCGAAGAAATTTGGGAAACACAGCTTTCTGTTGCCCGCGAGGCTATCGCTAAGGCCGGTATAAGGCCTGACGAGATTGTTTCTATAGGAATTACGAATCAACGGGAAACGGTCGTCATGTGGGATAGAGATAGTGGCAAGCCGGTGTATAATGCTGTCGTTTGGCAATGCAGACGCTCCACTTCCATTTGTGAAGAACTAATTGATGCAGGCCATGAGGAAGAATTTCGTAAGCGTTCCGGGTTACGGCTTGATCCCTATTTTTCAGGCACCAAATTAACCTGGCTTTTCCGAGAAAATATTGCTCTAAAAGCCCTTGCCGAAAACGGAAAAATTCTGTTCGGTACTATCGATTCCTGGCTTATGTGGAATCTTACTGGACGCCATGTGACTGACGTGACGAATGCATCCCGGACCCTTATGTTTAATATTCACGAAGAGAAATGGGATCCCCTCCTTCTGTCGTTGTTGGGAATTCCGCCACAGATATTGCCGGAAGTGCTTGCAAGTGCGGCAGATTTTGGCACAACCAAACCTGAATTTTTCGGCTGTGCGATTCCGGTAACCGGTGTTTTGGGTGACCAGCAGGCTGCTCTATTTGGACATGCCTGTTACAAGCCGGGTATGGCTAAAAACACCTATGGAACCGGCTGTTTTACCCTGCTCAACACGGGAAACACACCGGTCAGGTCCAAGAATAATTTATTGACGACAATTGCCTGGAAAATCGGTAACAAAACTACCTATGCCTTGGAAGGCTCCGTATTTATTGGTGGTGCTGTCATTCAATGGCTGCGGGACGAAATGCAATTTATTCTGAGTGCACCTGAATCCGAAGAACTTGCCCGCTCGGTTCCCGACTCGAACGGTGTGATTGTTGTGCCGGCTTTTGTCGGACTTGGTGCTCCGTACTGGGATCCTGATACGCGGGGCTCCATACTTGGGATCACCCGGGGCGTTAATAAGGCGCATATTGTGCGGGCTGCCCTTGAAAGCATCGCGTACCAATCCGAGGACCTCCTCGAGGCCATGAGCGCCGATTATGGCAATCCTGTCGAACTGATCAAGGCAGATGGAGGGGCAACAGCGAATACTTTCCTTATGCAATATCAGTCAGATATTTCGGGGATACCTGTTCTGCTGCCGCACATTGGCGAAATCACCGCTCTTGGAGCCGCGTATGTGGCAGGGCTTCAGTGTGGTTTTTGGAAAAGCATGGAGGAAATTGAGCAGAAATGGATAATAAAGCAAAGGTTCGAGCCTCAAATGAACGAAAAGGACAGAAAAAACAGGATGCAACACTGGCACAAGGCAGTGTCAGCAACAAGGAAATACACCGTATGACACTCAAGATGAAAATTTTACTGGTAGGCTTATTATTATTGGTTATTGTGGGTAGTGCAACTGCGGCAGCAATTATTATCGGCGGAAATACCGCACAAACAGGAGACAAGACAACAATGAGTGAAAAAAACGGTGTAGCAGCTATTGATAGAGACGGTATGTTTGCGGTGATGGAAACGAATAAAGGAACGATCGTTCTCGAACTTTTTTTCCAGAAAACACCGCTTACTGTATGCAATTTTGTCGGTTTGGCCGAAGGTACGTTTGACGTGACGAAGGGCAAGCCCTACTACGATGGTCTGATTTTTCATCGAGTGATTAAGGATTTTATGATTCAAGGAGGAGATCCGCTCGGAAAAGGTACGGGCGGTCCTGGTTATCGCTTTCCCGACGAGTTTGACTCAAGCCTGACACATGACGGTCCCGGGATCCTTTCGATGGCCAATTCGGGTCCCGGTACGAACGGCAGCCAGTTTTTTATCACTCATGTGGCGACGCCCTGGCTTGACGGAAAGCATACGATCTTCGGAAAGGTTATCGAAGGACAGGATGTGGTGAACGCCATTGCAGCCAACGACAAGATAGTGACGCTCAAGATAGTGCGCCGCGGTTCTGAAGCGAAGGCTTTTTCCGCGACCCAGACTGATTTCAATACTTATCTCGCGGGAACCTCCAACCGCGAAAAAGTGTCTCTTGAATCTGCCCAGAAAGATACGATCGAACAAATCAAGAAGAAATGGCCGAATGCCTTAAAAGCCGAGTCAGGTGTCTATTATATCGTCACACGGGAAGGTTCAGGGGCCGCACTCAAGACCGGACAAACTCTGACCATGAAATATAAGGGTTCTCTGCTTAATGGCACCGTATTCGATGATTCTGACATGCATGCGCCGCTCGAATTTCAGGTTGGACGTGGACAACTTATTCCAGGATTTGACTCACAGGCCCTTGAAATGAAACTCAACGAAAAACGCACAATCATTATTCCTCCGGAACTAGCATACGGAGCAGCTGGAGCCCCGGGTGCAATTCCAGGAAATTCGTTCATAACGTTCGATCTTGAATTGCTTGCGGTCAAATAAAAAGAGTTTTTTTGGCTTTAAATTCCAAGATCAGTCCGAAAAGCTTTTTGAGTGAAGGAATTTATTAATTCTGCGATTTCCGTATTGGAAGGCGATTTTTTGTGGATAACTTGTGCATAAATTGTGCGATTTGTGTTTCTATTTTTGAGAGTGAGGGTTGAAGCTGTTTTAGAGACCTCAATGATAAGCTCGAAACGAGAGGAATCTGCAGGCGGAAATCCTTTGCCAGACAAGAGTTTCTTGATTTTTGTAGCTGCTTTTTGAGTAAACGGAGATTCACTTTCTGTGACTATGTAGTGGACAGGAAGATTTAAATCATTGTACAAAAAAGCAGAAGGATCAAGCTCATACAGATCGGGGCTGTATGCATTTTTAAGCACGGTATCTGATTTGGGTGTAAGCAAAATACGTGTCGCAAGGGCTTTTGACAGGTATTGGCGTTCCCAGACTGGATTCAGGGTCGAAATTGCCGTATCAAGAAGTGAAATATCGTTTTTTAGTGCACCTTGTTCAAATAAATAAGAAGGTTTTGCAGCATCTACATATCCGGTCTCGATTTTTGCCGCTCGATCAAGATACGGCACCGCCGTTTTTTGCCAGCCGTCGAAAGCAATAAAATAGAAACTATTGACGTAAAGGCCGAGGCCAGTGATCCGACTGTATTCTTTTTCGCTTGTTTCATAGTGACGCGCGACGTTCTTATTCTGTATACGGTACATCGCTTCATGGTACCACTGGTAGAGAGCGTACCTGCTTCGATTCCAGCTGCGAGAAATGAATGTGGATAAACTGTGGACAACTTTTCTTTTTTCTTGTACTGAGCGGTATTTGTACACATCCAGGTAGATTTTTTGCAAATCTGCACGATACTGGGTGATGGTTGTTCCATAGTTGGCAATCCAGGAATAATCTACCTTTTTTTGTACTGCCTGGAGATATCGCTCTGCTTCGTTTGGATATCCTGCCTGGATAAGAGTATCGGCTAGACCGAGCGCGGCAAGTGGTGTTGAATCAAGCGAAAAGGCTTTCAGGTAATGGCTGAAGGCAGCCTTGAAATTTAGCCGCCTGAGTTCGAGTTCACCTTGCATGAGGTAACCCGAAGAACGAGGTGACGCTTCGAGGGACTTTGCGGTATCCTCATATGCCATATCGAACTGGTAAAAGACTTCTTCCAATATTGAGCGGTTGTAATAATAAATCGAGGCGAGGTAGGTCTGTTTTTTTTCTTCTGCCATACGGATGGCGAGGGTATAGTATTTGTTCGCTTCTGCGTAATTGAACGCGGCAGTGTACAGATTTCCAAGTCCGACATAGATGTTGCTGTCGGGTCCCCTTGTTTCGACAATAGAACGGAGATTGGAAATTCCTTCATCGATGCGATGTGTTTTATAGCAAAGCCAGCCAAAATTTGACCAAGCATAGAGATCTTCGGGTGAAGATTCCAGGTACTTTTTGAGAAAAGCAAGCGCATCTTCGTCTTTGTTGAGAAAACCTGCGGTATCTGAAAGACGGGAATACATTTCTGTGTTTGAAAAACCAAGATTTTGTGCTAAAAGGAATTCTTTGAAAGCAGGTGCATAAAGGCTTTTATTGAAATACAGGTTTCCGAGCGAATAATGAAAGGATGCGTCATCGGGATACAAACGTATTCCTTCGGACAAAATTGATATGGCAGTTTCCCAATTTTCGGTGGTAAGGGCTTCCTGTGCGCGGGACAGGAGTTCGGGGGCGGTTTCGGCTTGTAAGGGCATGGCGGAATAGACTGTTATAAAAAGAAGAAACAGGCCGAAAAAGAGGCGGAAGGTCTTGTATCGTAATTTTATTTTGGAAAGAAGCTTTTTGGCTTCTTGACCATCCTCCCTTGTACAAGATGGAGCATATCTTGCTTTTTGCGCCAGTTCAAACAGAGCAAAAGCATCGGGATCGTTTAGTGAAAGGATGTAGGCGCGACGGCTTTGATCCGGTTTTGACCGTTTTCCTTTACCACACAGCAAGCTGTACATCCGGCCGGTAGCCAGGAGAACGACTTTCCGGCAATTTCGGGAATACCGAAGAACAAGGGTGCGATACAGAGCTAGAGAGGGAAGGACGAGGAGAAGGGAGAGGATTGTAAAAAACAGGATGCCGTGTTTAATGTCCGAAAAAAGAAGTGCCCAAAACCGGCCAAGGGATTTTTCCGAGCCATTTTCTATGCTGTCGCCTGATGCGGTGGTGAGAAGGTTTCTTTTGTCGATAATTTCATTCAGGAGCTGTATGAATTCATCCCCACCCGGATTGTTGCTGAACAAGATTTCCTCGCCTTCGGCCATTTGCGTTGTGGTGGGATCGAAGGCAATCCATCCGTATTTGGGGAAGAATGCTTCAACCCAGGCATGTGCCATGTTTGCACGCACTGGATAATAGTCGAGTGCACCTGAATCCGGCTGGATGAAAAACCCTGCAGCAACACGGGATGGGATTCCAATGCTGCGGAGCATCAGGCAGAGTGAGAACGCAAAATAGGTGCAGTAGCCTTTTTTTGAAGTAAACAAAAAAAACTGGAGTTGGTTTCCGTCCGGCGCAAGTCCGGGTTTAAGAGAATAGCGAAAATCACCATCACGGAGCCATGTCGAAAGAGCGAGAATCTTGTCGTAGTAGCCGGGTATATGAGATGTGAGGGAAAGGGCCAGTTCTTCAAGGAGCGCGCGGTTTTCGGGATCAAGAGTAGTATAGAATTTCAGGGCTTCGGATCCGAGGCCTTCTGTCTCTTTTCCTGTCGGCCCGGGGCTGTCAAAAAGCTCAAAGGGGATAAAACCGGTGCTTTCGCTCGTTACCGCATAGGCGCCATTGAAGGCTGCGGAATTCCAAAGCTGGTAGGGTGTTACGGTTACAGGATAATCCATCGCTATCAGGGATGCTGGATCAAAATTAACAATAAAATATTCCTGTTCAGCAGGAGAACGGAGCTGAAAGGTCCGATGCGGCAGATTCTCCGTTTTTTTGGGTACTTCTTTGATTTGTGGATCTTCTCCTGGCGCATCAGCCTCGTAGAATCCCTTGCGGGGACTCCACCCGGAAAGATATACCCGGCGCAAGAGATTGTTCGCGTTTTCTTCCCGGGTGCGGACAATTAGGACCAGATTGTCGTTCATCTTGATTTCACTCTGGAGCGACAGATACGGTGAAAAATCGAAACGAAACAGGGTTGGCTGGATAAGTCCACCATTATTTGTTACCGACAGGGCATTGTATGCACGGATTATCAGGAACACTGCCACGAGAAGGACCGGAAGGTACGCGAGTAGGGCTGTCAGTTGCCTGCGTCCAGAGTGCGAAACGGTCAGAAGCTGAACAAGTTGGAGAATCATGAAAATGAGAATGAAAAAAGAGGCGTGTATAGGATGCGAAAATAGGGTCAACTGATGATTTCCCTGGGACCAAAACAGAATGCAGAGGAATGCAGTGAGAACTAGTGGTTCGAGGTGACGCCATATTCCTGAACGCTGATGAAAAAGCGTGAAAAGACAGGTGGTGATAGTTGTTGAAAGGAAGAGCCAGGAAGCAAGACGTAAATGCAGGAGGATGCTATCGGCTGTAGTGGTGTGTACTCGCACCAAAATGAGACGGGCTAACGAAACGAGCAGGAGCAGAATAAAAGAAGCAATGAGTATGGCGGGAAGAATTTTGAATCTGTAGCGGTGAAAAACGTGCGTTACGAGGATGACTGCGACTGCACTTAATGGAAGGATAAAAAGCGGTAAAATTTCTGGAATGTATAAACCGGGAACGGCGAAGAGCAGGGTGAAGGAAACGAGGCGTAAAATGAAGGGAAGATCAAATCTTTTGGACATTGAAGCCTTCCTTTTTAAGGCGACTTTCGGTGTTCTTAAAGGTCAGATTTGCGACGTTTGTATTTGTCAAGGTCTTTTCCTTCGGCTGGATGAAAATGAAAGAACGTAGTTTTTGGGAGAGGGAATAAGATTTGCTTTGTTCGAGTATAGGCCCTATATATACCGTCATCTGTGTGGCCACCGAATGGGGGAGACGAATATCTGAAAGCTGGGCGGGCATGGAAAAAAGAAGGCACGTTGCTTGTTCGGGGGCGGATGCAAGAAGTTGTTCCGCGGAGAGGGCTTTCGGATCGAGTTGTGGAAAGGAAAAGTTTCTAACCGTTGCTTCTGCCGCTCCGGTGTCGGAGGGATACACCGAGTTGCTCCAAAGTTGATTCTGGCGGTTCGAGGTAAGGATTGTGACTGTTCTGTTTTTAGAGATAAGGAGAGAAGCTAAGCATGCTGCCCGGGCGAGCAGAATATCATAGCGGTCTTTTTCTTCAGGAGTTGGCTGTTTTGCCATCCGGCTGCAGAGCACGAATACATATTCGTTTGCCGGCGGCGGGAGGAGTTCTCCTTGTCGAATCGATAGTTCTCCCGAGTGGGCATAAACCTTCCAATTTATCTTGCGCGGATCGTCTCCCGGTTGGTAGTTTCTGGTTTAGTACAGGTCTTCCGAGCGCTTGAAAGAGCTTTTCCCCCGGGTGAGTCCAGTTTTTCCCGGAGGGAAGGTTACTTTCGGTTCTGCTTCTGGGGCGCTCGGAACGATGAGTGGTGCGGCGAGATCGACAGTGGGTAATCGTATGACGAAGATGAAAAAGCCCGTGTAGTCACTGATTTGCAGATGAGGATTCGAGGCTGTGTAGATACCCCGGGGCGGTAGAGGGATGGTATAGTCGGAAACAATTTCTGAAAGCGGGACTCTGACCGAAAAAAGCCTGCCGGCTCCAAGTGTGTCAGAAGTAGCGTAATCAAGACAATAAAGAATTTCGGAAAAAAAAAGTGAAATGAAAGAGTCTTTTTTTGGATTGCAGAGATTGACTCTGAAGAGACCGGTATGTATCCATTCGGCTGAAAATGCTGTATTTCGCCAGGCGAAGCGCGCGAGTAAGGCCATAAGACAAGAAAAAAGTGCGAAGGAAAGAAGCGAAACACCACTGATCGTGGCGATAAGTTCCCCACGGAAAATACCTGCGACAAGGAAGGCGAGGCTTCCTAACACATAAATCAGGCCGGTAGCGGTTATAAAAGAGACGCGAATTTTATCAGGGCCGGGCATCAGTGGGCGGACCTTTTGACCAGTCTGTTTTTGTATCGATTTTGTGCAGGATGTCTGTCGCAAGGCGGGAGACGATCTGCGATATATCGGTGCGTGAATCCTTGGCTATAATGCGATGGCAGAGCACCGGAACAGCGAGGTCCTGGATGTCTCCGTCTTCTATCCAGGAACGGCCTCGAACCAGGGCGAGGGATCGGGCTGCGTGGAGGAAATGAAGCATTCCGCGCGGGGAAACCCCGAGAAGAAATGCCGGGTTGGTTCTGGTGGCGCGTACGAGTGAAATCAGCGCTTGCTCGAGGGCCGGGTGACAGTACACGCCCTTTTGCTCTTGTCGAGCTGCAAGAATATCTGAAACAGATACCACCGGGCGTATTGTAGGTAGAATAGTTTCGGCTGGATCCTCGTGAAGGATGGCGGCTTCGGCGTGTTCGTCAGGATAGCCAAGGCTGAGCCGGAGCATAAAGCGGTCAAGTTGGGCGGCGGGTAAGGGATAGGTTCCTTCAGATTCGATCGGATTCTGGGTTGCGACAACAAAAAACAGCTTGTTAACGGGGCGTGTATTTCCGCCCGAGGTGACCTGTTTTTCCGCCATGACCTCAAGAAGTGCCGATTGGACCTTCGGTGTTGTTCGATTGATTTCGTCCGCGAGCAGTATATCGCAGAAGACCGGGCCTGGTATAAATTCGAATTTATGTTCGAGGGGATTGAAGATGTCCACGCCGGTAATGTCATACGGTAGAAGATCGGGAGTAAACTGGATTCTTTTGAAAACTGCCGGGATAGCCACGGGTTCATCCGACAAGCCTATGAGGCGGGCGAGGGTTTTACCCAAGGTGGTTTTGCCTAGACCCGGCACATCCTCCACCAGCACATGGCCTCCGGAGAGGTAGGAAGCGACAAAAACTTCAAGTTGTGGCTTTTTGCCGCGAATAACAGATGAAAGTCCGGAGATCAGCGCGTCGGCGGTTTCTTTTGTATTCATTTGACTATGAGTATACCATACCCGTCCGGATTTTTCTAATCACGGCGCTTGCGGGATAACAGAACGAGTCGGAGGAGACTCGCAACTGCAGTGAGGGCCGAGGCGACATAGGTCATAGCTGCCGCAGTAAGTACTTTTTTTACTCCGTCCAGCTCATCGTCGGAAAGAACGGCGTTGTTTCGCAGGATGGCGATTGCTCTTCCTGATGCGTTAAATTCAACGGGAAGAGTTATGAGGTAAAAGAGGACTGCTCCGCTGAAGAGAAGAATCCCTGCGTTGAGAAGGAGGGGGATGCCAAAGAACAGGCCTGCGATAGCCAGATACGGTCCGAAGGCAGAACCAATATTCGCGACAGGGACAAGATAGCTGCGAAGGGCAAGAGGTCCGTAGCCCGTCGCATGCTGGATCGCGTGCCCCGTTTCGTGTGCGGCTACACCGATGGCAGCGATAGAGCTTTCTCCGTATACGGGGCGGGAAAGCCGGAGAATCTTGGATGATGGGTCGTAGTGGTCGGTAAGAGTGCCGGCGACTTCTTCTATCTTGACATCTGCAATGCTGTTGCTGCGCATGAGAATGCGTGCGGTATCGGCCCCCGTGATATTCCGGCGGCTGGATATTTTTGAATAGCGGGCAAAGGTTGATTTGACCAGCAACTGGGCGATTATGGAGAGGATAAGTGTCGGAACCACGAGAACAAGATAGTACTGATCAAAAAACATGAGTGTTTTCCTCCTGCGGGATATGAACCGTTCAAATAGTATAATTGTAATATACTGACTATTTTATAAAAGGTGGATTTCTTGTGGATATATTGTTGAAAACTGTCCTGGAAGGATATAATCGGGAGTAAGGAAGTCGTATGGATGAGTTTTTAAGAATGGCCATCGCCATTTTTTCTGCAGCTTTGTTCGGTTGGACTCTTTTTTCTGTAGCCGCAGGTCTTATTGTGTATCTATCCACACTGACAACCAACCATGTTTCGCTCGAGATGAAAAGCATGAATCGGGCAGAAAGTAATACTCTTCTTCAGGCCCATACACGTGATCCGGTTATAATGAAACCGCTGAACGAAGCAAAAGCTCGCTGGTATGTAAACCAAGATAAGAATCTTTTTACAACTCTTACCATACCTTCGGCGGATGGCCTGCAGTTATCAGCTTTTTATTGGGAATCTTCCTCCCCTGCGCGTGGCAAGACGGTTCTGATCGTTCATGGCATGTATGATTCGGCGGCAGGTATGGGATATCTGGCAGAGGAATATCATGCAAAGGGTTGGAATGTGCTCTCTATTGATCAACGGTCGCACGGGGAAAGCGAAGGGACGAAAAGAACCATGGGTGTGCGCGAATCTTCGGATTTAGGTCTGTGGATCGATGTTCTCATTTGCCGATTCAAGGCACCAGAAATTTGGCTGCACGGGGTTTCGATGGGTGGTGCAGCGGTGCTCTTGTATAGTGAGCGGATAAAACAGGTTCCTTCACCGGTCAGAGGCATAATCGCCGATTCCAGTTACGCTTCGTATGAAGCGACCTTTAGTCGCCTTTTGCAACTCGTCGTAAGAAGTCGTTTTCTGGTCTGGAGTATTTTGCGGGGAACGAGCGTGGCCTGTTTTATCCTGAGCGGCGTTTCCTTTTCGGCGATGAATCCTCAAAAGCAACTTGCCAAGATAGACCTCCCGCTTCTATTGTTTCACGGACAGCAGGATCAACTCGTTCCCATCGGGCAAGTTAGGCATATGCTAAACGAAACTTTGAAACGCGGAAGCGGGAGCGTTGTTGTTATACCGGGTGCGCCTCATATTGGCGCATATTTTTATGCTCCATCTCTATATATGGAAAAAATTGAAGAGTTCTGCAGGAGGAACACATGACCAAAAATGATAAAAAACTGAAAATTGCCGTATGCGCAGCATTGCTATTGAGTAGCTCCTTTGCCTTTTTCGCCCAAAGTGCACCGATAACCGACATTCCCGTAACAAAAGTGGCACTTTTTTCGTCGGGGGTGGGGTTTTTCGAGCATTCCGGCACTGTTCGAGGCGATACCCAAGCGACCCTCCAGTTTGACCTTACGGCGGTAGATGATGTGCTCAAATCCTTGGTGATTGGAGATCCCGAATCGGTATCTCCATCAGTGAGCTATTCATCTGAAGATACCCTGTTTCGCACCCTTAAGAGTCTCAAAATAGACCTTTCGGGGAATCCGGGAATGGCCGAGCTGCTTTCGGGCCTGCGTGGGGCAGAACTGCGCGTGTCCGCACCTATGGAGATTACCGGCAGAATCGTCGGTGTCGAGATGCGCGGAGAAACGGAAAAAATCCCTGCTGGGGCTTGGCTGTCTCTTTTTACGAAAGATGGCCTTCGCGTGATCGCCCTTTCTGAAATTTCGATTTTTTCCTTCACCGATCGCAAGATTGCTGTTGATCTTGACCGCGCGCTTGATTTGATCATCTCGTCCCGCGATACACAGACCCGGACCTTGCAGGTTAATCTACCGGGAAAAGGTGAGCGAAACGTGACGCTCGGCTATGTGATCGCTTCGCCGGTATGGAAGGCGTCTTACCGCCTCGACCTTGCAGGCGACAAGCCTTTGTTACAGGGTTGGGCGATTGTCGATAATGCAGGAAACATGGACTGGAATGGAGTAGCGCTTTCGCTCGTGACCGGCAGACCGGTATCGTTCATCCAAAAACTGTACGCGCCGCTGTATCTGGCTCGCCCGGTTCTTCCCCTTTCGATAGCGGGAATTGCCGAAGCGCAAACGTATGAATCCGGTTATGACAATATGATGTACACCGAAGAATTCGCCGGCTCTATGGATGAAATGGCAGCCCCTGCCCCTATAATGGCCGAATCTGCTGCCAAGGCAGTAGGACGCAGTGCGGTAGACTCGAAAAAACAGAACAGCGTAAGCGGTGGTATGATCGAGACAACAGTAGCGCGATCCGCAGGAGATCAGTTCGAGTTTACCGTGCGCAATCCAGTGACTCTTGCCCGCCAGCGGAGTGCGATGATTCCACTCGTCGAATCTGCAGTTAAGGCAGAAAAGATTTCAGTGTTTTCTGGTGCGAAGGCACAGGGTGGCGGCATGATACATCCGATGCTCTGTGCGGATGTATCGAACTCTACCGGAATGAAACTGCCGGCCGGACCTATTACCGTGTTCGATGACGGGATTTATGCAGGCGATGCGCTGATCGAGTTTTTCCCCGAGAACGATAAGCGAATCATCGCGTTCGGAGAGGATTTGTCGGTAACAGGGAGTGTGAATCCTTCCTCCACACAGGAGACGGTCAGTGTCACGGTTACTAAGGGCATTATGACGATAACCCGGCGGTATACCCACCTTAAAACCTATTTCTTCAAGAACGCCTCTGCACGTTCACGGACCATTGTGATCGAGCATCCGATTACGCAGGGATCTTCCCTTGTGTCGCCTGTCATATACCGGGACAAGACCGATTCGTTGTACCGTTTCAATATGTCTCTTCCTGCAGGCGGCGAAGCACGTTTCGAGGTGAAGGAGATCTCTCCGGTACAGGAAACGGTCGTGCTCTCGCAGCTTCGTCTCGATTCCTTCGTGTATTACACTTCAAATCGGGATATTCCGCAGAAAGTCAAGGCGGCTCTTGAAAAGGCCATGGAATTTAAACGTAAAGCTGAAGATGCGAAAACAGTCCAAACAATTCTCGAGACAAAACGTACCGAAAAAATTACTGAACAGGATCGCATCAGAAAGAATCTGCAAGCTGCCGGGAACGATACCCAACAGGGCAAGGAGTACCTGAAAAAATTGACCCAGGCGGATACTGAAATTGATTCTCTGGCAGGCCAGATAGATAGTGCCCGAAAGTCAGTTATCGAAACACAGAAGGCGTACGAAAACTATCTTACAACCTTGACGCTCGAATAGGATCAGTCGAACAGTTCCGGATTGAGCTCTGCCGCTTCTGCCTCGTGGCGGGTCTGCGTGCAGAGTTGCTGGAATTCGACCATCTGGTGAAACACGCGCATCAGGCCAGACTGATCGGCATCGGCGCGTGCAATTCCTGCGTTCTTCAGCTCCTCTATCAGATAGTATGAGGACTCTATTGTTGAAAGGCATGCCGGATCGGGCTGCAGTTTGATGATGAATTGGGAGCGATATTCATTCTTAAAAGAAAGTTTTGGTAGGCCATGAAGATTGGTACTGAGATTTACCATTTTTTGAGCAAAAAACCAGGTGGCATCCACCACAATCACCAGAAGTTGCCGCTCGCCGATCGCATCGCGGAAGGCGGGTGTATCGGTGAAGTACGCGTCCTTTGCAGGATATAGGACTACCGGAAAATAGCTCGCAAATTCACCTTCTCCACTGATGAGGGCATTGAGCCGTTCATTTTTGGTAAAATCAATACCAATAATGATCTCTGAATCTATGAGTGTAAGCGATGCGAGTCGGCCAGTTCCTGTTTTCTGCTTGAAAGCTTCTTTGGGATGCATCAGAAAAACAAATTTAATTCCTGTTTCCACCGTTGTGAGTGAGGAACAGTAGCAGGTTTTGACCGGTCGAAAGCATTTATAGCATTTTTCAGACATGAAGATAAAAATACTATAAAAAAGATATTTATGCACTATAGTTATTGTAACGAAAGACGGGGAGTGTGAGTGTGCGGGGAGATAAAATCCTTGTTGAAGATCTGATGCAGAGCGGGTATGAATATGTCCTATCTGAAAACGAGGGCGAGAATTTCGATCCGTTGTTCCTCCCGGAACTGACCCCGAAGGAAATGCTCGCGCTGGGTGTGTTCGGAGGCAAATATCTGACTGATTGTACGGATGAGTTTCCCGCTGATTGGTTTTTGAACGCGAAGCTTTGTCACGAAAAGCAACGCGCAGAACTGAATTTTTTCTTAATTAACGCTTCGAAACCATTGTGGTACTGGAAGGCAAAGGGTTGGATCTATCCGGAGGATCCGCGTGGCTGGTTTCAGTGGTACTGTCGCTATTACCGTGGCAGACGGTGTCCTGACGACGTTCGTCAGATCAAACGGTGGAAGGCAATGACCCGGCATATAGCGCAAGTCCGTAAAAACTGTGCGCCCGGTGATTTGGTGTGCCGGAGAAAACAAAGGCAGGCGCTTCTTCATTGGGCATACGATAGTAGAAAAATGTAAAAGAGTAATAAATAAAAATCGCACCAATTAGTTGCAAATGCAACGTTCAATCGCTTCTTATGCTTGTACTATCTATGTATAGATCAGGAGGAAACGTGTATGTCAATGTTCTGTTTTCAGTGTGAGCAAACAGCTGGAGGAAAAGGCTGTACGGTTAACGGTGTGTGTGGGAAGAAAGAAGAAACTGCAAACTTGCAGGATCGTTTGACTGGAAAACTGGTTGCCCTGTCCCGACTCGTAGACGAGAAAGGTTCAAACGCAACAACCGACACTCTGGTGGTGGATTCCCTTTTTACTGCAATTACTAACGTCAGTTTTGACGATACAGCTATTTCGGCGCTTGCAAAACGCATCGACGATGCAATAATTTCTCTTGGCGGTTCTGCGCAGAAAAATCCCGAACTCGACATGAATACCCTCTGGAATGCAGGTGACGAAGATATCCGAAGTCTCAAGTCCCTGCTTTTGTTTGGTCTTCGTGGAATGGCTGCCTATTATCATCACGCAGCAACGCTCGGCAAGAAAAATAAAGAAGTGCTCGCATTTTTCTATGAAGCACTCGTTGCTATCGGCGCAGAGCATACCGTACCGGAATTGCTCGACCTCAACATGGCGTTCGGTGGCGTCAACCTGACCTGTATGGCCCTTCTGGACGAAGCGAATACCGGAAGCTACGGCACACCGGAACCCACCAAAGTGACCACCAACATTGAGAAAGGCCCGTTTATCGTTATCACCGGTCACGATCTGCATGACCTCGCGATGCTTCTCGAGCAGACCAAGGGCACAGGAGTCAACGTGTATACCCACGGTGAAATGTTGCCTGCAATGTCTTATCCCGAACTTAAGAAATATCCCCAGCTCAAGGGCAACTTCGGTACCGCCTGGCAGAATCAGCAGAAGGAATTCGATAACCTTCCCGGCACCGTTCTTTTTACTACCAACTGTCTGATGCCGCCAAAGGCGTCGTATGCTGATCGCATCTACAGCACCTCGGTCGTCGGGTATCCAGAAATCGTACACATTCCTGAAGTTAATGGAAAAAAAGATTTTGCCCCGCTTATCAAGAAAGCCATCGAGCTTGGCGGATATCCCGAAGGCAAGAAAATGACCGGAATCAATGGAGGTAGCGTGTTGACCACCGGTTTTGGACATGGAACCGTCCTCAGTGTTGCGGGTACGGTTGTCGAAGCAGTAAAATCGGGAGCAATTAAGCATTTCTTCCTGGTGGGCGGATGCGATGGTGCAAAACCCGGCCGAAACTACTACACTGATTTTGTACGCCAGACCCCGAAGGACACTATCATCCTGACCCTGGCCTGCGGCAAGTTTCGTTTTAACGATCTTGATCTCGGCGAAATCGGTGGACTGCCGCGCATCATGGACATGGGTCAGTGCAACGATTCGTTCAGCGCAATCCAGGTTGCCCTTGCCCTTGCCGACGCATTCAAATGCGGCGTGAACGAACTTCCTCTTGCGATCGTACTTTCCTGGTACGAACAGAAGGCTGTTTGTGTGCTGTTGACCCTGCTTTCGCTTGGTATCAAGAATATCTATCTCGGCCCGACTCTCCCTGCCTTCGTCTCGCCGAACGTGCTGAAGGTTCTGGTCGATAAATGGAATGTGACCCCGATTTCCACCCCGGAAGCAGATTTGAAGAAGATCTTGGGCTGATTACTGGCCTTCTGAGCAGGCTCTTTTTATTTAATAACAAGCCCTAGGGAGATTTTCTTCATAGGGCTTGTTTTATTGTAAAAATAAGCAATGACAAATAAACAAAATTTGACATTATGTTCTCCGTGGATGTATATTAGGTTAACTTGAATTTGTTAATCACATGTTTATATCCTATTAAATCTATGGTAATACAATTTAACGGTTTTGAGCGGATCTGAAAACGGGAGGTTTGTTACATGCGTAAATTTTTAGTGCGGGCCGTGGTTTCAGCGATTGTTTTTTTCCCATTATTGGTGTCTGCAGAAACAGTTTTTACCGAAACCCGGCCGCCTCTTGATTCCTTATCAGTCGTTGTAACTCCAGCTGGCTTTCTACCGACAGGCATAAATGCAGAAATATTTTCTTTCGGGGGTGGAGCAGATGCCTCTTTTTCCTGGCGACTTGCTTCTTTGCCTTCAGCAATTATCGGAGGAACAGCTGGATATTTATTTCTTCCCGTGGTGATTCCTGACAATTCTGTCAGTGTAGGAAATGTAGCTTTGCTGGCAGGCTGGAATTATCAATTTTCCCGGCAGTTTTCGGCTCGGCTCACCGGTGAAGTTGGTTGGTTTTTTGCTACTTTAAACGGGGGTGGCGCTCCTCCTGGTTCAAATCCTTTTGGCGCCGGAATCGTTTCTTTTGGTTATGATCCAAGCAGATCTTTGGGTCTCGGTCTGGATTTGGGATACAGGTCTTATGCCGGATTATCCTCAGGTTTTTCTTTTGGTCTTTTTCTGAAGTTCAAAACTGATGTAAAAACTGAAACGGCGGTACCTGCCGGAGAATTACCAGGAATTAAACTGCTCAAAGGTGACGGGGCCGGAATTGATCCGGTCGCAATCAGAGTGAATACGGTTTTTCCGGTTTTCTATGCATACTATGATACCAATCCAATAGGAAAAGTCTATCTCAAGAACATGGAACGAGTTGAGGCTACTGATATAGTCGTGAAAGTTTTGGTAAAGCAGTTTATGGACGAGGCAAAAACTTCACTCAGAATTGACCGGCTTTCCTCGGGATCTACGGTAGGAATTGATGTTATGGGTCTTTTTTCCGATCGACTTTTAAGTACCGCAGAAGGAACCAAAGTACCTCTTTCCGTGGCAATCGAGTATAAGCAGTTTGGAAAGATCGAACATGAAGAATTTGTCGAGACCATTTCTATAGGAGATCGTAATGCACTTGTATGGGATGATGATAGAAAAGCAGCGGCTTTTGTTTCTTCCAAGGATCCCGAAAGCCTTCGCCTCTCGCGGCTGATAAGCACGTCAATCAACGATGGTGTTCTTCCCGGACTAAATCCAGTTTTACAGAAAGCGATAGCTGTTCATGAGACAATACGGCTTCTTAAATTGAACTATCAACTCGATCCCTCTTCCGCGATAACGACCGGAAACCGAACCTCTGTGGATTTTTTGCAGTTCCCCCAGCAAACACTTTCTTTCCGCTCGGGAGACTGCGATGACCTTACCATATTGTATGCCAGTGTTTTTGAGTCCCTCGGTATACCAGCCGCTTTTGTGACTCTTCCAGGTCATATTCTGGTAGCTGTCGATCTGGGAATTACCCGGGATGAAGCAAAAAAGATTTTTCAGAAACCAGGGGATTTGATCGAATCTGGTGGGACGGTATGGCTTCCAATCGAAACAACAGTCCAGAACAAGGCTTTTATTTTTTCCTGGGAAGAAGGTGCTCGTCAATGGCGGAGTGGTTTAGCAAAAAACGGGGCTCACTTGATACCTGTACGAGAAGCATGGAAAACATATCCAGCTGTTGTATTACCGGGTACGCCTGTTCAAGTGGTGATGCCGCAAGCGAAGTTAATTGCGGCCAACTTTGAGACAGAAACTGTTGCTTTGGTGTCTCGCGAGATAGATTTTCGAGTAGCGACTTTACAGGCCGAGGCTAAAAAAACCGGTGATCCAGCTATTTTAAACCGGTTAGGAGTTTTGCTTGCCAGGTTTGGGCAAATGGAAAAAGCCGAAGTTCAATTTATGGCGTCTATAAAAAAGAAAGAAACTCCTTCCGCTTTGTTTAATCTGGGTAATCTTGCTTTCAGTCGTGGCCGTTTTGCCGATAGTTTATCCTGGTATCAGAAGGCTTACAGACTGAATGGAACTGAACCGAAATATCTCGTATTCATTGCTCGTTCGCAAGTGGAATTGGGCAAACTTGAGGAAGCTAGCCGCAGTTTCGAGAAAGTAAAAAGTATTGACCCAGCTGTAGCGGAACAGTACGCATATCTTGGCTTATCGTCAGCAGAAGTCGGTCGTGCATCCGCTGCCGACGACATACGGAGGAAAATTGAATGGACAGAATAAACCTCAAAAAAATCGCTCTCTCGTGCATCGTTCTTATAACTACATTCATCATTGCTGCATGTCCTCTCGCAAATCCACTCGAACTGCGTACTGTTATTGAAGAGCGGGTTGTTGCCGCAGGAGCGCCTGATATCCCTGATACAGAGGGCCCCTCAGGAAGTCTAGCAATAGCAGGTGGTTCTGCTTATACTAATGTGTTATCCCCGACATTAGTGATTTCCGCGGTCGATGTTGGCGGCGGTTCTATTTCGCAAATGATGATAAGCAATGAAGCGACTTTTAGCGGCATGATTTGGGAGCCATATACAACTTCCAGAGTTTGGACAGTAACTGCCGGTGATGCCCTTAAAACGGTATATATCCGCTTCAAGGATAATTCCGGGAATATGTCCTCGATTTATTCGGATACGATTATTCTGGATACGGTTGCACCGACAATAATTGCTCGCCCAATTGTAAATAACAGCATAAACTTTGTCAGATCTACAACAACGCTAACCTATACGTTTAGTGAAGCAATGAAAGGGACAACTATTACCAGCACGACTGCTAAACTTGTTACAAAACCTGGATCCGGAAGTGTGACTGCCGTACCTACAAAACCGGATTCAACGCATCTAGCTTTCACGATTAATAGTCCAGGTTTTTATTTTGGACGGGGATACGCCCTCGATCTTCTTGCGGGAATTACTGATTTGGCGGGAAATCCGCTGCCTGCCGACCGGATTGATTTTACGGTCGAAAATGATGTATATGAAAACACTGGAACTGCCGGGGCACCCACAGGAAATGGATATCCGAATAATCCATTCTTTTTATGGTCAACGGATCCGTCTTTAGGGGTTAATCGTGCAACATCCGGACAATTGAATTCTCAGGAATACGATAGTTATCTTGCACGAACACAATTGCTAGATGGTGTATCGGATCAAGATAGATATCGACTTTATATCGATTGTTCCAGTGGTGGAAATATCACTTTCCATGTTTACACAACAGACTCTGTGGGTAATGCAACCGGAATCCTTTCTGCTGGTCAAGGTGTTAAATTTATCCTTTCTAATTCATTGTCACAAACAGTTCTTGTTTCAAGTAGTGATCTTAATTTATTAAAAAATGACCAGAACGATGCCATGTCTTTGTCGGGAAAAACTTCAGGATATTATACCCTTGTGGTTTATGGTGATGATTCTGGTAGATATTATAATGTGTCTTGGAATGAGGTCCCTGGTATATAAAGGCAAGAAATTTTGTTATAGACTTGAAAACAGTGAAATTGTCGCGTATATTATACATATAGCCTGTAAATAGGGGGTTTTGTATAATATATGAGACAGATAAATATTCGAGGTGCTTCTGTTGAAGCGCTGCAGGGAGAGCTGGGGCGAGTTTTGGGCGCTTTGATTGATCAGTGGGGAGATAAGAGCGATTTTGCAAAAGAAGCGGGAATCAATCGTGCAACTTTGTACCGGCTTTTGGGTGGAAAAAATGCAGGCACCGACACCTTACTGCGGGTCTTGCGGACGCTTGGTCGGTATGACGTGCTTTCTCTTCTTCTTGAACCCGTAACGGAAACCCCTCTCGAGAAACTACAAAAGTATCAACATACAGTACGGATTATCCCAGCTGTGGCGCAACCTGAAACTGCATACGAAAAACCTATCTTTAGCGGATTGAAGCTTGGTAAAAAGAAACAGGATAAACCCGATGCCTGAGCTTGCTGCCATCAAGGTAAAATTATGGAACCAGTTGGTAGGCGCCGTGGCCTGGGATTCGAAGAACAACCTTGGTGAATTCCAGTACGATTCCGCATTTATAAAACAGGGACTCGAGATAAGCCCGCTCATGATGCCCTTAACCGGAAAGATATACCGTTTCCCAGAGTTGTCCCGCAGTGATACTTATAGTGGACTTCCTGGATTGCTTGGTGACTCGTTGCCTGAAAAATTCGGTAATACACTGATGAAGCAGTGGTTGGCAAAAAAAGGAATGAGCTTTGCCGATTTGACGCCGGTAGAACGCCTGTGTTATATAGGGAATCGTGGAATGGGTGCGCTCGAATTTGAACCTGATTTTGATATTGAGGCTAACGGACTTTTTCGGCTTGACGTGAATGAATTGGTCCAGATTGCACAGGAAATTATGAATCAGCATAACCGTTCGCCTGTTGAACTTGCTGATTTTGAGCGGTTTGATCAGCTGATTCAAATCGGAACCAGTGCCGGCGGTGCAAAAGCAAAAGTGATAATTTCTCTGAATGAAGACACAAACGAACTAATGTCTGGACAAGGTCCTTGTTTGTCTGGTTTTGAACACTGGCTGTTGAAATTGTCAGATGTGGAGAATCCGGAACATGTTGCAGATCAGGATGTTGGTCGACTGGAATATGCTTACTATCTGATGGCGGTAGAAGCGGGAATTAGCATGATGGAGAGTCGCCTCATATACGATGGTTTGAGGTCACATTTTATGACCAGACGGTTTGACCGGATTGACGGCCGGAAACTTCATGTGCATTCTTTTTGCGGCATTGCTCACGAAGACAGAAATCCTCCTGGCAACACACACTATGAAACCCTTTTTTCTGTTGCACGAAAAATCGGCCTCGGGCAGACAGCGCTTGATGAATTATACCGGAGAATGGTCTTTAATATTTTGGCGAGAAACCAGGACGATCATTCAAAAAACCATGGGTTTATAATGGATGGAACCGGGTCCTGGTTTTTGTCACCGGCCTTCGATATCGTTTTTTCCTACAAAAAAGGATCTCGGTGGGTCGATCTGCAGCAAATGTGCTGTAATGGAAAGCGAGACAACTTTACCCGGGATGACTTACTTTCGGCGTCCCGCTCTGCAGATGTAAAAAACCCGGATGCGATCATCCAGGAAGTTTCTGAAGCCATACAACGTTGGCCTGACTTCGCAGCAGAGGCTGGCCTAGCTCGAGAGCAGATGCAAGAGATAAGAACTTTTTTTCGAGCAGTCGGATTTTTATACTCCCACCGCTTCTAATAATGTCACAAGTCTTTTACGGTCTAGAAAACAGACCTTTTTACCATAGGTTTTGATCGCATCCGTGTTTGTTTAGTTGTTAAACAATGCGCCGACAGAAAAGGCAATCAGTTTTATATCCGCTAGGTTTGCGAAGTGTTTTTTAAAGAATGAAAAATCGAGCATGCCACCCGCATAAAGACCGCCACCAACAAAAATGGTATCGTATTTTTCCAGATCTGACAGTTTTACCTGCGGTAGTTCATACAGATCCCCGCCGGTTTCCTGGGCAATCCATTGTGCATAGTGTCTGGTTGTTCCGTATTTCGGCTTGTACAAGATTGCACATTTGTTCATTTGGTAACCGCCTGTTCTATTGCTTTCAGGATAACAAGACGGCTTCCGGTTGCTCCGCTAACAACGTCGACTTTGGTTGTCTGTTGGGCGATTACCCGGTTTGATTCAACCGTTACGGCAACTGTTGCCTTGACCAAGGAAGTCTCGAATGCTCCTTTATACGTTCCGTCCGCCATCGATGAGAGATCGATTCCTTCAATTATGATAGCTTTGAATTCGTCCGAAGGACAACCGGTCACAAGCTGTAACAAGTGCCGAAAGGCCCAGGGAAAGTGCGAGTAATTTTCCTCTGTTTGGTGAGTTTTTCATTATAATTCCTTCTGCATTGTTTGCATGTTCTGCTCAAGCTTCTGTAAAACGGTCGTGGTGATTTTAAACTCGTCTTCAGACAGTCCGAAAAAAGGGTCGAGATAAAAGCGGTATCCTGTTTTTCCCTTTTTTCCAGTACGCATAGCATTTTGGGGTTATGGATAGCCGAACAGCTCTGCTGTCTTCTGGATCAGGAGAGTGGGTCAAAAATTCCTTAGCCTCGAATTTAAGGGCTAGTTGTTTGATATTCTGGCGAGAGCTGCTCATAAGAGGAACCAGTTGGGAAAGCGTCGGGTTTCCTGATCCGGAGAATTTGATACAGGCGAGCAAAAACCATTGCTTGGCTGAAATTTCACCACGATACGAGTCCCCGATTAAATCTGTTAACGCTGGATAAGCCTTACAATACGCAGGTGTTGTGAATTTTCAAACTGAATAGAAACGTGAAAAGAAAATTAACATTGACAAAATGTCATATATCAACCTAAAGTATTTATTTGACAGTAAATAACATTGTTAGGAGATGATCATGAACAAAACGTATGAGTGCAAAAAATGTGGCAAGGAAGTGGTACAAGATTCGGTAATGAAGGCTCCGGACTGTTGTGGCGCCACCATGAACGAGATTCCTCTTGAAGCCTGCCGTCACGCAGGTCCAGAAGCAGCACGTTTTAGTGATGCTGATAAACCCTGCGAAGACTATACCGGAAACCAGAAATAAAATCCGAAGGAATAGAACTGGCCAAGTTAAGGAGTACTGAGGATGTTGGATTTTTGGTTGCCTATGCTTCTTCTGTTTGCCACCGCTACGATCGGTGCGATAATTGCCCGACGCAAGCGCGACCACTGTCTCAAGTATTTCAACAGCAAACCAGTCCTTATCGAAATGAGTTCTGGTAAATGGCTTTGGGGACGCCTCCTTGTATATCCCAACGCCATGGAGCTGACGTATGCAGATCGTCTTGTCGATGCACAAGGCTTCTCCAAAGCTTCTTATGTGCTTTATAATCCGGATATTAATGAAATTATAAAGATTCTTCAGCCGCCTCCTGTCGCCGGTACTCCAGCATACGATCAGTGGAAAAAAGAAATACAGCGTGTTGCCAACCCATCGTTCATGGGTCGTTTCCGCCGCTGGCTTTTGAATATTTTTAATACGCTGCGTGATGCGGTTTCTCAGACATTCGGCATGTTGCTGGGCACGCTTAAAGCAAAAACAGCAATTGGAAAAGTTGCCGGTGCTGATAAAAATGTTGCACAGGTCGGTAACACGTTAATTGAAGCCGTTCCTAATGCCTATGAACCGGTGCTCGAAAAATATCTCAGCTACCGCGTGGTTGTGGAAATGATTGAGAACGGCAAAGTGATGGAGTTTACTGGACTTCTTCAGGAATATTCCGCGAAGTATCTACTGTTGCGGGATGTAGCTTATTCACCATCTGTCGATACCGATATTCCTCATTCCGATTTTTTCGATATTATATTCCCCCGCGATAAAGCCCTCGTTCGGCACCGTTTGAAATAATTAATCGCCATAAAAAACACCCCTTTGGAATAACAGCATCAATATCTGAAGCTGCTCCCTACTCATAATCCTTAGTCGTCCTTTTGTATGTGCGATGACGAACGGACTTGGGTTAGTAAAGTACATATATTAACTAGAAGTATTAGCAAAATAAGTAGGAACAAAACATGCAGTGTTTGTAACTAACATTACAAAGGGATGTAATGAGCAATGAAAAATCATAAAAGTTTTTGGGTTTCGAATCGTCCATGGATTCTTTCTATCGCCATTTTCTTTTGTCTGTTTTTTATAGTGAATCTAGCACTAACTCCGATAGTTTTCAGTTACGTAAACAAACATTTGGCACATTTGGGTGAATATGAGGGGCATGTTGGCAAAATTCGTATTCATCTATGGGCTGGTGAATACGTTATAGAAAATCTGGTTGTGCGCAAAAGAAACGGAAATATTCCTGTTCCTTTTTTATCAGTGAAGAAAATAAATCTTGGTATTTCCTGGCGAGATCTCTTTAAGGGTAAATTGGTTTCTGACATTGAACTCCTGAATCCAATTCTTCACTTCGTCGATGATCCAGATAAAAGCAATCAGCAGACCGGTACCGGAGTTCCTTGGACTAAAACAGTCACAGGGCTCTTTCCTATTCGCATTAACCGGTTTACTGTTGACCAGGGTGAAGCGCATTTTCATAATTTCCAGGCTGATTCATTGTTAGATATTTTCCTTGCTGAAATAAAAATGGATATTGTGGGTCTTACCAATCGTCCTCGAAGCATTGATGGCGTTAATACGGTTGTCGATGTGACCGCGATAGCAATGGGGCATGCGCCGTTCAAGGCTACTTTGCATATTAACCCTTTTGCAAAACTGCCGATGTTTAATTTAAGCCTTCAATTACGTGATTTACGTTTAACCACCCTCAACTCGCTTTTGCGCACTTATGGAAAGTTCGATGTTGAAGAAGGGAAATTCTCCATGACAACTGAAATGTCCGTAAATCAAGGAGAGATTAAAGGATACCTAAAACCAATCCTAACCAATGTCGAAATCACCAGTTTGGAAAAAATTCAAAAAAAGGGATTTTCACTATGGGAGGTTGTACTTGAGGGGGTAAAGAATTTATTCGAGAATCAATCTAAACAACAAGTTGCCACGCGAATTCCTCTTTCGGGAACCCTGGATAAAACGAAGATAAATGTTTTCACATCCGTAGTAATGGTTTTATATAATGCTTTTATAGAGGCATTGACCCCGGAACTTGAGCAAAATCAGGGCGCGAAAGAAGTGGTGAAATCAAATGCAACAAAATAAAAATATAAGTATGTTGAGGAAATATAACAATAATACATTTTGGTAAAGCATTCCTTCATATAAGGCTGAAATTTTTTTGAACAGCTAGTGCTTTCTTATTCATGTTACGATCATTATAGATCCTAGTTTGCCGCTTTACAGTGCGGTATCGAACAGACCGTTTTGATCAAACATTGATAAATTAAACGTAACAAAGGTAGCCAACAACTTATTCAAGATGATTGGTATACCTAAAAAACATGTGGAGGGTTACAATGAACAAAGATCAAGGAAAAGGACGAGTAAAACAGGTTGAGGGTAAGATTGAGGAAACCGCCGGTAAAGTTACTGGAAACAAAGAGAAGGAAGCAAAAGGTAAAATTAAGGGTACCGTCGGTAAGGTTCAAGCAGGTTTTGGTGACCTAAAAAAAGATATTTCAAAAGAAAATCGTTAGGAGATTACCATGAACAATACGTATCAGTGCAACAAATGTGGGAAGGAAAAGGTACAGGATTCAGAAAGAAAAGCTCCGTCCTGTTGTGGTGAAACCATGAAAGAGATTCCTCTTGAAGCCTGTCATCACGCAGGTCCAGAAGCAGCACGTTTTAGCGATGCTGATAAACCCTGCGAAGACTTTACCAGTAAACAAAACTAAAACCAGAAGAAGATATCAATAGTATGGAGGAATTATGGAACACAAACTTGCTTTACTGCCGTATCCGCTTGATGGACTAGAGCCGAACATTTCGAGCGAGACTCTGGAATTTCATTATGGTAAACACCATGCCGCATACGTAACGAATCTCAACAAACTCATAGCAGGGACCGAGTTTTCCGATATGAAGCTTGAAGAGATTGTAAAGAAATCGAACGGCGCTATTTACAACAATGCAGCCCAAGCATGGAACCATGCTTTTTATTGGCAATGTCTATCGCCAAAAGGTGGTGGAGAACCAAAAGGGGAAGTGGCTCAAGCCTTGGTTAAAAACTTTGGCTCGTTCGTACAATTTAAAGAAGTGTTCACAAAAGCAGCCACATCTGCCTTCGGTTCCGGCTGGATATGGTTGGTGAAAGATCTCGATGGTAAACTTGGGCTCGAAACCAAGGGCAATGCAGATACTCCTATTAAGGACGGGGGCAAAGCCCTTCTCACCTGCGACGTATGGGAACATGCCTATTACATTGACCATCGGAATAATCGGGCAGCATATCTAGAGGAATTCTGGAAACTCGTCAATTGGAAGTTTGTCGAGGAAAATCTGAAATCATAAAAAAAGACGTCATTTTCAGTCACCTGTTAGCCTCTTTAAGAGGCTGAATAGTTCATTCGTTGCATCGAATAAAAGTCATTCAGGAGTATTATTATGCCGGATTTTGGTACATCTTTTTCAGGGTTGGCAAACGACAGAAAACTGACAAGCAAAGAACTTATTAGAGCGATACGGTTTGCTATTTCGGCGGAGTACGAGGCAACGCAATTGTACACACAGCTTGCAGAGTCAACGGGCAACAAGATTGCCATGACTGTACTAAAAGAAATTGCCGATGAAGAACTTGTTCACGCAGGCGAATTTCTCAGGCTGCTTAATGAATTGGCTCCAGAAGAAAAGACCTTTTATACAAAAGGAGCCAAAGAGGTTGAAGTTATGATTGAGAAAATGAAATAGAATACAGCAAGCAGTCTGTCCTCCTTTTTTACACACACGATTGTTTACTTGTAAGAATTGCCGGTCTAAGGAGCAAACATAAATGAGCGAACTTAACTATCCAAGTGTCGTAGCAATCGGCGCTTCAGCAGGAGGCTTGGCTGCTTTTCGGGAATTGGTCGAAAATCTGCCGGTCGATACTGGACTCGCGTTCGTGTTGCTTTCTCATATTTTACGGGGATCTCAGAGTTTGCTTCCGGAGATTCTTTCCGGATCGACTAAAATGTCCGTCAAACAGGTAACAGAAAATTTAAAAATACTCGCCGATCATATTTACGTCTTGCCTCCGGATAAGTTTATGGAGATCGATGGAGACACACTTATGCTCATTCCGCGCCCGGAAAAACCCGTAAACAACGCAATTGATCATTTCATGTTTTCTCTGGCAAAAGACCAGGCCCTGGGTTCCATAGGAATCGTTCTCTCCGGAGAAGGTTCCGATGGGGCGGAAGGCCTTAAAATTCTGAAAGAAAAAGGGGGCACAACAATTGCCCAGACACCAGCAACTGCTGCCTCGGTTTCAATGCCGATCAACGCAATAGAAATAGACCATGTGGATCACATATTATCGCCTAAAGAAATAGCCGTTAAATTAGGCTCCGGTGAGTGGCGAAAATCATACATAACCCAAAATACTTTAAAAGTCCTTTGGCTGTCCGACCGAATTTAGAGGAAGAAAACACGCCAACATGTACCATCAAAGACGGAACGAATATTTATTACAAAGATTGGGGAACGGGTCAACCAATTGTGTTCTGCCACGGGTGGCCGCTTAACGCCGATGCCTGGGAATCCCAAATGCTTTTTTTGACTTCAAATGGCTCTCGCTGCATTGCTCATGACAGACGTGGGTGAAATCGTCCCGATTGAGGTTTCGGCAATGCAGTCGTCGAAGCTTATCAGGGGCGCCACGCTAAAGATCTATCCGGGCGGCCCTCATGGTCTGGCAGATACACATAAAGAGCAGCTTACTGCTGATCTGTTAGCGTTTATCAAGGAGTAACCAATGATTAAGTCACTCTCCCGTTATGTAGTACTTTCGATTCTGATAGCCGGGTTTGCAGGTTGCACCGGTACTACGCACCTCCCGATTTCAAGCAGCATTGGTCCTAATCCTGTTATCACAAAACCCGAATCATCGCTGATTCCCATGGTAAACGTTGTGAATGCTACAGGCTGGAAAGATGACCAGAAACCAGTTGCGGCGGACGGATTAATAGTTAATGCTTTTGCACGAGATTTGAATCACCCACGATGGCTTTATGTACTCCCAAACGGTGACGTGCTGGTTGCGGAAACCAACGCTCCGGTGCGGCCAAAAGATGGAAAAGGAATCAAAGGATGGTTCTTTAAGCATTTTCAGAAAAAATCCGGGGGAGCGGTTCAGAGTGCGAATCGTATCACCTTACTGCGTGATGCTGACGGCGATGGCGTTGCGGAAATGCGAAAAATATTCCTTTCGGGCCTAACCTCCCCCTTTGGTATGGCCTTGATTGGAAACACATTCTATGTTGCGAATACCGATGCTCTGGTGCGCTTTCCCTATGCAGAAGGCCAAATGGAGATTACCACTGAGGCTATTAAAGTTACGGATCTTCCCGCTGGTCAGATAAATCATCATTGGACTAAAAGTCTGGTTGCATCTTCCGATGGATCCAAACTGTATGTAGGCGTTGGATCTAACAGTAACATTTTAGAGAATGGCCTAGAGGCGGAAAAAGAGCGCGCCGCGATCTGGGAAGTGGATCCACAAACCGGCAGCCACCGAATCTTTGCTTCTGGCCTGAGAAACCCGGTAGGAATGGCTTGGGAGCCGCAAACCAATGCGTTGTGGGTAGCAGTGAACGAACGTGATGAACTGGGGAACGATCTGGTCCCCGACTACATGACAGCCGTTCATGATGGTGCCTTCTATGGCTGGCCGTACAGCTATTATGGGTCGCACCTAGACGAGCGCGCAAAACCACAGAACCCGGATTTGGTGGCCAAGGCCGTCGTACCCGATTACGCACTGGGGGCTCACACGGCTTCGCTCGGACTTGCTTCCTCGCGTGGAACTACCCTGCCTGCCCGTTTCGAAAATGGAATGTTTGTGGGCCAACATGGTTCATGGAACCGGAAACCACGCAGCGGATATAAAGTCATTTTTGTACCATTTATTGGCGGTGTTCCAGTTGGTGAATCGATTGATATTCTAACAGGTTTTGTACTGGAAAACGGAAATGCAATGGGTCGGCCTGTGGGTGTTGTTATTGACAAACAGGGTGCCTTGCTGGTGGATGATGATGTCGGCAATATCATCTGGCGGGTGACCGCCATGAAGCAGGAAAAGAAATGAGTAACGGTAAAAAACTAACCATCATCCAGATGAACGACAGCCATGCGTATTTTGATCTGCACCAGGAAATGTTCTGGGTCGGCGACCATGCAGTATATCGAAAAGCGGGAGGGTATGCACGAATTGCTACTCTTGTAAAACTGATCCGTTCCGATAGCCCTGATTGTCTTTTTTGCGATTGCGGCGATACTTTTCAGGGTACTTACCCGGCGCAGGAAACCCGGGGAAAGGCGTTGGTCCCAATACTAAACTCAATGGGAATTGATGCCATGACCGCACATTGGGAGTTTGCCTATGGCCCGGAGGTTTTTCAACAGCGGGTTGCTGAACTCAATTACCCCATGCTGGCAATTAATCTTTTTGATACTGTTACAAACAAGCCGGTCTTCCCTTCATATGTTGTAAAAGAAGTCGGCGGATTACGGATTGGCCTTGTGGGAATTGCATCGAACATTATTGATAAAACAATGCCGCCTTCATTCAGCGAAGGGATTTATTTTACACTTGGTAAAGATGAGCTTCCGTCTGTCATCTCCATTTTAAAAAATAAGGAAAAGGTTGATCTGATTATTTTAATCTCACATCTTGGGTTTCCACAGGATATGAAGCTTTTGTCCGAGGTACTGGGAATTGATATCTGCCTTAGCGGACATACCCACAACCGTCTTTCCGAACCGGTTCTCATTGGTAAAACCATCGTCATTCAGTCGGGTTGCCACGGTTCATTTCTGGGCCGTCTTGATGTGGAAGTGAAAAGTGGAGAGATTGTTGACTACCGGCATCAGTTAATTGAAGTTAAAGCCACTACAGAACCTGATCCCGCTGTGGACAAGCTGGTACAAGAAGCACTCTCGCCATTTAACGATGAACTCTCAAAGGTTGTCGGTGAAACAGTTACCGCGCTCAATCGAGGAACAACACTGGAATCTACAATGGACAACTTTCTCCTAGAGGCTTTGCTCGAAACTACCGGAGCCCAACTGGCCTTTTCTAACGGCTGGCGCTTTGGTGCATCCATCATTCCCGGAAAAATAACCATAAATGATCTGTACAACATAATTCCAATGAATCCGCCTGTATCTACTGTTGAATTGACAGGGGCGGAACTCAAGGAGATGTTGGAGGAGAACCTTGAAAGAACATTCTCATGCGAACCATACAAACAGATGGGCGGATATGTTAAACGCAGCCTGGGTCTGAATGTCTATTTCAAGATTGAAAATCCCGCCGGTAAGCGTATCCAGGAAATCTTTGTTGGCAAAGAGGAAGTAAAGCCCGACCAATACTACACAGCAGCATTCGTTACCATGCAGGGAGTTCCCGAAAAATACGGACGAAACCGCAAAAACCATCCAGAAATGATAATTGATGCAATGCGTAAATATCTGTCCAGACATCATCCCTTAAGTGCAGAACTCAGGGGTACTTTTGTTGCTGTTTAAAAGAACTTCCAACTAT
>JBBRWY010000003.1:0-102213 GCA_038248875.1 Treponematales bacterium
AGTAGTATCTGTACAAGCAATATTTTTTGATTGACGAATGAACTGCTCTTTTATAATTTGGGTAAACCCTTCGATGGGCACCTTGGTCTCTGTACTAATCTCTATTAAAGGTAAAAAATTCACTTCTATGCGTTTTTGACTTGTTTTAGGTAGTGCCATGGTTATTAGGGCTGCCCTGCCACTTCTAATCGCACTATCACTCCCCCTGTATACCATCCAGCGAAGCATAGTTGGAACAAAGTAGACCCTGCGTATCAGAGCGCCTTGTACTGCTAGACTAGGGTATTTCCTGAGGTAGCGTTTTGTAATACCATCCACAATGGGAAACCAGGGTTTAAAGTAGTCTTTTCCAGGGTAGGTGGGATAGAGAGCGGGGTCTTCCTCAATTTCACCAGCAGGAAAAATTACCAAACACCCACCACTAGCCAGATGATCGACTGCGCTTAGAATTGCCTTGGCCCTGGATTCCAAAGTCTCATTAATAATAATGCACGAATCCAATATAGCGGTCAGAGGAATCATGAGGGCGCGTTCCTTAATAATAACCTTAATATCCTTTCTACCAAGAGACGCTACCAGCGATGGGAAGTCACCCAAACCGGGGTGATTAGCTACGACCAAAAGCGGACCTTGTGCGGGAGGTGTTCCTCCTTTGGTTTCGGTAGGACCATAGTAGTGCCCCAGTCCAAAGCCAAGAGCTGCACTAAAACCTTCTTGTCGAGCACGTTGATCAATGGCTAGTAATAGCCCCGTAAAACAGAGACTCGGTAGAATAAAAAAAGGGGCGACAACAATGTTCAGGAAAGCTGGTGACACTTTGGCAAAGCTAAAAGACTCAATAAAGTTTATAAAGAACATCCTGAGCCCAACAAGCATAATAGGACTGGTACGTGTTTTTTTTGTATTTTTCCTTAGCCAATTGTGTAATTTCATGGGTATACTATAATAAAATATTAAAGGATTGAGAATGAAAAAGAGCGCTTTTCTTATGTTATTAGTTGCTTCATGCTTCGCCACATTGCTATTGACTGGTTGTGCACCAAAAAAAAATATGGCTCCTGAGGGATCTGTTACAGTAACACTCGGGTATAATGCCTATCTTTCAGATTCATTTACTGCGGCCCCTCCACCAATAGAGGTTATACATGCAGAGTTAGCAAAAAAATACCCCAATATCACCTTGGAATATTATGTAATGCCCATGGATCTACTAGAAACCTTGGTTATATGGATGGGAAGCAAGGATAGTAGTGTTGATATTTTTGGGCTTGATGTTCCCTGGGTTACTCAATTTGGTACCTCTGGGTGGGCAAAACCGCTTAATGACCTTATTCCGTCGTTAGCACAGTCCATCGGCCCCGGAGGGCTCGCCAGCTTTACGTATAATAATTCAATCCTTGCTGTGCCTTTTTGGGGTGGTGTTTCTGGCCTGTATTATCGTAAGGACTTGCTAGAGACCAATGGCCTTAAGGCACCAAAAACCATGGAAGCAATGCTTTCAAGCATTGCTAAGGTTCGACAAGCAAATTCTGATATAGACGGTTTTTTATGGCCGGGTGCAAAGGAAGAATCCCTTGCAATGTTTTATTCGACCCTTTTATATGCGTACGGTGGAACATATACCAAACCGGATGGTTCTTTGACTTTTACCACAGCACCTGCACAAAAAGCCCTGGAGTTTTTGGCAAATTCAGTAGAAAAAGGGTACTCCCCCCAGAGTGTACGGACTTGGACTCGCATGGAAGCCAGGCAACACTTTCTTAACGGTAAGGCTCTATTCCTTTGGGATAACCATGATCTTATTTCTACACTGGATACTACAGAATCAAGCCAAATCGCCGGCAAGTGGGGCCTTATACCTTTCCCGGCCATGGCAGGTGGTAGATCAGTAGCCATAAGTGGTGGTTTTGGGTTTGCTCTTAATCCACACTCACAAAATATCGATGCCGCAGCAAAGGTTCTGGAAATTATTGCCAGCTACGAGGTGCAAAAAGGCTTTGCCATGGCTTGGGGGCCTGTGCAACATGCTCCTGGTTTATATAACGATCCCGAGGTGCAAGCAGCAAACCCCCACATAGAATTATTAACTCCTCTTTTACAGGTAGCTATAAACCGCATGCCAAGCCCACGGTATGCTGAACTTTCGGCTATAATGCTTGAGGAATTAAACGGGCTTGCCAATGGGCTGACAAAGCCTTTGGAAGCAGGACAAAACCTTCAGAGGCGAACGAAAGACCTTGTATCCCAATAAGGCTTCTGTTTGGCTACCCTGGCTACTCCTCCTACCTGGAGTAGCTGGTTTAGTCATATTTTTTTACCTTCCATTTTTTAACACCCTATTCACTTCTTTATCCTCAGCGCAGGTTTCAGGTGAATATGCACTAAGTTTTAATAATTACCTTGAAGTTTTGGGTAGCCATGAATTCTGGAATTCCCTAAGCTTTACTCTAAGATTTACCTTTGTGGCTGTACTACTGGATCTACTAATTGGTATGGCCATGGCACTCTTATCTTTCTCCGCTCCCAAAAAACTTGGGGGCTTAGTGCGAGCTCTAATAATTATACCGTGGGCCATTCCCCAGGTGATTCAAGCTTCCATGTGGCGCTGGATCTTTAGTAGCCAGGGTGGCCCCCTAGCTGATCTTTTAGTCAAGTTTGGTATAGTCAATACCCCGCCTCTTTTTTTAGGAGATCCATCACTTGCCTTTTTGAGCATGGTAATTGCTAGTACTTGGAGAGGTGCCAGTATTTCAGCCTTTTTTCTTATGGGGGCATTAACTTTGGTGCCAAAGGAACTGAGCGAAGCAGCTCATATGGATGGAGCTGGTTGGTGGACACGATTGTGGCGAATCACCTTGCCCCTCATTCTACCAGTACTTTTAGTAACAACATTATTCCGAACCCTCGATAACCTACGTGTTTTCGATATTATTCAGGGCCTAACCGGTGGGGGGCCAGGTGCGTCTACCACAAGTCTCAGTTACTATTCATACATGGCCTATTTTCGCTTTGGCCAGTTTGGCCGCGCGGCAACCCATGCCGTACTTAACTTTATTTTGGTGGCTCTACCAGGAATTTTTTACATTGCCTGGATACAAAATCGCTTGGACCAAGGCCGGTCATGATGAAAAAAATACTGAGACTATTTTCTACTATTCTTGGGATTGTAGTATTGGCTATCTGGACCCTCGGACCGCTTGCTTGGCTATTAAGCACCAGTTTAAAAGCACCGGGAACAGAATTCCGAACACCTTTGGAATACTGGCCATCCAATCCGAGTGTCGAAAATTACGCAACAGTCCTCGGCCCACGGTTTAACCTTTTGCGTGCTATGGGAAATAGCTTTCTGACCTCGTCGGGTGCAATGCTCCTTACCATTATTTTGGGAACAATGTCGGCATATACCATCGCGCGTTTACGTTTTCGGTGGAAAAAACCTGGTTTGGGTATCCTACAGCTTGCCGGGATGATACCTCCCATAGTAGTCATCGCGCCTACTTTTATGCTCATGAGTGACCTTAATCTAGTGCGGACTCTCTGGGCTATGATTTTACCCAATGCCATTTACGGTATACCTCTGGCTTCATTTTTGTTGACCACCCATTTTGCTGCCATCCCCCGAGAAATTGAGGAGGCGGCTATTTTGGAAGGAGCAAAGCATCACACCTTGGTAACCCGTGTTTTACTACCCCTGGTAATTCCTGGTTTGTTGTCGGTAGGGATATTAGTCTTTATGGGTTCATGGGGTGAATACATGCTTGCGAGTACCGTATCTCCAGGGAATCCAGGTGTTCCAACCCTCCCGGTTGCCATCATGGGCATGACCCGCGCTTTTACCCTCCAATGGACTTGGATCAGTGCTGCTAGCATGATAAGTATTATTCCGGTGATTTTTTTAGCCATAGTCTTTCAGAAGTTTATAGCCCGGGGTTTGACTATGGGGATATTAAAATAGATATTAGAGGATCTTGCAAAACTATGAAAGTTTTGCAAGATCAACCAAAAATGTAGGTGGAGAATTCTAATAAGTTGTAGCTTTACAAAGACTTGTTAGAATTCTCCAAAAGCCTCTTGCAAAAGTAACCGACTTTTGCAAGAGGCTCATTACGTTTGGAGTTTACTTAACCCGAATAATTCCCCAAATTTGCCCACAATATTTTTTTTGAAGACGACCAGTGTCGGTCCGTTTGCCTCCTACGTAATCGGCGACATTTGCCCAGTCTTTTTTATTACTGTCTACCCAGGAAATAAAGAGGACACTATGGTCGTTTAAGGTGTTCAGGTGCGTTATATACAGCCAATCTCCCGGTTTTACCAGCTCCGGATCAGCATAGGGTCCCGCAATTTTAGTCATATACACATTTTTGCGAGCTTTATTTGGAAACCCTGCTTTGTTATACACTTCGTTCACAAAGTCCCAACAATGGGACTTAAAAATTTGGCGCGTGTCCTGAATCATTACGCGTGCAGTCTCAATTATCAATACAGCCTGTGGTTCTACTGGTTGTTGAATTTGGCCAGTGACACATGATTGAAACATCAAACAAGCAAGTATGGTGAAGGGAATTGCACGGAATTCGATAGGTACCTCCGTTAGCGTAACCTGCGTATGTTGTATCTACAAAACATTGATACCGATCAAAGGTTACTATATCGAAAACATTCACACCTGTTACATCCAGTCGATTATATATCAAACAGAAAGCCCCGGAGAGGGGGTAGCCCAAGACCCGGCCGGCGAAGCCGGACTGGCTTGGGCGTAGGGGGAGACTTCCCCCCAAGGACTGCTATCAATATTGTTGGTAGAGAAAAACCAGCGCATTACACCATTTCGACCGGTTAAAGCTTTACGTTGGGCATATCAAAATAAAGGTGAAAACAACAGCTAACGCTAGGCCGCCGACTAGTATTCCGATTATTGCCAGAGGCGAAAAACGGTTCCATTCCACATGCTAGGGACCACTGTGTTTCATTTCATTCATGCTTACGCCGCTTCTTTTAAAAGCTCCGCGGGATGGAGGTCCTACAACGAACTCGGGACACGCCCGGACTGTAAAAACAAAAAAACCCGCCACAATGGACGGGTTTTCTTTTATAGGCGCCGGACAGAATCGAACTGTCGCATAAAGGTTTTGCAGACCTCTCCCTTACCGCTTGGGTACGGCGCCGATTTGTTTAATATAGCAAAACGGGCAAAGTTTGGCAAGTCAGAAGTCATCATTTGGATCAAAATCAGTAATGCACGCCTAATTCGATCATAATTCCATCCGGTAGTTCACTCAATAGACCATTTTTTTCACGCTGCCGAGCCTCGTCAAGAATGACTCTGGTGGCGGTCGCGCCGAACCGGACTGCACCTGTCTTCCGCACGGCAAGAGCATCATCGAGAGTGCGTACACCACCTGCAGCTTTCACCCGCACCGATGGAGGGCACTGAGTACGCATCAGGACAAGGTCGTTGATGGTCGCACCGCTCGGGCCGTATCCTGTCGAAGTTTTCACAAAATCGCACCCGGCCTCACAAGCGATACGGCAGGTTTCAATCTTCTGAGGCTCGGAAAGAAAACAGTTTTCGAAAATGACCTTCACGATAGCACCTGCAGTATGGGCTGTATTAACGACAGCACGGATATCTTCCTCCACATACCGGTCCTCACCAGAGAGAAGCTTACCGATATTCAGCACCATATCGAGTTCAACGGCACCATCCGAGAGCGCTTGTACAGCCTCGAAAACCTTGACATCGGTTCGGTTACTTCCGTGCGGAAAACCGATTACTGTGGATACGAGAACGCCGCTTCCAGCGAGTTCTTCCCTAACCATAGGCAGGTCCGTCGGCCTAGCACACACCGAGGCACATTGATAGGCACGGGCCAGGCGACAGCCTTCCCGAATATCAGAATCAGTCAGCTGAGGCTTAAGCAGTGAATGATCGATCATGAGTGCAATATCGATTGTATGAAGCATTGGGGGGGGGGCTCCTTGGTTTGTAGTATAGGTTTGAAACAAACCTAACGTTTGATATGTTTGATATGTTTGATACGTTTGATATTATTAATAGGTTTCATACCTTTCAAACATATGCAAGATATAGGCTATCCAAAACACGCCAAGTGCGCTACCGTAGATACAATGAACGATGATGAAAGCTCCTTCAAATCTGACCCACTTGACAGCTTGCCGATTTATCGGCAACTGGCCTTCTACATGAAGAAGGCCATCAGTGACGGCAGATGGGCGCCCGGAAAACTCATCCCTTCGGAAAATACTATAAGCACCGGAAGTAGAATCAGCAGAACAACCGTTCGACTCGCTTTCCAGGAACTGTTCATCGAGGGACTGATTATCCGCCGCCGAGGGCTCGGTACCTTTGTGACCGAACCGCGCATTCAGAGAAATCTCAACAACCTCTATAGTTTTACCGAGGATATGCTTAAAGCCGCAAAAAAGCCTTCCTCGCACGTGTTGATCCAAAAAGTCATGCAAGCAGATACGGAACTGGCGCATAGCTTAGCGGTACCGGAATTGACTCGTGTGTTCTGTACAAAGCGCATACGGCTTGCCGACGGAAGACCAATATTGTCCGAGACAACATGGATTCCTTATGTGCTTTGCAAGGGAATAGAATCCGAAAACCTCGAATTAGCGTCTCTGTATGCCGTTCTTGCCGAAAAATATGGCACCGAGCCCTTTCGAGCAACCGAAACGTACGAGGCGGTACTGGTAACCGAGCAGGATGCAGTATCACTTGATGTCCGTCCCGGCACTCCAGCCTTCCTCATCACCCGCATGGGTTATCTGCAAGATGGCACGATTTTCGAGTACACGGAATCCGTCACACCCGGAAGTCGCTGCCGTTTCGAAATAGGACTGAATGGCCCGCGCACAGGAATTACGCTCCAAAGGGGATATCCCGAATATGTTTGACCTCGCACCCGGTATCACCGGTACCAAAAAAAAAGAAGAAATCTATTATACCGTTGTTTGGTCAGCCCTCAAGAAAGCTGATAAATACGAGATCACCCTGAAAGTTCCGTCCGTTTCAGGACTATATGAACTCTACCGAATGGACAAAGAAAAAAAGCTCAACCTCATCGCCGTAACCCATGCCTGGTATGGGGGGTTGCGGAGCCAGTTGCGCGCAGCCATAGATCCGGAGCTGACCGACGATCCGGTACGCAAGGCCGAGCTCGAGAATTCCGAAATCTGGTACCGATACACGGTCTCGAATTCCTTTCCCGATATTCTCGACATTGTCTGGTTCCTGCACTGCACCTACTTTCCGCATGACGTGCGGGTGGATCATTCAGGCCGTTATCCGCGCATGTATCTGCAGGAAAAGGCGCCCGACAAAATTTTTTGGATGGAGTGACCAACCGCAAATTCGATTGACAGACTTTGCAGGGTTACTTACATTGTATTGATGGAAAGAATATACGACATGATCATAATAGGTGGCGGAACTGCCGGCCTTGCAGCAGCTCAGTACGCCGGACGCGCAAACTTACAGACTCTTGTAATAGAAGAAAAAAGTGAAGGTGGCCAGGCCATCCTGATAGATCGCCTCGAAAACTATCCGGGAATACTCGAGCCAATCAATGGGTACGACTTCGCGGCCAACATGAAAAAACAGGCACTTCAGTTCGGGGCCGAATTCACTTCGGGCAAAGTTACCGGGCTTGGCCGGAAAAGCGATACCTTCCTTGTTCCCCTCGAGTCGTCCGAAGAAAAACCGGTAACCTATGAAGCCCGAACCGTACTGCTCGCCACCGGCGCCGAGCACCGCAAAATCGGCGTACCCGGCGAAAACGAATTTTACGGCAGGGGCGTCTCGTACTGTGCAACCTGCGACGGCCCCTTTTTCCGCAATAAACACATCGTGGTCGTTGGGGGTGGCGACGCGGCCTGCGACGAAGCAAGCTTTCTCGCACACCTGACCGATCGGGTAACCATGATACATCGAAAAGACAAGTTCCGTGCACAAAAAGCTCTTGCCGAACGAACAATCAATAATCCCCATATCAAGGTAATTTTCAATACAACGATTGAGAAGATCGCCGGAAACGAAGGACCGATGGGCAAAGTTACTTCTGTACATCTTAAAAATCTCGAAACAGGCACGTTAGAAACACTCGAATGCGACGCGGTGTTCATCTTCATCGGCATGGACCCCAGAACGGAACTTGCATCCCTTGCAAAAAAGGACGAAGGCGGCTATCTCATTACCGACGAGCATATGCAAACTTCGATCCGCGGCCTTTTTGCCGCTGGAGACATACGTTCAAAACCCTTCCGCCAAATTATTACAGCGGCCTCTGACGGTGCGATAGCCGCCCACAGCGCTTCCTCATGCATTGATGAACAACGCTGCGAGGCCTACTTTTGAAAAAACCGGCCCTGTATCTGCTCCCGCTCGTCGTACTGCCAGTAATCCTCCTGATCGCCGCCAATGCGCCGGCAAACCGCGCACCAAATTTTCGGGACGCAATCCCGGATGGCGAACTGGCGGACAAAATAACCGCGGCTATGACCAACAAGGAACTGCTTGCACAGATTCTCATGTTCGGCTGGGCGGGATCGGAGCCGGGACCACAAGTCATTTCCTGGGTCAGAGAACATTCTCTTGGCAGCATCAAGATTTTCGGATGGAATACGGATAATACCCAAAAGGTAGCCGAGTCAGTTTTGCTGCTCCAAAAGGAGGCATCGACCGGCCGATTCGGGATTCCTCTATTTGTCGCCACCGACCAGGAAGGCGGGTGGATCAGGCACGTGAAGGGACAGACGAGCGACACGCCCGGAAACCTTGCAATAGGCGCCTCGGGGCTGCCGGCTGATGCCTGGTATTCGGGCTTCTATATTTCACGCGAACTCCGCGCTCTCGGCATCAACCTCAATTTCGCCCCGACTGTCGACCTCTACACCGATCACGAATCCACAATCATAGGCCCACGCTCTTTCGGGGAAGATCCTGTGGCCGCAGGAATCCTTGGTGCATCCTTTGTGGCAGGAAGCCGTGCAGCAGGAGTCCTGACCACTGCAAAGCATTTTCCCGGTCACGGCGATACCGGTTCGGACAGCCACGGCCAGCTCCCCGTTATCAATATTAGCGAAAAAACACTCACCGAGCGCGAGCTGGTTCCCTTTCAGGCTCTGGTAGATGCCGGTGTTCCCGCCATTATGAGCGGACACCTGAGCTTTCCAGGCATCCTTAAAAATGGGGAGCCTGCGACATTTTCAAGATATCTTTTGGATGATGTGCTCCGAAAGAAAATGGGTTTCGAAGGGCTTATCATCACCGACGACATGATGATGAACGGCGCAACCATGTACGCGGGTAGTATTTCCCGTGCAGTACAGATGGCCATCGAGGCCGGTAACGATATCATCGAATCATCCACCACGCCAGTCTTTTCGGATGCCCTGTGGGTCAATACGCTTGACCGAATGAAACATTCGCCAGAATTCCGCTCTCGTGTGGTCGATGCAGCCCGCCGCGTACTTATCGCGAAGCTCGTCTATTTCAAGAGCGATTCGGCCGTCCCGTTGTATCCCGATATCGACAAGATAGACAAACTGGTACCGGATGTCGAAGGCCAAGGTTTTTTCCTCTCGCAGGCAGTCAGATCGGTAACCCTTATGCGGGAAAAAAACTTTCCTCTGGTACCGAAATCGGATGAAACCATCCTCATAGCAGGATCCTTCCCGGATTTTTTGGCTGCTGGCATCAAGCGTTTTCCGCAATCCGACACAAGCGGCATCAACGGCGAGCTGTACAGCCGCGCACGAAAATACGATACCCTCATTTTCTGCCTTTCAAGCCGCGACAACCTGAACACGCTCCGCAGTCTCCAGTACCTCGACACCCGCATCATAGTCATATCCGCTTTGTCCCCGGTCCTCCTTGATAAAGTCCCGTGGGTCGATACCGCCCTCGCCATCTACAGCTACTCGCACTGGTCATTTACCGCCGCATTCAGCGCGCTTGCCGGTGATTTTCCTCCAGGAGGCATCATGCCTTTGAAGGGCTTACATTGAAACCGGAGCTCCGGCCGGTCACCCGGGAAAACTTTAACGCATGTATCGATTTTCTTGTCGCTCGAGAATTCCGATGCGTCACGCTGATGAGTCAGTTATGCACGGAGGGTAACCCCACAGAAGCCCCGGAAAAGCTTACCAATTTGGTATGTTTGTGCGTCACCGACGGTTCATCAGCGCAGCCCGACATCGACGGGGTACTATTCCGCACCCTGACCGGAATTCTCCTCCATTGCCTCAATGAAGATGCCGATCTCGCACCTTACGAACCAGTGCTCGAGGCATGGCTAGCGACCTTTCCGGTGTACAGCATCATCGGAACCCGCAATGACAGCCTGTTTCTCGAAGCCAGGATTCCACCCAAAATCGACCGAGCTATCGATTACCGACTGATGACCCTCGATACACTACCAACGGAAGCGCAATGCCTGATCGAAGGGCTCACTATCGAGCGCGCGTATGAAAAAGACGCCGAAGAGCTACTTCCCCTGCAAGAAAGCTACGAAATGGAAGAAGTTGTTCCTCCCGGAAATACGTTCAACAAGGAAGCATGCCTTGCAAACCTCACAATCAACCTCCGCAAGCAGTACATCTATTTGCTGCGGGAAAACGGAGTATGCATTGCCAAGGCGGGAACCAATGCGCAGGGGTTACACTGGGATCAAATCGGCGGAGTATATACCGAAGTAGCCTGGCGAGGCCGTGGCATAGCTTCGGCCATGGTAGCCCATATCGCGCGGGAACGGATGCCAAACAGCCGAAAAATAGTCCTCTTCGTGAAAACGGCCAATCTGTTCGCACAAAAAGCGTACAAAAAAGCAGGATTTAAACCAAAAATGTTGTTCAGAATCACGTATTATCTACTATAATAAAAGCTAGTGGAGTCAGACTATGTCACCAATACTAATTGTCGAAGATAACGAGATAAACGCCGAAATCATAACAACCCTGCTTGAAGCTTACGGAATACCGAACGAACTCGCGGTCGACGGAATCGACTCGATCGAAAAGTGCATAACCAAGCCTAAAGACTATTATTCGCTCATCCTCATGGACATTCACATGCCGCGGATGAACGGTTACGAAGCAGCGAAAAAGATAAAGATGGAAATCGGGCTGACCGCGCCGGTAATCGCACAAACGGCAACTCACACAACCGAAGAATCTATAAACGAGCACAAGGATTATATCTGCAATTATCTGTATAAACCCTTCAAGCCAGATCAACTTTACGGCATGATTCGCCAATATCTCGCAGTCGACATGGCCGGGGAAAAAACAGCTCTATCGACCTAACTCTTTGGAACGTTCCCAGGCTGCCAAGGCGGCCTCGATCACCGCAGTCCTGAAACCCTTCTCTTCGAGCTTGTTGACAGCCGCAATGGTTGTACCCGCAGGGGAGCAAACTCCGTCCTTGAGGACTGCAGGATGTGTGCCTGTCTGGAGCACCATTTCGGCAGCGCCCTTGAGCGTTTGGGCAGCAAACCGGATTGCTTGGTGGCGGCTCATACCCATCCGCACCGCTGCATCCGAAAGCGCTTCGATAAAAAGGAATCCGTAGGCAGGGCCCGATCCGGATACGGCTGTAACCGCGTCCATCAATGGTTCCGCGATAAGTTCGGTAAGTCCCGCAGAGGAAAGGAGTCGCTCGAGTTCTTGCACGTCGGCAGAACTGACTGCACGTTCACTTGAAATGGCAATCATGGCAGAACCAACCAAAGCCGGAATGTTCGGCATGATGCGCACAACCAAGGGATGGCCGGATAGGTGTTTTATAATGAATTCACTTTTGAGGCCCGCGGCCATCGACACGACAACCGTATCAGATGTGATGGAGGCCGAGATCTCTTCGAGCACGGGTGCGAAAAACTGGGGCTTTACCGCTAGGAATACAAAATCTGCCCTTGAAGCAACCTCGCTATTGGAAGAAGCCAGCACGCATCCGGTCTTGACGCTGAAAGCTTCGGCCTTGAGGGTATCGTGATCGAACACAATGACTTCTGCAGGACCTATCGCCCGAATAACCGCTTCCATCAGTGCAGAGCCCATCACGCCAGTCCCTATGCAGCCGACTTTGAGTCGTTCCATGTATTCCCCCTATTCGCGCGCCAGAAACAAGGTTCCTGGCTGCGTTCCATTCGCGAGTGATTCAAGAAAATGAGGATGGCCGCCGTTTGCAAGAAGCATCGGAATTCCGTATGCGGTAACCTTGTCGGCAGCTTCGAGCTTCGTCCCGATGCCTCCGGTACCGAAGCCATTGGTCGAACCTATCGTAATTTTCGTGCGGAGCAGGGCGAGATCAGAAACTTCCTCGATAAGCCGGGCATCGGCGAATTCCTTCGGGTTCTTGTCATACACTCCGTCAATATCACTGAGAAGGATTAAAAGGTCAGCGCTCCATAGAATTGCGGTGAGCGCGCTCAGGTTGTCGTTGTCGCCAATCTTGATTTCCTCGACGGAAACTGAGTCGTTCTCGTTGATGATTGGAACGACGCCCTCGTCAACGAGGGTAAAAAGAGTGTTGCGCATATTGAGCGTCCGATGGTCATCCTGAAAATCTTCTTTTGTCAAAAGCAGCTGGCCGATATGAACTCCGCACGAGCGGAAGGCGTTGCGCCAGTTGTCCATAAGCTCCACCTGGCCGATCGCACACAGGGCTTGCCGGTAGTGAATGTCTTTTTTTCGGGCCCAGCGGTCGAGGGTTGAAACGCCCGCTACCTGAGCGCCGGAGGACACGAGCACGATCTGTTTACCTTTCTTCATCATGGCAGTGCATTGGGCTGCAAGGTCGGCCATAAAGTCGGGATTGATGGTTCCGTCCTTTTTTGCCAGGGTATTCGAGCCGATCTTGATGACGATCTTGCGTGCATCGGCTATAGCTTTACTGATCATGGGCGGACCTGTCCTTCACCATCGATGATATATTTTATGGTTGTAAGCGCGGTAAGCCCCATCGGCCCGCGTGCGTGGAGTTTCTGGGTGCTGATCCCGAGTTCTGCGCCCATGCCAAACTGACCGCCGTCGGTAAAACGGATGGAAGCGTTTGCATAGACGCATGCGGCGTCGACACGGCTCTGGAAGTGCCGGGCATTGGCGCGGCTGTCGGTGATGATCGTCTCGGAATGTTTCGTGTTGAATCGGTTTATGTGCGCTATCGCCTCGTCGAGAGAATCAACGACCTTGACCGCGAGGATGTAGTCGAGAAACTCGAAACCCCAATCTTCTGCAATAGCACGGACGACATTGGCCGGATGCTGCGGGGAACCGGCTGAAAGAATTTCGAAAGAACGTTCGTCGCAGCGGAGCTCGACCCCGCCCGAGCGGCCGGTCTTCTGTTCGTATGTGGAAAAAGCCGCTGCAAGGAGTGGTAAAAAGGCAGCAGCCCGGTCGCGATGGACAAGGATGCATTCGAGGGAATTGCAGGCTCCCGGTTTTTGAATCTTGGAATTTTCGGCAATTTCGACCGCCATAGCGAGATCGGCAGAAACATCGACATAGGCATGACAGACACCCGAGCCAGTTTCGATGACTGGTATGCGAGCCGTTTCCACCACGCGCTTTATAAGGGCGGCTCCTCCCCGCGGCAGGGCAACATCTATCTTTCCGACAGCATTGAGAATCCAATCCACATCCGCATGCGAATCGGTCCCATCACCGGGCTCCGAAAGCGCTACGGCATCGACTTCTCCACCCGAAGCGGCAAGTCCGGAGTATATTGCAGCCAATATTGCGCGGTTTGATTCGAGAGCTGAGGAACTGCCCCGCAGAAGAACGGCGTTGGCACTCTTATAGGCAAGGGCAAAGGCATCCACGGTGACATTGGGGCGGGATTCATAGATGACGGCGGCAACACCCAAGGGGACGCGCACAGACCGTATTTCGAGCCCGTTCGGGACCTTCCAGCCTTGGGTCACTTCTCCTATGGGATCGGTCTGTTCAGCAAGAATCCGGAGGGCCGCAAGAATGTCATCGATGCCGGAATCCGAAAGAAACAGCCGGGAAACGAGGGTTTCCTTCATGCCAAGTTCACGGGCTTTAAGCACATCCTGCGCGTTGGCAGCAAGGATGGCGGCACGTGAAGTGTCTATCGCGGCGGCGACACCGAGCAAAGCACGGTTTTTTTCTTTCGCCGTACACAACGCAAGGCGGACAGAAGCAGCCTTCAATCGAGAACAGACAGCATCAAGATTCATGAGATTCCCCTAAAAATTGGCAAGGAAACAGATGCCTAGAAGAACTGCGATACGGCACTTTTCTTCGGACCAGTCCTTATGAGGGGGCAAGCTGTTTATATAATACCAGAAAAATCCAAAATCGGGATCGATACGGACCGCGTATTCGAGGAACGAGTCATGCCGTGCGAGGTTTCCGAACAGCAGGTAGACCACATCGTGCAACACCGGAAGGAATTCCGACAGGGATGTGTGGTAGTCGTAGCGGGTGAGATTGTTGCACAAGGTGTTGATCCTGAACAGCATCTCCTCCTTGAGCGCTTCGTCCGCTTTTTCCACCCAGGTTTTTTGTACGAGCAACTCGAGATTTTTCTGGAAACTTATCACCAACTTATTCTCGGATTCATCCCGGACGGCAGTTTTTACCGCAAGATTGGGGGAAAAACTACCCTGATCACCGAATGCAGCGGCAAGCTGCAGAGCAGAATGAATAAGAGTCGAATCGTCCTCGGCTCTGATAAAGAGCGGGAGAGCTTGCGAGACAGCATTTTGTACAGCGACAGGCATCGAGTCATCATTCTCGAAGATGGATGTTTGCATACCTAAAAATGGATTTTTATAGTTTCTTTGTCAAGGGCACGTCCTATTCAAGGCAGGAAAAAAAGACTCTTATTGACCATTGAAAGTTAAAAGGGTAATTTATATCTATGAAAGTGATACAGCTGGGTAACGAGACCCTCAGACAGAAAGCATTACCTGTCGAAGACATAAATGACGAAATCCGCCTCCTTATACGTGAAATGTTCGAAACCATGATTCTCGAAGATGGAATAGGGCTTGCAGCCCCGCAAGTAGATAAAAGTATCCGCCTCTTTGTGGTAAAGGCCGACGACGGAATCGAGCGCACCTTTATCAATCCCCAGATAATTGCCACCTCGCAAGAAACTGAAAGCTACGAAGAAGGGTGTCTCAGCATCCCGAAAACCTACGAAGACGTCATCCGCCCCTCGGCAATCACCGTACAGGCTAAAAACGAACGTGGAAGACGCTTCACCCTCGACGCAGATGGGCTTCTCGCGCGGGTAATCCAGCACGAATACGACCATCTTGAAGGAATTCTGTTCATCGACCGCATTAAAGCGGACAAAAAAGAAAAAATCGAGCAAAAATTCCTGAAAATCGCCATCCGGCAGGAAGCCTGAGTCTCGATGCTTGATGTACTCTTTGCCGGAAGCCCGGAATGCGCGGTTCCTTCACTCGAAGCTGTCGCAAGATCGCACCGGATAGTTGCCGTGCTTACCAATCCCCCTGCCCGCTCGGGACGCTCGGGTACTCTCATACCCACGCCTATCGCTATCGAAGCCGAACGGCTTAAGGATGCAGGGCTCATCCCTCCAGGCACACCGATTCTGACACCGGAAAAAATCACCCAAGAAGTGCGGGACGCGATCGCGGAAACAAAACCCGATATCATGGCCTGCTTTGCGTACGGAAAGATTTTCGGTCCCAAAACGCTGGCTCTCTTTCCGCTCGGTGCAATTAACTTGCATCCGTCTCTTCTGCCGCTCTGGCGTGGTTGTGCTCCGGTTCCGGCAGCGATACTCGCCCGGGATACCGAAACCGGCATCAGCATCCAGAAAATGGCGCTCGAGATGGATGCAGGCGATATCATCATCCAGCAGAAAATCACGCTTGACGGAACCGAAACGACCGAAAGCCTCCTTGCACGAGCCGCAACCGAGGGAGCGCCACTGCTCGCCGAGGCAATTTCCCGTTTCGAACACGGACAAGTCGAAGCCATACCGCAGAACGGGGCCGAAGCTACCTTCTGTGGTATGCTCAAAAAAGAGGACGGCGAGATACATTGGAACGCTGCTGCAACCGAAATCGATGCCCGCATCCGCGCCTTTTACCCCTGGCCCGGAGCTTTCACCGGCGCGGCTGACAACTTACTGCTCGTGCTGAAAGCCAGCGTCTTTACCGGCGGTGCACCGAACGAAACTGGCGACACCTCTGACGAAATCCGCAGCGCCGTACCCGGCGCGGTGCTCGGCATAGACAAAAAAGCGGGTATTCTGGTACAAACAGGAAACGGAATTCTTGTGCTCGAACGGCTGCAATGGAGAACTAAAAAACCGCTTGACTGGAAGTCGTTCCTAAACGGCTCCCGTGACTTTATCAATTTAACGCTCGGGACGGGCAAACCGACAGAAAGGACACCGACATGAATTTCAACATCCCCGAAATCAGGATAGATTTTTCCGCACTTGCAGAAAAGCTGAAAGAAAACTCCAGAACCGTGCTCCTCAGCAGCATTGCTGTCCTCGCACTCACTATCGCAGCATGTATTGTCGTGTTTACCATTTCCCTCAAGGCAGGGGAACAGGTGATGGTACCAAACGTCACCGGAAAGGACCTCGCCGTCGCCATGCTCGAAATGCAGGCCAAAGAACTGTATCCGAAGATACAGCTGCGATATTCCGAAAACATGAACGACCGCGGCGTCATCATCGACCAGAGCCCGTCTGCCGGAGCCATCGTCAAGGCAGGACGACGCATCAATCTCGTCGTGAGCCGGGGCATCATCGTTGACCGGGTGGAAAATTTTGTCGGTCAGAACCTCGATGACGTCAAAATCAACCTCCAGGCCCTTTTCACTTCGATGTCCACCCCGCTTCTTGTCATCCAGGAACCGGTCCTCTATCGCTTCAGCATTTCTCCGGCAGGAACGATCCTCGAGCAAAATCCCGCGCCCGACACCCCCATCACCAACCCGGTACAAATGGCTCTCGTGGTAAGCCGCGGCCCCGAAAACGACAAGGTGCGGGTGCCCAATCTCGACGGCCTTTCGATCACCGATACGCTCATCCAGATGGGCAAAAACTCCGTCATCTTTGACTTCAGCTCACGCTCACCCGAAGGAAGAGAACAGGCGGGCACTGTAGTGTCCCAGATGCCCGCCGATGGTTCGATGGTCAACACGTATTCGCGGGTAGCGGCCGTCATTGCGATGCCGGTAAAAAGCGCGGACGGCAAGATGTATGGCATCTTCAGCGAAACGCTTCCGGTCTATCCGTATCCGTTCAAAATAAAAATCGAGGCAATCAGCCCAAAAGGCGACCGCTACGAACTTGTATCAATGAAGCATCCCGGCGGCCCGCTCACTGTTCCCTATGCGGTTCCCGAAGGTACCGTACTCGTTCTAACCATCCTGAACAAGGAAGTGGTCTCGACGGAAATCCGCGCGGCGAAAACTGCGGAACAATAACGAATAACCGTGCCGTTTCCGTCCTACAGGTCTTCCAGAAACCGGACAAGTTTTTTATACTCTAGCTAATGAAAACAAAAATTTGTCTGGTACTGACGGCGCCCACGCTCACGGAAGACCTGGCACTCGTGGACTTGTACCGTTCCTGGATAGATATCGTGGAACTGCGGGTAGACTGCCTTTCGCCCGACGAACGGCTCCATTTTCGGCGCTTTCCGGAAATGGCGAACATTCCTTGTATCCTGACCATCAGACGAAAATCCGACGGAGGCCAGTTCGTCGAGGGGGAGGGGTCCCGGACCGCAACCCTCGCCCGGGGCCTTGCCTTCGCCGACACCGACCACCGCAAAAACTTCGCTTACATAGATCTCGAAGAAGACATCCAGGTTCCAAGCATCGAGGAAGCAGCCCGGGCATTCGGAACCCGAATAATCCGGAGCGTTCACAACATGACCGGTCCAGAGAGCGACCTGCGCGGCCGAGTACAGAAACTGAGACGAACAAAGGATGAAATTGCCAAGGTTGCCTTCATGCCCCGAAACCTGGCTGACGTCACCCGCCTGTTCCACGAGGCTAAAAGCTGCACCGGCGAAGAATACATTCTCATCGCCATGGGCCAGTACGGCTTACCATCGCGCATCCTCGCCCCGATAATCGGCTCGGCGATCGCCTATGTAGCCAGCGAAGAAATACTCAAAAAGCAGGACAATCCGCTAGGACAGCTCGACCCTATAACCCTCAGTGAAATATATCGTTTCCGTTCGCTTTCCAAAAACACCCGGATTTTTGGCGTAACGGGAAATCCGCTTACGGCCACTTCGAGTCCGATCATCCACAACAAGGGCTACATCAAACAGGGCCTCGACGCTGTCTACATCCCGATTAAGTCCGACACGATCGAGGAATCCATCGAGTTCGCCGAAGAAGTCGGCATAACCGGACTTTCGGTCACCTTTCCATTCAAGGAAACAGTCCTACCCAACCTTGACCAGATTTCGGCCCAGACAGGCGAGATCGGCGCATGCAACACCATCGTCAAGATCGGGGATGTGTGGAACGGCTACAATACCGATGCTCCGGGTTTTTCGCGAGCTCTGCTCGAATTTCTCGGAAGACGTGACCTGAAGCGGCTCCGGGTTGTAATTATCGGCGCGGGCGGGGCTGCTAAGGCAATCGCACATACGGTCAAAGAACTCGGCGGCAAGGCCTGCATTTTCAACCGCACCACCGACAAAGCCCGCGAACTTGCTCACCAGTACAATTTCAAGTGGGCCACCCTCGACGCGGCGAATCGTATCCTGCTCGAGCATTTTTCCGACGTTATCATCCAGACAACGACAGTAGGGATGTCCCCGGACACAGAATCCGACCCGATCGATTTTTACGGTTTCAACGGAAACGAAGCGGTGTATGATGTGATTTATCATCCAGAGAAAACACGAATGCTGCGACGAGCACAAAAGGCTGGCTGCAAGTTTTGCAACGGTTACACTATGCTGCAATATCAGGCTTTTCTACAATATAAACTATTTACCGGAGCAGATTATGAAGAATGAAGCACTTTCACAAAGCGAACAAAAGAAAACTGTAGGCCGATACGCGGTCGACGATCTTGTCAATTCGGGGATAATCCATTCAGGGATGAAGCTGGGACTCGGAACCGGTTCGACTGCGATGCATGCCGTAAAAAGGATCGCAGAGCATATTTCACAGGGAACCCTAACCGGAATTCGCGCCGTACCGACCAGTTTTCAGACTACCATAGCCTGCGAAGAACTTGGCATTCCGGTGTTCTCGCTGAACGCGAGAGAAATCGGAGGCAAGCTTGATCTGACGATAGATGGTGCCGACGAAGTCTCGCCCGTAAAACACCTGATCAAAGGAGGTGGCGCGGCGCTCCTGCTCGAAAAAATAGTCGCATATAATTCGAAAATTTATGTAATTATCGCAGATGAATCAAAGGCCGTAAGCAGCTTGGGAATCGCCTTTCCCCTGCCGATCGAAATCATCGCTGAAGCCCGGGTCAGTGTCTGTGCCGCGCTCATTTCGCTCGGAGCAGCCGTAACTATCAGACACGGATCGGGAAAAGACGGCCCGGTCATTACCGATAACGGCAACTTGATTGTGGACTGCCTATGGGCGCCTTCCGCGGAGGGTACCTCGCCGATCGATCCCGTAATACTCGAAAAGCAGGTAAACACCATAGTCGGTGTCGTGGAAAATGGTTTCTTCACGGAGAATACACCAATCGTGTATATTGCCCACGCCGACGGTTCGGTAGAAAAAAGATAGGGATGAGGATCTTGCAAAAGTCGGTTGCTTTTGCAAGATCCTCGTATACTCGTGCATTGTATGTAGTGGCTACTGTAAGCTTTCGATGCCGACTTCAACAGCGGTGCCATCCGCGGTGCGAACCCAAATCACGCCGTCTTGGACCGTGCACTGCAGGTCCATATCGCGATCGCAGAGGCCAGCAAGCGCGCTCGTCGCAGCAGCATCCATCGCATACACCTTGAGGCGAGCCTCACGTGCGAGACGGACTTTGAGCGGATCCCACCATATGGCAGGTCGGGAGGCGTAGGTGTAAACCATGACTGATTTCGAACGGCCGAGCGCCTTGATCAAAGCTCGCTCGTCAGGATTCCCGATTTCAATCCAGCTTTCAACGCTTCCGGTCAGATCCTTCAACCATACATCCGGCTCGTCACTTTCCGAAATTCCCCCACCGAACTCCAGCCTCTCATGCGCATTCAGCGCAAACGCCAAAACCCGCACCATCAGCCGCTCCTCCGTCTCCGAAGGATGACACGCCAGCGTCAACTTGTGTGTTTCGTAGTAATTCCGGTCCATATCAACCACATCTAGCTTCACTTTATACACAGTAGCCTTAAGCGCCATAATTTCCTCTTGGTTTCTTCGCCCCTTCCTCTTCCTCTTTCTTTTTTTCTTTGCGTTACTTTGTAAGAGGTGGGGTCCGGGGAGGAGGAACCTTTCATCTCAATAAAGGTTCCTCCTCCCCGGAATCTTACTTCTTCATCAGCCGACCGAGCACCGGGTCCTTTTGACGCCAGTTCTTGTTCACCTTGACCTGCAGGTCGAGATTAATGCGGTAGTCAAATATCTTGTTGAGGTCGCGGACGGCTTCGAGGCGGATCGTCTTGATCATCGAAGCGCCCTTCCCTATTACCATCGACTTCTGACTTTCACGCTCCACGACAAGAAAAGCACGAACCCACATTTCCTTGCCGTTTTTTCGCATTTCCATGTCGGCAATTTCGACATACAGAGCATGCGGAATTTCTTCGCGGGTGTTGTTCATCGCCTTTTCGCGGATAATTTCGGCAATACGAAAATCGACGTCCTGGTCTGTATAAAATTCTTCCGGATACAGTGCCTCGCCGACCGGTGCAATATCGAACAGCTTTAAAAGAAGCGGATCGATGTTGGTGTCCTTCTGGGCGGAGATCTCGAAAATGCGCTCGCGCGGGACATCAGGCAGATTTTGCTCGAGAAAGAGACGGATCATGCCAGGTTGAGCCGAAGGTAGATCAATCTTGTTGATACCGACAACCACACGACCCGAGGAACGCTGTAACAAAGCAGTGATAGTCAATTCCTCACTGCCGGGTTCGCGGCTCGCATCGATGAGATACAGGATACAATCCGATTCGGGGAGCCGATCGTGAGCGATCGCCTTCAGGAGGATGTTCAGTTTTTTGTCGGATTCATGATAGCCGGGAGTATCAATAAAAATGAGCTGCCCGCGCGAACCGTTGACGATTCCCCGTATCGCATTCCGGGTGGTTTGCGGAAACGGAGAAACGATCGAAACTTTTTCGCCGCAGGCAGTATTAAGAAATGTCGATTTACCGGCCGACGGGCGGCCGATAATCGCAACCATAGCTGTTCGCTTCTGTTCTACAGGAATTTCATCTGACATGCAGCCAGATTACCGTACCTGAATTTTATTTTCAATCAGTGCGAGGACGTGTGTGGGGCAATTCGTGACGCATTCACCGCAGGAATCGCATATGGCATAGTCCACGAGGGGAATTCCATTGGTTACCTTGATGCACTGCTTGGGGCAAACCTTCTCGCATTTACCGCATTTGAAACAGCCAGCCTTACAGTCTTTGTTGACTTGCGCTTTTCTCGGGTTCCGGTTCGAGCATAAGGCAACCGACCCCGTGCGTTCGACGGGAATCAGCGTCAGTATCCTCTGGGGACATTCCTTGACACACATGCCGCAGCCGGTGCATTTTGCGTAATCGACGTGGGTCAGGCCATCAGAAGCGACATGGATCGCGTCGAACATACACACCCGTTGGCAGTCACCGAGCCCGATACAACCCCAGTCGCACATTTTGAGACCGTTCACCGAAAGCTTTACTGCCTTACAGGTCTTGATGCCGTTGTATTCTGCTTTCGGCATGCACTTGTCCTTCGAGCCCTGGCATAAAAGGACGGCAACCTTCGTCTCGGCTTTCGCGTCGACGCCCATCACCTTTCCAACCTCGATCGCCACAGCTGCACCACCGACGGTGCAGGCATTGACCTGTGCTTCGCCCCGCGCGATTGCCGCGGCAAGACCGTCGCAACCGGGAAAGCCGCAGGCGCCACAGTTAACGCCAGGAAGAACCGCGCGAATATTCGCCTCGGTGGGATCTACGGACACGTAGAAAACTTTCTTGAAGAATCCCAAAAGGAAACCGAGAACCAGGGACAAAAGAAGGGATATTACCAGAGTAGCGAGTATAATTTGCATCAGGATACCTCTATTTGATCAAACCGGCGAAACCGCCGAAAGCCATGGACAACAGTGCCGCTGCGACAAAGAGGATCGGAGTGCCCTTGAGAAACGCGGGAACCGGCGCAATCTTGATACGCTCGCGGATTCCGGCGAATAGAACCAGGGACATAAGAAACCCCGCGGCCACACCGATAGCATAGACGAGCGATTCGGTAAAGCTGTACCCCTTGATGATCACATCGAAGGTAACTGCGAGAATCGCACAGTTTGTCGTAATCAGCGCGAGATATACGCCCATTGAACTGTAGAGCGCGGGAGCCGATTTCTTCAGGTAAAACTCTACCAGCTGCACGAGACTTGCAATAACCAAAATGAAGGTAAGGATCTGGAGAAATTCGAGGTGAAACGGTATTAGCACGAACTTGTACAGTGGCCAGGTTACCGCTGTAGCGAGGGCTGTCACGAAGAGCACCGCAATACCCATTCCGGTCGATTTTTTCACGTCTGTAGACATTCCGATAAAGGGACAAAGCGCCAAAAAGCGCATCAATACGACATTCTCTATGAGCATCGCAGAAAGGAAAATTTTCAAGAGATCGTTCATTTAGCCACTCCCCTGGTTTCGATTGCTTTTTTAAAAACCATATTAAGCGCTATGAATATTCCGAATACGAAAAACCCACCGGACGGTTTTGAGAAAAAGCCGATCGTGAACGCCTCGGGAATGAGATTGATTCCAAGAAGGGTTCCCGCTCCGAGCAATTCCCGTACGACAGAAATACCGACCAGAACCCAGGTATAACCGAGGCCCATGCCGAGCGAGTCGAATATAACCTCGTCAATAGGTTTTTTCGAGGCAAAGGACTCGACCCGCCCCATGATAATACAGTTGACGACAATGAGCGGAATGAACACGCCCATTGACTTCGACAGTTCAGGGGTAAAAGCTTTCATCGAAAGATCGACAATCGTAGTAAACGACGCAATGATGATGATAAAAATCGGAATACGGATAGAATCGGGAATGAGCTTCCGGAATAGACTGATAATAACTTCGCTCATGAGGAGCACGAAAGTCATTGCAATACCCATACCGATACCGTTCGCGATGCTGGTAGTAACCGCAAGCGACGAGCAAAGACCAATCATCAGGACAAGCAGAGGGTTTTCCTTGATCAGGCCGTTTTTGAACAGATTCAAATACTTCTTCATCATGAACTCCCTTATTCCTGTGCCGCAGAGCGGTAATTGTCAGCGAGATACGTGCCTGCAAGTGATCCGGTCAGCTTGATGATTTTTGTTACCGCCTTGGATGTAATCGTCGCCCCGGTGATGGCAACAATGTCCGCTCCTGAATTGGTGTGACCAACCACAAAGGCATCATCGATCAGCTTGCCGGTAAACTGGCCGCGGAAGGGATCTTTGGCAGCTTTCGATCCGAGTCCGGGAGTATCGGTGAGTTCCATAAATTTGACCGGTTTCAGCTTTCGATCGGCGTCGACACCGACAAGCAGCGTAGCCGAAGAATAGGTCGGGCCAGTTACCTGCACAACGATGCCAATCGCATCGGTGTCGGACTTAGCAACATAGACCTTGTTGAAAACGATCGAGGAATCGCCGCTCGTCAGTTTGCCAGTAATTTCCTCAAAATCCTTGGCCTCGGAAAATATTTCCGAGAGGGCCATCTTTACTTCTTTAGCGGCAGCTTCCGCGATGAGCGGGGAAGTCACGTTGTACACGAAGGCAAGACCAACGCACGCTACAACGGTGTAGATTGCCAAAACAAATGAAAGTTTAAACATCGTTTTCATTTTACGGCTTTCTCCTTCTTGGCAGGAGCGACCCAGCCGTATTTACGGGTGATGATCTTGTTCAGGAAGGGTACGAGTGCGTTCATGATCAGGATACTGAACATAACACCTTCGGGGTATCCACCGAACACGCGGATGAGAGCGGTAATGAGACCGCAGCCTGCGCCGAACAGCAGCCGGCCTCCCGGAGTTACCGGCGAAGTTGCATAGTCGGTAGCCATAAAAACAGCTCCAAACACGAGTCCACCCGAAAGGAGGGTCAAAAGAGGATCGATGCCAAGAAGACCGGTTACGACAGCAGCGGTTGCCATCATGGCTACCGGAGCGCGCCAGTCAATCACCTTGACCAGGACCAGAATGATAAATGCAATTAATATAAGGAAGATTCCCGACTCGCCGATGGAACCGGCACGCTGACCCATGAAAAGGTTCCAGTAGTAATCGGTACTCGAAGCGAATCCCGTTTTAGCAGCTATCTGGCCAGCGGTGAGAACTGCACCCTCTGCCGGTTTTATGAAGGAAAGCGGGGTCGCAGCGCTGACGGCATCAGATACGGCGACCATACGCGGTGCCATCCAGGTGGTAAGCGGTGTAGTAAAGCTGACCAACATGAAAGCTCGTCCGGAAAGGGCGGGATTGAACACGTTGGCACCGAGACCACCGAAGAATTCCTTCGCTATGACGATCGCAAAAAACGCGCCAAGGATGGTCATCCAAATCGGGGTTGCCGGGGGAAGAACGAGTGCAAGCAGTAGTCCGGTAATGACAGCCGAAAAATCGCCGATTCGCACGTCCTGCTTCATTACACGTCGAAACAGGGCTTCAAACACAACGGTCGAGAGCACCGAAACGAGTATCGTGACGAGGGCCGGGATGCCGTACAGATACACACCAAAAGCAGCAAGAGGTAAAAGTGCGGCGACTACGGAAAACATTACTTGGGGAGTGCTCACCGGTACGGCAAAGTGCGGAGCCGGCGAAAGAAATAGGGAAGGTTTATCTGTGACTGCCATTACTTTGCTCCTTTGGCTGCGTCTTTGGCTACGTCTTTAATAGCCTGCTTCTGGATCTCGAGGCGGACCATCTGTTTACCGATCCGGAAGTGCTGCACGAGCTTGATCCGTGCTGGGCAGATATAGGCGCAGGTACCGCATTCGACACAGTCCATAAGGCCATAGCGCTTTGCTTCTTCAAGATCATTCGCTTTGATTGCGCGAGTAATGAGGACCGGAGAAAGAAGGCAGCTGCAAACCTGCATACACCGGCCGCAGCCGATGCAGGATGATTCTTCATCAAGTGCGGTTTCTTTCGCGGTCAGAAACAGCACACCCGACGTATTTTTCTGGATGGGAAAACTGGCATTTTTCATGGAAATGCCCATCATCGGACCACCGGCAAGAATTTTCTTGACGCCGGGATGAAGGGTGATTGCCTCGGGGATGAGGTCACCAACAAGGGTACCGATCGGAACTTCGACATTTTTCGGTGTGGCACAAGCGCCGCCCGAAATTGTCAGAGCGCGATCAATGACCGGTTTCCCTTCGCGGAACGCCTCGGAAAGTGATTTGAGTGTGCTGACATTCTGTACAACACAACCGGCAGCTGAAGGAAGCCCTCCCGAGGGGACTTCACGGTTGACGACTGCCTTGATAAGCATTTTTTCGCCGCCCTGTGGATATTTGGTCTTGCATAGCACGACCGAAATCGCGCATGCACCGGGTCCGACAGGATTGCAGGTCTGAAGGCTGATAGCTTTTTCAAACACCGGTACGAGATCAGCCTTGTTGTCTTCAATAGCGATAAAACCCTCGGAGGCACCGGTGATACACATGGCAATTGCGACACCGTCAATAACCTTCGCTGCATGTTGCTTCATTGTATATGCGTCGATTCCGAGATATGGCTCACATTCCGCACCGTTCGCGATAACATAATCGATCTTGGTACCTTTCGGCGGATTCAGCTTTACATGCATGGGAAATGCAGCGCCACCCATACCGACAAGACCAGCGGAGCGGACGCGTTCAAGGGAGGCCTCGCGGGTGCTGGTAAAGGGATCGAGGGGCGGCATAAAGTCGGTGCGGTCGGAACCGTCGGCTTCTATGACGATACACAGGGCATCGAGATTACCCGTAATCAGATGGGTTTCGATCTTCTTTATCGTTCCCGCTACGGAGGCATGCACCGGAGCTGACATGAACACATCGGTTTCGGCAATTTTCTGGCCACGGGCCACACTGTCTCCAACCTGGACGATAGGCTTATTCGGCGCTCCGCCCTGGGTTACCGGAATCCAGACTGTCTTTGTTGAAGGAAGAAGATATTCGAATGGAAGATCTTTTTCTTTACGCTCGGGCGGGTGAATGCCGCCTTTGAAGGATTTGATACTCATGGCACGATACTAACCTTTCAGGCGAGCGGACGTCAAGTTTTCAGACTGGCGATTATTGGAAAATTTGAACTATCCTTTCAGGGAATATCTTATCTTTCCCGGTTTACAAACGACGAGAAAATCTGGGCCAGCTTATCGCGGGCAAAAGAAGCAGGAATCCTGTCGAGCGAAGCAAGCGAGCGGTCGCGGTACGCATGGGCCAGTTCGGCGGCACGATCGAGAGCTCCGGTTTCCTTCACTATGAACGAAACTTGCTCCGGGGAACCGTCACCAACAGCCTCGGGCGTCAGAAGAGCGCGAAGCCGCTGTGGTTCCGCTGCGAGAGCGAACGCCAGGGGCAGGGTACAAAATCCTTCAGCCAGATCGTTCAGCACCGCTTTTCCGAGCCGTTTTTCGTCGCCCTGCCAATCGAGGATATCATCTTGAATCTGGAAGGCAACACCGGCGGCCCAGGCAGCGCGTGAAAGAGCTGAAATTGTTCGGGCCGGGGCTTTCGCTTCGGTCGAGCCCGCACGGGCAGCAAGACTGAATAGTACCGCGGTTTTTCCGCCGATCTTCCGGATACAGGTTCGTACACTCGGCGTAAAATGCCAACGGTCCGAATCCTGTGCCAGTTCGGCCGACACAATTATGTCGATCGCCTTGGCCAGGCCTCGAGCCGTATCGGGATTGCTGCTTTGCGCTGCAAGCATAAAGCACCGTGAAAACAGGAAGTCTCCGGCAAGAACTGCGTCCTTCTGTCCGATACGGGTATGAGCTGACGGCAGTCCGCGGCGCGAGGGAGAATCGTCGATGACGTCATCATGCAGAAGCGTAGCGGTATGTAAAAGCTCCACTGCCGCGGCCAAGGGACGAATCCGCTCTGCGTCGTATTTTCCGGTCATTGCCGAGAGAAGAAGTATTTGGGGACGCAGAAATTTACCGCCAGCAGCAATGAGATCGCCCAAGACCGCGCCAGCGCGCGAATCGGTCATCTTCGCCGCAGCGCTGATAACCGATTTTATCTCGGCGAGTTCAGATTCCAGAAATGTTTGGTTCACTTCGTCGGTTCGTCCAGATAAAAGTAATGCTTCCTGACCCATTTCAGGCCATTCCATATCTTTTTGGCAAACCGGACGATCCAGTAATCAAGACCAAACGCCCGCCCAGCACCGCCCATGCACAGAAGAGCAGCAAACACGAACCAGAGCTGATCCCAGCGGAACATTCCGGAAAGGGTAAACACCAGGCACATGCCGATGCTTGCAACGGCTGCCCACCAGGTAAAAGCTCCACCAAAAAGAGCAAGACCGATACCAATTTCCATCACCACAATCATACCCTGAAAGTACTGAAAGGGAAGATGCGAAAAAAGACCGTCCATGAAAGTTGTACGGAACCAGGTGACAATGCCGCCGGTAAAATCAAAAATCGGTTTGGTCATGTCGAGTACCGGCTTGAAGGAAGTTGCTACGGCCTGAGCACCCTGAACAATGGCATCTGATGCGGCAGATGCGGTATCTACGACAACCTCTGCTATTTGTTCATAACCTTCTTCGAGAACGCTTGCCGCTGATTCTGCATCTACCGATGTAACGGCCGTGGCTGTTGCGTTGTAGGCATCGACTATCGGTGCGGGAACGCCTGCCTGCAGGACGCCCTTCGAGAACATCCAGGCAGATTTCGAACCAAGTCCGAAGGTAAGCCAGCCTTCGCCGATTTTGTTGACGCCTTCCATAATCCAGCTGAATCCGAGCCACATGCGGATAGGAACGAGCCAGTAGCCGCGGATCTTGTGCTCGGCGAAACCGCCGATGATGGACCGACGATCCTTGATATCGAGAAATTCATGCTTGCCGTATTCCCAACACTGGTTGATGCCGGCGATGGTAAACAGATAATACAGGTTGATCATGTGCTTCATCGCCATAGCGAAGAAACCGGAAGTCTTGATCCCACCGGCATCTGCGACGCCGTACTTTCCGCCAATCGATACCATGAAACCATGATAGTTCGACTTGAAAGACTTCATCGTGCCACCATCAAGCGTGGTAATTATGTTATGAGCAGCAACCTCACCAGTCTGATGAGCTGTTTCGACGATCTGTGGAAGCGGTTTCCCGCCCTCGGCAAACCAGAGGTTGTCTCCAGCTACCCAAACATTGTCATGACCCTCGACGCGCATATTCTCGTTCGCGAGAATACGGTTGCGCTTTGCTTCGAGTCCGAGCGAACCTGAAAAATGTGAACCGGAAACGCCGCAGGTCCAGATAAACGTACCAGCTTCGACCGAGGAGCCATCCTTCAGGTTGATTACCCCTGCACTGGCACCCGTGATCGGGGCAGAAAGAAGGATTTCGCAGCCCATTTTGTCGAGATAGGTGCGAGCCTTGACCCGCTGGGATTCGGCAAGCATGGCCAGTATATAAGGAAGGGCTTCGATGACCACAACCCGGACATCTTTCGGATCGATGTGATGTTTTGCACACATGACCTTCCGCATTTCCAGAATCTCACCAACCATCTCGATTCCGGTAAATCCGGCTCCGGCCACGGCAAAAGTCAGTAATTTTGTACGTTTTTCTCTGTCGCTTTCGGCTGCAGCCTTCGCCCAGGTATCCTCGAAGTGACGGCGAAGCTTGATGGCGTCGTCAAAAGACCATAGGGTAAACGCGTTTTCCTTAATACCGGGCACGAGGAAAAAGTCGGGATCGGCGCCTGAACCGATGACCACATGGTCATACTTCATTTTTCCCGACGATAGGGTTACTTCGTTTGACGCGAAATCGACCGATTTGACGGTATCCGTCACGATTTTGACCTTCGAACCGCCAAAAATCTTCCGGAACGGCACCTGGACCGATTCGGGCTCAGTGCGCCAGCCGGCAACTTCGTGAAGTTCAGTCATAAGCGTATGGAATGGATTTTTGTCTACAAGTACGATTTCAACATCATCCCTTTTACGGTAATTTTTTTCGAGCACCTTGGCGACACTGACGCCTGCATAACCGCCGCCCACAATAAGGACGCGCTTAGGATCTGACATGAAAACCTCCGGATGATTTAGTGCAATTATACTATTCCTGCACCCGCAGAATGTCAACATAGGAGGACATTCGAATAAGTTGCTTGCAGAAACAAATTTAATGTTGCAGAGAGGTGACAAAAACCTTGACAGAGTCAGCCCAAATAGTGAGAATTAAGGTAATCTATTTTTCAAGGAGATTTTATGAAACGGATTATCACTGCTGTAGTTGTATCTCTCGTTATGGCGACGAGTGCATTTGCAGCTGAACTGTATGTTGAAGCACAGTTTCCAATCGATGGAAAAGCACCCGCAAAAAGCTTTCTGACGGTAAAAGGTCCCGGCGAATCGGTAACGAAAGACGCTGTAGACGTTGCTACCGGTGCAAGCAAGGCAAAGGGAACCGAAGTTCTCAATACCTACCGTGTTGGAGCCGACAAAAAGAACACCCTTCCTGCAGGACTCCAATCTCTGCTCAAGTACGGTGTTTCACCCGAAAAGTACTTTTCCGGTGACATGCTTAACGCAGTCAAGGCCAAGGATGGAGTGATCACTATCCAGTACGCACACCGCGGTACCGCCTACATCATGGTTTCGGACAAAAAAGGTCAGTTCACCCTCCCCGGTGCAGACTGCAAGCTCCGCAAGATTGCCAACCTTGAAGCCGACGGCAGCCAGAAAGTATCCACCGATTTCTCCCCCACGGGAAAAGTCGCCGATATCGTCTGGGCAAAAGTATGGGATGCAAGCATTGCCGACGGCAACCTCATCACCACTGTTACCGCAGCTGACGGAAAAGTAACTGAAGTAAAGACCGGCAAAATCGTAGTGGACGTCGCTCCTTCAGCAACTCCCTTCATCGGCGTATTCAAGACCTCTCTCAAAGACAACTTCTTCACCATGAAGGCTGACTTGAAAAACTAACTATTTGATTAAAGGGGATACTATGAAAAAGTATATCTGCGACGTTTGCGGTTATGTATATGATCCAGTTATCGGTGATCCCGACGGCGGTATCGCACCGGGAACCCCCTTTGAAAAAATTCCGGCAGACTGGGTCTGTCCTGAATGCGGTGCGGGAAAAGACAATTTTTCGCCCGCTCCCTGATTGATCCAGTTTGAACCGTAAGGCCCGGGAAGTTCCCGGGCCTTTTTTTTATGTCTCGGTCGACAAAGAATACTCCAAATCCCTCTTTTTTGTACACATCCGTCCAATAAGTAACGATATTCTAAGAATAGATGTTATAGAATATATATATTTGTTCTTTCAGGAGGAATCAATGAACTTCAACCGGAAGTATGGATTGGCGGCCGTTATTATTTTGCTTGCCACATCCCTCTTATTTGCCTACAACCCGCCTGTCGGCGGTGATTCCGCAAATGCGTATCTTTCGCCGGATCTGCTCGGCGGTGGAACCAGCGTTTCAGGCGGTGCCTTTTCTCCCGCATTGCCTGGAGAACTCACCCTGAACCCGGCGCTCGGAGCGAGTGAGCAGCGCATTGTACTTGACGCGTCATACGCAGCCCTCTACGGAGCCGGGGACGAATCAGGCCTGGGGCATGTACTCAACCTGGGGACATTGTATCCCACCCGCTGGGGTGTAGTCGCCGGTAGCCTTAATCTTCTAACCTCTCCCTTCAATTCACTTCCTCTGGGCACGAGCGGAACCATTCATGGCTCCGTATCAAAGGATATTACCGACAAGCTTTATATTGGTACCGGTATCACCGCGAGCGCTGGCTCGGGTTGGGGTGTAAGTGGAGAACTCGGCATGCTGTACCGACTCGGTACGGTCGGCTTCATGCACGACGCGCGCATTGGAGCATCTCTGACGGGACTCGGCAGTCCATTCACTCCAAATACAACAGGTATCAACGGCGGAGCAGCCTCCGGATTCCCATCGATGATCACCCCGCGCGCGGGCTTCGGTGCGACTCTGGTTTCCGCGAAGGATTTCAAACTCGGCGGATCGGTCGACCTTTCCGCCCCCACCTTCCAGAATCTAGTGCTCGACGCCGGACTCGAGGCAGTATTCAAAGAAATGATCACACTCAGAACCGGCTGGAATTTCAACCTGACCGAAACAGTCAACGACAAACAGACCTATATGCCCTCGTTCGGTTTCGGTGTGAAACTCAAGCTTGAATCGAAAGAAACCGATTCATTCCTTGCCCGAAACGGCTGGGGACAAAGCGAAATAACCCCCTCTGTAGCAGTAAAGCCTCTATTTAACGACATCTATGCCATCGGCGGCGGCGTGAACGTGCGTCTCGGTGTCAGCGATACGAAAGCACCGGCCATAACGGTCGACTACCCCGCACCGGTGTATATTTCGCCAAACAATGACGGTGTACAGGATGAACTTACCTTCGGTGTCAAAATCACCGATCAGCGCTTTGTGCTTGCATGGTCTTTCATTATCGAAGACGCTTCCGGCAAAGTGGTGCGTACCATCGCAAACAAAGAAATCCGCCCCGAAATGCAAGACATCAACACGTTCTGGAAGCTCTTGACCCGGGTGAAACAAGGCATAGAACTGCCGGAAACGCTGCGTTGGGACGGCATAATGGATTCAGGCGAAACAGCACCTGATGGAACCTACACCTTCCACTTAACTGCTGCGGACGACAATAAAAACTTGGCCACAAGCGAAAAATTCACTCTATATATCGACAATACGGTCCCCCTTATCACCGTCACCCCGCCTTCGAGCGCGAACGCCATGATATTCAGCCCTGACGGCGACGGAAACAAGGACACATTCACCATCGCTCAGGCCGGATCCGAAGAAGACAAATGGACCGCGGTTGTGCTCAACAACGCGCAGACACCCGTCCGCACTGTCGAAACCAAAAATGCGTCCCCCGCGAACTTCGTCTGGGACGGCAAAAATGACAGCACAGCTATCGTCGCAGACGGCGTATATGCGTACCGCGTCAGCACCACAGACCGCGCCGGAAACACCGCAGAAGCACGGGTCGACAATATCATTATTGACACCGAAAAGCCATCGATCAATATCAGCATCAACATCAACGCCTTCTCCCCGAACGCGGACGGAGTCAGGGATAAAGTGATTTTCACGCCCAGCATCCCGGTCATTACTGGCCTCATAGGGTGGGACGTGGCAGTCAGCAGCCGCGACGGAGAAACCGTTCGACGCTACAGCGGAACCGGACAGGCCGGAACAATCGACTTCGATGGCAAAAACGACGAAGGATCCCTGGTAAGCGAGAGGGACTATCAAGCGGTCATCTCCGCACGCTACATCAACGGCTATGCGCCGATCGCCCGTTCACCCTATTTCAATCTGGACATCACCGTCCCAGAAGCGCAAGCTCGCGCCTCGGGAGCTATCTTCTCGCCGATTGGCGATGGAAAGCTCGACACAGTTACATTCACCCAGTCGGCAAGTACCGAAACCAGCTGGACAGCGCAGGTTTTCGCTCTGGATGCCGGTGAAAAGCTTGCTGCCAAGCCGCTCAAGACGATACAACTCGGCTCGGTACCTGCCAACACCCTTGTCTGGGATGGCCGGGACGATGAAGGAAAACTTGCAGCCGATGGAAAATACGCCTACCGCCTGACCAGTACCGATCGAGCTGGAAATACCGGTTACTCAAATCTGGCACAAGTGGAGCTCAACACCGAAAAAGCCGACCTCATCCTCCAGGCAAGTCTGTCTGCATTTTCTCCGAACGGTGACGGTGTGAAGGATTCCATCGTGTTTACTCCGATTCTCAAGGCGGCAACCGCGATCGAGCGCTACACCCTGACTATCAAAAATAGCGAAGGAGCTGTGATCAGGACCATAGCCGGTAAGGGACGAGTTCCCGCCTCCATTAACTGGAACGGCATAGCTGACCCGATTGCAGGAACCGCCACCGGCGAACGCAGTCCGGACGGCATCTACAACGCAGCGCTGGAAGTAACCCTCGTCAACCAGCAGACGTCCCGCTCGGCTGCCCCGGATTTTGAAATCGACACCAAATATCCCACGATCGAAATTTCTGCACCCTACGTCATATTTTCACCCAATGGCGATTCGAAACGGGACAGCCTGCCGATAACGCAGAGGTCCTCGACCGAAGAATTGTGGACAGCGGTGATTATCTCGGCCAAAAAAGAACAGGTCAGAAGCTACAAATGGAACGGAACAGCCGGGAATCCCGAATGGGACGCGACCGACGACTCCGGAAATAAAGTTGCAGATGGCAATTACACCTACGCGGTATCAAGCGAAGACAAGGCAGGAAACCGCACAGCGCAACAGCTGACCGGCATAACTGTCGACGCACGCGTTCCAAAAGCTTTCCTGACTGCAGAATTGGCTTCGTTCTCTCCGAACGGGGACGGTGTCAAGGATATTCAGAAAATCTCTATAGTAACCAATGCAAGCGATGGGCTTGCTTCCTGGAACCTCTCCATCAAAAGTGAAGGAGCCGGCACCGCTGTAAAAGTGTGGGATTCATCAAAGAGTGAAGTGCTCCCTGCCCTGGTTAACTGGGACGGTAAAAACACCGAAGGCACCGTTGTCCAAGGTAAGTTCTTCGCCGAACTGACCCTTTCCTGGACCAAAGGTGATAAAATCTCCGTTGCCACTCCGTCATTCCTCGTTAATGCCCGCGCCCCGGTCACCGCCGTGCGCCTCTCGCCCAAATACTTCAGCCCTGACAACGACGGTATTGATGACGAACTATTCATCAACCTGACAGCCGATTCCGCATCGGCCTTCACCGGATGGTCATTCGAAATCCGCGAACCACAGGGTTCGAGCGGCAATGTATTCTGGAAAACCGGCGGAGCTGGCAAGATTACCGAACGCATCATCTGGGACGGACGATCCCTCAAGGGCGAACTCGTCCAGGCCGCGACCGATTATCCGTTCACCTTCACGGTTACCGACGAAGTCGGAATGACTTCGGTCGTACGCGGCTACATCCCAGTCGATGTCTTGATCATTCGGGACGGAGACAAGCTCAAGATAGCGGTACCGTCGATTATCTTCCGCGAGAACGCGGCTGACTTCAATGGACTCGCAGTCGAGGTCGTAGACAAAAACGTGCAAGTGCTACGCCGCATTGCCGAAATCCTCAACAAGTTCAAGGATTACAAGATCCAGGTTGAAGGACACGCGAACAACGTCACCGGAACTCAGAAGGAAGAAGAATCCGAACTGATACCGCTTTCCCGCTCGCGAGCCGTAGCGGTTCAGAACTTCCTCATCCAGAACGGAGTAGACAGCGCACGGCTTTCGACCCTTGGAATGGGTGGTACCCGACCGGTTGCACAGCGAGCTGACCGCGAAAACTGGTGGAAAAATAGGCGGGTCGAGTTCATTCTGATCAAGTAACTTTCCTAAAGAGACGTTTGCTGCGGTAGCCATTCAAGCCACCGCAGGTTTGACCAACAAAAAAAAGCCGGTTATCCCACTAGGGGTGACCGGCTTTTTTTATATCAACGTGTGAAAAATGTACCGCTTCCGCTCGAACGCGTTACAAAACAGAATTTCTCGAACAATCGAGAAATTCAGGCTTCGCCCTTCGATTCGCCATAAAAGCGGATGAAGGCTCCCTTTTTGCCGGAAAATTTCCGGCAGACTTTAATAATCCGGTCAAGTTCCTTCAAGGCCAGATCATCGGTGACTATCGGGACAAGAGCCTCGAGTTCCGCCACCAAAAGCGGGCCCTGGAGCGAATTGAACGACGCGTCATCGGTTTCTTTCACAAAACGCAGACACACACCGGTTTCCGGAAACCGCCTGAAAATGCGGTTTACCTCGAAAACCTCCGAAAGATTCTCGCCCTCACGGTCTTCAATCGATACATACAAGCTCATGTTTTACCCCATCATTCTAATATAGCAGGTAATGAGGATATTTAAAATCTCAACTTCTGGTACCGTTAAATTCTTTTACTGCTTCGATCATCGCAACAATATTTTTGAGTGGAGTCTTGGCTTGAACATTATGAATTGCATTAAAAACAAATCCACCGCCCGGAGAGAAAATTCGCAACCGTTCGAGTACTTCGACACGAACCTGTTCCGGCGTTCCAAAAGGCAGGGTCGCCTGGGTGTTCACTCCACCACCCCAAAACACCATATCTTTACCAAATTCCTTTTTCAGCCATGCTGGATCCATACCCTTCGCTGAACATTGTACCGGATTGATAATATCAAAACCCGCATCAATAAAAAGCGGCATAAATGTCGGGATAGATCCACAACAATGCTTGAAGGTTTTCCATTTAGTATTTGCATGAACCCAATCATTAACTTTGCGGTAATACGGGCGATAGAGTTCAAGGAACGAATCCGGACTGCAGAAGGTGCTGTCCTGGGTACCAAAATCGGTTCCACAGATGAATATTGCATCTATTTTGTCACCGAAAGAATCCTTTACCTGCGAAAGATTCTTGAGTGCGATTTCAACCTCATGATCGAATATTGAATGCACAAAATCTTGTCGAACAACCGTTGAAACATACCATTCAGTAATATCTCGAATTCCACGAGGATTTTTCAAATTCATGGCGGGAACTAAAGCGACATCGCCGAGTCCGGTACCGCCGAAATTCCCCACAGAAGCCTTTCCCGAGGCATTAACCTGTTCTGCGCGTTTTTTCATAAACGCCAAGGTCGTCTCGGAAATAGCAGAGAACTCCTCGAGATTATCTTCCAGCCGGAGCATATCCTCATCCTCCGGTAATGGGGGCTGGCGAATAATTGCGTCGAAAAAACAGCCACCGGAAGGCATCCTTCCAGACGGTGGAACAGTCCGGTCTCCCTGAGGATAAATCAGGATTTCACCTGAATCGTTCTCATCGATTTCAAAATCGGAACCAACGAGAACAGTTTGATTCCAGGGGGTCCGCCATTCCTTCCAGTCACTATTTTTTGTTCCAAACATGGTTCGGTCACCAGCAACGTCCGATACATCGATTCCAATTATTTCGGCAAGATCATCTTCAATAAGGCCCAGGCACTGAAAGGGCTCATATAGCTTGACCGGTTCTTTTTTCAGTCCATAATGATCCCGAAGGGCTTCAACGCAACTGACATGCATTCCTGATACTACAGTACCGCCGAAATCGACTGCAACACGATCTCCTTCGGTGTGATTCAAGCTCGCAAGGACTCTTTCTCTGGATGTCATATGATTCCTCCTGTTATTTATCGCATGAGACGGCATTGATGCCGGCCGCGCAGCTCATAATATTTTCTTCGGTTACTTCATCCCATTTAAGAATTGATTTTATGGTTCCTTCATTCATTACTATGACTCGATCACACATTGCAATGATCTCGGGTAACTCGGAAGATATGAGAATAATACTCATTCCCTCTTTAGCCAAATCTTGGATCAACCTATAAATTTCTGACTTTGCGCCGACGTCAATCCCATGAGTAGGTTCATCCAGAATTAGAATTCGGGGATCGGTTGCCAGCCAACGTCCCAGGATTGTCTTTTGCTGATTTCCACCCGAAAGGCTTTTTACCGGATGTGAATCGGATATCATCTTGATCTTGAGCCGGTTCTGGTAGTTTTTTACCAATTCCTGAATTTTATTTTCCTGGATGCGTCCCCTGACGGTGAGTTTCGGGAGATGTACAATACTCATATTAGCACGGATCGAAAGATCTAAAAAGAGCGATTGTGCCTTTCGGTCTTCAGCGACCATTGCGATACCGGATCGAATGGCATCTGACGGGGATTTCACTTTATAAGCGGCGCCTCCCAATTCCATAGTTCCGGAGGTACTGGGATCTGCACCGAAAATCGCACGAGCAACTTCAGACCGCCCGGCTCCGACGAGGCCTGCGAAACCAAGGACTTCACCTTCATGCAAATCGAAGCTTACATTCCTGAAGCGCTGCCCCGACAGCCCGGTAACACGGAGGCGCACCGGACCGGGTATTCGCCGATCGGTATGTTGACGCACCAGATCCCGGCCAACCATGAGCTGTACCATTTTTTCCGGCGTTGCTCCTTTCCCCGGTATTGTCTCAACAAAGCGACCGTCTTTAAGAACCGAAATCCGGTCAGAAATAGTAATGACTTCATTTAATTTATGAGAAATATAGATAATGGAAATATTTTGTCGTTTCAGGTCCTGTATGACATCAAACAAACGTTCTGTTTCGACATCGCAAAGGGAGGACGTCGGTTCGTCCATTACAATAAGTTTGGCATTTACCGAAAGTGCTTTTGCAATTTCAACAAGTTGCTTTTGTGACATGCTTAAACTTTTTACTATTGTGTGGGGATCAAGTGTCAAACCAACCTTTTCCAGTTGTTGCCTTGTCAGTTTTTCCAGCAATTTCCAATCTATCCGGCCCGCTCTCGTCTTCATGCGGCCCATATACACATTTTCGATAATATTTAATTCGGGAAGCATTGATAGTTCTTGGTGAATAATTGAAATACCTGCTTGCAACGCATCTTGAGGTGAATGAAAATTTGTTTCAGAGCCTTCAAATTCGATGCGACCGGTATCTTTCTTGACAATACCGCCAATTATTTTCATCAAGGTAGATTTTCCGGCTCCATTCTCACCGATCAAGGCATGTGTCTCTCCATAACATATATCCAGAGATACAGAATCGAGAGCATGAAGCCCTCCATAACACTTGGAAATACCCTCAATTTTTAGAATTCGTTTTGCTTCAACCATCACATCGACCTTCTTCTTTGAATTTCATAAAACGGTAAAGGTCAGACAACCTTCACCGTTTTACAAGCATTTTTTTTCCTACTTTTTGGTCCAGTATTTACTCAGGTTCGCCTTAGTAACAAATTCTGCCTTGGTAAGAAGTCGTCCTGCGGGAGGTACTACACCACCGACCAGATAGTTATAAAGACGTATGGCAGGATCATGCCCCTGCGCAAAGGGACCTTGACCGATGGTGCCAGTGCAGATACCTTTCGAAACTTGTTCCATTGTCTCATCGATAAAATCGTAATTGATAAGTTTTACGATACCGGCTTTATTTGAATCCTCAATTGCCTTTCCGACACCAAAAGATCCGCCGGCACAAGACATGAATGCGGAAAGATCAGGGTTAGCTGACATAAAATCTTTAGCCTGGTTGTATGCAACATCAGCCTTGTCAAGAGTTTCTACCTGACCGACGATCTTTATTGCCGGTGCAACCTGTGCCAACGTCTCGATAAAACCAAGGCGGCGCTGTTCATGTCCTTCGACCGAGAAAAAACCGGTCATAAGAGCAACTTTTCCTTTGTTGTTCAATTCCTTCGCCATGATTTTTGCTGCTTCCTGTCCCTGCTTGTACAAATCGGCACCAACAAAGAACAGTCTCTTGTTTTCGGTTGTTGTCTCTACGTTGAATGTAGCTACAGGAATTCCTGCCTCAACTGCTTTATTGATAAATGGAACTATTCCCGAATCACCAGCAATGGTTACAATCGCATCATAACGCTGAATGATGGCATTCTCTATTGCAGTTCCAAAAAAATCGGAAGTATGCGCATCACCTGCGGGTACAATCCAGTCAACTTTGCAATTGAGATCTTTAAGCTCTGCGGCAGCCTTGTAGGCACCTTCTTTTACGGGAATCCAGAAAGGATTGTTTTCAAGACCGATAACAGCAATTTTAATGGGCTTGTCAGATTTTTTCGCGATGGGTTTAACGATTCCTTCGTCTTCCATATATGATACACTGGCAAAAGCAGGACCGGCCGGAAGTTGTTTTTTGTCATTGTTTCCTGCTTTCCTGCTGCCCAGAAAAGACCACCAGCAAGGCCCAAAAACAGACCAGCAATTACAACACGTCGAGTAATTTTCATATCATGACTCCTTGGAATATGTGATCACCCAACTGATCCAACGGACCGTATTCAGGGTGTGCACTCAAATAGAATATCAGCGGCTCCGCTTGTTGCGCAGGCCATCAGAGGCGACGGCAAGGATGAGAACCGCTCCGATAGTAATCGTCTGGATAAACGCCGGTAAATGGAGAAGGACGAAGGCATTGCGGAGCAAAGCCATAATACAGGCACCCAGCACAGCTCCGTAAATCGTGCCTGTTCCGCCGGAAAGACTCGCACCACCGATGATAACAGCTGCAACCACATCGAGCTCGGAACCTGTACCAGCATTGGTTGCAGCGGTCGCCAGGAGACCGGTATTTAAAACTCCACCAAAAGCACTCATAATACCGGTAAGTCCGTACACAAAAAGTTGTACACGCTCTACTTTGACACCGGAAAGACGTGCGGCTTCCATATTGGAACCAAGGGCATAAATTTGCCGTCCAAGAACCATATTACGCAAAAAATAAGTAGAAATAAGGACCAAAACAAGCATTACAATCACCGGCATGGGAATTACCCAAACATAACCACTTCCCAAAAAATTCAAAACAGGATCTTTGACCGGAATATTCGCAGCGACCGCACCTTTCACACCAGTTGCCAGATAATAGGTCAATCCTCGGGCAATACTCATCATTCCCATTGTGGTAATAAAAGGATTCACTTTTATTTTTGTAATAATCAAGCCGTTCAAAAGTCCAAAAGACAAGCCGCACAGTATACCAGCTATAAAGGAAAGTGCCGGTGAAAGGCCTTGCCACATGAGTCGGGCCATCAACATGGAACTGACTGCCAGGATCGATCCAACTGACAGATCAATTCCACCGGTAATAATCACCATCGTCACTCCGACAGAAATCACAGCGACCGTAGACATATTTCGCAGAACATTAAAGATGTTTTCTGTGCCAAAAAAATATGGACTTGCAAAACTCATGATAATAAAAAGCAGCACCAAGGTGCAAAAAACACTAAATTCGCGGGCTTTCACCATTTTTCTAAAACCAACCATCCTTAAAATCCTCCCAAGCTGTCGCTCTACATTGAAAGAATAGCACGGTCCTTTTCTGCACGAAAGTTATAAAATATTGCTTTCTATGGCATTTTCTTGTCAGTGATACATTCCTACAGCCCCCGGGTAGCTTTTTTTATAAAAAAATCCAGTGGAAAACAAAATAATACTATTCCCCGACAACTCGCTCGATGTCATACTTCAAAAGAGGTATTCAATGATGTCAAGTCTGAAATCCAAACTATTGATTACATTTTCTTCTATAGTCATAATCATGTTTGCACTTTCTCTGTATAATATTCTATACGCACGACGTTATTCAGAAGATATGAATGATCTTTTCGAACAACTATCTGCAACAACTATCATATCTGTTAAATTGAGCGACTCCTTTCAAAACCTGTCCAATCTAATTAACTATAAAAACCAGGATTTATTCCCCCTGGTAGAGAAAACCAACCAGGATCTGGTAAACTTTACGAAACAATCTGATCCTTTGATCCGGAAGAGCGCAGATCTCGCCGGTGATAGCAATTTATTTTATAAATATATCGACATCCAAAATCACATCTATACCTTCAAGGAAAAAAGCAGCGTCATCGCAGCAATGTCAAAGCATGAAAAGTCGCGCATCATCCTCTATGATAATTTGTATGAACTCAAGGATCTGAAAATAAAAATAAACGAAGAATTATCGGGGCTTCTAATCCGGCAGGCCGTTGCGGTAGATTCCTTATATTCCCGTTATTCAAAAGAAATAAATCAGCAAATATTCTTTTCCATAGCTATAACATTAATTATCACCACAATTGTGTTACTTCTTTCAGTTCGAACAACAAAAAAAATATCCCGTCCCGTCGAGGCATTGGTAAAACGGGCACGCCGGGTCGAAGCGGGCGATTTCAGTTCTGTTCAACGCCCGCCAAAATCATATCTGGAAGTTGACTATCTGGTAGACGCAGTTGATTCAATGATCATGAGGATAGGATTTCTCATTACCGAAATCGAAGGCAAAGCGGCTCTCGAAAAAAGACTTTCCGATGAAGAAATAAAAATTTTGACCGCTGACAATCTGCTTCGGTCTGCAGAACTACGAATATTACAGGGACAAATTAATCCGCATTTCCTTTTCAATACAATAAATATAATAATCACCCTGGCTCGCATCGAAAAGGCCGACCGCACTGCATCACTTCTCGATGATATGGCCCAAATCCTTCGGTATGGACTCAGAACAATAAAAAAAACAACTTCGATTCGCGAAGAACTGAATATTATAAAAACATATTTACGTATACAGCACGCACGTTTTGGTTCCAGAATCCGGTCCAAAATTCATGCAGATGATAACACTCTCGAGTTGCCGATCCCGACGATGCTTTTGCAGCCAATCGTTGAAAATGCAATGAATCACGGACTGGAACCTAAGATGGGACGGGTTAACCTTTCCATTAATGTCAGTTTAATAGAATCTGAAAACAAGAACACCATGCTTCAAGTCAGGATTGAAGATGATGGGGTTGGAATGGAAAATGAAATACTTATGGAGTTACGAAACAGCGTTGATCTTGTCTGCGATCCGGGGCAGCGGCAGGCACAAGGACACGGTGACCACGGAATTCCCAACGTGATTCGACGCCTTGGACTCCTTTTTGACCAACCTGAAATAGAAATTGAAAGTTCCCTCGGAACGGGGACGGTTTTTATAATCAGGATTCCGTTTTCGCCTGATGTGCATAAGTTCGATACTCATTTGGACGAAAACCTGTCCCTTTCTTGAAAACACGGCAAAAATAATTGATATCCGAAAAACCGGCCTTTCGCGCAATATCAGAAACGGAAAGATTACTCGTAGCCAGCGAGTGCTTGGCTAACTCGAGTCTTTTAGAAGTCACATAGTCGGTAAAAGTCCTTTCATAGATTGCTCTGAATAGACGGCAAAAGTATTGGGGGGAGCAGCCTGCTTGGTCTGCGGCAGTATCAAGACTGAGTTCGGGGTTGAAAAGGTTTGTATTGATATAATTAATTATTCCGATTCGGCGATTGTCGATAGCTCCGGAAGGTTTTTCTTCAAAAGCTGCAAGCAAGGTGCTTAGATGAAGATTGAAACGAGAAATCAGTTCTTGGGGAGTTGTCAACGAAGAAAACTCCACAAAAATGGTCCGGAAATTTATGGTTGTATTTTTGAATCCGAGTTTGAAAAAAAAGATTTTAGTCACTAACAAAAACTCGATAGCAAAATCGATTGATTCCTTAAGAATAGTTGTTGTCCGAAAGCTGTGCTCAAGACTTTGAATGGCGACTTCACGAGCAGCAGCAATTCGACCGGTTCGTATTTCCTGAAAAAAAGCATCTTCGAGAACTGCAAGATTCAATGTACTCCCGATCGAGACTTCGCTTCTGTCATCTCCATGGATTACACCACCTTCAGGTCCGGTACGCGATAATGCTTCGACTGCACCCGTAAAGGATTCCATGATTCCTTCATCATCTGTGCCAATCGGACCCACTCCCAAGCGAAGCGAAGCGGGGCACCCTTTTTTCAGCCGGTTGTATAACTCGAGTGAGGCAATTCGGATCGATTCTTTTTCTGGCAGGGGATGATTCCGTTTAACCGGTACCAATAACACGAGAATATCACCATCCTGAAACAGGGCATCCCGGAAGAGTGCAGGAAAGAAGTCCGCAATTAAATTAAAAGAAATATCGGAGAAGTTTTCGATCAGGACAAAAAAAGCAGCTGAAAAAATATCACCCAACGCAGCTTTATACACAAGGATGGATTCCCGGTTGCGTGCAATGTAAGATTGAATCAGACCTCCCTCCATGGCTTTGCGTAACACAGGGGCATGATCAATCGTTGTATTTCGGCAAGTAATTTTGACAACTGCCGCCTGTATTCGCGGAGCGATATCCTCTGCACGGAAAGGTTTGAGAATATACCCTTTCACTCCAATTTCGAGAGCTTTTTGTGCATATTCAAAGTTATCGTGAGCCGAAATGATAAAAATAATGGTCTCCGGGGATTGTACGAGAATCCTTCGTGCCGCTTCCAGACCATCCAGACCAGGAATCCGGATGTCCATCAATATAATATCAATTTTTTTCTCCAAGGCTAGTTGGACAGCGAAGGGACCTGAATCTGCTTCGAGAACAACACCAAGTTCTGTCACATATTTGAGTATCATGGTACGCAATGCATAGCGGGAAAGTTCTTCATCATCGACGATCAGCACCGAGACAGACATATTCTGATCCTTCGCTGCACACCGCCGCTTCTTTTCGATAGGATCAATTCCGGGATGGGGACGGTCCGGGTTATTTCTATGGAAAATAACATACGTTCGTTTTCAGATTCTATTGTCTCGGACACGAGCATTTCAAATGCAGTCAACACACTTCCAGTACTCACATACAGGCAGTCACATTCTTCGGTTACCGGTGTTTTAAGCTCGATACGATCAGGGTAACGGACAGAAAGAAGTTTGACAAAGTCTTCAAGAACCGAAAGTTCTTCGATTAAAGCCGTGCTTTTATTTTTATGGGCAAGATAAACGCGAATCCGAACAAGTTTTTTAAGAAAAGAACCTGTTGCCGGGGCTTCCTCGATAAAAGCTAATTCTGCAGCTGCAATGAGAGACGTCGATATGAATAAATCTATCTTGTCTTGATTCAATAAGTACCTCGTGAATGGCTGGTAGAAAAAAGCATGCGAAACTATTTTGGAGGTTAAACACCCTCCTTGTCAAGTTTTTTCCTCTTGTCCCGGATGGATACTGTTTTTTTGCATAAAAATGCAATTTTCATGCCTGGAAGTGATCATATATACGGAAAACCCATTGCCAGCATTTGAAAACACCCGTACAATACTGCATAGAGTGGCGTTCAAGGTTGAGCGTAACGCTCTTATTTTTCCCCGAAACAGGAGAATCTGTAAAATGAACAAAAAAATTATTGCTCTCGCTTTGTGTGCATGTGTGGTCGTTTCGTCCGTAACAGCACAGCAGAAATTCATCACCATTGCTACCGGCGGAACAGCCGGTACCTATTTCCCGCTCGGTGGCGCAATGTCCGACATCTGGAACAAGAACATCAAGTCGATGAATGCGACTACGATGAGCACCGGTGCCTCGGCTGCAAACGTTGCCCTCCTCAAGGACAACAAGGTTGACATCATCTTCTTGCAAAATGACTCAGCTTATTATGCTCTGAATGACCTCGAAATCTACAAAGACAAGGGCTTCAAGGACATCCGCGGCATGGCAGCCCTCTACAACGAAACCTGCCAGCTCGTCGCCCTTGCCGATTCCGGCATCAAGACCGTCGCCGACCTCAAGGGAAAACGAGTATCCGTGGGTGCCGCAGGATCAGGCGTCGAACTCAATGCCCGCCAAATTCTCGAAGCTGCCGGCCTAAGCTATGCCGACATCAAGGTACAATACCTCTCCTTTGGTGAATCCGCTTCCAACCTGAAAGACGGAAACATAGACGCAGCCTTCAACACCGCAGGTGCTCCCACCGCAGCCATCCAGGACCTTTCAACCTCCAAAAAGATTGTCCTCGTACCGATCGACGGCGACCTTGCCGCCAAGCTGATGAAGAAATATTCCTTCTATACCGTAGAACCCATCGCCGCGAACACCTATAACGGCCAGACCACTGAAGTCAAAACCGTAGCAGTCAAGTCCATGCTCGCCGTCAGCGCGAAACTTGATGCGAACACTGTGTACGAAATGCTGAAAACCTTGTACGCTAACCCGGAGCGCATGATCGCTTCCCACAAAAAGGGAGCAGATATCAAACTCGCTACCGGAACCGACGGAATGTCGATTCCCCTCCATCCGGGTGCCGAAAAGTTTTTCAAGGAATTCAAGAAATAATCAGACTTTGCTTCGAGGCGCCGCTTAACCCGGCGCCTGATTTTTGAGGTATATGAAAACGGTTCGAATAATACAGGGTGTCATAATCGCGATTATTCTGGCGGTACTGGTGACTGCCGTCTTTTTTTTGTCACCCTTCGCGAAAGCGGAGCTGCTCATACAGGATGACGACGGGACCATTTTGGCAATTCTTCCCCTGGCCAACCGGCAGTTTGATTTTGTCTTTATCCACTCGATCCATCTGACCAAGGTGGAAGAGATGTATCGGGTAACAGCGGCCGGGAAGCTGCACCTGTATGAACTGCGCTACCAGAGTTCCGGGGTCGGAATGCCCGCGGATGCCGAAGGCGGATACAAGCTCGAAGACGGGCACTTTATCCTGCAGATGGACCGGACGATACGGACCATACCCTTGTTTGTTTCGATCGTCCCGGGGCATGGCATAACAACCGGCGGCACTTTTTTTCCTTTTACCCGTTGGGCAAAACCGGAAGATATTTTGATTCTTTCGGCCAGGACTCATTTTTAAGTATCGTTTCGGAGGTTATTGCACATGAGCGAAACACACGCCAAACCACATGGAGAGCATCACGCCATGCATGTTCAGGATATCCTTAAAAAGTTTGACAAGGAATCCGATTTCCGGAACCTGAGCGGCTTTTTTCTGAAGATCATCACCACTATAGCCATCGTTTTCTCCTGCTTCCAGCTCTATACAGCTGTATTCGGTGTACTCGATGCGATGATACAGCGCTCGATTCATCTTTCCTTCGGTTTGGCCCTCGTATACCTCCTTTATCCTGCCAGCAAAAAATGGGACAGAAATACGATGCATGGAATCGATATTCTTCTGGCAATAATCGGTGCTGCTTCGCCCATGTATATAATTGCAAATTACCAGGCCCTGGTACAGAGATCCGGTACCGTAACACCGCTTGATATGGCTGTCGGTATTCTCGGAGTACTTCTGGTCCTTGAGGCAGCACGACGCGTTGTCGGATTACCGATCGTCATTATTGCAGGCGTTTTTATTGCCTATGCCCTGGCCGGCCCCTACATTCCCGGCCAGCTCGCCCATCGCGGAATTTCGGTTGATACCCTCGTCGGCCATCTGTTCTACACAACGGAAGGTATCTTCGGCATCCCGCTCGGCGTATCATCAACGTTCATATTCCTTTTTATACTCTTTGGTGCTTTCCTCGAAAAAACGGGATTGGGCGCTTTTTTTATCGATCTTGCCAATGCCGTTGCCGGCCGTGCTGCGGGAGGACCTGCCAAGGTGGCAGTGCTCTCCTCGGCGCTCATGGGTACTGTTTCGGGAAGTTCAGTAGCCAATGTCGTCGGAACAGGAAGCTTCACCATCCCCATGATGAAGCGTCTTGGCTACAAACCCGAATTTGCCGGTGCAGTCGAAGCCGCAGCCTCGACTGGTGGACAACTGATGCCCCCGATCATGGGAGCTGCCGCCTTCCTGATGTCCGAAATAACGGATATCCCCTACGTGACTATCATCGCAGCAGCGGCAATTCCAGCCCTTCTGTACTACTTCGGCGTTTGGGCCGGCGTGCATTTCGAGGCTAAAAAGAACGGCCTGCGGGGACTCACCAAGGCCGAAATGCCGGTATTGAAAGAAGTATTCCTCAAACGAGGTTACCTCATGATCCCGCTCGCCGGAATCGTGTACCTTTTGGTGTCCGGATATACCCCGATGCTTGCGGCCTTTTATGCAATCATCCTTTCAATCACCTCGGCCATTCTCGGCTGGTTCACTGCTGTACCGATTGCCGTCATTTTCCTTTTTTTCGGCTTCGTCAAACCGGTTTTCGGAATTACCGGACCAGTCAGCGGATTTTTGAAATACGTGACGGAAATTACCCCGCTTGGCATGTTGATTGTTCTGTGCGGCATTCTCGCCGCGGCAAAAATGATGAAACGTCCGGGTCATATAACCCCCCGGGATATTGTGTCGGGACTCGAAAGCGGGGCGCGCGGTGCCATCGGCGTTCTTTCAGCGACAGCCTGCGCAGGAATCATCATAGGCGTAGTAACGCTGACCGGACTCGGACTCAAGCTCGGCTCGGTACTCGTCATGGCCGCCAACGGAAACATCATGCTTACCCTTGTATTCACGATGTTTACCTCGCTCATCCTCGGCATGGGTGTTCCGACAACGGCAAACTATATCATAACCTCGACCATCGCTGCACCGGCAATCATCATGATCCTGTCGGCAAACGCAGGACTTCCGTCGGGAGCTGCCCTTCCGATCGCCATCATCCTGCCCGCCCACATGTTCGTGTTCTATTTCGGTATCATCGCGGACATAACCCCGCCGGTAGCCCTTGCGGCTTTTGCCGGTGCCGGCATAGCCAAAGCAAACCCGATGAAAACGGGAATCAACGCGACAAAACTCGCTATCGCGGCTTTTTTGGTGCCCTATATTTTCGTCCTGAATCCCCAGATGCTCTTAATCGACACCTCACTGATTCCCGGAATCTGGATGGTTGTATCGGCACTGATCGGTATCACCGCAGTTTCCTCAGGCGTCATGGGCTGGCTGCTGTGCAAGGAAAGCGTTCCCGAACGTCTCTTGTTTATCGCCGCAGGCCTTCTTATGGTTGATCCTGCTATCACTACCGATATAGTCGGTACGTGTATGTTCCTGGCACTGGTGTTCTTCCAGATACTGAAAAAAAAGAAACTCGGCGCTCCAGGCACGCCAACCGCACCAGCTATGCAAGTTTAAGGGGAACCCGACGCGAACTCCCCGTGTTGTAAATAGATATCAGGAACAGGCAGATTCGGCGCTGATTGTCGCCAGAGTCTGCCTTTTTTTTCCCTCTTCCTTGCTCATGTACTCGAGAAAATCGCGTCTGGTCACAATACCCACGAGACAGCCATCCTCGATTACCGGCAGATGGCCGATATTGTGCTGATAGAGTATTTCTTCCACTTCGCGCAAATTCGTTCCCGGCTGTACACAGACGGGATTATGCGTCATGAAAGCCTTAACGGGAACGAGCATCTTCCCCTGTTTGCGTCCTTTCATAATTTCGCGCAGAGTCAAAAACCCCGTGATGGAGCCATTTTCATCCACGACAGGCGCGCCGGTATGGCAGACCTGTTCGAAGAAAAGAGAAGCCTCAAGGAGACTCATGGCGGGAGAAAGAGTCGCTACATCCCGCGTCATGATCTCCGCAACAGTTGCTGCCGGCGAAAAAACCTCGACGAGGTAGTCCATGATCCGCCCGTACAACACCCGTCCTTCGAGCGTCTTGATCGTGGCAGCCGCGGCCATTCGATGTCCACCACCTCCGAAATCCGACAGAATTTCGTTGACATGAATGTCCTCGCATGAATTTCGCGCGATGATGAGAAGCCGACCATTACCTGTAAAAAAGAAAAACCCGAAAAAAATCTCGCTATTTTCAACCTCGAACACCTTCTCTACCACAGCCCCCAGCCCTTGCGTATCCTCTTCCATTTCGAGATAGCACAAGTGTACGGTATGACCGCGAATAACCCGTGTCTCGATCTTGTTGAGCACTTCGTGGAACAGGGTGATCTGTTTCTTTTCCCGCAGAGGAACCAGAAATTCCTTGATAAGGGACAACTCGGCGCCCTGATCGAGGAGGAACGCAGCGGCGGTGAAATCTTCGGGACAGACGTTTGAATGGAGAAAGTTGCCGGTATCGGCATAGACAGCGGTAAGCGCTATTGTGGCGTCCTCACGCGAAATAGTCAGGTTTTGTCTCATCACCTCGAGGGCCAGCTGAGTCGTATTCGCACCAAAAACACATTCGCGTATTACCGCTGGGCAGATATCCCGTTCCCCCGGTGGATGATGGTCAAACACCTCGATAGTAGGGTTTTTGTTCCCTATATGCACGAGGTATTCCGCAATATGCTCAGAAGAGCGCGTGTCGACCACTACCATGGTTCCGATATCGAGGCCTCCGAGGTCTGACGGTTCGCTGAAATCGAGATGGGTCTCGTAAATATTGTACAGATTTTTGGCAACCGGATGGATGCGGCTGCTCCGAACCGGAATATAGCCGGGAAACAGGTATTTCGACAGGACAATCGATCCGATGCAGTCAAGGTCCATATTGCTGTGCCCGACGATGATATTGGCTTCGTGCATTCTTTGAGTGTATGCCAAATGCATGGCTTGTCAAATAAACAGTTGTTACTTGCGCGCGACGAGCACCATGGTCCGGGCCTTTTCGTTGTAGGGGGAAAAATCGAAGTCGCCGTAGATTTCCACCGAGCTGAAACCACAGACGAGCATGAGGCGCTTCAGTTCAATTGCCGAATACAGGCGCTGCACATACACATGATCGATCTTGCGTCCGTTTTCGTCGATAAGCATCCAGCGGGAACGCAGTCCTTCCCAGGCGCCCACTACCGAAAACTCGGTCAGCACCGTAAAGCCGCCCCGTTCGAACCATTCGCCCTCGGTAAAGTCGCGCACCGCTATCTCGCGTCCGGTCATCTCGAGAATGAACCAACCGGAGCTCTTGAGAGAGGCCGAAATATTTTTGAGAATCTGCATGTCTTCTTCGATTGTGTCGCAGTAACCGAAACTCGTATAAAGACTCACCGCGACATCGAATGCCTCGGGTCGGACAAATGAGCGGAGATCGGCCTGCTCCAAATCGAGTTCGACGCCCTCGTCCTGCGCAGATTCCTGGGCAGCGTTAAGGAAGGGTCTGATCAGGTCTACGCCGGTGACGCGAGCGCCACGGGTAGCAAGCTCGACAGCAATACGGCCGGGACCGCAGCCGGCATCAAGGATGACCGGACTGTTTTGGGTAGACTGCACGGTGTCGCTCTGTGCAGGATTTGCCAGGAGATTGGCGCCGATAATCCGTAAAATTCCTTCGGCGACGGTCGGGGCTTCGGCCCAACGCTGCGCGTCGAAGAGCACGGGGGCATACTGAGCCCAGAAGGATTCATTTTCAAACCAGTCTCGCTTTTTTTCCATATTTGGTCTCCCTTGAAAGTATATCACAATCGACTTATACTTTGGAGGTAGTAAAAATGATAATTTTTACTACCTCGGTTTTAATCCCCGTAAAAATATATCAGGAGTTTATCGTATGGTCATTCTCACACTCAATTGCGGCAGCTCTTCTGCCAAGTATCAGGTTTTCGACTGGGAAAACAAGGACGTTATCGCTTCGGGCGTCGTGGAGCGGGTAACGCAGGAAGGTGGCTCGATCACTCACAACGCCAAGGGCAAACCGGAATATACTTCGAAGCATGAATGCCCCAACCACACCATCGCAGTTGAGCTGATCATCCACACATTGACGGATCCCGAAGTCGGCGTCATCAAAGACATGAATGTGATCAAGGCGGTCGGACACCGCGTCCTTCATGGCGGAAATAAATTCACCAAATCAGTCATTTGTACTCCTGAAATTATCGAAACCTTCCGCGAAGTACAGGACCTCGGCCCCCTCCACAACCCCGCAAATATCATGGGTATCGAAGCAGCGCAGAAAGTACTGCCCAAGGTACCCCACTGTGCCGTCATGGACACCGCGTGGCATCAAACGATGCCTGACACCAGCTTTATGTATGCAGTGCCCTATGAATGGTATGAAAAATATGCCGTCCGCCGATACGGATTCCATGGCACCAGCTTCCTCTATACTGCCAAACGCGCTTCGGTCGTTCTCGGAAAAAAACCAGCTGACACAAACGTTATTATCGCCCATATCGGGAACGGTGCATCAATGTGCTGCGTCAAAAACGGCAAATGCCTTGACACCTCGATGGGTCTTACCCCCCTCGAAGGCCTCGTCATGGGAACCCGCTCGGGCGACTGCGATCCAGCACTGGCCTTTTATATGATGCGCAAGGCCGGCCTTTCCGTACAGGATATCGACACTGCGCTCAACAAAAAGTCGGGCCTTTTGGGAATCACCGGGAAGTACGCCGATCGCCGCGATATCTCGAAGGCAATGGAAGCAGGCGACAAGCGCGCAGAACTCGCGTTCAAACTTGAAACCTATCGGCTGCGCAAATATATCGGTTCCTACATCGCTGCCATGGGCTCGATGCCCGATGCGCTCATCTTCACCGCCGGTGTCGGAGAATTCCATTCCGGTGTCCGTGCCGAAGTATGCGCAGGTCTTGCCCACCTCGGGATCAAACTCGACCTCGAAAAAAACAACCTCGCACGTACCCGCAATGCCGAAACCTGCATCAGCACCGACGATTCCCCCATCAAAATTTTCGTACTTCCTACGGACGAAGAACTGGTAATGACCGAAGATGCGTTCGCCCTCATGAAGGGAACCTACGACGTGCATACCAAGTTCACCTACACCTTCCAATCAGCTGATTACGTCAACAAGGGTCGTGAGGAAGGATTAAAACGCGACCTCGAAAAGAACCCGAAACTGGCCGACATACTGGTCAAAATACCCGGCGCCAAAAAGTAACGCCGCACCCGGAACAGGAGCTTTGAAATGGATATTCTGGGAATAGGAAACGCGCTGCTTGATATCTTCTGTTTTTCGGATGACGAGATTGCGCTTTCCTTCGGACTGCATCCAAACCATGCAGCCCATGTAGCCCCGGATCGTCTGGACGAGATTCTGCTTGCGGTTCGCTCGCCTGTTTTTGTGTCGGGCGGCTCGGCTTCGAATGCCGTAAAAGCCGCCTCGGCACTTGGTGCCAAAACTGCCTTTATCGGCTGTACCGGCACCAATGACCGCGAAAACGACGAATGGGCGTACCTTTTCCGCGCCGACCTTGAGTCCTACGGGGTCGAATGCCACCTTGAAAAAAAGAACAAACCGACGGGACGCTGCCTCGTCATCCACATGCCCGGAAACCTCAAATCGATAGCCTGTTCGCCCGGTGCCGCCATTGATCTGCACACCGACCAACTGACAGAAGCTCTCATCACAGAAGCAAAAACAGTGCTTGTTGACGGCCAGATCATGCGGAACCGAGAACTCTGCGACAGGATTTCGGAAATGTGCGCTGCAAGGAGCATCCCTATTGCACTAGACATCGCATCCTGCGATATAGCCAGGCAGTATAGCGCCGAAACGAAAGAACTCCTTGCGCGAAACGACACAATTCTTTTCATGAATGAAGACGAAACGATCGCCCTGGCGGAGGAACTCGCGGGCGAAATGACAAGTCACACCGACAATCCGGTAGACAAGGCCGATGCGGTATTTTCGTACCTGACTGCAGGACGGGGAGATTTTCCGTGTATCATCGAAAAAAGGGGAGAAAAAGGTGCGAGAGCCTGGAGAAACGGATGCTGCATTGAAGCGCAGACGATTCCGGCCGACCGCTTCCTGGACGATACCGGCGCGGGCGATGTATTTGCCGGCGCTTTTCTCCGTGCCTTTTTGACCGGATTGACCCTTGCGGGTTCGCTCGAGTTCGCAAACTCGGCGGCAGGACTCAAACTGCACAGCCCGGGAACCAGACTCGACCGGGAACACTTTACCGCGCTCGCCAAGACGCTCGGAACCAAACTCCGAAGCTAGGAGCCTGTCGGACTTGTGGATTTTGAGTGCCAATAAGCGCTCGAAATCCCGATATAAGGGCTCCTTTGGGAGTTAGCAAGGTAGAAAAATCGCATATAATGCAATTTTTCCATTATTTGAAGGACAAGTCCGACAAACTCCTAGGACAGAAACGGTGCCAACGCTTAGCGTTAAGGCTCAACGAGCTAGAATCGCGGCGTGGATTTTTTCTGCCATCACCTCGCCGCACAATATTCGAACCAGTTCAAGGGAAAACTCCTCAGCAACGCCTGCAGCACGGGCAGTTATCAAATTACCGTCGATTACGAGCCGTTTGTCGAGTGGTTTGACCGGAAGGCCGTCTGCCGATCCCGGATAGCAGCAGAACGAGTGGCCGGCAAGAAGCCCCCACGCACCGAGAACCACGGCAGGAGCTGCACATATCGCTCCAACCAGCTTTTTTTCCTGGAACATGTGCATCACCAGCTCTTTAAGGTCGGAAGAAGCAGCGAGATTTTCGCTGCCCTTCCCGCCGCCCGGTAAAACGACCATATCAGGAAGACTCCCCTGAAGGACATCCGAGAGCAAGCGGTCGCACTGTACACCAACTTGATGAGAAGAAACGTGTATTTTGCTATCAATACCAACAACGGTGACAGAAACACCGGCCCGTCGCAGATAATCGATCGGAGTAATTGCTTCAACATCCTCGAACCCGTCGGCCAAAAATACAAATGCGCTTTTCATATTATTTTCCCTTTAAACAATTCATGTTCCTACTGTATAATGCTACTATATGAAACAAGTATTGTTAATAGACGACTCGAATATTTTTCGCGATTACATCAAAAACAAACTTGACGCGAAACATATCGAGGTGGACATCGGCGTCGGGCCACTCGACAGCATGTCGAAAATGAGATCCCTTCTTCCCGATCTGGTAATTCTTGATTTTAACCTGAACAAGGGCTTCGTATTCGACCTGCTCGAAAGCAAAAAGATCGATCCTAATGCCAAAGATATTCCCGTCATCATGCTTGCCCAAAAAATCGAAAAAGACGAAATCACCCGGCTCCTGACCTACGGGGTAAAAAAGATCATCTCGAAGCCGCTCAAGGTCGACCAGCTTTTCTCGGCTATTTCCGACGTTCTTCATATCGATTTCGAAATCGACACTACTCCCTGTATCCTCGAAGCCCGTGTCAACGACAATATTCTGTTTATCGAAATTGCCCAAGGCCTCAACCGTGAAAAAATTGAACTGCTCCGCTACAAGATCAGGGAACTCATCGCCTTGTACAACCTGGTTAATCCCAAAATTCTCGTCATGATGACCGACCTCTCCCTTTCCTTTGTCGACAGTCCCAACCTGGAACTGCTCATGAACAATATAATGTCGGACAGCACTATCCGCAACCGGAACATCAAGGTGCTCACGCTTGATTCCTTCGCCCGTGATTTTATCGAGGGAAACAAGGCTTACAACGATATCCAGGTAGTGTCAGACCTCTCCAAGGCAATCGACTCGCTCCTGAAGGATATTGATTCCGCTATCGATACACCGACCCTCATCAGCGAGCGATTTCTTACCGTGGACACCGACCATCACAACAGTTCGTCAACCATTGAAATGCGGTTCAAGTCGGAACTTGAAGCCCTCAAGTCGCTCGGGCAGGATATTCGCATCGCAGTTATCGACGACGACGTAGTAATCCGCACAGTGCTGGCTAAAACATTCCAGACTATTCAAGCCAAGGTGGACCAGTTCGAGTCGGGCAACGCTTTTTTGCCGCGCGCCCTCGCCCAAACCTACGACCTCATCTTTCTCGACCTGATGATGCCGGGTATCAACGGATTCGAAGTGCTGGTTAAGCTCAAGGAGAACGACATCAACACCCCGGTTATCGTGCTATCAGCGATAAGCCAGCGGGAAGCGGTCATGAAAGTCCTTTCTGCAGGAGTAAAAAGCTACATGATCAAGCCACTGAAGCCCGACGCTCTGCTCAAAAAGGCGATCGAAGTGCTGCAGGCTGCCATCTGATATGGAACCAGACTCGTTTCGCATAGGTACATACCTCATCGAATCGCGCATACCCGTCATCATCTTCGATCCGGAAGGATATCCCGAGGAATGGAACGACGCGGCGTTGCAGCTCTTTTCCGATCTGGCTACCAAAGACGAACAGGCAACACAAAAAAAAATCCACGACTTCATCCTGAAAGATTCGACCCCGGAAGAGGCAATACGCTTCGATTATCTCCTTGCCGAAAACATCCCCTATTTTACCTTCGACTTTGTCCATGTCGCAACCGACAGTTCAAACCAGTGGCTGAAAGTGCGCGTCTGCCGCCAAAAGGACGGGCGCTTTTTCAGCCTTGTCGACGACATAACAAACCAGAAGCAAAAAGAGACCCATCTGATCACGGCGAAGGAAACGGCAGAAAAAGCGAGCATGAACCGCAGCCAGTTTCTTGCCAATATAAGCCACGAAATACGGACGCCTATTCAGACGATTATCGGGATGATGGAACTACTGACCGACACACGCCTCGACGAGGAACAGACCGAATATGCTCGTCAGGTACGATTCAGTGCCGACGTCATGCTGACGCTCATCAACGATATCCTCGACTTCTCTAAGGTCGAGGCCGGACAGATGAAAATCGAGAAAATCGACTTCAATCTGGCAAATGTAATTGAAAGTACCGTGGACCTCGTATCTATGGAAGCCCACAAGAAAGAGCTCGAAATCATCATCGACATTGCACCGGATTTGCCCGTCCTTGTTACCGGCGACCCAGGTCGACTCCAGCAGGTCATATTGAATCTGGTCAAAAATGCCGTAAAGTTTACCGCAAAAGGACAGATTACCGTGCGTGCCGACATCCGCCAGCGATACACGAATGTGTCCATCCATAATTCCTCACCCCATTACATCCATTTCGAGGTAATCGATACGGGTATAGGAATGAGCAAAGAAGTACAGTCAAAGCTGTTCACCCAGTTTTTCCAGGGTGACTCTTCGACCACCCGCAAATACGGCGGAACAGGGCTCGGGCTCGCAATCTCCCGCAATATAGTCGAGCTGATGGACGGAGAAATAGGTGTCAGAAATGGCTCGGAGCAGGGCTCGGAGCAGGGCTCGGAGCAGGGCTCGGAGCAGGGCTCGGTATTCTGGTTCGACATACCCCTCGTGAGTCCGGCAAACCAGCCGCCACCCGAAGCGCTTCCGGCAAACCCGCAAACCAAATTTCTCCTCGTCGACGACAACCAACAGACACTCGAGATCCTCGCCCGGATGCTTGCCTCTCTCGGCTACACCAACGTTACCCAGGCAACCTCCGGCATGTTTGCCCTTGCAATGCTCTACTCGGCGCGCCAAGCCAAGCGCCCCTTCGATATCGTTTTCATCGACATGGTCATGCCCGAGATGGACGGCTGGCGGCTCGCCGCCGAGATCAACAAGAATCGCGAAATCAATCAGGCTCAATTGTACCTGATGGTGCCGGAAGGCAGCTTTGGCGCGGATGCTAAAATGAAACTGCTCGAATGGTTCAACGGATATCTGTACAAGCCGATCAAGCGTCGGATGCTGGCAGACCTCCTGAAAAACCACTGGCAATCCTCAATAGATCTGGAAGTGGTGGAAGAACTCGAATCTGCCGAAAGCATAAGGCCGGAAAGCAAAAACGTGGCAGCAGTGCTTCCCGCGCCGGTACCTGAACAGCCGGGCGAAGGCCTCACGATTCTGGTAGCCGAAGACCATCCGGTCAACCGCAAGCTGCTCAAAATATTCCTCGAAAAAGCCGGAGCCACGGTGATTATGGCCGAAGATGGACAAGAAGCGACTGAGTGTATGCAGAAAGACCCGATCGATCTGGTATTCATGGACATCCAAATGCCGCGAATGAACGGGTACGAAGCGACCAAATGGATACGGAAGAACGGCTATAACCAGCCGATCATCGCCTGCACCGCGAGCGCGCAGGAAAACGAAAAGGAACGCTGCCTTTCGTTCGGCATGACGGATATCCTTCCGAAGCCCTACAAACGACAGGACGTACTTGATATTATGCTGAAATATACCAAACCCGTGGAGGTCGAGCCGGTGGATCCGTTGAACAAGACAATTTTTGACGCTGAAGGTTTTTTCGAGATCATGATGGGCGATATCGAAAGCGGTAGGGTGCTCCTTTCGGAATACATTGCACAGACGGAATCTCATCTGGACATTCTTGCGGAAGATATCCACACAAAAGCCCCGGAAAACGCGAAAAAGACGGCGCATTTGATTAAGGGAAGCTCGTTGAATATTACCGCGCAACAGTTTGCCGAAGCCGCTTTCAAGATCGAATCGAATGCCCTTCTGGGGTCAGACGCCGAACTCGGTGCACTATTTACCGACCTCAAAAAAGAATTCAGGCTCCTTAAAGAGACCCTTACAGCCCAGAAGTACTTGTGATGCGCATAGCCAGCTACCACAACCACACCACATTCTGCGACGGCAACAACTCGCCCGAAGAAATGGTAATCGCGGCGATCGAAGCCGGTATCACCGATTTCGGTTTTTCCGCTCACGCTTCCTGGTTTTTTTCTTCAGCATGGAATCTCGATGCCGAACGATACCCGGAATATCTGGCCGAAATTGCGCATCTCAAAGCGAAATATGCAAAAGATATCAGAGTTTTTGCCGGATTCGAGGCAGACTATCTCCCCGGCATCTCGGTGCCCGACCCGGCCATCTACGGCCGTTTTTCGCCTGATTTCCTGATCGGTTCGGTCCATTATGTGCGCTCCGACAAGAAGGGCGTCCAAACAAACCTTTGGCCGGTGGACGCCGCCGCGGAGGCTGTGGGATCAGGTCTCGAGGAATGCTTCGACAATGACGGAAGGCGCGCTGCACTGGCCTACTGGGGCACCGTACGAGAGATGGTGGCGACGTGCCAATTCGACATCATCGGCCACCTTGACCTGCTGCGCAAGCGGAACGGCATTCTGCACTTTTTTGACGAATCGGAAAGCTGGTACCGAAAAGAGCTGGCGAAAACAGTCAAAGGTATCGCCCGGTCGAAAAAAATCGTGGAACTGAATACCGGAGCCATTGCCCGGAAAGCCATGGACAGCGTGTACCCGTCGGATGAACTGCTATCCCTGTTATTTAAAGCAGGGGTGCCGGTGATCATCAGCGCCGACGCACACAGCACGGATAACCTGCTATGCGCGTACGATATCGCCCGCGATGCTGCTCGCCGCGCAGGCTACACCACGCTCTCGTACCTCGAAAGTGAAGGCTGGGTACAGGAAGCTTTTTAAGTATTCCTAACGGTTTCGCCTTTCGTCAGCACTCTGACATTCGATACACATAAGGGCGTAGGGGATCGCTTCAAGTCGTGCGCGGGGAATTTTTTTGGCGCATTTCATGCACAGACCGTACTTACCCTGTTCGATGCGTGTGATGGCGGCGTCAATAAGACGCATGCGTTTTATATCCTTGGATCCGATAGTTTCGAGCATTTTGCGGTCTATATCATCCGATGCGATATCTGCAAAATCCTTGGGATCCAGGCCTTCGACGATGGCACGAAAATCTTCATTGTTGGCAATCAGGGTATCGATAATTTCCTTTTTAAGGCTGAACAATGCGACTTTCATCTGATCGGCGAATTCTTTTTCCATACAACACACTCCAGTTGACAAAGATATAGATAGACCATAGAATTATACGAACGAAATCTGTAAAAAGCAAACTTTTTTTGCATTTTTAACATCATTTTTGGAGGAATTGTGGCGAAAGAAGAAGCTATCGAAGTCGAAGGTATTGTTAAGGAATCACTTCCCAATACCATGTTCAGGGTTGAATTAAAGAACGGGCACGTAATTCTGGCGCACCTTTCAGGAAAAATGCGTAAACACTATATCAGAATTGTTCCCGGCGATAACGTAAAAGTCGCCTTGTCCCCCTACGATCTGAACCGCGGACGCATCATCTACCGCGAAAAATAAACCGATTTTCTGCCGCTCACTTCTTCATATTAAGTAATAGTGCAATAGCGCGCAGGGAGTTCATGAACCCCCTGCCGATTACGCTGATGCAGATCAAAATACCGAAAATACCAAATACCGCCGCAAGCCTGAAAAGCAGAATTCCCGCCACAAACGAGAGAATACTCCGTAAAAGCATTTCCACTGCCTGGCGTCTGCTTACAGGTTCTTCCTGCTGCCGGCCTGTATGCATCGTATAGTTCCAGGTGTATTGCTGACCGAAGGGGTTGCCGTACGGGTTCTCGTATTGATTGCCAAAAGGATTATCACCGGAAGGACGTGCCGTACGGAAATCGTCAGCCGTGTAGCCGCCGAGGTCGTATCGCGTCTTTTTGTCCGGATCGCTCAGAGTTGAGTACGCTTCGTTTACTTTTTTGAACTTTTCTTCAGCTGCGGGATTGTCCGGATTACGATCCGGATGCGATTCGAGCGCGCGTTCGCGAAAGGCCTTCTTGATCTGTTCAGCCGTTGCATCGCGGGAAATCCCGAGCATTTCATAATAATCGGACATCAATCTTCATCTCCATGCACAATTAATAAAATACTTGAATCGGAGCGCAGTTACAAGTCAAATGAACGGAATTTCTTATTTGAGGATAACCCAGGTAGCCCCTGAACCACCTTCTTCCCGCGTCGAAAAGCCGGATTCACCTGCGTGAGGATTCTGCTCGAGAAAATGCCTGACAAGCGAGATGAGCACCGATCCATTGCCTGAATGAGTTCCTTTGCCATGAATGATGAGCACCTTTTCGAGCCCGCGTCGCCTGCAGTCCGCGAAAAAGGACTCAAGGCGGGGCCAGGCTTCATCGCGGGTCATGCCGTGCAGATCGATGACCGCTTCGGGTTTGCGTGCATGGAGGAGCCGCCTTCGTTCGGCAGGAGTGATTATTTCGGGGGAGCCGGTACTTGTTGTATCCTTATTCTCGATACCGTGCCGGCGCATCCATACATCAACCGGATGGGCGCGCGGCACTTTCGCTCCGCTGAATATTTCAGTTGAAGCGTCACCGTCAGTTGAATCCGCTGCGGAAACACGCAGTTCGTCTGCCTTCAGCCGTTTTTTTCCGTAGGGCTTTGCAGTTTCATTGTCCCATTCTTTCAAAATATCGCCAAAATTCACTTATCTTGCTCCATTATCGTGTATTGCAACACACTGCTGGCAGGGAGCCATCCTTCGAGAGAGGAATCAGTCGAGACGAAAAGCCAGTCTCCAGCCGTTCGCTGGATGTGCACAGTCCGACCTTCCGCGAGGGTTTCGATTACCGTCGAACTCGGCTCGGGCACAGTCAGAAGAGCGCCACCGGTAACAACCCCTGCTGGCAGTATGTCCCGAGTATATACATATACCGCAAAAATGGCGAGCAGAAGTGAAACAGAAAAACCGATGAAAGACAGGCCGCGTAACACGGGATAGAAGGCCCCCGCGAGCCGGAGAAGCAGAGAAAGGAACAGAAGGGCAGCAAAACCAGTGACGCACCAGAATTTCCAGGCTGCCGGAGGGACTTCGAGCGTTTCGCCGAGAAAAAGGCTTTCTTCGGCTGCATGACGGACAATACGGTACCGGGAGGGAAAAAGGTGTGTATACTCGGCGACGCGAAGGGCATGAAGGATGCGTGCATAATTTCCTGCCTTCCAGGGCACAGAAGAAAGGCTGCTTGCAAAATAGGAAGGAAGTCCCTCAAGCGAAATTGATACTGAACCGGCGGCTACGAGTTTCTCCGCGGGGGCGGATGGCACCGGGGTGAAAGCCTTGCCGAGTATCCGGGGAACTGGCGTTTGTCCGGAAACGGGAGCCGAAGCCTGAACCACTACGGTCCGATTCTGGCTTGCTATCTTACGTACGGCTCCCGAAGCTGTTGTGTATTCGAGTATCGCTGAAGGCAGATTCACGTTTCCTTCCGCAAGAGGGGTCCAGTCGTATACTGCCAAGGTAATCCATCCCGTATCGGTGGCGACAGGCGCAGATGCAGTTCCTGCAGATACAGAAACAGTCGACAAAAGGGCATTCTCGGGCGCAGCACAGATTATACTTTCCTGTTCTCCGTCAAACATGCCTTCGAGCATAATACGAAGCGGTCTGCCGTTTTTCGCTTCGCCGTCCGCGAGCCCCCAGCGAAGGGCACTGTATTCTGCCTGCGTTGCGGGAACAACCGTAATGTACACCGGGGGCAAGGTAACGCTCTCCGTTTCAGAGCTGATAGTAAACGGACCAAGCGAAAAATTTCCTTTTTCCGAAGGGATCCATTCGCGGGTAATGCGGGTAGCCCGGCTGCGCACACCGGAAAAAACACCAGAGGATTCAAGCTGCGTCAACTCTTTACGACTTGAAGATGGAATGAAGGATTCGGGAATTATCGGCTCGGTAAGGCTGGTCGATGCAGGCTCGCTTCCATGAATAGTAAACGAAATAACAACCGGCTCGCCGGTCGCGATCTCGAAAGACGAGACAAAGATGTCCACTTCCAGTGCCGCCAGAGGCAGACTCGCGTATATACAGAGAAAAAACACGCCGGCAAAACAGGTCAGTAATCGGCTGCCGGGGTGCCGGAGTTTATTTCTTCTTGATTCTTCCATCGATCCTGTTCCTTTTTTCGTACCAGATTGAAAATGGTATCTGATTCTTGACCCGGCGTCTTTTCATCGCGGATGCCCGAAGCTCCACCGGAACGTGAAGCCTGTTTCTCTTCGAGCGAACGTCGGCTCAATTCGAGATTTATCTTCGCATCAAAACTTGAAGGGTCATTTTCGAGTGATTTTCGAAAAAATGAAGCCGCTTGGTCGAACTGACCCTTCCGGTAGGAAATGATGCCGGCCTGATACCAAACACCTGCGCGGATAGCCGTGCTTTCCGAGTCTTCAAGTTCCGACAGTCGACCGAGGGCGGATTCGTACTCCTCCTGGGCGAGGTAAGTAGAAGCAAGACCGAATACGGCATATTCCCGAAGGGTCGTATCCTTTAGTGCGGCAGCATCTCCTGCCGTTTTCATGAAGGAAGCAACGGAAAGAGCCCAGTCCTGTCGAGTCCAGGCGAGAAATCCGTTGAGGATACCGAGAATGCCACTGGATCCGGTCGTGCAGCCCGGGAGCAGCAGAACAGCGCACAACACTAAAAGGCGCAGGCCTACTTTTTTTTTCGCCATGCGAGCCCTCCCGCGATGAAAGCAGCGCAGATACACCCGAGAGCGGCCACCAAAAATTCGAAATATCGGTATACGGGTTTTGGCGAATAGACCAGTTTACTCGCTTTTCCGGAAGCAGGAACTGCGGCTTCAAGAACCCGGATGGCGGATCCGGCTTCTGTTCCCAAAATATAAAAACTATCCCGTCCTGCCGAGCGGGCCGCATTTTTGAGGAGATCCTCGCGCAAACGGGTTGTTTCCATCCGCTTTTCGTCGGCTCCCGGATACACATTTATTTCAGCCCCACTCGGGGTACCGATTCCCACAATGATCAGCGTTACGCCGGTGGTGCGCACAGAACGAACCGCATCCGCGAGCGATCCGGAAGTCTCGTCGCCATCGGTCAGCAGTATGATGGTTCGCGCGGCCGCGCTGTTACGAGGAAAGGAGGAAAGTGCAGTCTGTATACCGGCGGCTAAACCCGTGCCGGGCGAAGACAGGAGAGCGGGAGAAAGGGATGAAAGCAGATCGAGAACCGAACGGTGGTCGGTAGTCAACGGTACGGCTAGCACCGCACCACCCTTGACCAGAACCACGCCGCACGGGATGTTTTCCATGCGTTCGGTCAGAAGGTACGCATATCGGGATGCGTACGAAAGCCGGTCTGGACCAATATCCTCGACACCCATGCTCCGGGAAATATCCATGACAAAGAGAACAGAGGAACCTTCCTGGCGGGAAGCGACAAGAGCGGTTCCCCAGCGGGGGGATGCGGCGGCGCACGAAAGCAAAACCCATGCAAGGGACAGACAGACGAACCGGACGAGAATCATGCGTGAAAAAAAACGTACCGGTTGCCCGTCACCCATCGAAACAAGCGGTAAGAGGGCGTGTTCAATATTTCGGTAGCGTGCAAGAAAAAAAAGACCGGCAGGTAGTACTGCAAGGGCGGCCAATAGCCAGCGGGGATGTTCGAAAATAGCAATCACAGCACTGCCCCCATAACGACACGACGCAAAAACCACAGCAAGGCTAGAAAACCGAGGGAGGCGATGATGAGCGGTCGCTCGAGGGGTTCTTCAACCGTACGGGACCAGGACGAAGCAGAAGAAGGCACCGCATCGCCGATTTCGGCAAAAACGGACTCGAGGGCGTCCCGACTTCCCGCCTGAATATAGGTTCCATTACCGCGTTCGGCTATAGAACGGAGCGATGCTTCGCTATATTCCGAATCGAGCACGCCCGAATACTGCTTGCCGGTCGAGGGATCGGTATACTCGATAGAAACCTGACCACGAGTTCCAATTCCCACCACAAAAAGACGTATATTATTGTCGGGATAAATACCCGCAGCAGTTTTCGGGTTGATTTCGCCGGTATTGTTTTCACCATCGGTTAATAGGATAACGCAAGAACGCCGTTCATCGCGGTTTACCAGATGAGCGGCAGCGACGGCAAGGCCGAGGCCGAGAGCGGTGCCGTCACCGAGTTCACCAATGGAAAGCGAATCAAGCCGTGAACGGAACACATCGTGATCGGTAGTCGGTGGGACCAAAAGGGCTGCATTCGAACCGAGTGCAACAAGACCGAACGAGTCACCAGTCCGTTTCTCCATAAAGGAATGGATAAAATGACGGGCGGTATCGAGACGAGTTTCGGTACCAAGATCACGGGCAGCCATGGAAGGACTTACGTCGAGTACGAACACTATTCTGGTGCCATTCCCGCTGAACATATGCTCCTGCCGATACCGCACAGGAGCTGATAGGGCCATGACGATACAGAAAAAACCTGCAAGTGCCGCAATTCGCGAAATAACCCGCGCAGCCCGCATCACGGGAGACGACCAGCGAAAAGAAATACCATTCCAGTCGCCGAGAGTCAGCGGAAATTCAATCCTGGCAAGCACGCCTGTTCTGGAGAGTATAAAATAGAGGGGAGCGAGAAGGCCGAAAAGCAGGAATTCGGGACGGTTACAGCTGAACATTGGAAACCTCCAAAGCACTAGCGGCAGCGTCAGAGTCGGTAGCGGCAGTGACTGCCTCGGCGGATGTCATTTCTTCTTCCAAAAGGGTTACGAGCTCCCGTGTCTCCGCACTATCTTCACGGCGAGTTTCCAGTACGGGGTATCCGCTGAAGCGCACTAGATCCGTTCGCTTCAGCAAGGAACAAAGGCGGGTCACCGTCAAACCGGAAGAGGAACCGAGAATATCACCGAACACAGATACAATTTCGGAAGCGGTCGATGCCGAAAAGCCTCCGGACTTTCCTGTGCACAAAGAGGCGAGATACATCCGGAGTACCGCGGCAAAGGTACAATACCATTCTGCAGCGCCGGTTTTTCGTGCCTGTTTTTCGAGCATGCGCAGTTGTTTATGAATAAGGACGACCCGTCGGCCAGCCTGATTCTTTTCGAGAAACAGGGATAGATATTTTCGAATATGGACTGCACCAGCGATCGCGAGAGACAAAACGGCCAGAAAAACCGCGATAAGGCCGTACAGAAGATACGTAGTACCGGGAACCAACAGTGGCGACCGGGCGCTTTCGAGCACAGTCCGGCCGGTCTTGTCGGCAAGAGAGGCGATGCGGACAGGAGGCGGGATTACGCGGACACCAAGCAGTGTGAATGAAGGAAGCTGCACTATACCCGATTTCCAGGGAACAAAGCGTACCGTCACTTGCGCCGCTGTACTGCCGATCTGCACCTCAATGGACTTAATTGTACTGTCAACCGAAACGGGTAAATCAGCAGGAAGGACGGTTAGAACCACACCGGGATCCGCCAGTCCGGAGAAAGCAGCGGTTTCGAAACCGAGCTCGGCCTCGTCCGCGACAAAAACCTCACGGGGAACAAGTATTCCCGCTTCCGCAAAAACCGGTGCGAAGCAGCAAAAAAAGAATATGACGCAATACATCCCGGGCCGTTTCATGTGCGCCCCGAAAAGAACCGGGATAGCACCCGGACTGCATCATCTTCAGTCGAGAGAAGCAGAGGCGAAACGCCGCGTCGCAGGCAGATATGCTCCCAGCGACTCACCGACTCCCGGTTTTCGCGCGCCCAGCTTTCCCGGAACGCAGCGGAACCAGTCGGAAAGGAAGCAGACACACCGGTCTCGGGATCAAAAAAAGGAATATACCCCGCCTTGGGTAGTTCATCATCCATCGGGCTCGTTATCCTGACCGCAAGTACATCATGCCGCCGGGACAAAATTCCGAGTGCTTTTTCATAGCCAGAAGTACGGAAGTCGGAAATGATAACCACGAGGGAACGGGAACGCAGTACCCGCGAAGCACCGGCCAGAGCACTACCGAGCACCGAGCCCCGGACAGGATCAGAACCGTGCTCAAGGGAGCTCAATATCGTTAACACCTGGTCCTTCCCCAAGCGCGGCTTGAACACCTTGCCGGAGATACCGTCATACATGACCGAACCCACCGGGCTCGCATTCTGTTCGGCGGCAAAGGCGAGGAGAGCTGCCGTTTCGAGCGCCTTTTCGCGTCGCGTGACAGAGCCGGGACCGGTATCCATTGAAAGGGAATTATCCACGACGAGAAAGACAGTCAACTCACGTTCTTCGTGGTACATTTTGACGAAGGGTTTTCCGCTTCGGGCGGTCACGTTCCAGTCTATCGAACGGATATCATCTCCACGTTCGTATTCACGCACTCCATCGAATTCCATACCCTGCCCGCGGAAATACGAGCGAAAACCGCCCGTCCGCATGCCCTCGGAGATGGAAATAGCTGCCAACTTGAGATACCGTGCGCGATCTGCTATGAACGAAGCGTTCAACGGTGAGCCGCCTTACGGAACCGGGACAATGCCCAGCACCTTCGCGATAATGTCGTCCGCACACAGCCCGTCAGCACCTGCCTCATAGGAAAGAACCAGTCGATGCCGAAGCACTGCAGGCACGACATCCTTGATGTCTTCAGGTATCACAAAATCCCTTCCGTCAAAAAGAGCACGGATTTTCGCACACTGGTGAAGAGCAATACTAGCCCGCGGAGATGCCCCGAAGGAGATATACTTAAGGTAGTCGTCCCGCTGCCGTCGTTCTTTTCTCGCCTCAGCTAACGGACGAGTGGCAGCCACTATGGCGACAAGGTAAGAAACGAGGGCGTCATCGCAACGAATCGACTGCATGTCGGCGCGAATCAGAGAAAGTGCCTCGGCAGAAATAACCGGAGAGCCAGGCTTCCGGTCGCGTCCGGCATCAAGTGCCGAAGCGCGGACAATGTCGGCTTCCTCGCTCAGGGCCGGATACGGCACGAGCAGCTTCAGAAGAAAACGGTCAAGTTCTGCCTCGGGGAGCGTGTAGGTGCCTTCCTGTTCGATCGGATTCTGCGTCGCTAGAACGAAAAAAGGAGAAGGCAGAATATATGAAGTATCGCCGATAGTCACCTGTCCTTCCGCCATGGCTTCGAGCAGGGCTGATTGAACCTTTGCGGGCGCCCGGTTGATTTCGTCGGCAAGCACCAGATTAGCAAACACCGGTCCCTTGCGCACGGAAAAAGTCATTTTGGACTGTTCATACACAAGTGTACCGATGAGATCTGCCGGCAACAGGTCGGGTGTAAACTGGATGCGCTTGAAGCTCAGCGCCGACAGTTCGGCAAAAGTCTTAACCGCGAGGGTTTTTGCGAGCCCGGGCACTCCTTCAAGGAGGACATGGCCGCCGGCGATGAAACCGGTGAGAATTCCGTCGATCAGGGACTGCTGGCCGACAATGCGTTTTCCCATCTCGGCACGACAGGACTGAATTATAGCGCGGCTTTGCCCGAAACGCGGTTCAATTTCCTTCATTTTACATCACTCCGCAAAATACAGTATAATTTTCATTGTACGCGCCTTCGACTCCATTGACAACAGGGCAATCCGCGTTGTATGGATAGTCTATGGCAAACAAACGCGCATTACACCTGCTCGCAGAAGAACTAAACGCCACACTGGCGTCCTGTATTACTGGTCGGCTTCTGTCCGATCTCGGTACCCGTCTGTACTTCCCCAAAGGGATAATCGCACAGAGCGGAGAAGCAAAAAAACTGGCAAAAACAGCCAATGCTACGATTGGAATGGCAGTCAAGGACGGCAAACCGCTGATTCTGTCAGCCCTCAAGGATCAGCTGCCCTCTCTTTCAGCCGCCGAAGCCGTCGCCTACGCGCCGACAGCAGGGAACGACGATCTTCGCGCTGTCTGGCTCGATTCCATCCGCAAAAAAAACCCGTCACTCGGCGGTGTACAGATTTCCATACCGGTTCTGGTTCCCGGCCTCACCGCCGGTATCTCCTACCTGTCAGACCTTTTTCTCGGGGATGATACTGTTCTCCTGACCGGGGATCCTGCTTGGGATAATTATGTGCTCGTAGTCGAAACCCGCCGGAACGCGAAACTCAAAGGATTTCCCCTCTTCAAAGGTAAGGGTTTCGATGTAGAAGGCTTTCGTGCCGCAGTCGCCGAACAAGCCAAAACAGGCACCGTCCGCATGCTTCTCAACTTCCCCCAGAATCCATCGGGCTACACGCCAACACGTACCGAAGCCGCTTCTATCGTCAAAATCATAACAGAGGCTGCCGAATCTGGTGCGGATGTACTGGTCTGGTGCGATGACGCATATTTCGGTCTCGACTACGAAGACGATATCGAACCCGAGTCCCTTTTCGCAAAACTTGCCGGAGCACACGACCGCGTGCTTGCGGTCAAAATAGACGGCCCGACAAAAGAAGACTACGTGTGGGGACTCCGCACCGGTTTTCTCACCTTCGGATCGAAAGGCATGAACGAGGCTCAGTACGAGGCACTGGTCAAAAAACTGATGGGAGCAATCCGGTCGTCCGTGTCCTGTGCAGCAACCCCATCCCAGTCTCTCATGCTCAAAGTGATCACCGATCCACGCACTGAAAGTGAAAAAGCCGCGTTCCGTGTCCTCCTCCAAGAGCGTTACAACGCCGTACGAAAGTTTATCACTGATCACGAAGGGCATCCGGTTCTCCAGGCGCTTCCCTTCAATTCAGGATATTTTATGAGCATGAAATGTACGGGGGTCGGAGCCGAAGCGTTGCGGGTAAAGCTCCTGCACGAGCATGGCATAGGAACGATAGCTATCGACGCAAGTCATTTGCGAGTTGCGTTTTCGTCACTCGATACAGAAAAAATTGAGCCAGTCTTTACTACGATTTTTAGGACGGCGGAAGAACTCGCACGCTGATCCGTCCCTTTGTCTAGGACAACAGGCCATCTGCACGGGTAGAACACCCGGGGCAGGTGGCCTTTTTTTTATCGTTCCACGAGGTATCGACCGATTTCGGTGAGCCCTGGAATATCTCGGTAAACTGGGCGAGTTTTTCCATTCTGGAGTTTGTCGTTGGCAACAAGCTTGACATAGAGTTCGTTCACGTAATCGGCTAGTACCTGAATATTGGCGCCAAAATTGTTCATAGCCATGTCACGAAAGACTTTGTTCGCATCATTGGAAGAAGTCTGCCCCGAGAGATTGCGCAGATTGGGGATAATATCTGTTCGCACCAGAAATATAAAGCGGGCAATCGCAAGCACTTGCAGATACATTTCATCGAGATGCACGCCCTGCGTCGTATACGCCTCGGAATGTTCGGTCATGTCAGAAATGCGTCGGGAAAGCTCGTTGTCGGACAAGATTCCTGCCAAAAAGGGCCTGAGAAACCGTGTGGAAATATTGGTATTATAATGATCGGCAATCTTGAGAATCAGTTCAGGAATCGCGGGATCTTGGACTATCATAGTGTAAGTATACTCCGGACGGGCGGGATTGACAACAGGACTCGTAAGCCAATACAGTACTCCAATGACAAAGATTTCTGTGAGGCAACTTCTTCCGCTCCTGTTTTCGGCAAGCGTACTGTTCCTGTCTTGTAACAACCGCAAAAGCGAAATCACCATATTATGGACCGACAGGGCAGAATTCGCCTCGTACACGGAACTTTTCAACCACAGCCAGTCAAAATATCGCGTCATTGTTGAATACAAGGAAAATCCAGCGGGTGAACTGATTACCGCAAAACAGCCGCCCGACCTCATTATCGGTCCCTGGCTTAAGGGTGAAAAAACGCGGTCGCGTCTGATTCCGATCGATTATCTGTTCAACGAACTCCGCATCAATTCCAAGCAGTTCTACGACCCGATCCTCGAGCTCGGAAATATTCGCGGTCGACAATATCTTTTGCCCGTAAGCTTCAACCTGCCAGCCCTGATCTTTTCGCCCGACAAGCAGCAGCTCATTGCAAACGACTTTTCCCTGTCACTCGATCAGGTGCAGTCCCTCGCTCGCGAGTACAATGACCAGAAAAAAGGACTCTATACCCGCATGGGCTTTTCGCCCCGATGGGATACAGAGTTCCTGTATCTTACTGCCCAGCTTTTCAATTCCCGGTTTGAAGAAGGCACACCCCTTTTCGGCTGGAACCAAGCGGATCTGAACGAAACCGTCTCATACCTGCGGAACTGGACCAAGACAATCAATTCATCAACCACCGCCGAGGACGACTTCAAGTTCAAATATCTATATGATCCGCCCTATAAACTAGTTACCGGCGGAAAAAACCTGTTCTCGTATATGTCAAGCGAGGATCTCTTCGTTCTGCCACAGGACAAGCTCCAGAACATCGACTTTCGCTGGATCCACCGTAACAACCAGACTCCGGTCAACGACGGAATCATCTACATGGGCATCTGCAAAAAAGCGGCACATCTCGAGGCGGCCGAGGCTTTTATCATCTGGTTTTTCAACGAAAAGACGCAGAAAGACCTGCTCGACCGAAGCAAGAAAATGGGAACGATGGCTCGAACCTTCGGCATAGCGGGTGGATTCTCGTCTATCCGGACCGTCAACGAACGGGTGTTTCCCCTACTCTATCCGGCTCTTCTCGGGCACTTGCCACCTGCCGATACGTTGTCCGTACCTCGAATCCTCCCCAACAATTGGAAAACATTGAAACAGGAAATCGTCATTCCCTATCTGAGCGAAGCAGTGGCCGCCGAGGATACAGCGGAAGCCTCTGTGGAAACCCTCAACGAACGCATCGCGACCTGGATCAAGACTCACTAAAATATTGATAAACCCGACACGGAAATCCTCCGATACTTTTAGTGGAGGGTTTACCATGCTTTCAAATGTCGGTCCGTTACAATCACTTTCCTACAGCATAATGCCCGCCGTTTCATCCGGCGGACGGACCTATATACCCGTTAAGCCCAGCCAGTTCGGTTATGCACAATTCCAGTACGTCGCTGGCTTTCCTGCCCTGAACGGACAGGAAGGTGTTTCGGTTGACAAACTCAAAATACTCAACACCCTCATCGATCAGTTGGTCAGCATGAAACAAAAAAACATCATACCCAAAATCTCTGCCGAAGGCGAAATCTCTGGCAAACAAATAGATGCACTTATCAAGCAATATCAGGAACAGATTCAGGTAACGACAGCCGCAGCCGAAAGCCTTCCGTACAAACCGCCCATGCCCCAAACAGGAACAATTATCAATCTGGTCGCCTGAAGTCCTGCTTCAACTTTTTTTTCAGATCAATGTAAACTCACCCTAACTTCTATTGCATAAAGTCGTCAAATCCGTTATGTTTTTATCGATTGAATGAAGTTATTCTTTCAATAAAAATAGTCTACAAGGAGCAATTATGACGATTAATGACATCAAGCACCCCAAACTGAAAGCGTGGGTCGAGGAAGTCGCCAAGATGTGCCAGCCGGACAGCGTATTAGTATGCGACGGTTCACAGAAAGAATACGACACGTTAATGAAAAAATTGGTCGATTCAGGACTCGGAATTCCCCTTAAAAAACGCCCGAACAGCGTTCTGTTCCGCTCACAACCGTCAGATGTTGCCCGCGTAGAAAACCGTACCTATATCGCATCCAAGACAAAAGAAGCTGCAGGTCCTACCAATAACTGGATCGATCCGGAAGGCTTGAAGGCGACCATGAAAGGCCTCTATGCCGGTTGCATGAAGGGACGCGTCATGTACGTCATTCCCTTTTCGATGGGCCCGGTTGGTTCAGATATTGCGAAAGTCGGTGTCGAAATCTCTGACTCCGAATACGTCGTCTGCAACATGGACATCATGACCCGCGTCGGAACCAAAGTTCTCGACGTTATGGGCACCGACGGTCCCTTCGTCCCCTGCCTCCACTCGGTAGGCAAGCCCCTTGCGGAAGGCGAATCCGACAACGGAAAATGGCCCTGTGCGGATATCGAAAACAAATACATTTCCCACTTCCCGGAAGAACGAGCCATCTGGTCCTATGGATCGGGCTACGGCGGAAACGCCCTTCTCGGTAAAAAATGCTTTGCCCTCCGCATCGCATCTGTTCTTGCCCACGAAGAAGGCTGGCTTGCCGAGCACATGCTTATCCTCAAGCTGACCAACCCCGAAGGCAAGGTCAAGTACGTTACCGGCGCTTTCCCGTCGGCCTGCGGCAAGACAAACCTCGCCATGCTTATCCCCACCATCCCCGGATGGAAGGTTGAAACCGTTGGTGACGACATTGCCTGGATGAAGTTCGGTAAAGACGGTCGCCTGTACGCGATCAATCCGGAAGCCGGATTCTTTGGTGTTGCCACCGGAACGAACGAGCAGTCGAACAAGAACGCCATGGACTCGATTAAAGAAAACACCATATTCACCAACTGCGCCCTTACAAAAGAAGGGGACATCTGGTGGGAACAAATCGGGTATGACGCCCCCGGTACAGTCGTGGACTGGAAAGGAAATGAATGGGTCCAGGACAAAGCCAACAAAGCCCAGGAGCCCGCAGCTCACCCCAACTCACGCTTTACCGCACACGCCAACCAGTGCCCGGCCATCGCAAAAGAATGGGACGACCCCAAAGGTGTACCGATAGACGCAATCCTCTTCGGTGGACGCCGACCGAGCACTATTCCTCTTGTACACCAGGCTACCAGCTGGAACCACGGTGTGTTTCTCGGCTCGATCGTCGGCTCGGAAATCACCGCAGCAGCCCTCGACCTCAAGGTCGGTTCGGTTCGCCGCGATCCCTTCGCCATGCTCCCCTTCTGCGGATACAACATGGGCGAATACTTCCAGCACTGGATCAACATCGGCAAGAAGAGCACCGAGGACAAGCTCCCGAAAATCTTCTTCGTCAACTGGTTCCGCAAGAATGAAGCCGGCAAGTTTATCTGGCCCGGATACGGCGAAAACAGCCGCGTTTTGTCATGGGTATTCGATCGCTGCGACGGTAAGGACAATGCACAGAAAACGGCCATTGGCTGGATGCCGAAAGAGGGAGCCCTCAACCTTACCGGTCTCGACGTAAGCGCCGCTGACATGAAGGAAATTCTTTCAGTAGACACCGAAGGCTGGAAGAAGGAAATCGCGGACGTCCGCGCCAACCACTATCCCAAGTTCGGCGACAAGCTCCCCAAAGAGCTTATGACTGAAATGGAAGGCCTCGAAGCCCGTCTCTCGAAGTAACTCTCGTTCAATCCAAAGCCCTCCGGCGTTCATTCATCGGAGGGCTTTTTTTATATCTTGATACCAAAAAATGCATAGGCGCTGTTTCGTTATTTTATCACGAGTACGAGAGGCAGATGGTCGGAATATCCCTGTCCGTTAAAAAGCTCGTACCGGAATGGGAGCGATTCAACCGTTAAAAGAGGCTTATGTGACACTACGGCGAATTTAGAAACATCCGATCCGTTCCCGTCAAACAACACCGGCGAGCAAAAGAAGTGGTCTATCGTTTCCCAGTTCCCCTGATAGTTGTAGGAACCCTCGGGGCCATCCTCTGCACCCGAAATACAGCTCGAAAGCCACCCGTCCCAACAGTTGGGAATTCCTTCCAAAAGCGTAAACTCGTTAAGCTTCTGGTTAAAGTCGCCGCAGGCGAGATACGGTGTATCGGGTTCAGCTGCTTCGAGAAGCGCGATACGGTCACGGAGTAGCTTTTCCTGCAAGAGGCGCAAGACTCCGGTATCATCGCCACCAGCTTTCGATTTCCAGTGGACGGCGAACACAACTATGGATGACGCACCGGTCTTGATCCTGACTTCCAGAAGAGGCCTGAGCACGGCACCGGTGCCGCCTACCGAATGGACCGAAAGGGACTCGACCGGATACCGTGTCAGGATGGCAGAGCCAAAGGCCGATCCCGGATCAGGGGGCACGAACACTGCATTGGCGTATGCACCGCGATGCGGGAGCCGGTTGCAAAGATCGCGCAGAACCCGCTCGTTCTCCACTTCTTCCAGTACCACTATATCCGGTCCCCGATCGCTTTCTTGACCGGCCTCGGCTCCGCATAACAAGATAACTTCACGGAGCCGGTCAAGCCGTGCTTCATATTTCTCCGCAGACCACAGGCTTTTCGTTCCGCGGAATTCCGAAAACTCGGTACCGTCCTCGACTGCATCGAAAAAGGTTTGTGTATTGTACGTCATCACCGTGACGCGGCTTCCAAACGTACCACCTGCACCATTGGACAAACCGCCGCCGCTGCAACCCGCGACAAGCATGCACACTGCAAGGATCACGGGAAGCATAAAAAAAAAGAAGTTCCGAAAAGGCATAGACACCTCCGGAACTTCTTGTATGCCAAAAAAAGCTTTTTGACTAGTTTTTACACGTTGAATTTAAAGAAAATCACATCGCCGTCGGCAACCACGTATTCCTTGCCTTCCTGTCGGTATCGGCCTGCTTCCTTAATTTTCTGTTCGGTTCCGTATTTAACAAAGTCTTCAAAACTGTACACTTCGGCCTTGATAAAGCCGCGTTCGAAGTCGGTGTGAATGACACCTGCGGCTTTTGGCGCCGTATCCTTCGCATGGATAGTCCACGCACGGCACTCGTCGGTTCCCGCGGTAAAAAAGGTACGCAAGCCCAAAAGATGAAAGGCCGCACGTGCGAGCGAGGTTAACCCCGATTCCTTCAATCCGATTTCTTCAAGGAAAGCAAGCCGTTCCTCGTTACTCTCGAGGTCGGCAAGTTCAGCTTCGAATTTTCCGCAAATAATTACGACATCGGCACCTTCGGCCGCTGCTATTTTCTTAACTGTCTCGATGTGCGCGTTACCGTTTTTCATACCTTCTTCATCAACATTGCACACATACATTTGCGGCTTCATGGTGATCAGATGTGAATCGTACATCACCGCTTTTTCCTCGTCCGATAGAGGTGCGAAACGCGCGGCCTTGCCATCTTGTAAAAGCGGGCGGATCTTTGCGATCGCTCCGTTAACCAGGTCAGCTTCCTTCTGCGCATCCTTTCCCTGCACCTTTGCTGCCCGGGTAACGCGCTCGGAACGCTTGTCTACCGTCTCGAGGTCGGCAAGAGCCAGTTCGATATTAATAGTCTCGATGTCGTCTGCGGGGTCTACCTTATTATTCACGTGAATGATGTCGGGATTTTCGAAGCACCGTACTACCTGCGCAATGACGCCAACCTCGCGAATATGAGATAAAAACTGGTTACCGAGGCCTTCACCCTTCGAAGCGCCTTTAACGAGACCGGCAATATCGACGAACTCAACCGCTGCAGGTATCGTTTTTTTAGGATTGAATGATTTCGAAAGGTACTCGAGCCGTGCATCGGGCACGTTCACTATGCCCACGTTCGGGTTGATTGTGCAGAACGGATAGTTGGCAGCTTCCGCCGGAGCGCTGGTCAATGCCGAAAAGATAGTCGACTTGCCGACATTCGGAAGCCCCACGATACCGCAATTTATTGCCATGATTTCCTCGATTAGTATATTTATATGTCATTTTACCCGCGACGGGCGGAAACATCAAGACGCACGCACTACAGCACAAGACAGGAACTTTACACTAATTTAAGCAACTGTTATATTGATACAGAACGACGGTAGCGACGTTCTGGAGGCAAAACATGGCATTTAATCTTTCAATGTACCCCGTTTCCTATGTGGCCCAATTCAATCCCGCAACGGGAAAATGGGACGAAAAATGGTTTCAAGCAGATTCGATACCCTTCGAACAAATGTCCAAAATGACTGAAAAAGAGCAAAATGAAATTTACGCACAACGAAATAACTTCGGTCTTCCGCTGGTCAACTATACCTCTCAATATGCGCTCGGCTGCTTCGAAGGCATGAAAGCGTATCCACGTAAAGACGGAACCCTTTCCATTTTCCGCCCAGACCGCAACGCAAAGCGCTTCTATAACTCGATGAAGGGCCTCTATGCCCCACCCTTCCCCGAAGAGCTGTACCTCAAAGCCTCGCTCGAGGTTCTCGAACGAAACAAGAAACTCGGCTACATTCCTGCCTACAATCCTGAATGGGAAAAAGACACCTTCGCAAGCGCAAGCGCGGTGTACATGCGTCCCTTCATGTATTCCGAAGGCGCAATTGGCGTCGGCATATCGCACGCGCCCTACGTGATTATCTGTGCAACCACGGTCTCGAGTTATTTCAAAGGAACGAACACAAAAGCCGTCATCACCGAACGCATCCGTGCCACTCCAAAAGGAACCGGCTGGATTAAATGCGCTTCCAACTACGTATCATCCGCCCTTGCTAAAAAAGAAGCAGAAGACGAAGGCTTTATGGAGGTAATCTTCCTCGACGCTCGGGAACGGCGTTACGTGGAAGAAGGCTCGTCCTGCAACATCTTCTTCCACATGAAAAACGGCGAACTCGTCACGCCCGCCCTCGGTGATACGATCCTCCCCGGCATCACCCGCGCCTCTGTCATCGAACTCGCGAAAGCCGAAGGTATTGTTGTGCGTGAACGCAAAATCGCCATCCAAGAAGTGATGAAAAAGGGCGTCGAGTGCTTCGTCACCGGCACAGCTGCCGGCATTACCTCTATCGAAAGTATCACCTTCGATGGAACAGAAATCGTCTTCAACAACCGCACCCCCGGCGAACTCGGCAAAACCCTCCAAGCAAAACTGAAAGGTATCCAGTACGGCGCCCTCGAAGATACCTATGGATGGAACGTACAGGCATAGCAAGGTCTAACCCTCCGCCCGCCGGCTCGTCTCCGATCAGATAAAGCCGCGCGGGTATCAGGATTTCACTATAGAACGATACTAAATCCTGGCCAAATCAACTCTTTCTTGCGTATAACTTTAGCAAGGAAGTGCTCCATGGCAAATTTGAGCCTTACGAACGATTATATTTTCCGTCACATTTTCGGCTCCGAGCATAACTCGGATATCCTTTTGTCGCTGGTCAATGCGATACTGCAATCCAAACACCAAAAATCGCTTGTCAGCATTCATCCTGTAAATCCGTTTCTTCCGGTTGAAGAGTTTGCCGAAAGGGAGGGTATTCTTGACGTACACGCCCTCGATTCTTCGGGCAAGCAGTATGATATTGAAATTCAGGTACGACCGCAACGCGCCTACATCAAACGCAGTCTCTTCTATTTATCAAGAATGTACGGAAGTCAATTGTCGAGAAGCATCGATTATGAACGGCTCGAGCCCTGTGTCAGTATCAACCTTCTGGATTTTATCCTGTTTCCGGAGGTCCCGGAGTTCCAGCATCTTTTCACTTTCTGCGAAATCGATCATCGGGAACGGGAACTGGATCGTGAAATGACCTTACATTATCTGGAAATACCCAAGCTGATCAAATATTATGGTTCTATCAATGAAGGAAACCATCCATCTTTAAATTTGATCGAAAAATGGTTATACTTGCTTAAAGAGATTGATAACCCGGAGGATGCCATGGTACAGGATATAATCAGGGAAACACCGGAACTTGACCGAGCAAAACAAGAATACGAACGCTTCATGACCGATGAACAGTTGAAGTGGAAAGCCGAATCCCACGACAAATGGCTCCGCGATCAAGCTCAATACCGACTCGAAGCCATCCAGGACGGTCGCGCCGAAGGTCTGGCAATCGGTAAAGCCGAAGGTAAAGCCGAAGGTAAGGCTGAAGGTAAGGCTGAAGGATTAACCGAAGGTAAAAAAACAGCAAATATAGAAAATGCTAGAAAAATGAAGCAAAAAGGCATTGACCTACAAACAATAAGCGAAATTACCGGTTTATCTATCGCCGAAATAACGGCTCTCTAATTACATTCTTCCAAAACAAAAAGCCTCCATTTTCGGAGGCTTTTTATTTCTTTTTCTTTCCGTTTCCGTTTCTTAAAACAACTCTTTCGGCTTAACTGGAGCCCCATCCGTTCCACTAGCCGCAGCTTCTGCCGGTATATCAAACAATGCAGCTTCAGCATCAAGGTCACTGACGATCTTGAGAAGCGCATCTTGATTCAGCATCTCGATCATGTTCTGACACTGGATTGGAGAAAAGGCAATCCGGAGTGCAGGGCTTCCGGCACCATCACGAACAGGATAACCGTCAACAGTCGTTTCGGGTGAGGTGGCATTCGCTATAAAAAAGTAGGGTTTGTTATTTTCCAGGATCTGATATTCAAAGCGTAATTCGGGAATTGCATAATATGTCGGGGCAAGGAGTCCCCAGGAAATAAATGCTCTGGTACTACCAAAATAAGCTTTCTTTTTGCTGTTTTCCGTATTTAGTTTACCACTCTGATATTCTGCAATATAAACAGACATTGCGTCCAGAATATTCTTTCGGTTCATTTCAGTTAAGGGAAGTGTAATAAAATTCATCCCGTCACGAAATGACATCTCGACATTATTTCCGTTAGGATAAAATAGAAAACTGATTTCTCTTGGAATTAAGGTGGTTTTATTCTGTGGAACTGAATTACCCAGGATAATCCCCAGTTCACGTGGTGGGTAGTTCCCTAGAAAGTTCGGGTCTGTAGCAGCAGGTGCACTCTTGCACGAACCGATAAGCATCAATCCAACAAGTGTTATCCCAATAAAAAAACTAGATTTCAGATGATGATTCACAAATTCCTCCGTACACAGTAACAGTATATCTAATTAAATACAGATACTCAAGGAAAGTTACGTCGTCATAAATAAAAAAGGTCACCCTTTCGGGTGACCTTCCGTTCACTAACTTTTTCTATTACGAATTAGTATGTGATCTTTGCAGAGAGAGCGAAATCACCCTTGTCGGAGCGGCTTCCGGTGTTAATAAGAGCATCGCGGAGGTCGTCGTTTGTTGCACCGCAAGTATACTTTGCAGTAAGGATTGCGTTGGTGAACAGGCCGTATTCAACACCAAGGTTGAAAGCGGTTGCAATTTCGGTTCCCTTTTCGTTCTGGGGAGTTGATGAAACAGGAGCAACAGACATGGTCTGACCGAATATTTCACCAAAAGGCTTTACGTAATTGACATCGCCCATCATGTACTTGTAGCTTGCACCGGCGCCGAAAGCGAGGGGTACAGTTGCTGAATCTACACCAGCAATGTCTTCAATGTATTTTTCGCTTGTAAGCAGGTGGTTGGCCATTACGGTTACCCAAGCGGTTACGTTCGGAACCATTCCACCATCAGTAAATTTTGCATAGGCGGCAAGGTCGGCGGCATAAAAACCGTCTTTGTCATGTCCCTGTGCGGGAGTACCGACAGATGCATAATAGACACCGGCTTCTGCGAATTTGTATTTAGCACTGGCTACTGCATCATAAGAAAAAGCGCGTTCGCCATTTTTGTCCCTTCCATTGCTGGAAGCATCAACACCGACATTGACCGAAAGGTTTGCCATCGGGGTAACAACTACTTTAGCACCAATTACAGTTGTTCCGGGTGCTGTATCTCCAGCGGAGTCTGCATTAGTTTTCCAACCAAGATAGTTGGCAGTTGCGGCAACAGAAATCATGTCCGAGGGCATTACAGTGGCATCAACACCAACAGCGTACACAGAACGATTGACAGTATCGGTTTCGTAATTAGCTCCCGCTGGGGAAGCGATTTTTACACCAACATCAAACATGCTGGTTTTGTAACCGATCTTTGTTCCAGCTCCACCGTCTACACCGGGTTTAAAGCGGAGCATGCGGCCTTCTTTTGCAGGGGCAGAAGCACTGGTAGTAGTAGGAGTAACCCAACCAGTAAGCCAAGGATCTTTAGCACTATCAAAGTACACGTCATTCTTGATCGGTGCCCAGATGTTGGCATTGTCAGAATAGAATGAGGGGCCGTTAGAAATGGTTGCATACACATTTCCGAAGACGAGTTTGGCAGTTACCTTGTCGATCTTCTTGTCACCGCCGGTAAATACGTCATCGCGATATTCACCCTTGGAAGCATCATGAGTACCGTTGATGTAATACTGTGCATCAACGATATTGATTTCAGCATAAGCATCGCCTGTACTCTTGGTGGTGAAGGTTTTTTTGGCGAGAAGAGGAATGGAGATCTTCCATTCATTTCCTTGTTTGAAACCGGTTGCGTTGTTGTTGTCAAAATCCACGCCCCAGGTCAGTTTGGCAACGCCGGAAACGGCGATGTCGGCGACGTCAGCAAACACCACACCGGTGATTGCTGCAAGTACCATAAGAATTGCAAGAGCTTTCTTCATTTAAGAATTTCCTCCTTAAAGTTACGGGGCTGCCAAACCAACGGTTCTTACGGCATCCCCTATCTTTTGAATCAGTATACCTGTGCTTTTTGGTCAAGTCAAGTTTTTTTTATGAATAACTGGTTAATATTTACGACAAAAAAGTGCCTTTGTGTCATTTATTTGAACGAATATGGAAAAACAATGCAAACATGAAAAAGAAGACAGACAGATTATCGGAAATGAGCGAACCGAGCGGAACACCCAAAACAAGCACGTCGGCACCGGCAAAAAGACCGAAAGACCGCAGAACTCCATACAGCGTGCCTGCGTAGGAGGCAAGAATACCCGCGATTACCAACACCCAGGCGATATCGCGGGTACGCGTCCAGGAAACGATCGCGAGAAAGGAAGCGAAGGCACCCAGAACCAGCCGGACAAGAAGAAAAACTACTATCGCGTCGGATAACAGCGGAAAAGAACCCATCACGATAACGGCCCCGGAGCGGAACCAGAAAGGAGACGTTTGAACTCGCCCGCGTCGGCAATAAAGGGGACGATGGAAGGCGTGCCGTAATCGGGCGAGATAAGAATACCCTTATCGAGGCATTTCTCGAAAAACTCGGGATACCGGGATAGGCGCATCTTCGGGATCAGATAGGGGCCACGGCGGTCCCAGAAGGTGCTGGTGTACTTGTCGTAGCGTGCCCAATCAGCTTCGGTACGCTCGAAAAGGGCTGAACCGAGATCGGCGAAGGATCGGGCAATCGCGCCGAGGAGGGCCGGGGCTATCGAGTCGGATTTCGGCGGCTCGGGGGAATCAGGGGAACTGGAAGCGAACACGGCAAGAGTACAGCCACCCGCGAACGGAAAGGGAGAAGCAAGCACCATTGTTTCGAGCGTGTCGTTGGCGTTGTGGAGAAAGGCCGAATCGACGCGGTCGCTCATACTGTAAAAGGCTTCATCGAGCCAGGGGCGCCATATCGGAATACCGTGGATATTTTTTGCGGAGGAAAGGGGCGAATCGCCGCCCGGCCCGATGTCTACCGAGGCTTCGGGATGCAGGAGCGGAGATTCGATGAGCGGGATATCGCTCCAGAGACCCAAGTACGCGGCACAGGCGAGCCGGGCGCGTTCTTTCGTCTCGAACCATCGAACTGCGCTGTAATGGGGCAGCACTTCCTGCACAGCCCGTTCAAGCTCGTCCTCAAGATCGGTAGGAAAGGTGCCGGTAATGCCGCGATCGAGTATATTTTTGAAAGCGAGCTTCGCGCGTCCACCTCTCCAGCCGAGAATAGCAGCGCCGCCTTCCTGCGAAAGGTCCAGAAGGCGCACGCCTTTTGCGGTGTACAGGTGATAGTCGTAGGCGCGGCGCACCGTACCATATCGTTTTCGAATTTCGACCTTCAGGTCCATGCTTTTTTGTACATCCATATCGATATTGTATCCTTTTATCGCAGTTGCGCAAGTTTTTTTTTATGTGTCCACGAGAAGGAGGCTTTTCGCTTGATACTTCGGCATAAAACGTTTTTCGCCGCCCGTCTCGAAGCGAACCATGATGACGAGCTCGCCTTCGGAGTAGAAGGTCTTGACGATACTACCATAGCCGTAATCATCGTGAAAAAGGGTTCGGCCGGGCTTCCATCTTTCGGCAAAAGCATCGGTAACGGGACTTGCATCGATTCCTGTAGCAGTAGTGAGCCCGCGAGAGGTCGAACTTCCCGTGGGCGTGTTTCCCGCGCGGGTATTGGCGAAACTCGCAAAAGCGCGCGGTGCGTGGCCGAGAATTTCGAGGGCGGACACATCTATTTCAGACAGGAAGCTGCTCGGTTCCATAAAGGCGGTGCGGCCATAGAGGCGACGGGCGGCGCAACTCGTGAGGTACAGTTCGTCCATCGCCCGGGTACAGCCGACGTACATAAGGCGTCGTTCCTCTTCTAGATCGTCGCCTTTCTTGTCGTCACGGGGGAACACCCCCGATTCGAGGCCGGTGACGATGACTCGGCGGAATTCGAGGCCCTTGGTGTTATGCACCGTAATAAGCGTAACCGAATCAGGATTTTCGTCCTCGTTGGCCATGGAACGATCAAGCTCGATATGTTCGAGAAATTCAACAAGCCCCTCGCGAGTAAGTGGATACAAACTTGCCGCATTGACCAGTTCCTGCAGGTTGGCTTCCCGCTGGGTGCCGGCAATTTCGTCCTGGCTCCGGTGATACTCAAGCAACCTCGACGATTCGACCAATTTTTCGACAAAAACCGCCAGCCCCATTGCCCCTTTTTTGCGGGATTTGGGCGAAGGCTTGTCGGGGGCCGCGGCCGTAGGGGCGGTAGTTACCGTGGGCGCAGCAGCGGGCGAGGTTATGAGGTTACGAAGAGTTTCGGCTATGTGAATAAATTCGGAAAGACCTGAGCGCGCTCGTTTGGGGAGGGTTTCGAGGAGGCGGCGCGAAGCCGATAACAAGTCCGTTTTTTCGTCGAAATCGAAGGTCGAGGGAACATCACCGCCTTCGAAGAGGATACGGCGTGCCTCGGCGACTATTTTGTCCTGTGTCACTTCGCCAAGTCCACGGGCGGGTTTGTTGACAATACGCCTGAACGCGACCTCGTCCCGACCGTTCGCGACGAGCGCAAGAAACGACAGAGCATCCTTTATTTCCTCGCGGTCATAAAATTTGAGGGTTCCGACAACCTTGTAGGGAATCTTGCGATGGAGAAACTCGGTCTCGAAACCGAGGGATTGGGCGTTCATGCGATAGAGAATTGCCCAATCAGCATAGGGGCAGCCTTTTTTACGGGCATTCTGAATCAGTTGTGAACAGAACGCAGCTTCCTCGTCCTGGTTGCCGAGAAACACGAGTACGGGCTTTTTACCGGTTCCCCGCTCGGCACTCAGGGTTTTGCCGAGTCGCCCCTCGTTCCGGGAAACAACCTGATCGGCGACGGCGAGGATCGGGGCGACCGAACGGTAATTACGCTCGAGCCTGATAACCTGCGTTCCCGGAAAGCTGTCCGCAAAGGTAAGGATATTACGTACTTCTGCACCCCGAAACCGATAAATCGACTGATCATCGTCACCGACGACGCAGAGGTACGTTTGAGGGCCGGTGATGGCCTTTAGAAGTTCAAATTGGGCAACATTGGAATCCTGATATTCGTCGACCATCACTACACTGAAACGGGATGTAAGGCGCGATCGCACCTCGGGATGGTTGTTTAAAAGCCGCACGGGCAAGAGGATCAGATCGCCGAAATCAAGGTTGCCCGTTTCGCGCAGGCGTTTTTCGTAGATGCGATAGATATCCGCAAAATCAGGATCCGGGTCGATGTCGCACAAAAGCGGGCTGTCAGGTGACAAGCAATAATCTTTGGCGCGGGAGATTTTATGAACTACGGCGGAAACCTGCTGTCGGGTCAGGGCGGGCATGGCCTTTGAAAGAAGGGTTACCGCGTCGTCGTCGTCATAGATGGTAAAGTTAGAATCAAGGCCGGCAAGTGCGGCGTTGCGGCGCAAAAGCCAGGCACCGAAGGAATGAAAGGTACGCAGGACTGAACGCTCGGCCCTCGGTTCGAGCCGGGCGGCGCGTTCGGCCATCTCGCGGGCGGCTTTGTTGGTAAAGGTGACGGCGAGGATGGATTCAGGCTCGACACCACGTTCCCCGATGAGCCAGGCTATCTTTGTGGTAATAACCCGGGTTTTTCCCGAGCCGGCACCTGCAAGAATAAGGAGAGGTGAACCTTCATGGATGACAGCAGCATGCTGCTCGGGATTCAGGACGGAAAGATATGAATCCGCATTCATCGCACCACCGCTTCGACGTCGACTCCGTTGACGGCCATAATATACGCCGACACGAGGGAGCCGGGCTCGATGGGCTTCCCGCCCTTGTCTTTCTGATTATCCTCATACTGGAGAACGACGGAGCCATCCACTTCGGGAGCCTGGAACCAGGCCCGACCAAGCGCCAGGCGCGAAACAGGCGCCAGGCACGAAATAGGCGAGAGATGGGCTTCAGCCTTGTCGGCTTCCGAAAATGCGGGCTCCTTGATCAGTTCTTCGACAAGCACATCGACGGTCTTACCAACGAAATACCGAAGTTCTTCCGGGGTTATGCGAATTTGGATTTCCAAAAGAGTATCGAGGCGGGTTTTCGCTGTTTTTTTCGTCACCCGTTTTTTGAGACTGGCTGCGTTGGTTCCTTCTTCGCAGGACCAAGTGAAAGAACCTGACCACATACTGCGAATATCGGCCAGAAAACGCGCGGTCGTCTCGAAGGATTCGTCCGTTTCACCGGGAAAGCCGACGAGAAAGGTGCTGCGAAACGCGACGGTGCCGTAGGGGCTACCAGCGGCAGCAAAGGCCGAACGGATATCTTGCACGAGGGTTTTATACACTTCAGTTGAACCCTTGCGATTCATGGCAGAAAGGATGGCCGCGTCACCCGATTGAAAAGGAATATCGAAATACGGAAGAAAACGCATATCGGCAGTCATAACCTGAAGGATATCGTGCGGGAAATGGTCGGGATGAATGTAGAGGAGCCGTACCCGAAAGTCGCCATCAATCGTTGAAATTGCGCGAAGCAAAAGCGACAGAGGGCTTGGGTCAGCGGAGGCAGTTTCGGCGCGTGCAACGGCATCGACTTCGGTAAAAGCACCTGTTCCACCAAAGGCCCCGCTATCCTCGGCACCGCGGCCGAACATCGCAAGATCCTGGCCTATCAGATTGATTTCATACATGCCCCGCGAGACTAATGTTCGGCATTCTGCAACGATTGCTTCTATAGTACGGCTCCGCAGGCTCCCGCGGATAAGCGGGATTGCACAGAAGGAGCAGCAGTTGTCGCAGCCTTCGGTTATCTTGACGTATGCAGAGCGGGGAAATGACAAAATCAAGGGGCGGTCGCCAGCGCAAACGCCTTTTTGTTCGGGGACAATCACCAGCTGGGAAGAGTCGGCGCCAGCGAACAGAGGATCGATTACTTCGCCAAACCGGGAAAGGTCTCCGTTGCCGAAAAAAGCGTCGGCTTCGGTGAGCGAGCCGCGAAAATCTTCGGCATACCGCTCTGAAAGACAGCCGGCAAGTACAATCTTGGCTTTGGGATACGCTGCACGCGCGGTAATGACCGCATCGAGGGATTCTTTTTTGGCAGATTCGATAAAGCCGCAGGAATTAATGATGATGAGCGCGGCATCTTCCGGAATATCGGTCTTTGTCCAACCTTTTGCCTGCAAAATGCCAATCAGAAGCTCGCCGTCTACCTGGTTCTTCGCACAGCCGTGCTGATCAAGAAAAAACTGTTGGTCAGTCAATGTCCATCACCACGAATTTGAAGCGACCGGATTCTTCATCCTTGAGCCACTTAAGGTCGCGGACAAGCACTTCACCGGGACGGCTAACTTCGAGGTCGACAGTTTTGCCACCTGCAATCATCTGAATCTTAACCGAATTACCATTCGAGGCCCAGATCCTGATGCCGTTATTGGCCTGGATGGTTAGTAGTTCTGACTTCTGGTAATACCGTTCCTCGCGGTTTGTTCGATCGGTTTCGTAACGAAACAGGCAATACCCACGAAAGGTCGCGTTGAGGGTGACCGGATACGCAGACCCGCCCTCGAAAAGGACCAGCTGTTTCGAATTTACGGGAGTGGTTCCCGCTGCGGGAACAGTCACATCGGCAGTTGCAGGGCCCGAAGGAGGTACGATCAGATCGACAGCGGTTCCGCTTTCCGCAACTAGCGCTTCTCCTGCGGAAAGCTGTATATCGGCACCTCGACTTGGATCGTTTTTAAACAGGTCGGCAACAAAAATCTTGACGTCGCTACGATCATCCCCCGAAAGGTCGATGAATAAGTCCTGACCAAGCTCGATAACGCGTGGACCGAGCGGAGTTTCGAGGGTCAAAGCGGGAGCGGTGGCTTTCACCACAAGTTGATAGACCCCCTCGGGTGTTGTCACTCTGAGTATATCGCCCGTATATACCCGCTCCTTGAAATTGCTCCCACTCACTTCGTAGGTCGCCGGAGCTCTCGTTTCTGCATTTTTTTCACCTTTCGGTACTGACTTGAGTATTTTACCTCCGAAATAAATGCCGCCAACGATTACCAAAATGACCAGAATAGCCGCGAGAAGACCAACGACTATTTTTCCGGTTTCTGGGCGGGCAAAGAGCCGGTCAGAAATGGGCCGGGTCGGCATCAGATCTTTGAGAGGGATAGGCGTTTCCTGAATCTTGAGGTTTTTGTACAGACTGATTATCTCGTTGCTGTTGAGCCCGAGGTATTCACAGTAATTCCGCAAAAAACCCAAAATGTAGGGTTCGCCGGGAAAAACAGTGAAATCTTCTTTTTCGAGGGCATCAAGATAGCGGCGCGTTATATTCGTTTCCCGGGATACCTGGTCAAGATCGAGACCGCGGGCGATCCGGGTTTCTGTCAGTTTTTTTCCGAAGGCTTCCATATTTTTTTCACTCCATTATTCTATAAACAAAAAATCGTTGAACATATTTGCAGAGGCCGGAGAATCGTATACGAAACGGTTGTCCAAGAGACCCTGGTTGAGGGCGTAGCCGGTAAAATCAAAACGGACCTGATCGCCCGAAATTGTGCGGGCATCGATGCGGCGGACTAGTTTAGTATCCGGATTGATCATAAGACGGATGGTACGGAACATCTCGGTGGTACTACGCCTGGAAAGGGACAAAATGACGACTTTCTCCATGGAGTTTTCCTCGAGGCCGACCGGATCTGAGCCCGTTTCATAGGAGACAGAATAATAACGCTTCATCAGGGTCAGTCCTTGCGGGGTCGCGAGGGAGGCACCCGAGGAACCGGCGCTTTTTTCGACCGACTGGTTCAGCACCACGTTATAATTGGGCAGATAAATAGTAAGAACTTCGCCATTGAATACGATGGTCTGCTGATCGGGATTGGTAAAGTCGATGCGGAGCAGATTGGGTTTCTTGAAAATGACCCGGCCGCTCATGGACTCATTTTTTGAAACAGATCCCGCAGAGATGGAGATATTAGCGGAATAATCTTTTATGTTGGCATATACATCCGAAACGGAAGAAAAAAAGGCATCAGCCGTTGTGATGGTCTGCGCTCCAACAGATAGAACGCAGACAGTCATGCACACAAGCAATACAGAGGCATAACGGAATATAGACTTATTCATCCTGTCAGTAAAGCAGAAAGACAGTATTCCGTCAATTGTATCACACGGAGGTCAGACTGGACTCTGCCGCAATGATCTCGGCAAATTCCTTTCCTTCCATTATTTCCTTTTCTAGAAGGCGGTTGGCAATATAGGAAAGGAGAACTTTTTTCTCGGCGATCCGGGCTTTCACTGCCTCGTACCGCTCGCTCGTGATCCGTGCGATTTCCTCGTCTATGTACTGCTGAGTCTTCTCCGAATAATCACGCACCAGTTTAGGATCCACGCTTCCATAGCCGGCCCCATGCTGGCTGAGTGCCACGTTCCGGAAACGCTCGCTCATGCCGTAATCAGTAATCATACGCCTGATAATTTCGGTCGCGCGGGAGAGATCATTCGAAGCACCGGTCGATACCATGTTGAACTGGATCTGTTCGGCAGCCCGTCCGCCAAGGAGCACGTCGACTTCGCCGATGAGTTCCAGCTCCGTACGGAGAAAGCGGTCCTCATCGGGCATCTGCATCGTGTAGCCAAGAGCTGCAATGCCGCGCGGAATGATTGATACCTTGTGTACCTTGTCCGCACCCTTCGTAAAGGCAGCGGTAATTGCATGGCCTGTTTCGTGGAATGCAACGATCTTGCGCTCGTCTTCCTTGATAACCCGGCTCTTTTTCTGAAGTCCGGCAATGCCCTTCTCGACAGCTTCGTCAAGATCGACCATGGCTACTTCCTTTCGTCCGGCACGAACTGCAAGCAGTGCCGCTTCGTTAATGATGTTCGCGAGATCCGCACCCGAAGAGCCACTGGTGGTTCGTGCAACAGCAGAGAGGTCTACATCCCGGGACAGTTTTACATTTTTAGAATGAATTTTGAGAATTTGCTCGCGACCCTTGACGTCGGGCCGGTCGACGACTACCTGGCGGTCAAAACGACCAGGACGGAGAAGGGCTGGATCAAGTACATCGGGGCGATTGGTGGCGGCGAGCAAAATGAGCCCCGTCGAGCCATCAAAACCGTCCATTTCAACGAGAAGTTGATTTAGAGTCTGCTCGCGCTCGTCATTCGAGCTCATGACGTTGTTACGAGATTTACCGATAGCGTCCAACTCGTCGATAAAGACGATGCACGGAGCTTTTTCGCGAGCTTGCTTGAACAGGTCGCGAACACGTGAAGCGCCAACACCGACGAACATTTCGACAAAGTCCGAACCACTAATGCGGAAAAAGGGAACGCCGGCTTCACCTGCGACGGCACGAGCCAGAAGAGTCTTTCCCGTTCCGGGAGGTCCGACGAGAAGGACGCCGCGCGGGATTTTTCCGCCGATATCGGTATATTTTTTGGGAAATTTAAGAAAGTCGACAACCTCGATCAATTCATCTTTGGCCTCGTCAACACCGGCGACATCGCTAAAACGCGTGGTCACCTTGCCTTCTTCGACCGCTGCGGATCGAGTCTGGCCCGCCGAGAATATGCTTCCGCCGAGGCCACCACCCATACCTCCACCCATACGCTTCATCAGGAAGCGCCACATGAAAAAGAATATGGCAAACGGGAGTATCCACTGAAATATGAAATCCAGGATGAAGTTCTTCTCTTGGGCTTGCACCGCGTAGGTTACTTTCAGGCTGTCGAGGAGTTTAATAAAATCATCGGTAAGGATACCGACTGTTCGGTATGACTTACCGCGTATCGCCGGCTGCGCCAGAAAGCCGAGAACGCCCTGTCCCGTTCCGTTTGTCGAAGAAAGGCTGCCGGTTGGAGCAACGCTTCCAATAAAATAGGTAGAGGAAATCTGTACATCAGTGATTTCACCGGCTGTAATGCGTGCTTTGAATTCGGAAAAAGGGATGAGGGAATCGGATTTGGATACCATATAGTAGTTTACGATAACCATAACCCCGAAAACGGCGAGGAGAATTGCCCATACCGGAACTTTCGGGAAATTCGGACGGTTCTTTTTGTCAGGAGATCCCGGTTCGGGGCTCATTTTGAAAAAATTGAAGGGATCATCCTGCTTGTTGCTATTGCTCATACGTCTTTTAAACCGCCTTTTATTAATAATACGAAAATTACAGCTATCCGTCGAGTTATTTATAAAGCAATTTTGAACACTGGCTTTTTTGTCAAAATTCCTCTAAAGTAGAATCAAACGATGCCGATATGGAAGACAGGAGTGTAATCTACCAGACCATATTTTAGCAGTAACAGGGGGGGCGTTGTGAGTTACAATCAGCAATTAAGCGCATATCGCGAGACGCGCGTTCGGACAGCCAGTCAGGGTACTTTGATCATCATGCTTTATGATGAAACCATCAAACAGATCGGGGCGGCAATCACCCTTCTGGGCGACACAAACAAAATAGAACCGGCACGAATCGAAAAAATAAATAAATGTATCGTAAAGAGTCAGGAAATAATCACTGAACTTATGGCTTCTCTCGACATGGAAGCCGGTGGTGAAATTTCCCGGAATCTGCTTGCCTTGTATACCTTTTTCAACCAGCAGCTACTTGAAGGCAACATCGAGAAAAACGCCGAAAAACTCGCATTTGTCAAAAGCATGATGGAACAGCTCCGACTCGCCTGGGTCGAAATCGTCAGCACCACCGCAGTCCCGGCTCCGCTCCAAAAAGTTCCAGCCGGAATAAACCTGGCCGGTTGACGCAAGAATCATGGCACAACAGGAACTGACACAGCAACAAATCGAAGAACGGAAAGCAGTTCTCAAGCGTTTCCGGCAGATGCTTGAGCAGCAGCGGGTCAAGTTCCGCGAATATCTTGTTGTGCTCGAAAAACAAGCCGAGCTGATAGGCACAGACAACATCGACGCTATGTTGAGTCATACCGAAATTGAACAGTCGATCGTATCCGAAATCCATACAATTCAAAAAGTAATTGATCCGCTCGAAGACATGTACCGCGTGGCCCATCCGGAGCAGAGCGAAGCCGAAATACCGCGGCTCAAGGCCGACCTCGGCCAGCTCCGCTCCGATGTACTCGCCCAGAACGAAAAAAACCGTGACCTGCTCAAATCCCACATGCAGGTTCTCCGCCAAAAAGTAATCTCCATACAGAACCCCTATGCAAAACGGTCAAGCATTTATGCATCCAACGCCCAAACCGCCTCGATCATCGATATCAACCAATAACATTTCTTCCGTCCCGCTTGCAGCGGGTAGCCGAAAATACCGGAAGCCCATCCGGGACGAAAACCACTATACCTACCGGTAGGTATAGAAACACAACCGGTTACCTGACCCCCTTTTTATGCTATACTTTCCCCCATGAAGAAACCTGTGTATGTCCTGGATGCCTATGGGCTGATTTACCGTTCGTATTTTGCGTTCATCAGCAAGCCGCTCACGAATCAGGAAGGGAAGAATATTTCGGCCATTTTTGGTTTTTTCCGCAACTTGCATGCGCTTATGAAACAGCATTCACCCGAATTGTTCGTCGCAGCCTTCGATTCGCGCACGCCCACCTTTCGGCACGAACTTTACGATGAATACAAGGCGAACCGTCTGAAAACCCCGGAAGATCTCCACGCACAAATACCTATAATAGAAGAAATACTCCTCGCACTCGGTATATCAATCTTGAGACAAGACGGATTCGAGGCTGACGATATTATTGCGTCGATCGCGGTGCGCTGCAAAGCGGAAGACCGAAAATGCGTGATCATTTCCGGTGACAAGGACCTGATGCAGCTGGTTGGAGGCTCCGTATCTATTTTGAAACCGGGGAAAACCGGCGGCTGGGATGCGGTTGACGAAGACGCAGTGCGCGCAGAATGGGGGATCGGGCCGGAGCTGATGCTGGACCTCTTGTCGCTCACCGGCGATGCCTCGGACAATGTACCCGGAGTAAAAGGAGTGGGCGACAAGACTGCACTGAAACTGTTAGCAGAATACGGCACGCTCGATGGTATTTACGGGCATGCGAACGAACTGAAAGGAGCCATCGGCGCGAAGATTCTTGCCGGCAAGGAAATGGCTTATTTTTCCAAAAAACTGATAGCGCTCTGCGAAGATGTACCGATAGATGATAACTTCGATGTCTGGTCGTGTACAACACTCGACCGGGTTGCCGCATCGCGTCTGTTGCTGCGCGAAGGAATGCCGACTGTCGCCCGACTTTTTGCTGGGAACATCATCGAGGAAACAACTGCCGAGCCAAGTTTGGCGAGCCGGATAATCGGGGGCCAAATCTTGACAGCGCCCCTTTCGAACGACCTGCCGCCTACTGATCTAGCCGAAAACAAAGGATATTACCGAGCTCTCGTCGATGCCGTCGAATTAAAGGCACTAGTCGATGCAGCTCTTGTACAAAAATATGCAGCTTTCGACTGCGAAACAACGGGGCTCGACGTGCTGAACGATACACTTGTCGGCTTTTCGCTGTGCCTCAAGGCAGGAGAATCGGTGTATGTGCCCCTGCGGGGACCAGAGCCCGAGCTCGGTGAAACGGCACATCCCGTAATGGACGAAAAAAAGGCAGTCGCCGAAATCGCACGTCTTTTTACCGCGAACGGACTCCTTCTTATTGTTCATAACGGAAAATTTGATTACCAGATACTGAAAAAACGCGGCGTCTTCGTTCGCATGCAGTGTCGCCTTTTTGACACCATGATTGCCGCCTGGCTTCTCGACCCCGATTGGGCGTCGTTCGGCCTCGAGTCTCTGGCGACGAGCCAGTTGGCCCTTAAAACCATATCCTACAACGACATCGTGCCGAAGGGGAAAACGTTTGCGGATGTGCCGGTTGCCCAAGCGGCGCAGTACGCTGCCGAGGACGCGGATCTAACACTCCGGCTCTACGAGCGGTTCGCACCGAAACTGAACGAAAATAGCCTTTCGAAACTCTTTTCCAGTATGGAAATGCCACTCGTGCCCATCCTCGCAGACATGGAACTTGAAGGAATCAGGCTCGAGAAAGAAGAACTCGGCGCCTTTTCAGTGGAACTCGTCGGCGAAATTGCAAAGGTCGAAAAAGACATATTCGAAATCGTCGGGCATGAATTTAATATTGCTTCGCCGAAACAGCTGCAGGAAGTGCTTTTCACCGAGCGGAAGTTGAGTCCTGGCAAAAAGACTAAAACCGGCTTTTCCACCGATACTTCAGTGCTTGAAGATCTTGCATCCGAGGATATCATTCCGGGGAAAATTCTCGATTACCGTGGACTCGCAAAGCTGAAATCCACCTACGTTGACGCCCTCCCCGCCCTCGCGGATGCGAACGGACGGGTGCACACCAGTTTCATCCAGACCGGAACAGCGACCGGCCGGATTTCGAGCCGTGACCCGAACATGCAGAACATTCCGGTACGCGATGACAACGGTCGACGCATCAGAGCTGCGTTCCGTGCGAGAGAAGGCTTCGAGCTTGTATCAGCTGACTATGCGCAGATTGAACTCGTCATCCTCGCCCATCTTTCGCGCGACAACAATCTTGCTGACGCATTCCGCACCGGGGTAGATGTGCACCGCCGCACCGCAAGTCTCATATTCGGCGTAGAAACTACTGGCGTGACCGCGGATATGCGTCGTGTGGCGAAAACGATCAACTTCGGCGTCATGTACGGGATGAGCGCATTCAGACTCGCCAACGAACTGCGTATTCCCCGGGGACAGGCAGCCGGTTTTATCAACACGTATTTTGCCACTTACTCCGGGGTCGCTTCCTTCATCGCCGAAACCAAAGAAAAGGCACGACACGACGGCTATGTGGAGACCATCATGGGCCGCCGCCGCTACATACGGGCAATAAACAGCTCCAACAAGCTTGAACAGGCCGGTGCTGAACGCATTGCGGTTAACACCCCTATCCAAGGATCGGCAGCAGACATCGTCAAAACAGCGATGATCCGGGTAGACACAGCGCTCCGGGCCGCGAAGCTCGACGCGCGAATGCTTTTGCAAGTGCATGATGAACTCATCCTCGAAGCGCCAGTTTCCGAAGTGGCGCGGGTACGGGATCTTGTCAAAAAAGAAATGGAATCGGTCATCGAACTGGCTGTCCCGCTCCATGTCAGCGTGGAATCGGGCCGCTCCTGGGGAGATTTCCACTGATGGAATTGGCGGGAAACGCGGCAGACCGCCGGGCCGGTCTCGTTATCGGACTTACCGGCCCGATGTGTGCTGGAAAGAATCGCGCGGGGGATATCCTCGAAAAAATAGGTTTTGCGGTCGTGGACGCGGACAAAGTGGCTCACCAAGCACTCGAAGACGTAAGCGAGGCTGTGCTAGCAGCTTTCGGCGAACTTGCCGGAAAGCAAGGGCTTACACTGCTTTTGGCGGACGGCACCGTCAACCGTCGAGCCCTCGGCAGCCTGCTTTTTTCCGATCCCGCTTTGCTCTCCCGACATGAAGCAATTATCTATCCACGGATAAATGCCCTCCTCAACGCCTTTATCGACGATCACCCAATGCAGGGTGTCGTGATAAACGCGCCGCTGTTGCACAAATCTCCGGTTCTCGCTCGCTGTTCTTTCGTCATATTTATCGACGCCTGGGCTCCGTTACGCTTTTTTCGGGCACTTACACGTGATAAACTGCCCATAAAACAGATTTTTTCACGATTTTCCACACAAAAGAATCTCTTTACTCAATACCGCGTAAAAAATGTCGATATTCAGAAGGTATACAACCGGGGAAGCATTCGAGCTCTTGAAAAAAAGCTTGTGACACTCCTCGCAAGTCGAGAATATTGAGGTTTTTTATGGAACAAAAAAAGATCTTCTGGATTGTGATAGCGGTCAGTGTTTTTCTGCTGATTATTTTCGGTACAGCTATCGTTCTCTACTGGCCTTCACGCAGCACCGGAGCAAATCTCCAGCAAGCCGCAGTGCTGACACCAGTCGCCACCCGGAATCTACCCGGCGACACTGCCGGAAAACCGAACCAGATCGACCCTGATGCCTGGGTCCGCGAACCAGGTACGACTCCCGGGCTTGACACCAGTGCAACCCCTCCCCAGGGAAACATCAACCTCACCATTGTGAACGGCGACAATGCTGGTGCCAATTATGGAATAGTCGATGTGAACGGGCTTACAAAATCCCCTGATCCGGTAGAAACAGCAGATGCCGTAAAGACCGCCGTTGGCTCCAACAACCAGGCGATAGCCACAAAGATCATTGCTACCGCCCCTGAAGCCAATACAGGCGCAGTGATTTCGAAAACAACTACGGTCAAGACCGAAACAACCGTTCAGTCTGCAGTAAAACCTGCAGCGATTAAGGCAGCGGCACCGGTTGAAAAGCCTGCACCCCAGAAAACGGTTATCGTCACCGAATACTGGATCCAGACAGGTTCATTTTCGAACAAGTGGAATGCCGAAAAGGCTCGCGACACCCTTACGGCCCGGTATCTGAAAGCCGAAATTTTCACCAAGGAAGTTTCCGGCAAAACTTCATACCGTGTCCGAGTAGGATCGTACAAATCGAAAACTGAAGCCGACTACTGGCTCGGAACTGTCAAGGAAATCCCCGATTTTGCGGGTAGCTATGTCTCCGAAGTAAAAACAAAAAAATAAGTACCTGAATATCCGTTTTTTCCGGCATAAATGCTTTTTTGCTGGAAGAAACAGATATGAATCATTCATGTTATTCAGCCTTGATATGTCTCGGCATTCTTTTTCCGCCCGGCCTTCAATCCTTTTTATACGCGGCCGAACCGTCCCTCTCGATTAATCAAACAGCCTTTTATCCCGAAAAATACGAGTTGCGCATCACTGCACACTCAGCCATCCTCGATGGATTTATCCTGGTAAAAAGCCCGGAACGGTTACCCGGTTTTTCTCCGGAAGTCGCTTCTTTCGGTGTATCAGGCAAACCACTGCCCGGAGTATCTCTCTACGGTGGATCCATCAGTGCGCAAGGATTACCTGCACGGGCGCGTTCCCCGGTATTTTCCCTATATTCTCCATTTTATACGCCTACCACCGCTAATAAAGGCGTCGTCTTCCATACAAGTGAAACACAAAATACCCGCAATGCCGCTATTGAAGTTTCGGCCCGCAATACCCGGATTGCTGCAATAGCGAATCTCGACACAGATGCAGAATATCCGTCTTGGGTATTGAGTACACAAACATTTCCAGCTTTTGATCCACATGATCTCGCTCTCACCGTTTCAGTACTTGCAGCTACCAGAGTACGAGCATCTTCGGCAGATGCGAGCGAGTCATGGTTTCTCCAGGAACTGCAATTGCCGGAAACAAGGATATTAATGCCAGCAGTTGAAATTCTCCTTGAAAAGGGCATCTGGCGCGGAAGTTGTACCGGTTTGCTTAATTTGGGTCAACTCATTTCTCCTGTAGGCGCTATCCGGGCAGATGGTGCAGTAACAATACAGAAATTTACTATTGCAAGCGGCTTCTACCGTTCAGACTATCGGTTTGAGGATCTCGATGGCACTCGGAACAGCGTACTCGCTCGAATTTTCGCAGCACCTTCGTTCACTTTTAACATAGGCCAAGATTCAGGGGGAGAACTGAAATGGGGCGTCTTGCTTGCTAGAGACACTGTCCGTCGTGAAAAATACTTTGAACGAGATAGCGAGTCAAGTATTGCCGGTACTGGCCTAGAATATAAAAATCGCTTCGGCCGCGCAGCACTGCAAATGATGAAAAAAGGTGACGAAACGGAAGTGGCAAGTTCTACAATAATCAGCCATTTTTTCCATCCCGCTCTCAAACTGAACTTGTCTGCAAAAACAGTCAGGACACAGCTAACAGAGGAAATCAAAACAGAAAACAGCATATCGAGCAAGTTTTCAATAACACCCACACGCTGGTTTAGCGGAAGTCTTGCGGCTACCGGGAAGCATTCCTCTACACACGAAGGCGTGGACTATTCGGTATCAGGCGCCTGCAGTTTTACCATCAAAAAACCCAGAATGGATTGGAATTTGGACCTTAAAATTGCCCTTCAGAATACCGAGGCGCCGCCCACTGGCAGCCTTTTGCTCAAAGTTTTGGTCCGCTGACAACCCTTGCAACTCAACGATTTTTTCGATATAATGCATTTGATTACATGTTCATGAAAACATTTGCGTTTATCGCAAAATCAATAATGAGTGAGGTACAGAAATATGAGTATTGATATTTCCAACATGAGGAATATCGGTATCAGCGCCCACATCGACTCCGGAAAGACAACCCTTTCCGAGCGCATCCTTTTTTACTGCAACAAGATCCATGCGATCCATGAAGTTCGCGGTAAAGACGGTGTCGGTGCTGTTATGGACAATATGGAGCTTGAACGCGAGCGTGGAATCACGATTCAGTCAGCATCAACACAGGTGCAGTGGAAAGATTACACCATCAATGTTATCGATACTCCCGGGCACGTCGACTTCACCATAGAAGTAGAACGCTCGCTTCGTGTTCTTGATGGAGCGATCCTCGTTCTGTGCTCGGTAGGTGGCGTCCAGTCTCAGTCCATCACCGTTGACCGTCAGCTCAAACGCTACCATGTTCCGAGAATCGCATTTATCAATAAATGTGACCGGACCGGCGCAAACCCGCTCAAAGTTCGTATGCAGCTCCGCGAAAAACTCGGCCTCAACGCGTACATGATGCAGCTACCCATCGGTCTTGAAGACAAGCTTGAAGGTGTCGTTGATCTTGTTATTATGAAGGCCATCTATTTCGAAGGTGAAGCCGGAACCGAAATCCGTATCGCCGAAATTCCTTCGCACCTTGCAGCCGACGCAAAAAAATACCGCGACGAATTGCTTGACGCCGCTTCCATGTTTTCCGATGAACTCGCCGAAGCCTATCTTGAAGGTACCGAAACCGAAGATATGATCAACGCCGCAGTCCGCAAGGGAACACTTGCCGAGCAGTTCGTACCAGTTTTTCTCGGTTCCGCATACAAAAACAAGGGTATCCAGACAATGCTTGATGGCGTTACCCGTTATCTTCCCAATCCGACCGAAGTCAAGAACATTGCTCTCGACCTCGACAAGAATGAAGAAATAGTTACCCTTACCTGCGACGACAAGTCTCCGACAGTTGCTCTCGGCTTCAAGCTTGAAGACGGCGAATACGGCCAGCTGACCTATGTCCGGGTTTATCAGGGAACCATCAAAAAGGGTGAAGAGCTCTATAATACGCGTGCTCGCAAGCGGTTCAAGGTAGGACGCCTCGTCCGCATGAACTCTGCCACCATGGAAGACATTGTAGAAGGTGTTCCCGGCGATATCGTTGCCCTCTTCGGCGTCGAATGCGCCTCGGGTGACACGTTCTGTGGCGGTGGACTTAACTATGCCATGAGCTCGATGTTCGTACCGAATCCGGTTATCGACCTTTCCATCACACCGAAGGACAAAAAATCCTCAGACCAGATGGGCAAGGCACTCAACCGTTTCACCAAAGAAGATCCGACATTCCATTGCTACGTCGATCCTGAGTCCAACCAGACCATCATCCAGGGAATGGGCGAACTACATCTTGAAGTATACGTAGAACGCATGAAGCGTGAATACAACTGCGAAGTAGAAACCGGCAAACCCCAGGTAGCTTACCGCGAGGCAATCACTCAGCGCGCCGACTTCAACTATACCCACAAGAAGCAGACCGGTGGTTCAGGACAGTACGGACGTGTTGCCGGATTTATCGAACCTATCGAAGCCGACTACGAGTTTGTCGACTCCATCAAGGGCGGATCCATTCCGAACGAATATATTCCCTCCTGCGACAAAGGTTTCCGCGAGACCCTCAAAAAAGGTGCGCTCATCGGATTCCCGATCGTTGGACTCCGCGCAACCATCAACGACGGTGCATCCCATCCGGTTGACTCATCAGATATTGCGTTTCAACTCGCTTCTATCGGCGGTTTCCGCGAAGCATATCTCAAGGCAAAACCTGCAATCCTCGAACCGATTATGAAAGTATCCATCGAAGGCCCCCAGGAATTCCAGGGAAATATCTTTGGACTTATCAACCAACGTCGTGGTATAATCATGGCATCTACCGAAGATGACAACTTTACCCGGGTAGATTCCGAAGTTCCGCTCAGCGAAATGTTCGGGTTCTCTACCATTCTTCGCTCATCGACCCAGGGAAAAGCTGAATATTCGATGGAATTTGCCAAATACGGCAAAGTACCCCAAAGCGTAGCAGATACACTGATCAAAGAGTATGAAGCAAAACGCAGAGCTGAACAAAAATAAGGAGATTTCAATGGTTAAGCAGGATCTTATCGAACGCAGCCCTGTCCGGAACTTTGAAAAAGCTCTTGGAGGCGGCGTTCTAGCAGGTGAAATCGGCGTTATCGCTTCCAAAAAAGGACTAGGCAAGACTTCAATTCTTGTACAGCTCGGCATCGACAAGCTTCTTCAGGGGGGCGCGGTCGTGCACGTTTCTTTCAATCAACAGGCCGATCATGTCATGACCTGGTATGAAGATATTTTCACCGAACTCGCCAAAAAGAAAAATCTTGACCGCGCTTCCGAAGTCAAGGCTGATCTTATCAGCAAGCGTATTGTTCTCAATTTCAACCAGGACTCCGTAGGAACAAACCAGGTTATCAAGACGATAAAGGCACTGGCAGAAGGTGGAACGAAACCGGAATCAGTCATCATCGATGGTTTTGATTTCTCGAAGTCCGCTCCTGAAAGCATGGGCTTGATGAAGGCGTTCGCAAAAGAAATGAACATCACCATCTGGTACAGCGCGAATTTTGAAGGCACAGACAAAGGATTACCCGCAAGTCTTGTTCCATTCGCAAAAGACCTTGATGTTGTTCTCTTTCTTGACCCAAAGCCGGATTGCATCCAGATCAAGGTACTTAAAGAGCACGGAAAATCCGACTATAATACAGACCTGAAGCTTGATGTAAAGACTTTGCTCATCGCAGAAAAATAATGCTGTTTTCACCCAGCAGGAAAAACCGCCCCCGGGCGGTTTTTTTAATTGGTGGACTATTGAAACTACGGACTGTATCATTTATAGTATAGTAAACCGGTTTACCGAGGAGCAAAGACATGAACCTGAAACGATCCAGCGGCGTTTTGCTGCATCCGACTTCATTACCCGGAACACCAGGAATTGGTACAATCGGAAAAAATGCCTACCGCTTCGCTGATTGGCTTTCAGAAGCCGGTCAGTCACTATGGCAGATTCTCCCCCTGGGGCCAACAGGTTATGGCGACTCTCCCTATGCTTCCTTTTCTACTTTTGCCGGTAACCCGCTTCTGATAGATCTTGATTTTCTGGTAACCGACGGAGTCCTGGCAGAATCAGATATACTTCCCCCTGACTATATCAAAACAGATGGCTCGGTGGATTTCGGCTCGGTTGTGTGGTGGAAGCTTCCAGTACTTAAAAAAGCAGCTCAAAATTTCCTTTCACTACAAAGCAATACCGAATTTCAACGTTTCAAAAAAGAACACGCCTCGTGGCTCGATAATTATGCTCTTTTCATGAATATCAAAGAATTTTTCGACAAAAAAGCACAGGATGCAAAGCTGTTTGGAAAACTCTGGAACAACTATTGGCCAATAGAACTAGCGACCTGTCAGTTAACCGCTGTTTCCGACTGGAAAGGCCGAAATGTCGACGGCATCGAGATACAGAAAGTTATCCAGTTCTTCTTTTTCCGGCAATGGAATCAGCTTAAAGCGTATGCAAACCAAAAAGGTATTTCAATAATCGGTGATATTCCGATATTCGTTGCTGCTGACTCATCTGACGTTTGGGCTAACCAGAAACAGTTCCAGTTGAACGCTGACGGAACACCGAAGTTTGTCGCAGGAGTACCACCCGACTATTTCAGCGCGACCGGACAGCTTTGGGGCAATCCCCTTTACGATTGGGAAGAAATGAAAAATGACGGCTATGCATGGTGGAACGACCGCATCAAGTCGATGCTTTCAATGGTCGATTATATCCGCGTCGACCATTTCCGCGGATTCGAGGCATACTGGGCTATACCCGCAAATGAAACTACCGCCATTAATGGTAAATGGATCAAAGGTCCCGACCACGATTTCTTCAACCACATCAAAAAATCTCTAGGCGATCTTCCCATTCTCGCAGAAGATCTCGGTCTCATCACTCAAGAAGTACAGGACTTGCGAGATGACTTCAACTTGCCTGGAATGAAAGTACTCCAGTTTGCTTTCGACGCCAATGAAGCCGGTAAAGACGGGTTCACAAACGCCTTTTTGCCCCATATGTACACACGCAATAGCTTAGTGTATACGGGAACCCACGACAATGACACCATGCAAGGTTGGATTGACCATGCATCGTCCGAAGAGTTGGATATAATTCACGATTACCTTGGAGGCAATGTACATCCTAAGGATTTCGTAAGGGAACTCATCCGTGTATCCATGATGTCAGTCGCTGTTTTTGCCGTCTTTCCGCTCCAGGATCTGTACTCAATCGGATCTGAAGGCAGAATGAATACACCGTCTACGCTCGGAAAAAATTGGTCCTGGCGTATGAGTGAAAACCACTTCGATAGCGAAAAAGCTGCGTGGCTCAAAAAAACATCGCATCTCTATGCCCGTAACATGAAAAACTAGTTAGAAAACTCAAACCTTGTTTGGAAAAAGATTTCTGAACATCGTTCTGAGATTTTGTTTCGTTGCTTTTTCAGGATTACGCGAGAAATTGTTGATGTTCTTTTCATCCCCTGCAACCAGAAGGACATCTTCGTCAAGGAACACATAAGACGGGTCGTTAATAAAAAAGAACTCTTCCTTGTCGAGCTTTCGCATCGCCACCACGTTTAAATGGAACATTTTTCTTAAATTTGCTTCGAGAAGGGTTTTTCCGATGCAGTTGTCATTCGCCTGGACCTCTGCAAGCGCGAGGTTAGCAGAAATCGGCATAAAGTTAAAAAGAAAAGACGAAGCCAGCATCGGTACGATTCGTTTGGCCGCTTCTTGATCAGGAAAAATTACGCGTGTAGCGCCGACCATAGCCAATACTTCTCCATGTTCGTCCGTCTGTGCTTTTACAATGATGTTTTTAATACCCATCTTTTTTAGATAATTTGTCGTCATGATTGAAACTTCGATTTTTCCACCCAAGTCGACAATTACGGCATCAATTTCGGGAGGAATAATCCTGACAAGCGCTGCCTCATTGATAGCGTCAGTTATATATGCAGCTTTTGCCAAATCCTTAAATTTGTCTATTATATCCTTATCCTTATCAATTATAATTATTTCGTTTGTAATCTCAAGCAATTCTTCAAGCATGCGAAGTCCGAAAGCGCCAAGACCGATAATTGCAAATTGTTTCATAAAAGTCCTCCTAACCGACTATTAAACTTGCCGAGGGATATTCGAAAAACTTTTCCTTCTCGTGGCGTGAAAAACCCAATGCCATAGCAAACACTCCGGTACGACCAATGAACATAGTGGCGATAATTACTATTTTACCCCAAAAAGACAGATCTGCAGTTACACCTAATGAAAGACCGACTGTCGCAAAAGCTGATATAACCTCGAAAAGCAAATCAAAAACCGAGCAAGAATTATTAGATAAGGCAGTTTGTTCTGTTACCATTAAAATTGCCAGAGAAAGAACGATAATCATAAGGCTCTTGGCAACTATACTGAATGCTTTCTCGATTACAGCTGTTTCTATATTCCGCTTGTGCAGATTCATGCCGGTACGTTCTGTATTGCCCCGTATGGCATACAAAAATACGATGAGGAACGTTGTGGTTTTGACACCACCGGCTATCGATCCAGGTGAACCACCGATAAACATGAGCACTGTCGTAATAAGTTTAGTGATCGGCGAATACAATTTTTGAGAGACTACTTCGAAACCAGCAGTTCTCGGAGTAATAGATTGAAAAAGGGAAGCCACTATTTTATCAATCAGAGACAATTCTTTCATGGAGTGGTTATATTCAAAGATAAAAAAAAACAGTGCTGCGAAAAAGATCAATAAAAAAGTAACTAAAAGGACAATCCTTGAATGAAAACTCATTTTTTTCTTTCGCCGAATACAACTATTAAATATATCAGTGAGTACCATAAATCCGATACCGCCAGATACAATCAGAAACATAATCGTAATCACTAGTATATGGTTTGACCTGAATCCGACAAGACTATCATTATAGGTCGAAAATCCCGCGTTGCAAAACGCAGATACGGAATGAAACAGAGCGTCGAGAATCGGTTGATTCGAGCCTTCTTTCTGAAATGCGAAAAACAAAATTAAAGCAGCAAGAAGTTGTATAAGAAACGTAAAAAACAAAATTGATTTCAATACTTTGCGGGGTTCAGTTTCAACATCATCAATGAAAAATTCTCTAATTACTGTTCTATTGACGAGAGAAACCTTTCTTTGAGGAACCGCTATGTAAAGCGCAATAAAAGATATGATTCCGAGTCCACCGAATTCAATCAACATCATTATCACTAAAAAACCGGCAGTTGTGTAGATATCCATATTCAGGGTAGAAAGTCCCGTGACGCAAACTGCAGAAACAGAAGTAAAAAGTGCGTCAACATACGGTACCGCTATTGCTGATTTATAGGAAAACGGCAAAGAAAGTAAAACAGAGCCAATAAGAGAAATAGTGATAAAATATGAAAACAATTGGACTTTGTCTGTAGAAATCCGGGTGCGCATGAAGAAGTATAATCCTTTATCTGAAATTATAAAAGCTACTTGTGTTTAAAATAAAAAAGCCTGGCAGCTACCTACTTTCCCACTTTGCAGCAGTATCATCGGCGTAAGAGAGCTTGACTTCCGTGTTCGGGATGGGAACGGGTATTACCTCTCCACTATGGCCACCAGGCATTATTAACATAATGTAG
>JBBRWY010000004.1:0-98360 GCA_038248875.1 Treponematales bacterium
TGCGGGTTTGGACAGAATTCCGGTTCGTGTACCGGGTCGTGATTGCTTGCGGGCTTCGCCACGTTGAGGTCCTCCAATAGAGCGGTTACACCGTTCTATTGGTTTTATCTGTGCAGATATGGAGTTTTGCCCGTGTTTGATGAAAAAGAACAATTTTAAGAGCAGTTTATAAGTCTCAGCCGTAAAAGCAATTCTCCTATTTCGGTAAACCCTGCGCCATAACGTTCCTGTGCGATCCATGCCGGTTTGTATGTCAACCGATCGAGCCAGATATCGATATTCGCAACCGCACAGGCATTAGGAAAATACTCGAACATAACCTCGTCGTTGAGTGCGTCCCCAATATACAGAACCTTTCCCCGGTCCAGCTCGTCGACATACCCTTCCCTTTCAGTCAAAAATAGAAGTGCCGCCTCGCGCTTGTTGAAGGTGCCGATCCAAGTATTGATATGGATTGAGCTCGGTTTGGCGATGCATCCTTCCCTCTCGAAAATGTCGACAATTCCGGCTATCTCTATTTCCGTAAGCGGCGGCCTAATACGCTCTGCATGGTCTATCGCGTAGTCGTACAAGCGCAGGTGGTTGTCGCTTGCAGGCTTCGCCCGCGGAAAGGCGGCATACGTCGCTTCGATTGCGCGGAGGAGGGAGATATTTGTATTGGGGACTGCCGATGGATGCACGAGTGTTCCACTGCCGGATTCAGTCCTATAATACGCTACGGCGCCGTTTTCGGTTATCGCTCCTTCGAGGGGCCATTCCTGCAGGTGCACTTCCCCCCAGCCGGCCGAGCGGCCGGTAACCGCGATCACACGGAGGCCTGCGTCCGCGAGTGCACAGAGCGTGGCATAGGCGCCGCTTACAAGCTTGCCGTCTCTGGTCATGGTGTCGTCAATGTCGGTAAGGACCCAGCGTATCGCGCGTGCAGTACCGGCAGGTATCTGTTGTATCGGTTTCATGCGTGTATTATCGGAAATGAAGGAAAAATGGTCAATGAGCGGCGGCAGGTTTTCTTTCTTGCAGCTTTTCGACAACAGCCTCGTCGGCCGGGGCGAACAAATAGTCGCCCATTTCGGAGACAGTCACCCAGCGAATGTCGTCATGGTCATGCAGGCGGATGCGTCCACCAAGCATAATCGCGCGAACAGCAACCAAATGCACGACTTTCGAGCCGTAGTCATGAATCGTGTCGCACAGAACGTCACCTGTTTCAATATTGACATCCAGCTCCTCGCGCAACTCGCGAGCAACACACTCACCCGGCGATTCCCCGTTTTCTCTCTTGCCGCCCGGAAACACCCAGTACCCGCCGAGAAAAATATCGCTCTTGCGGCGTGCGATGAGGATCCGACCTTCGCGATTTTCTATTACGGCTGCGGCGACTTCTGTCATACCTCGAGTATAGACGGCGGTTGAAAGATTGTCAAAAAAACTCCATGCGTGTATTCTGTTCTCCATGAAACACATAGCGAAACTGACGGTCAGAAGCCACGAGCTGGATTCCTACAACCATGTGAACAACGCCATTTATCTGCAGTATCTGGAATATGGCCGAATGGAGTATCTCCGCGCAATCGGCTTTGACTATGAAGGGTTTTTTGCGGCCGGATGTTTTTTGTACATCACCCATATCGATATCCGCTATCGTGCCTCTGCACGTATGTACGATGAGCTATCCATCGAGGTAGAACCGATCAAGCTCGGTAAACTTTCGGGAACTTTTCACCAGATAATAACAAACCAGAAGGGTGAAGTCTGCGCAGAAGCGGAGGTATCCTGGGGATGTGTCGGAACTTCAGGAAAGCCCACAAAAATACCGGACCGTTTTTTGGTACCGGGTCTTTCCCCCGCTACTTGAACGAATCAGTCACTATTCAAGCAAATCCGAGCGCCACAGCGCTATCTTCGGGAATGATGCCCATGGCAGCAGCAAATGCATACGCCTCTCGGCCCGACTTGATGACATCCTCGGGTCGGTGTGCATCGGAATTACAGATGATCCGGGCACCACTTTCCACAGCCAGCTCCCAGAATTCACGCACCGGATATGGAGAGCGGAGCCCGTGATCACCCTGAATTTTAGTCCGCTGCAGACCAAGTCCGTTTATCTCGAGCGGCAGGTTCATCGCCACGGCGGCATCGATAATATCCTTGCAACCAGCGCGCAGATCCTTGTCAAATTTGGTATAACCGGCAAGCATCAGGTCCGGATGCGCCACAAAATCGTACAATCCGGTACGGATGCCTTCTACACTCAGATCGACATAGCGGCGTAAAAGGCGTTTGTCGCTTACTTCTGCGATATACCAGAAGTCACCGTTGTCAGTTACCCAGTGCGGCCCGTACACGAGATATTCAGCACCGATTTCGGCAAGAAGATAATCCCGGTACCAACTTTCGTATGCCGGATGCCATTCGCACTCGAAGCCCATGAACAGGGGAAACGGAGCCATTGCCTTGGCGTCAGCCATCAGCGAAAGGTATTCTCCCATGTCGGAAAGGGGCATGCGGCTTCCGCTCCACAGGCCGTCGGGATAGGGACAATGATCAGAAATACCGAGCGCCGAACAACCATCGGCTTCCGCCCGGCGTACATAGTCAACAGGATCTCCCGACGCGTGTCTGCACAACCGGGTATGCGTATGAAAACTGCTTATATTCACGAAGCCACTATACACAGGGTGGAGCCTGCCATACAAGGCAGATTCCAACCCTGGTCGACGAATCGGTTCAATACTTCTTCGCTATCTCGGTGAATATGATTCCCAGGGCCATTGCGCCCGCGTCGGGAAAACTGAGGCTCCGGTCGCCCACGTAGCTCGCGCGTCCCTTGGAGGCCGCATACTCTTTTGTTTTTTCGGCACCGGCAACGGCTGCAGCAGCACCACAGGCGATTGCTTCTTTAAATGAATGTTTTGAAACGGCGCTAACCTTAAGAGCCTCGGTAGCAGGAATCAATGCGTCGAGCAGTGTCTTGTCGCCAAGCTTTGCGCCTCCGCGTTTCTGGATGCCATCTACCGCACTCTGCATGAGTTCGGCGAATTCCTGCAGGTCAAGTTCAGACTTGCCGTCGGCATACTTGCCCGCCGCGCGGAAGGCCGAGCCCCAGATCGGGCCGGACGCTCCACCGCAATGTTCAGTAATAATCATGCTGCAAGATTTGAGGAAGGCACCGATATCGGTCATCGAAAGATCCGCCCATTCGGCCTTGAGTACTTTGAATCCCTTCGCGACGGACATTCCAAAATCCCCGTCGCCGGCAGCAGAATCAAGATCGCAAAAGGGGATCTCGTTCACGATGATCACGTCGGCCATCACACTGACCACCCGGGTCATATCCTTGAGCTGTATGGTATCCATCTATCGTCTCCGTTCCATCAGATTTTCATAGCCGGGGCGTCCGCAGGGGCGTCCAGCAGGGCTTTCAGTTCGGCATCAAGCTTGAGTAGAGTAACCGAAGCGCCCGCCATGTCGATCGAGGTCATATAATTGCCGACAAAGGTGCGATAGGTATGTATATTTTTCTCCACAAGCACTTTTGCAACCGAATTATTGAGGATGAACAGTTCCTGCAGCGGGCTCGATCCGAAACCGTTAATCATCACGGCTACTTCACATCCCGAGGCGAACGGAAGATCGCCGACTATCCGGTCCAGCAACTTTCGCGCGAGCTCATCCGCGCTCACCAATTTTTCCCGAATCGTTCCGGGCTCGCCGTGAATACCCACACCGAATTCCATCTCGTCTTCAGCGAGAGTAAAGGTGGGTGTTCCCTTGGCGGGAACCGTGCAGGACGTAAGGGCAAAGCCCATCGAGCGCACATTCGCAATCACTTTTTCCGCAACAGCCTTAACGCGTGCAAGATCCATGCCCGTTTCCGCGGCCGCGCCGGCAATCTTGTGCACGAACACCGTGCCCGCAACTCCGCGACGACCAACCGTATACAGGCTATCCTTCACCGCGACATCGTCGTTCACATAGACGCGTTCCACTTTGATGTCGTCGTCTTCCTCGGCCATCTCGGCCGCAGCGTCGAAGTTCATGCAGTCGCCCGAATAATTCTTGATGATGAGGAGCGTCCCCTTGTCGGAGCGGGTTTCGGAAATCGCATTGTACACCTGGATCGTCGAGGGTGAAGCGAAAACGTCTCCACAAACTGCAGCGTCGAGCATTCCCTTTCCGACAAAACCGGCGTGCGCGGGTTCGTGTCCGCTGCCGCCGCCGCTTATCAGACTCACCTTGTTTTTATCGAGATTTTTACGCCTGAGAATCTTGTTCTTCCTGCTGAAAAAAAGCTGTTCGGGATATGCTTTTTCCATACCCTCGCACATCTCGACGACGATATTTTCAACCTTGTTGATTATTTTCTTCACATCACACTTCCAAGACGATCAGCGGCGAGAATGGCTGCATATACAGAATCGACGGTCACGGTGAAGGGCATGTTGTAGATGCTCTCGCCTTCGGCACAGGATGTCTTCGCGACAGCCATAATCTTTTCGCGGGTAACATCGATGACACCGAGATCTTTCAGGCAGGTAGGAAGCCCGACAGACTTGCAGAAGCCGATGACGGTTTTCAGCTCTACTGCGGAAGCGTTTTCGAGCACGAGGTGTACGATCGTTCCAAACGCAACTTTTTCACCGTGGAAAAAGTGGTGGGTTTCCTCGAGCACAGTCAGTCCGTTGTGTACCGCATGGGCAGCTGCGAGTCCGCCGCTCTCGAAACCGAGGCCGGAAAGGAGGATGTTGGTTTCGACAATATTTTCGAGGGCGGGAGTTACCACCTTGCATTCACAGGCAAGTTTCGCCTTGAGTCCGTCTTCTAGTAGCGTTTCGTAGCAGAGCTTCGCCAGGGCCATTGCGGTCATGGTGCCGGAAGCGGCAGCACGGCCATGTCCGCTCGCGTTAACGCGGGCAAAAGCGCGCTGGCACGAACGAGCCTCGAAGAATGTGGAGAGGGCGTCGCCCATGCCGGAAACGAGGAAGCGTGCGGGGGCCATCGCGATGACAGCGGTATCGACGAGGACGACATTCGGGTTACTGATAAAATATGCGTAATCGTCAAAAGCTCCTTCCGGTGTATACAGCACGGCGGAGGAACTGGTCGGTGCGTCGGTAGCCGCAATCGTCGGGCAGATGATAACGGGCTTAACGCTGTCCGCAACGCATTTGGCTGTGTCGATGGCCTTTCCACCACCGAGACCGATTACCACGTCGCAGTTAGCCTTCGCCGCAACTTCCTTGAGCCGCTTGATTTCCTGGCGTGAACATTCACCGCCGAAGTTGGAGGTGACAAAGGTGACTCCGGTATTTGCAGCGGTATAATCCAGCTGTGTCTTGACCCTCGCAGCGTCATCTTTGTGCGCAATCAGCAGTGCAGACTTGCCGAAAAGGCTCACGTAAACGCCCAAATCGTTGAGGGCTCCTTCGCACTGTACATATTTTGTAGGGGAAATAAAAGCTTTTCTCATTCTCGGTCTCCTTGTAGTTTTTACAGTATACGGGCAGTTTTTCAAACCCGCTTGTATTTACAAGGACGACTTCAGGTACAATTCCGCCGGGAATGGTAAATTATGATTGGATTATTCAGCACTTACGAGTCAGGGCGGGCAGCCAGATCAGTGTGGACGCTTGACCGCTTTGTAAAAGGACGGAGTCACGCCGGTAATGCGTTTGAAGACCTTATCGAAATAGCTGTTGTCTTCGAAACCGAGATCGAGTGCTATCACGGTGATAGGCGTATCGGTACCCGCAAGCAGTTCGCAGGCGTGCTCAACCCGTACCATATTAAGGTATCCGGAAAAACTTTCGCCGGTTATCTTGTTGAACAGCTTACTGAAATAACTCGAACTAATATTGCACAGAGAAGCCATGTCGTCCAGAGTGAACCGTTTTGCGTAATTATGTTTGATATAATCGAGCGCCGGTTGGAGTATGAGCGAATTATACACAGGCGCGGCAGATTCCACCGGTTCTTCTGCAGGAGCCGCCATTGCCTCATTCAAATTGATCTTCAAAAGCGCTTCTTCGATGATGTAGTTTGTAATTTCAAAGAGCATATTCGCGATGACCTGCACCCGGTCGCGGGTCATCACTGGAAGCTGTGCATACGCATCCTTCAAGGAAGTAAGAAGTTCTTCGTCGAGCAGCAGGTGGGGAGACTCGGCAATTTTTTCCAGAATGGTAGTCTCGTTCTCGTCCCGAAGCACCACTTGCCCCGCAAGAACAGCACCAGTGTATTGGCCTTCTACCACGATTGGCACGGCAAAATCGAGCAGGTCCATGTGACACCGATAGATGTAGGGTTTCCCGAGACGAGCGGCTTCGAGGCCTCCGCGCGAATCGCACTTGCGGCACAGATCATTCAGGGTCGCATTCGACCTTACGAGGTCGCAGTATCGGCTGCAGCCGCTGTGCCTCGTGACCGGCGTGCCCTGATAGTCTACAGTCAGCATTGCCATATCGGATGCTTCCGAAAGACAATCCTGTATCTTCTGAAAGTTGTGGGCGTTGATAATATAGTCGAGATTGGGGAACCCGGTTTGTCCCATGGGTCCTATTCGTTTTTTAGGTACAGTTGCATCAGCATGACGAACGAGTAGATTTTCTTATAGACCTCGATGATCATCTCCTTGATCGGGCGGTCCGAATTCATCTCGAGCTCTTTCCAGTTCGAAATCAGTTCGTGCGGAGCTTTTTCATAGTCATCCAGAATATTTTTCAGACTCCGCGCGATAACGATAAAGTGCTGGGTCCCCGACGACAGGAACTTGAGGGCCTGTTCGTTGACGTCTTTCAACTGGGTCCGTATCTGCTTGATTACTTCTTTGTCCCGGTCGGCGCGGGCAAGCATGGTACGAAGCTTCGCACCCGTCTCGCCATCCTCGGCCAGCCGTTCGTCAAAGGCGGTAATTGTGTCTGAAAGTTCCAGCAGCTCGTGAAAGCTTCCTGAATACCCGGTGGACATTGCGGGCGCCGACCATTTTCCGCGCACCAAAAAGAGGTCGGTGAGAATGCGGATATCCCGCTTGAAATAGTCGATCAGGAACGCCTTCATGTAATTGAGTTCCTCGACATACAGATAACCGCCGAGCATTTTTTTTTCGTACGGGGCATTCGCTTTTTCGGCATAGTTTCGCAGGCGTACGATCGATTCGGTTCCGAAAATTTGGCGCAAAAGTTCGGACGCCTTTCCTTCAAGATTTTCCTTCTGGATCTGCTGGACGATCATTTCCGTTTGAGTTCTCATTTTGAGAAGATATGTATCCACAATCCGGTCAGAAACGGGTTCGGCCTTGACTGTATACGCGGGGTCCTGGGCCAGGTGGCAGATTATTTGCTCGAGAATGCCACTGCGTCGCATCTCGGCCAGAATGTTCAGAAGTTTGTTCCATTGGCCAAGCGCAACCGGCTCTACCTCACGGTAGGCTTTCAGTATTGAGAAAATTTTGGCCCAATCGGCCTCGAGGGGAAGCGCGTACGCAACCAGGGCAAAATCCTTCAGATCCTCCAGAACATACTCACCACGGATGGTTTCGTACTTGGGGGAATAGGTGAAGGTCCGCTCGGGAATGCCAGAATCGAATTTTTTAAGCAAGAAAAAATAGTCAAAGAGGACAAAATTAACCAACAGTTCCATCTGGGAAAACAGTGCATCGATTTGGCGGATTTTTTCGGTGTTAAAATCCGCCATAAAGGCGGCGAGCTCGTTCTTTACCTGCACGGCAAGTTCTTTCGGCGAAACAGTTTTCGCTCGTTCTTTGATTGCATCCTCGGACAGCAATTCTTTGAGTTTCTTCTGGTTTTCGGTAAGGGAAAGTTCAATGAGTACATTCTTTAGCACCATGGACGAATTCGCATTGGCAAGCATGACCTGGGCAGCACCGATAACCTTGTACATATCATAAAAAAACTTGCCCATGCCAGGCAGAGCTTCCTCGGATTTGGGGCGATACCATTTATATTTGCTTTTGGATAATTCCTTTGCAAGGATTTTGAGTTGCTTCTTTTTTTCCACTTCGGGATCTGAATTCGAAAGGAACGCTCCGAAAATACGCTCGAAAATGTCGCCGAGTTCTAGTGCCATACCTTTAATATGGGGGAAAAAAGTGTAGCTGTCAATCAAAGTGGACTGTGAAATATTTCACACTAAATGAACTTTTTTGCTTGACACAACTCCGTACCTCCTGCTATATTTACTGTGAAATTATTCACAGAGGATGTATATGGCCCTTACGAAACCGACTGCAGAACGCCTTTCCCAACTCGCCCGCCTCCTCGAACAGCGGAAAAACCGTCATGCGCCTATTTCATCGGCCGAAATAGAACAAATCACGGGATGGACCAGTACCACTATCCGTAAAGACATCTCCACCTTGAACGCCGGTCCCGAAATTGCGACAAATTCAGGGTACGATCCCGAAAGGCTGGCCTGTGCAATCAAGCAGGCGCTCGGCTTTTCTGTTGATGCCCACAAATGCTGTATTGTCGGGCTCGGGCGTCTCGGTTCAGCCTTTCTCGAATACTCGGGTTTCGTCGGAAGTCCCTTCAGCCTCTGCGCGGGCTTTGATTCGAACGTCAATCGGATCGAAATCCTCAAAGCAGACTTTCCGCTCTATCCTACTTTCAAGATGAAGGAAGTGATTGCCCGTCTTGGTATTGAATCGGCCATACTCTGCGTCCCGCCCGCCCAAGCGCAAGCGACTGCCGACAAGCTGGTGGACTGCGGCATCACCGGAATCGTCAACTTTACCCCGTCCGTACTTTCGGTTCCTGCGGGAATCGGAATTGAAAATGTATCGATAATCGACGCGCTCGGAAGCCTGACGGCCCGGCTCGCCGCACAAAGGAGTCTCACATGAAACGAGTCTACAATTTTTCTGCAGGACCTTCCATGCTCCCCCAGTCCGTCCTCGAGACGGCAGCTCGGGAAATGCTCGACTACAACGGCACCGGCCAGTCAGTGATGGAAATGAGCCATCGCTCAAAAGCCTACAAACCGATCATCGACAAAACCGAAGCCCTCGTCCGCGAGTTGCTGGGCGTCCCGGCGAACTACAAGGTACTCTTTCTGCAAGGTGGCGCAAGTCTACAGTTCTCGATGATTCCCCTCAACCTCAAAAAAAAGGGAAAGGCTGCTTATATCGATACCGGAGTCTGGTCCGACAAGGCGCTCAAAGAAGCCAAAAAATGGATGACGGTCGATGTCATCGCCTCATCCAAGGACAAAGCCTATAACTACATCCCCACCGTAGGTAAAATCGACGGCGATTACGATTACGTGCACATCACCTCGAATAATACCATCGTCGGCACCGCGTGGAAGCAATTCCCCGATACCGGCAACATACCCCTCGTCTGTGATGCTTCTTCCAATATTCTTTCGGAACCAATGGACGTGTCCAAGTTCGGCATCATCTATGCGGGAGCTCAGAAAAATCTCGCCCCGGCCGGCGTCACGCTTGTCATTATCCGAGAAGATCTGATCCGCGGTCCGAATCATCCCGAGGGAGACCTACCCGCAGATGTACCGACCATGATGCGCTTCGATACCCATGCCAATGAGGGATCGATGTTCAACACACCGCCGTGCTACTCGATCTACATGATGGGACTCGTTCTCGCCTGGGTGAAAGAACTCGGTGGAGCCGCCGCGATTGGCAAGATCAACCACGACAAAGCCGATATCCTCTATAACTACCTCGATTCAAACAGCTACTACAAGGCGACCACCGAAAAGAATAGCCGATCGATCATGAACATCCCGTTCGTCACGACCATCGCCGACACAGAAAAAGCAGACGTAATCAACAAAAAGTTCGTTGCCGAAGCCGAAGCTGCAGGCCTTGTAAACCTTGCCGGCCACCGGCTCGTCGGTGGTATGCGCGCCTCGATCTACAATGGCATGCCGGTCGATGGTGTCAAAGCCCTGGTCGAGTTCATGAAAAACTTCGCCAAGAACAACGCTTAAGGAGAATCCGATGTACAAGATTCAGACTCTGAACAAAATTGCACCCGAGGGACTCGCCCTTTTTCCTCGTGAGGATTATGAAATCGCGAGCGAAATTCTCAATCCCGACGCCGTTCTCGTGCGCTCGGCCGAAATGGCTGCACTTGAACTTCCGCCCACCGTCAAAGCGATTGGCCGTGCCGGGGCAGGCGTAAATAACATCCCCATAGCCAAATTTACCGAAAAGGGCATTGTCGTGTTCAATACACCGGGAGCCAACGCAAATGCCGTCAAGGAACTCGTCATAGCGGCCCTCCTGTTTTCGAGCCGCCCGGTTCTCAAGGCCGCGGTTTGGGCCAAGGGACTTGGCGGAAAAGGTGACGAAATCCCCGATCTTGCCGAAAAGGGAAAAAGCCAGTTTGTCGGCCCCGAAATCAAGGGCAAGACGCTCGGCGTCATCGGGCTCGGTGCGATAGGGGCCATGGTGGCCAATGACGCGGTAGGACTCGGCATGAAAGTAATCGGATTCGATCCCTTCATTTCGGTTGATGCTGCCTGGTCGCTGTCCCGTGCAGTACACAAGGCGGAAAGCCTCGATGCTTTGCTTGCCAAAGCAGACTACATTTCGATTCATGTGCCCCAGACCAATGAAACGAAGGGAATCATCAACGCCGACAAACTGCGCATCATGAAAAAAGGTGTACGTATTTTCAATTTTGCTCGTGGAGGACTTGTCAACAACGCCGACATCATAGCCGCCCTGAATGACGGCAAAGTGGCCTGTTTTGTGACCGATTTTGCCGACGAGGAACTGCTCAAGACAGAGAACGCAATCTGCCTTCCACACCTCGGAGCTTCGACTCCCGAAGCCGAGGACAACTGCGCTTTTATGGCGGTCAACCAGTTGATCGACTTTCTTGAAAACGGAAACATCGTCAATTCCGTCAATTTTCCCAAGTGTAAAATCGACGGAATCATCCCGGCGAAAGGCGCGCGTCTGTGCATCGCTAACAAAAATGTACCCAATATGATCGGCCAAATCACGAGCATTCTTGCAGGCGCCAAGCTCAATATCGCATCGATGACTAACCAGAACCGGGCCGATGTGGCCTACAATCTGATCGACGTCGAAGATCGGGTAAGCGAAAATGTCATCGCCAATCTGAAGGATATCGATGGCGTAATAGCGGTCCGGGTGATCGACGGACATGCTGTTGCGGTCGCTTCTGCAGAGGAAGAATAAACAGGCACCAGAAAAACAGTGGTCCTATATCGGGTAAAAACGGTATGGTTTTCAAAAAAACTCGTCGTTTTTACCCTTTTTTTATGTAAATTCTCTCTATTATCAGGTATTTTTAAGCCTCATCGCTTGCACATCTTTACCGGTGCCTATATATTCTGCTAGTAAAGAACAGAAAATGATGGAGTTTACCGCATATGATGCAGACCCGCGCAAAAAGTTCAGTATACCCAAAAAAAATATTACTCGCAGTTTTTATATTCGGACTCGTCGTGCTCGCCAGCAAGATCATCTACTCGCAATTCAATTCTCTTTCAGTCAATTTTCTTGAAACCGGTACCGAAACCGACCTTGCCTCGATAATCGCTCCCGAGTTTTTCCACGAAAAGGCCCTCGAAACCAGTAAGCTCGTTGAACCGGGTCTTGCCTTGTATCGCTCGGAAATTTCAAAGGCTGATGTACTGTGGTTTTATTCGCACATCACCGGTAACGAAACCATCACCCGGATAATCCTCGAGAACGCGAGCAAAAACAATATCGCGCCCCCGCTGGCTTTCGCACTGGCCTGGGAAGAAAGCCGTTATAAGCCGAATGCGGTCAACAAGAATGCGACCTCGGTAGATCGAGGCCTGTTCCAACTGAACAACAAAGCCTTTCCGAAACTGACCGAAAAAGATTTTTTCAACATTGAATCGAACGCCCATTATGGGCTGTCTCATCTCAGCTATTGCATTGATCTCTCCGGTAACGAGGTTGCGGCGCTTGCTATGTACAATGCGGGCACGACCAAAGTCCGCAGCGACAACACACCGAAACGAACCCTCGACTATGTATCACGCATCCTCGGTTACAAGGAAGGACTCGAAAAACTGTTCAACCAGCAAGTGTCCAGCCGGTACCTAATCGGTGATAACGAGACAGTCACTCAGACCGGGAAGAAGTAGGTTCCTCTTCGAGGGGAACTACCGAAATCCTGCAGATTCCTCCTTCCTGAACCTGTACAAACAGCCGCTGATCCTCCGGTTTTTCCTCGAGAAGTGCATTCCCGCCGGTAAAAGACGCACGCCAACCCTCAGGATACCAGTGATCTGGCACAAATACTTCCGTACTACCAGCTGACGCTTCCCATTCCAAAATAAATTCCCGTTTTCTGCGGTTGAAATGCATCTTGAGCGGAAGCCCTGCCACCGCCATCGCATAGGGACGGCTGAAGCCACGAAGTGCGCGGCCGCCTGCAACCCCGGTACCACCGTCGGTACAGTAGATAGACAGGTTTTCCGTATTCCAACCGTCTCCGTCAGCATGGGTATTGCTGGCCGAATAATTCCATATTGTCGACGGCAAAAGGGTCGCGTCGATTGCATCGTAATATACACCAAGCGCCTTTTCTTGCTCGGAATAGTCACCGGTACGAAAAGACTTGCCTCCGGAAAGATCGAAAGGCACCCCAAATTCGCCAAGCAAAACGGGCAGAGACTCTCGACGTGGATGACCGGCAAGTCGTTCAAGCTGCCGTATCACACTGAGCGCAACGGCATCGGCGCCAAACACCGGTATACGAGTTTCACCGTCCGCCGTTAGCCATGCCCGCCATTTCTTGAAAATGAGGGTAAGGCCATCATACCAGTGCGCAGCTTCGACCACCGAAAAACGGATACCATCGGAACGCACACGGTCAGCTTCTTTCCAAGATACCCGATGGGCAAACGGAACACCCTCGGGAAAAAAGATATAGTGTTCGTGCTTGACCGATACTTCTTCCATAAATCGTTTCTGAAAGGGCTTTAAGAAATCCTCCGCAAAATCTGCAAGCCGCCCATCGGTGTTGCCCGCCGGAAATCGCTTGAAATAATCGGGAATCTTGACTACCGGCTTGCCAGCCTCGACAGCCCATACCCCCGCTTCCTTCCAGGGACACTCGAAGCCTTCCCTGAACAGCGAAATGCCTGCTCCGTTCAGCACCGTTTTCCCCGGCAGCGTCAGAGCACCCGCGAGCGTAAAACGTTTGATTTGCTGCGGATAACCCGAAGCTGCAGCCATTGCCTGGAATGCAGATGGAACAGAGCCCGAAGGCGACTGAATCCGATGATGGCCCCCGAGATTCGATAACTGGATAAATCCGTAATGTGGCTCGTTGAAAATTCCGAATCCAATAATTGCCTTACAGTCTTTGAGGCGACGGGCAGTATGGCGCATAGCGGTGATAAAATGGCCCTGCAAAAATTCCTGAATCGGAATGCCGTCCACGAGCCGTCCGGGTGCGAACACAGTTCCACCGAAAAAGAGAGTATTCATGGTCGCCGCCGCATACCGCAAATAATTGAGGCCCCAACTCATCGGCACGTAGTCACTGCCTTCCGATGCAACGGTAAAAGCTGCTCCACTTGCCGTAATTTTTGAAAGGTCGAAACCTGCAGCCTCAAGGGTCCAACCGGGGGCTCCGTCACCACCAGTCCAACGGCTCCAAACATCCTGATGCGGATCGATAAACACCGAAATGCCGTGCGTTTCGGCTTTTTTCAAGATGGAACGCAGGTATGCAAGATAGTCCTCGTCATACACGCCAGGCCCGGCATGCTCCACTGCTTCCCAGGTAATCACGAAACGCAGAAAAGTAAACCCCCAGCTAGCCAGGCGTGCAAAGTGCTCATCTGCATCGGCTTCGGGGAAAGGCCGGCCAGTAAAGGATATGTCGAAAGACAGCGGATTGCCCGGCGGACTGAACGGCATCTTACTGTCTCCACCAAGATTGCAACCCCGAGGCAAAACAACACGCCCATCACGATCCCTGATATAAATGCCGTCTACGGTATACTGCGCTTCTTGTTTCATACCAACACTCCGGACATAATAAAAAAAAGGACCCGAGTGGGGTCCTTTTTTGTTTTCGCAAGCCACATACGCAGCCGTTGTCTGACTATTCGGTCAGGATGCGGATAACTTCGTTCTTGTCGTTTGACTTGAGGATCTCCTGGCGCTTTTCGGCGCTCTTGAAAAGAAGGCTCACTTCGGCAAGAAACTGCAGATGAGGACCGGTTTTATCGACCGGAGAAAGGGTCATGATAAATATGCGGCAGGGTTCCTGATCGAGAGAATCAAAATCGACCGGATTTTCTGAAATACCCATGCAGGCGACCAGATCGTCCACAGAATCGGTTTTTCCGTGAGGAATTGCAATACTATGTTTCATTCCGGTGGACATCTTGCGTTCGCGGTCAAGTACGCAGGCGCGCGCAGCAGCCTTATCTTTTACTTTTCCTGCCTGTACAAGGATATCAAGCAGTTCGTCAATTATTGCCTCTTTGGAGGTCCCTTTCAGGTGAAGATTGACAGTGTCAGTAGTCAATACGGTTTTGAGGTTCATGTTGATAGTTTACGTTCCTTCATAGGAAAAGTCAAGGATTTTATTTATAATACCTGTATGACTGATATAGACAAATTCTTTTCGGATGCGGATCGGCTCGTCGCTCGCGCATCTGTTCCAGGCAGCACAACTGCCGGAAAACTGGGTTCCGAGCTCTCCCGGATGTTTCTTGTGTGGACGCGTGATTATGGAGAAATCGGAACAGACCTCACGGCCTACTGGACCGAGCACTACCAGCATACGCTGACAACCGATGCGGGCAGGAAAGCAGCTCTCGACTGGTTCGGCGCTGCGCTGGCGCTCTTGTCAGGATGTTTCCGTGATACCATGAATTTTCCTGATGGAGACTGGGAGGAAATCCGCGATATCGTGTCTGCGGAAGCAGAAAATCTCGACATGGATCTTCTGGTATCAATAATGACCATTATAGTCGAGCGGGGAAAGGCCTGATAAATCAATACTTTTTACAATTATTTTCTTGACAAATACAGAGACAACTCCGATATTTAGGGTGTAAGGAGAACAGACGAACGATCAAATACTAGGGTGTCCAAAAAGATTCGAGATACGAACTTTGGCCACACATGTACAGGTTCTGTTTTTATGAGAGGAGGGCTTGATGGATAATCCGCCTGAACTGAAAAGCCGGAGCGAAACCGGCAACGACACTTTATTTCCAACCTGCGTGCAAAAAAGCAGGTGACAATAGCGAGGCCAAAGTCCTTTTAAGGACAGCTCCCTGACGGGGGCCCAAGGCCACCAAAAGCCGGTGAAAGACCGGCTTTTTTATTTTAAACAGGCCTGTTATAGTACAACGAGATGGAAAAAGAATACGAGTCTTGCCGCATTTGTCCGCGCAGTTGCGGCGTAAACCGCAATGCGGGCGAAAAAGGTTTCTGCGGCGAGGATGATGGAATCAGAATTGCCTGGGCTGGCCTCCACTTCGGAGAAGAACCACCGGTAACCGGTACAGGCGGATCCGGGACCATCTTTGTCACCGGCTGCAACCTCCGCTGCCTCTTCTGTCAGAACTATCAAATATCACAAGACGGCATGGGCAAATCCGTTTCTTCTGCTGTTTTCGCCGATATCTGCCTCGCGCTCCAGAACGCGGGCGCCGAAAATATCAACATAGTCACCGGAAGCCATGCAATACCCGCCATCGCGACGGGGCTTCGCGAAGCAATTGAAAAAGGCCTTTCCATTCCGGTCCTCTGGAATTCCTCCGCCTACGAAAACACAGAAGCACTCGATCTGCTCGACGGCCTCGTCAGCGTCTGGCTCCCAGACCTGAAGACACTCAATCCGTTATTGGCCGAGGCTGTTTTTCATGCCGCCGATTATCCAAAAGTAGCAAAAAAAGCAATCAGGCATATGGCTGCAAAATCGCCCCTCCGCATAGATGGAGCCGACGAACTGCGTAACCTCCACGGTAAGATCCGGTCGGGAGTAATCGTGCGGCACCTTGCGCTTCCCGGAAAACTGGCAGATACGGAGCTGGTTCTGCGCTGGTTTGCCGAACACCTTGCCGACAAGGCACTTCTTTCACTTATGACCCAATATACTCCTGTCACAAAAAGCCCGCATGCAAAAAATATCGACGCTTTCCCCGATCGACCGCTCGGAAGGGACGAATACGACAAACTTACAGATCTACTCGAAGAGCTCGGCATTGATAACGGTTTTTACCAGGAGCTGGTCGAGGACACCGAATGGCTGCCGGACTTTACCCGGATCCAGCCCTTTTCTTCGGCCTTGGCCCGTCCGATCTGGCATCCCACTACCGGTTTCCTGTAAGATCAAACTAGTAAACCGGTTAAATTATCTGTTTCTTTTTTGAGAATTCTGCCGTATAATTAAACGAATTCATTATATTCCGGGAGCGTTCCCCGGCGGAGGTCCTATGCATTTCCCTTCATTTACACATCCAGTGACCGGCATCGCAATCCCTGTCGGAGCGCTGAAAACCGGCGAAAGTTGCGGTATAGGCGAATTTCTTGACCTGATCCCTTTTTCGGAATTTTGCAAAAAAGCGTCCATCGACATGATCCAGTTGTTGCCAGTTAACGACACCGGTACCGAAAGTTCCCCGTATAGTGCCCTTTCGGCCTTCGCTCTCCATCCGGTGTACGTGCGGTTACAGAGCATCCCCGAAGCAAAAACCTTCGAAGCGGATATTACCGCCCTCAAAAATCGCTACGAAAGCCTGCCCCGCTATAATTACCGGGAGATTCGGAACGCAAAACTTGAACTGTTACATCGTATTTTCGATGTGAACGAAAAAAATATACTCAGCAGCACAGCCTTGGCCACGTGGATAGAAGAAAATCCGTGGATTGTCGAATATGCAGTCTTCATGAATCTCAAGAGAAGCAACTTCGACGCATCATGGAAGGCCTGGGACCGGATGCGGACACCGAGCCATACTGAAATACGAAATCGCTGGGAAAAACCGTCGCACCGGGCCGAGCACCTCTTTTTCGCCTGGGTGCAGATGCGCCTTGACGAGCAGTTCTCCGCAGCAGTTGCACACTGCACTAAGCTAAAAATCGCGCTCAAAGGTGACATTCCGATAATGATGAATGAAGATTCGAGTGACGCTTGGGCTAATCCCGAATTTTTCCGGGACGACCTCCGGGCCGGTAGCCCTCCGGACGCCTCGAATCCCACGGGCCAGAACTGGGGCTTCCCCATATACAACTGGGACAATCTCCGCGCCGACGGATACAGCTGGTGGAAGCAACGGCTGGCCCAAAGCGCAAAATACTATCACGCATATCGCATCGACCATATTCTCGGTTTTTTCCGTATCTGGTCGATCCCCTACGGAGAATCCACCGGAGCATTGGGCTGGACAACACCCCATGCACCGATCACCGTATCCGAACTTGCCGAACGCGGGTTTTCCGGCGACAGGCTGCGCTGGATCACCGAGCCGCACGTACCGACCCACGTAATCGAGAAAGTGAACAATTTTGACTACCTTTCAAGCCATGGAATTCTGCATAAGGCAATGACCCGTATCGGTGAAGAGGAACTCTGGCTTTTCAAAAATGAAATTCATAGCGAAAGAGACATACACAAGGCGGATATTCCCGAAGCCGTCAAAGAAGTGCTCGTACGTGAATGGGGAGACCGGATGCTCCGGGTAACCGGTCGGGACGACAAAGGAAAACCATTATTCAACCCAATATGGATGTTCCGTGAAACCACCGCATGGAAAACCCTTACCCCGGACGAAAAAGAAACCATGGAACAGCTTTTCCGCGAAAAAAACACGCGAAACGAGGTCTTATGGAAGGAACAGGCACAAGAACTGCTGGGAACTCTTACCGGCACGGTCGATATGCTCGCCTGCGCCGAAGACCTCGGTACCATACCCGAAAGCGTGCCCGAAGTGCTTTCCAGCCTCGGCATTCTCGGTCTCAAGGTGATCCGCTGGGAACGGCTGTGGAACGAACACGGCCAGCCTTTCAAGAAGATTGATGAATATCCAGAACTGTCGGTCGCAACAACCTCGGTCCACGATTCGTCTACCCTCAGAGGATGGTGGGAAAATGAAAACGGCGCCGCCGAATTCCTCGCAGCCTGGCGACCTGAAGACTATGGGTATCCGGCAGGCACTTCCGATACTTTCAGAGGAGCCTACACTCCAGAAACAGCTACATTCGTGCTCTCGATGATGGCTAAAACCTCATCATCAGTCCTCATCCTTCCAGTGCAGGACATACTGGATTTATCTGCGGATTTTTGCGGAACGGATGCAGACTCGCAGCGGATCAATATTCCCGGGAGCATAAGCCCCTTCAACTGGACCTACCGCCTTCCGCAGCCGATCGAAAAGCTCCTTACCAACAAGAAACTGGTTTCCGCGATATGCGAAGTCCTCAAAGAACGTTCAACTAAAAACAGCAAGAAAGGAACACAAAAATGAAGACTGAACATTTTGACGCATACATTCCGGTCGGCAGCGAATCCTGTCCCGACGTACAATTGATGGAATTTCACTTGAATGTGCGCATTCGCAAACTCTGCAGCTTTGATGAAACCCTTTTCGCTTCGAGCGGAAATGTCATTTTTACCAATGTAAAAAACGTGCAACTTTTTGTCCAGAAATACAACAAAACGGTCGATCCGAACCGGCCAGAGCAATACCTGAAAGCTGGTCAGTTGAACGCGATGGGCCTCATCGACGAAATTTTTCATTATGTATGTCGCCAATACCGGCTGCAAAAAAACACCTCATTTTTCAGTGGTGCCGCTTCGGCTATCGAAGCAAAAATTGGGGCAAAGGCATTCAACGAAATACTTACGATGTTCACCACCGAATTCCCCCCGATGGCCGTGTACCGCGAGCAGACCGATGTTAAAAGCTGGCTCGCCGGCTCGGATTCGGAAGGCATTCCCAACCGGATCATCGCCATCGAAGAACTGATGCTCCTGAAGCTTGCGAACGAAAATCCTGCCTTCGAACCCTTTTTCAGCTTGTTCAGCGATAAGGTGCTGCGGCTCAATTCAGAATACCCTGTTGCCTGGAAAACGATCCTGTCCTGGTCAATGCAAAATCCGACGTTTGGTCCCGAAGGACTTGACCTCGTTTCAATGCTCAAAGCCCCGGTAGCATTTTCGCCCTACAACCTCAAAGGTCAGCTTGACTACATTCGCACGCACTGGGAACCGATCCTCGGTGAATGGCTCGCGGGGTTGCTGTCTCGCCTGCTTGCAAGCATCGATCTGATTTCCGAAGAGGAAAAAGCGGGCTGGGGTGGTGGCATAGGCTCGGGCACGCCGGAAATGCCGGCATACGAATTCGGCGACATCAGCAAGGAATATGAACGATTCAGCCCGGACCGGGAATGGATGCCCAATGTGGTACTTCTGGCGAAAAGCGTACTTGTGTGGCTTAGCCAGCTGACTGCGAAATACGGCCGCCCCATTACCCGGCTCGACCAGATACCAGACGAGGAGCTCGACTTCATCGCAGAGGCCGGCTTTACCGGACTGTGGCTCATCGGCTTATGGGAACGCTCGCCGGCAAGCGCACGCATCAAACAGATATGTGGAAACCCCGAGGCAGCGGCAAGCGCTTACAGCCTCGACGATTACGACATAGCTCGAGAACTCGGCGGCCCGGATGCGCTTAATAACCTCCGGTACCGCGCCTGGCAACGCGGTGTACGCATGGCTTCGGACATGGTGCCGAACCATACCGGCATGGACGCAAAGTGGGTTGTCGAAAAGCCGCAGCTGTTCGTCCAGACACGGGACTGCCCGTTCCCCGGCTACGACTTCAACGGGGAAAACCTGTCCCACGACTCGCGGGTCGGGATTTACCTTGAAAATCACTATTACACGAAAAATGACTGTGCGGTCGTATTCAAGCGCGTCGACAACCATTCAGGCGACACCCGCTACATGTATCACGGTAACGACGGCACAGGAATGCCCTGGAACGACACCGCCCAACTCGATTTCCTCAATCCCGAAACCCGGGAAGAAGTCATCCAGGCAATTCTCCACGTCGCACGTAATTTTCCGATCATCCGCTTCGACGCCGCCATGGTACTCGCCAAAAAGCATATCCAACGCCTCTGGTACCCGGAACCTGGCCAAGGCGGCGACATTGCAAGCCGATCTCAGTTTGCACTCCCGCGCGACGAATTTGAACGCCGCATTCCGGAAGAATTCTGGCGAGAAGTAGTAGATCGTTGTGCGAAGGAAATCCCGGACACGCTGCTTCTTGCCGAGGCATTCTGGATGATGGAAGGTTATTTCGTGCGCACGCTCGGCATGCACCGGGTATATAATTCGGCTTTCATGAACATGCTCAAGCGCGAAGACAATGCGAAATACCGCACGACCATCAAGAACACCATCGAGTTTGATCCCGAAATCCTCAAGCGGTATGTCAACTTCATGAACAATCCCGACGAGGAAACTGCATCTGTCCAGTTTGGTAACGGCGACAAGTATTTCGGCGTCTGTACGATGATGATCGCCATGCCTGGCCTCCCCATGTTCGGTCATGGCCAGATCGAGGGATTCGAAGAAAAATACGGAATGGAATATCGACGCGCTTATAAGAACGAACAGGTGAACCAGGATCTCGTTAACCGCCACCGCCACGAAATTTTCCCGCTCATGAAAAAACGATACCTCTATGCCGGAGTCGAAAACTTTCTCCTGTATGACTTTTACGGAAACGGTCATGTCAACGAAAACGTCTTTGCCTGGTCAAATCGGGTCGGAGATGAACGCTCGCTGATCCTCTTCAACAATGTGTATGGTCAGACTGCCGGATGGGTCAAGACCAGTGCCGCATACGCCGTCAAGCAGGAAGACGGCAGCAAACTGATGGTCCAAAAAACCGTCGCAGAGGGACTCGGACTCACAGACAAACAAAACCGCTTCTGTGTGATGCAGGAACAACGCACGGGCCTCTGGTATCTGCGAACCACGCAGGAGATCTTCGAATCCGGCATGTATGCGTCGCTCAACGGTTTCCAAACGCAAGTTTTCCTCAATATTCACGAAATCGACGACAACGAATGGGGCCACTATCGAACCTTGTACGAGTCTCTGAATGGCAGGGGTATCCGAAGCGTGTTCATGGGCATCCAGAATATCTACCTCAAGGAATTGTACACTGCACTTTCCGCATTCGCCTCTCCCGCATACTTCCAGGGAATCCGTGCAATCGTAGATTCTGTCCTCGTCAAGGAAACGGATCCTGTTCCCGCCTTCATCGCAAAGACGGAAAGCTCAGCACGCGAATTTTTCGACGTATGCAGAAAGCACATCGACGGCAATTACGGTGCAAACACGATTCCCGCCATCGGCACACGTAAAAAAGCTGCGGATCCCGATCTGGTGTGGTCCAACTTTGCCATCCGCCTCGAAAAACTACTCCGTTCAGGCGAAGCACTCAAAAAAACCACCGTTACCCCCGCTGCGACTTCGGTCCGGATTCTTGCGGCCTTCCAGAAAGAGCGGCTCGAGAAACCTGAACTGCTCGAAGTTCTTTCCGCATCCATCGTCCTGTATTCACTCGCAGACCTGATCGGTCCGAAAACAACCGGAAGCACGGTGCAGAAACTGACGGACCTCTGGAGCCTCGACCTCAAGATGACCGACATTCTCGCTGACGAAGGTAGGGATCCTTCAGTTGTACTCCATCATTTGCAGGCGCTCAAGGAACTCCTTCTTGTCTCTGATACAGGCATCACCGCAACTGTGTTGGAACGGGAAAAAATACGCACCCTTCTGGGCATTCACAGCTGGGACGGCATTCTCTGGTACAACAAGGAAACAGCCGAGCAGCTGGTGGACCTTTCCGCTTTTGCCACCGCACTAACCGGGCTACCCGGCAGGAAGGCAAATCCGAAATATTCTCGCGAAGAATGGAATGTGGAGTTGGCAGGAATCCAAAAGCTGCAGAAAAAGGTTATCGCGGCATTCATGGAGTCCCAGTACCAGGTGGACAAACTGATTGCAGCCTTTGCCCCGCCGATCCTGACTAAAAAAACCACCGCAACCAAAGAACCTGTCGTAAAAGACAAGACCGTAGCGAAGCCTGCAGCGAAATCTGCAGTGAAGAAGCCCACGACAGTGAAAAAACCACGTACGTAAATTTTTGCACAAAAAAACACGCAGCCGTTGGGGGCCGCGTGTTTTTTTTGTGCCTTCAGCCTTTCTAATCAGCTTTTCTGGGCATTCTCGTCAACATACTTCTTGAATTCTTCTATAGACATCCGGTCCGAATACAGCGGATACAATGCCTCAACAAGCTCATCGACGGTGTCGAATTTTGCTCCGTCCAATTTATAGGCCATACCATCTCCCTCCGTCAAGCGAAAGTAGTATACGGGTTTTTGCCGGACCGTGCAACAAATCAGCTCGAACTTAAACAGATATCAGGCAAAATCCTTCAGGATTTGTTCAAGGGCCGAACGCTCAAGGGGAATGCAGGCCGCCCCCACAACCCGTTCCCGCGCAGACTGGATAAAATCGGGCAGCTCGGGCGACACGCCACAGGCAACTCGAAGCTTGTCCGCCTCATATGCAGGATGGTCCTTCGAAACCAGTACAACCGTACCCTCGTCCGAATTGATCCGTTCCTGTATCGAATCGATCGCACCGTAAGCCGCAGCTGCAGCGGAATCAAGCATAACTCCGTATTTCTTGTACACCGAAAACATCAATTCCGGTACCGAAAGCGGATCTACCACCGCCGGAAACACCAGACCACGTAACATGGCGGGATTAACCTCGAACACCTGTTCGAGACGTTCCATATTCGAGGGACTCGCTGGATCGGCCGAGCCACGCTTAGCGAGGGGAACTATCGAATCGAGACAGACACAACGCCCCGTGGCATCGCACGAAAGAGACGGTGTGGCATCGGTGGCAAAACCGTTGACCGGAAGCGAAAATTTCCAGGCGTAGAGACCGGCAACCAGATTTCCGTAATTTCCGGAAGGAACCGCGTAGAAAATATCTCCACGCACTTTTTTCCGTATTCGGGTAAAGGCGTACATGTAGAAAAACACCTGCGGCAGGAGTCGTCCGATGTTCATTGTGTTTGCCAAGGTAAGGCCGTACCGGGAAACAAGCTCCCGATTCGAATAAACGCTCCCCACAAGCCTTTGTGCATCCTGCAGACTGCCTTCAACCTCGACCGGCCAAATGTTTCCGCCGTTCCAGGCAAGCATCGAGGGATCGAGCCCGGATAGGGTTCCCTTAGGATACACAAGAATCATTTTAAGCCGTTTCTTTCCGCTGAAAGCCGCCGCCATGCTGCGACCGGTACGCCCCGCGGTTGCCGCGAGCACAAAGGCGGTACGGTCTTCCATGGTCAGTATATGTTCGAGAGCTGAGGCCAGCCACAGCAAACCAAAATCCTTGTGGCAACCGGTCGGCCCATGGAAGAGTTCGAGGGAAAAAAGCTGGTCGTCGAGCTGGCGCAGTTTGGGGCTGTAGTTGGAAAAAGCCGAAGCGGCGATACGCTCGGACACAACCGGACTAAACTCTTCTTTGAGAAGGGCTGAGGTAAGGGTACCAGCGATTGCCGCAAATTTAGTTGATTCGTCCATGTACATGATCCAGGGACGCAAATCCTCTTCTTTCGCCGGAACATACAAACCGCCGTCACCCGGAATACAATCGAGTACCGCATTACGAAAACTGACGATTTTACTGCTGTTGCGGGTACTGACCAATTCCATAAAACCTCCGGAAGACCATGCTTTCAGTATACTATACTATACCCGAAATTTACCGGAAACTCATGAATAATGGAACCAGAAAGGGGACGAGAAAGCTCAGGATCACCCCGTGGGCGACAGCTAGGGGTATCACGCGTGCGCCCCAGGTATCCTCGATGACCGGAAGGGTAACATCCATGCTGGTGGCCCCGGAAATGCCTATGCCGCTTTCACACCGTCCCGAAAACTTGAGTAGGGGAATGCAGAGGAAGGCTATTGTTTCACGGAGCAAGTTCGAGATGAAAGCGGCAGCTCCGAGCATCGGGTCGCCGAGATCAGCTATGAGTACACCCGAAAGGCTGTACCAACCAAAGCCGGAACCGAGGGCAAGCGCTCTTCCCGGGGTCATCCCGTCAAAGACAAGGGTACCGAGAGAGCCGGCAAGCGTCCCGACAATGGTGACAACAGGAACCAGAAGGACAGCCGGTTGCACGATCATTCTGCCCAGGCTGCTTCCGTTGCTAGCCATCTGGATGCCGATGATGAAGAGCAGAAAATAGAGTATCCAGGTAGCGAGCGTTCCGTCACGCAGCATTACGACCGGCGGCACAAGATAGCCGATGAACGAACCGATGACCACAAGTAGAAGCAAAATGAGCGGTTTTTTCAGATTGTAGAAAAGGATTGCAACGCGCCGCGAGCCCGAAACAGACTGTGCCTGACCACCCGGAGCAGGCGTACCCACGGCATACAGACCAGAAGGATCTATTTTGCGGTACACCGGGATTAGGAGGATGTGCAGAAGAACCGTTCCTGCGCAGGCAAATACGGCGCTGCTTACCGCGAGGGCGCCTACAAGCGAAAGGTTCGATAGCACTTCTCTACTCTGACCAAGGCGTAATCCCATCGAAAAAAGCAGAAGATAGAGAGCTGCCGAAAAGGCTATTTCGATCCTGCGGGTAAACCGGACAATAGTAAGGCGGGCAAGGATAAAACCACCCGAGAGAAACACGAGTAACAACAAAAGAGAAGTGATTGTTCCCATTTTTATTTGATTACCTTGTATTTTTCGACAAAACCGGCAGGCCGATACGTCATTTTAGCCTGCCGCATACCTTCATCTCCCAAATCCTGTTCGCGGTTTATAAATTCGACAGATTCCGGGAGAGACTGCGCAAAGATGTAATTAATGAACTGGTACGAACCCCGAAATTCCACCCGGGCTTTCTCGAAATGGACGGCGACGATGCGTCCGTCGGCGACCATCTCGCCGAGACACCAGGCGACCGGCACGTTGTCGACGTACAGAACCATACCCGTCATTTCAAATTTATCAAGCAGCTCGAGCGCTTCCTTCGCGGCCTTGTAATCCGTATTGTTCGGGTGTACTTCGTTGGCGACCCAGGCTTCCAAAACCGCAAGAGCATCCTTTCGGGTGTCGGCATCGAGCTGTTTGAGCGTATGATCAGGATATGCAAGCAAAAAACCATTCACATGGTTCTTTTTCTTGTGAAATTTCTTTCCCGAGAGAGTTGCGAGCTCGGTCCGTAAATACAGATAATCGTAGTTATCCCTATCCGGGATTACTTCGTATCCGGCTCCGGCCAATTCATCCCGGGTCTTTTGGAGTAACGCCGGAGAGATGAGCTTCCAGTAATCATGGTCCGCAAAAACGTCCCGAATTGTTCCGAAAGCAGTCAGGGTGCAGGGTGTTATAAAAAACCGCTTCCCGGCAAGAGTGCCTGAGATGACGAGGTGATCATCCTTCAGCGAAACCTGATAACTGTAACGGGCTCGAAACAGATACAGCCCGGCAAAACTGAACTCGGAAATCCCGTCCGGTAATTTAACCAAATGAGGTGATATTTCTCGGGCCATTTCGAGGGATATTGGAGCAAACATCGGGTACGAAGGTATGGAACTCATTTATCTATGTTACTGCTTTCAACCAGAAACGGCAAGTTGACCTGTCGGTACAAATATCGTACTCTGATTACCTATGAAACACACACCGATGTCAAAGCCGCTGCTCGAGCGGTTCACCCGATATGCCGCGATCGGTTCCCAAAGCAACATGGAAAAAGCCGATGCAGGAATTCTACCCTCGACAGACTGCCAAAAAGACATGGCACGCGTTCTGGTCGCAGAACTTGCTAGTCTCGGCCTTACCGATGTTACCCTGGACGAAAACTTTTATATTCTAGCCCGAATTCCTGCAAGCCGGGGCCTCGAAGACAAACCATCGTTTGGCCTGTGCGCCCATATGGACACCGCAAGTGATGCTCCCGGGGACAATGTACACCCTGTAGTTCACTCCGACTGGGACGGAAAGCCGATCCTGCTCAGGGGTGGTTTTTCCATCGATCCCGCGACAGATGAAGATCTCGCCGGATGCGTCGGCGACACCATCATCACTTCCGACGGCACCACCCTCCTCGGTGCCGACGATAAAGCCGGCGTAGCGGGAATAATCACCCTTGCCGACCATCTCCTGAATCATCCCGAAATCAAACACGGTCCCATCGAAATACTTTTCAGCCCCGACGAAGAAACCGGACATGGCATGGACCGCGTCCCGCTCGCAAAGCTCGCTTCAAAGGCCTTCTACACCTGCGACGGCGGGCAGGAAGGCGAGATCGAAACGGAGTGCTTCAATGCATGGAAAACCGAAATCGCCTTTACCGGCGTGTCCGCTCACCTTGGTTCCGCTCGCGGAAAAATGGTCAATGCCATCACTATGGCATCCCGTTTCGTTTCATCCCTTCCCGCACAGGAAAGCCCCGAGGCTACCGACGGTTATTATGGCTATTTCTGCCCCATCGAGCTCCGCGGCTCTACCGAACATGCATCGGTAACCGTCTTTATCCGCGACTTTGACAGCGATAACATGGCACGCCGCCTGGAGCGCATCGACGCACTTGCAAAAGGGGTCGAAGCCCAATTCCCCGGCGGTACTATCACTGTCAAACGTACCTGCCAGTACCTTAATATGAAGCGAAAGCTTGATGCCGCACCCCACGTGCTTGCCCTACTCCAGAAAGCTGCACAGCAGGCAGGTGTCACTGTTTTCATGAAGCCGATCCGCGGTGGTACCGACGGCTCGCGTCTCACCGAAATGGGCATCCCGACGCCAAACCTCTTTACCGGCGGACACAACTACCACTCGCGCACCGAATGGGCCTCCCTCTCGCAGATGACCAAAATGGTGGAAACCCTGATCGAACTCGCACAGCTTTGGGGAGAATGACATGTACGAATATCACATTGAAGGCGGATTCCCGATCAAGGGAACCATAAGGGCAAGCGGAAACAAGAATGCGGCTCTTCCCTGCATCGCGGCGGCCCTTCTCACAGACGAACCGGTCATCCTGCGCAATCTTCCCGAAATCGAGGATATGCAGGTTATGCTCGATATTTTCACCGCACTCGGCGGCTCGGTCGAAAAACTAGCTCCAAACGATTATAAATTGCACCTGAAGGAAATCGCCCGTACCGACATACCCGAAGCTCTCTCAAAAAAAATACGGGCATCGATTCTCTTTGCCGGTCCCCTCGTTGCCCGCGCCGGAAAGGCAATCCTCCCTCCTCCCGGCGGCGACGTCATCGGAAGAAGGCGCCTCGACACCCATTTTCTCGCACTTACCGAGCTCGGCGCCCGGGTCGACATCGACGGCCAATTTACGTTTACGGCCAACAAACTGATAGGTCAGGACTTGTTCCTGGATGAAGCCTCTGTTACTGCCACCGAAAACGCGGTAATGGCAGCGGTTCTCGCCGAAGGCACAACCGTCATAACCAATGCAGCAAGTGAACCCCACGTACAGGATTTATGCAAAATGCTCAACTCGATGGGTGCGCGCATTTCCGGTATCGGTTCCAACATCTTGACCCTCGAAGGCGTCGAAAAACTCCGCGGCACCGACTACCGGATCGGGCCTGATTATATGGAAATCGGATCGTTCATCGGTCTTGCCGCCGTCACCCACGGCTCCATCACCATCACCGACATCGAGCCGGCCGACATGCGGCCAATCCGGCTCGCTTTCGGAAAGCTTGGCATCCGCTGGAATATCGAGGGGAATACCCTCTCCGTCCCCACTCAGCAGGATTTACAGGTTAACTGCGACCTTGGCGGCATGATTCCCAAAATCGACGACGCGCCCTGGCCGGGATTTCCACCCGACTTGACCAGTATCATGACGGTAGTGGCCACCCAAGTCGAAGGCACCGTGCTGATTCACGAGAAAATGTTTGAATCACGGATGTTCTTTGTCGACAAACTGATCGGCATGGGAGCGAGAATAACGCTCTGTGACCCTCACCGGGCAGTCGTATCTGGTCCCAGCGTGCTGCACGGCTCGGAACTGGTATCACCTGATGTCAGGGCAGGAATGGCGATGGTCATAGCAGCTCTCTGCGGACGAGGCGACAGCGTCATCAAAAACGTTTACCAGATTGAGCGGGGATACGAAAATTTGACAGCTCGACTCCAGTCGCTCGGAGCCCACATAGAACGGCGAGACGCGTGTAATTAATCAAGCTGTTCCCGAACGCTGGGCAAAGAAAAATACAGAAATCGCCGCAAAGCAGCAGGACAGGAACAGCAGCGTCAGCAGTACCGGGTTTTGAGGCACCAGGCCGATGAATACCACGATGCACAGGCGTGACAGGTACCGGACCGTGCCGATGACAAACAGCGAAAGTACCGGAAAGAGCGGTACCACGAGAATCCACCAGGCCTTGAAAAAGGCATTTTGCGCCAGACTATATTTCCATCCCAGGATAAGGGCATAAATCGACACGATAAGCATCAGGAAAGGATCGGAAAGACGAGCAATCAGCTCGGCCAGGAACAGATCGCGCGAAAAACCGTAACCTGCGGCCTTTTCGACAAAACGAAACAGACTGAACAGCGACAGCGACTCCGCACCACGGTTTGCCTGCACCAGCAGGTTGAAATCAGCAAACGGCATGTCCAGGACCAATATACGCTGCTCCTGTGCGGGAATCGTACCCGAGACGACGGTCGGCACGATTTCAAATCCGGAAGCTTCCCGGCTTACCGCTCGTACGAACAGTTCCGGCACAACCTTGCCACCGACAGCGGTGAAAGGAAACATTTTCGCATACGGCACGGAAATCTGATACCGGAGTGTGTTGTCCGGAGCGAAACGGGCGACTTCGAGACCCCGCAGATAGGCCATATCCCTGCTAGCCGAGCGGGTATAGGTCACTCCCTGTATCAGCACGGAATCGCTTGAACCATCGGGATGCCTGATCACGAAAAAGACATTTCGGGCTGATTCAAAAAGACGCATGTTGACTGTCTCGTCCATAAAGAAAAAAGAATCAAGAACCCCTTTCCGTGAAACGTCCAGGAAGCGCTTTATATCGGGATCGATTTTACCGGTTCCCAACTTTTTTTCATTTTTTTGCAGTTCCAGAAAAATATAGTAGGCCTTCAGGTAGTCAAAGCGCTGAATCGCGTCGTATCCTTCCTGTTTGGTTCCATACAAGCGGGCATCGTCCTCTGCACGGACAAGATTCGTCCCTGTCGTCATCCGGTTCCAGGCCCGCGCTGCAACACCGAGGGCAACAGCCTTGTTTGGGTCAGTATCTCTGGCAAGCCGTGAAGCGAGAACCGCATAATAGTGAGCGCTGTAATAATCCAGTTTCTTTTCGGCTTCATAGGCCTTCTCCAGTGAGTCCAGAACCGTGAGCCCCCCGGATGCGCGGGCAGTCATGAGTGAGTCGTCTGTATCTTTCACCGGTTTCTTGCCAGAACCATCCTTATCCGATGCGGCAATCGCATACCGAATCGTTTCAAGCAAAGCATTGGCCTCTTTGCTTTCCTTCCATATCTGCAGCGCACCATTTACCTCTATTTCAGCCTCGACAAATGACTCGGCCTTGAACGATTCGGCAGCGACACGCATATAATCATGATAATCTTCGGTACGCTCGGTTGCCTCCACTTGCCGGGTGGTAAAAAAAGGAGCAATCCCCTCTGAAAGAACTACATACAGAGAAACGCATAACAAACAGAGTATAAAAGCTCCCTTGAGGCAGGAAAAAAGCTCCGGAGACCAGCGACCAACCGGGCCACTGCTATTTTTGCCAAAGGCAAGGGCATAACCGACCAGCAGCCCGCTTATCAAGAGAGCGGGCATGTACTGCACAAAAAGTAAAATTCCCGAGCGGAACCGATATCCGCCAATGAATGGATCGATGAGTTCTACTCCTGTTTTGCGGATAAACGTATAGACCAGACACAGGATCAGACCGAGTACAAAGTGAATGAGTATAATCGGCAGGGTTCGTTTGGCTTCAGTCATGAAACACCTCCCGACGATTCCGCAAAATGAGCTTTTTAATCAAAAGCGCGAGTCCTACCGCAGAGAGGATACCGACCATTGTGGCAAGCAAAAAAGGTGGTACCAGAGAGCTGTCCACCGATGCCGGCAGAAACCGTCGGACCAGCTGAAAAAGCCGGCCTTTGGTTGTGTGCGGATAGATTGCTAACAGGAAGCGGAAACCGGCAAGAACCAGCAGCATGTTTAAAAGCCGCCATCCGGTCATATAGGCTAAAACCCACAAAGCGGTTAGCGCGGCAAAAAAACTTCCGGCCAGAACAACGTATTTGATTAATGCATATTTCCAGGCAGTGTGAAGGCTATCGAGGACCCAGCCAGCGTCTGATGCAGCCGAAGCAAGATACAGCGGCAGTTTGAGGCTGATAGCAAACAAGGGATCTTTGCCTCCCGCATTTTGGGCGAAAACAGTCGTACCGCCAGATAATTTTCCGGTTTCGGTCGAATAAAGCGCCGATTCGTATACTTTGAGTGCGTTTCCATCAGCGCCGGCCGTATTCAGTGCCGCCACAACGGGAGAAACTCGATCACCACTGGTAGAATACCAGATGATGCGATTATTTCCGTCATATGAGCGAATATACCCGGGGGGATTAATCACGGTTCTCGTTTCGCCAAGATCTGTATCGGATGTCGCTAAAAAAAGCGCATATTGTTCAGACAACTGATAGGAAAAAGGAATAACAAAAAGGACTGAAAGAACCGTGAACAGCAGTACGATGGGGACAGAAATAAACACCAGTGATTTGTGACGCATCAAAAACAGATAGGATGTAAGTAGTGCACACATCAAAGAAAAAGGAAACAGATACAGCGCACGGGCGACCAACTTGAGCAGAAAAGGCATATAGATTCCGGAAGAAAGGGTCCGAAGCGACTCGTACGAGTTTAATTGAATAAAAAATGAAAAAAGACAGAGCCAAACGAGCAGGTTTGAGATAAACACAACCGGTACCAGCAAAGTATTTTTCATATGTTAAAGAGTAACATGCAGGAACTCCGATTACAAGAACTTTTCTATACCGGATAATGAATTCATTGTTTCGTGAACAGTTTATCCACAAGTTATACCGGTCATTTTCCTGCAGTATTCTGCATTTCTATATACGATAACAACTTCCCAAAATGATACAACGAACTGTATACTTTACTGGACACGACGATTAAGTTGTTGCCTTATATAGACATGATTAAATATTGTATATTTGTTGAACCTGACGATCGAAGAGCTATGCATTACCCTGCATAGAAATGACGTTCTGATACAGCTTTATAAAGAAGTTGTACACAAGTTATGCACAACCATAAATGAATTCACGGAAAATCACCAAAGTGAAAAAGTGTCAATAAAAAAAGGCCTGAAAGTAAATACTTTCAGGCCTCAAAATGAACATATGAAAAGGATCAACCCAAGAACACCTGACCGGTATTGTCGATTGCAAGAATAGTCTTGCATTCAGAGCAGCGGAACCGGCCGGCCTTGGTCGCTTTGAGTTTTTTGGAGCAAATAGGACAGGCGAAAATTTTGGGGAATACTTCGGATTTGATCTCGATTCCGCTCGATTTGAAAAAATCGATCGAATCGGCAAGAGAATCCTTAATATTAAAAAACTGTGAAAAGCCGAGAAGCTGGAAAACTTCATAAACTTTAGGTTGGATTTCCAACAAAACAACATCTCCGCCTTTCGGCTTTACGGTTTTGAGGAAAGCGGTAAAAGAACCAATACCGGTGGACGAAACGTAATTAAGTGCGCCACAATTGAAAATAAGCCGATTGTACCCTGCTTCAACAACCTTGGAGACACGTTTCTGAAAAAAACTGGAATTATAGGTATCTATATAGCCATTTAAGAATAATACGATACAACTTTCGACATTTTCAACTTTTTCCAGACGGATTTTCAGACTGTCGTCTTTTTCTTCATCGAATCCCGGAATAATGCTATTATTATTCATATCACTCCTGCCGTCTAGAATATCGGTATTATCTCTAATATCATTACTATAAACATATTAAAAAATATTGTCAAATGAAAGCCGGACACCAACCCTTGTCTATCGGAAGCAAAACACCGTTGCAGGCACTGTTCGAAAGCAAAAAGAAAGCCGCATCTGCTATTTCCTGTACCGACACCAGTTTACCGTCAGGATTTTTTTTCGCCAGGGCACTTTTCTGCTCCACATCCATATCAGCCGAATCTACCAAGCCGGGACAAACCGCATTGCAGGTTATCCCTTCTGAAGAATACTCGAGCGCCACCGATTTTACCAGCGAAGACAACCCGGTCTTCGCCGCCGCATACGCCGCATTGGTTCGGAAACCGCGTACGGCATCAGTTCGGGTGCCCCCGAAAAGCAATATCCGTCCCCATCGGGCCTCGCGCATGTGCGGAAGAACTGCCGATACCAACATCCCCGGAAAGGTGAGATTCGCATACACAATCGAAGTCCAATCACTGTCCGTAGTTTTATCCAAGGATTTTTGCAAAAAAGGACCACGGACAATACATAGTATATCTGCCTTTTGCACACTGGCAAGCACAATTTCCAGATTTTTCGGATTATCAATATCCAGTTGGCAGGAAACCGTACCTTCAAGAACATACCGGCCCAAAACAGTAACAGAGGCGCCCGCGTCCACGAGAGCAAGGGCGATAACACGCCCGATACCACTCGAACCGCCAACAACAACCGCTTTTTTATCCCTGAATCCGCTTTCCATGGTATAAATGATAGCTCATGAATATTGACATAACAAGGTGTATCTATGAATATTGCAGCGTGACACCCTTACCTTGTGCAATCGTACTGTGCCGGCCGGAAGATAGCCGGAATATCGGCTCCGTATGCCGCGCCATGAAAACAATGGCCTGTTATGACCTGCGCATCGTAGGCGACCGCAAAAGCTACTCGGATGAGCAGGTACGGATGCTTTCGGTCCATGCAACGGATATTTGGGAAAAAGCACGCTTTTTCGAACCTTCGGTAGCCGGCCTTCGAGAAGCAGTCGCGGATTGTACCGTTTCTGCCGGAACAACCCGAAGAATGGGCCAAAAGAGAAAATCCTGGGGGATGACACCGGAACAGTTTGCAAAAAATGTACATGCTGATGGAACGCGACTGTTTGCCGTAGTTTTTGGAAACGAGCGCACCGGCCTGACTGACGAAGAGCTTGAATGCTGCTCGGTTGCGGTCAACATTCCCTCGAACGAAGAGTTTCCTTCACTCAACCTTTCACATGCAGTACAGATCATGACCTACACCTTGAACCGAACCTATGATGTCCGCGAACGGGGATACGAGCCGATTTCGCTTGAACGGCTGCAGCATCTGATGGAAGCCATAGGCTCGCATATTGACCATATGGGTTTGTTCAAGATTGCCGGTAAAGAAGACAACGACCGTTTCATTGCGGGGATACTTGCCAGGGCAGCTCTCTCCGAAGGCGAAGCGCAGCGGTTTGAAAAGCTGTTCAAGACTATGGCATACATCAAAAATGGATCTGATCTGGATATATAACGTCTCCTGTTGCAGTGCACGAAGCTCGCAAGAGGCAGTTGTACAGCTGGCGAACATTACCCGGCCAGGAATAATCCTGCAGTTTTTCAATTGAGTTGTTCGACAAAACTTTGTGATATGTTTGCAGCAATCCGGATACCAACAGTGGAATGTCCTCGGGATGTTCCCGGAGCGGCGGAATGTCGAGCCGAAGCACATCCAGCCGGTGATACAAGTCCTCCCGGAAATCGCCCGAGGCGACCGTATCCTGCAGACACCGATTAGTCGCGCAAACCAGACGAAAATCGACCGTAACACTCTGTGATGAACCAAGACGCTGAACCTGCTTGTCCTCGAGCACCCGAAGAAATTTAGGCTGTAACGCCTTGTCAAGTTCGCCTATCTCGTCGATGAAAAGAGTTCCCCCGTCGGCTGACTCGAAGAGTCCCTTTGAGTTGCCAGCGTCGGTGTAACTCCCCTTGATGGTACCAAACAAGGTGCTTTCGGCAAGGCTTGCCGTTATACAACTTGCATTCCATGCCCGATACGGTCCGGAAGCTGCCAGCGAGTGTTCATGGATGGCTCGAGCCGCAAGATCCTTCCCCGATCCAGTTTCGCCGTGAATGAGCACAGGCTCTGTATGCGCGCGCAGGGAAAGAATATCCTTTCGAAGTTTACACATGGGGATACTTGTACCACGAATCATATCACCGAGCACGTCACTATCCGGCTCGCCGGTCGTCATGCCGTCCCCGGGACTGGAGGCACCGCCTGCCGCCGCAAAAAAGCGGTTTATCTTGCGGAAGAGCACGGGAAATTGATAGGGAATCTGGAAATAGCCGCAGACCCCTGCTTTCTGGGCCTTCATACAAAAAGAAAAGCAAAATTCCCGGCTCAGGATGAACACGGGGGGATGTCCGTGAACGGCAATAATCCGTTCCAGCAGATCGATGGCGTTCAAGCCGGTTAAACCGATATCGAAAAAAATGAAATCGTAGCGATTGGCAGTAATTTCGAGGGGTGCCCGACCCAAGTCGTCGAGCATCGATACCTGCCACAAATGTAACGAGGCGTAACACAATTCCCGCACAAATCTCGTGCTGGAAGTGACGAAGAGAACTTTTTTCAATGGGAATCCCTTCCCGGTTCTTTCCGGATACTCAGATGAAAGTCATGATGCAGTCCGGAATAACCGGTAAAAAAGCAGCAATATGTTATACCATAAGTATTGGAATATTCTGAAAATTCTTAAGGGATTTTTTAGGAGCGTTGGAAAATATTCCAGCCCTTTTTCGAATGTTTTTTCGGAAACACGTCGTTTCCGTTCCGAAAAGATGTCGATAACCTCGGAATTCCAGATAAAAAGGCCATTGTGGAGTTTACTGCGGTTACGGTGAATCCATTTTTGCCCACCGGGGATACCGTCCGCAACCAGCACAAGCGATGGATGGGCCTTCGTTATCGCCATCAGGATATTTTTCTCCATGCTTTTATGGTAATAGCCCGCGAAACGGCCAACAACACTCAGATGAGGAAAGGTACTGCGCACGTTGCGTTCTGCCTTGAGAAGGCTCCGTTGCCGGGAACCGAGCAGATATACCGATTTGTAGTATTTCTCGAGCACTCCCAGGGTGCTGATGATGAGAGAGAAGGGCTGGTGGCGCACCGGGACTTTTTTCTTGAGAAAATGGGCACCCCGGATAAGGCTTTTAGAAGTTGGAAGCACAAGGCCGGCACTGGTGACCATCGTCCTAAATTCGCCCCGACGACGGGCGCGGAGCACGTCCCAAAGGGAAACAAGCATAATATGCCGAGGACCGTCGCGCGAAAGGAGATCAAGCAGTACCGACTCGAGTTCTTCCGGCGAAACGATATCGAGGGGAACTTTCAGAAGTTCTATTCTTTCAATTGCCACTTTTCCGACTCCATCAATGCAGACTGTACCGCTGCAATGCCATAGAGGGCAGCGGTTTCAGCGCGCAGAATATTTGTTCTGAAATGGACGGCGACAAAACCGGCTTCCGACAGAAGCTGTAACTCGCCGGCGGTCATCCCGCCTTCCGGTCCTATTGCGAGAGCCGCCGACTGGACGCCGTGTACAAGATACTCATGGAGGGATTTTCGCGCAAGAGGGGCCTCGGTGAGAACGAGAGAAGCATGGCGGTCCCCGGCAGAAAGGCTGTTCCACAATCTGGAGATTTCCGATACTTGTATGGGAGAAAGGATGCGGGTACTGACGGCCGAACCGCTCTGTTGTCGGGCTTCGCGCACGATCCGGTCCCAGCGGCCTGTTTTCCCGTCTCCGACCAAGTCGGCATCCCGGGAAAGGCAGCGACTTCCGGCAACTGGCACAACGAGCGCAACCCCGGTTTCGGTTGCCTGGCGGATCACCTGGTCCATCTTGGGACCTTTGAGTATCCACTGGAACAACACAATAAAGGGAAAACCTTCGGGCATCGACTGAAGGGAAGGCATCGAAGCCCCTACGGTGGGAGAAAGAGCGCCGGAACCAACAGGAGTTTCTTCCGCAACGGGCACTTCGCGTGCACGCAAGGAGGAAAGAGTGACAGTCCGGTCCTTCCGGTTAACGGCTTCTATCCGCATCGAAGTAAGACTTCCGTCAGAAAGCCTTACTTCCACGGAATCGCCTTCGGATTTGCGCAGCACCTGCACCAGATATCGATAGTCGGCGCCTTCGAGCAGGACCTGTCCCTTACGATCGAGAGAACGCTCCAGAACCAACTGTCTCATTTGGCCGGTGTGGCGGCGGCCTGTCGGGCAAGCTCGATTTCCTGCAGTTCCTTCACTGTTTTGGTCGTCTTGAGCAGGGCAGCCACGTCTTCTTTCAAAAGAATGTCGACGGCGACCTTCAGCTGGATGTCATATTCCATGTCATAGAGCGGCGTAATGTGAGTCCGGTAAAATTCCTGCAGCACAAGGCGTTTGAGCACCCGGATTTCCACCGGATATGTGGAAGAAAGGCTTCGTGCAAATGTTTCTGCTTCCGCCCCGGTCAGGGATGTCTTTCCGGCGATAAAATCGGCAAGTTTCGTTGTCTGGAGCAGGTCGGAAAGGGACTTTTCCTCGGCATCGTTCAGCACGGGAAAGAGCACTTCGCGATCCGGCGGAATACCAAGCTTGTCGATATTTGCGTCACTCGGGGTATAGTAGCGGGCCATGGTGATCTTCATGGCGTCCTTGTTCATCAGATCGATTACCTGCTGCACAGAACCCTTTCCATAGCTCGTTTCGCCAACGAGATAGGCAAGACGGTCATCCTTGAGCGCACCGGCGAGTATCTCGGAGGCGCTGGCAGATCCCTTATTCAGGAGTACCACTACCGGTATTTTGCTGTTGAATGTGGTTTTTGCGGGACTTGCCTTGAATTCGCGATTTTCGTAGGTGATACGCGACCGGGTCGAAACGATGACGCCCGTGTCGATAAATTTATCGGCAACATCAACAACGCTGGTGATAAGACCGCCGGGATTGTTGCGAAGGTCGATCAACAATTTTGAATAGCCTGCTTTTTCAAATGAAGTAAGAGATTCCTGCACCCGTTCTGCGGTCAGCGGGGTAAACTCGATGATACGCAGGTAGCCGATGCCGTTATCCATCATGGCAAACTTGACGGTGGGTACTTCGATAAGAGCGCGTTTCATGGTAACCGGAAACACGAGCGCTTTTCCGCGGCGAAGGTTTACTGTAACCGGCGTCCCGACGGGACCGCGAAGACGCGACAAAACGTCTTCCATGGTGATATCCGCAGTATCGGTGCCGTCGATAGCAAGAATGAGGTCACCGGGCTGTACCCCGGCTTTCCAGCCAGGGGTGTCTTCTATGGGCGAAGCGACCTCGACCCAGGCCGGTTTTTGCGGCGTGGATTCAAGCGGCTTGGTTATCGAAAGACCGACCCCCCCGAAGGCGCCGGTAGTAGTGTCCTTCAAGCTAGTGCCGAACAGACTGTCGGTTTCGATATAAGTAGTATACGGATCCTTGAGGGAATCGAGCATGCCCTTCATTGCGCCCTCATAGAGAACACGCGGATCTACCTCGTCAACATAATTGTTCTGGACAAAGCTGAATACATATTGAAAGAGCTGCAGATATCGCTCGGAGGCCTTGGCTTTTTCATCTTTGCCCTGCGCAAAAACGGCAGGAGAAAGAAGTGTGAAGAAAAGGAGTGCGAACGAAAACAACACTGCACCAAACCAGATTTTTTTGGAGTTCATGTGTACATTGTCAACGTAAGGGCCGCACTTTGTCAAGCTGAACCCCTACCCCTTGACCGGACGCCGGTTGTTGCGTAGACTTCTATATAATGCGTCATCGATCAGCAGCCTACCCGATAATTCTTGTATATGAAGTAATTCGCCTTTTCGCTCTGCTCCGACAGAGTGCCGTCTCCGGCATGGTCGCGCTTCCTCTCAGCTGGTATGCCGGTAGTGCGCTCCTCTGCCTGGTACCGGTCCTCATGTTCATGCTTTTCCTCGATGAAGCACAATTTTCGCTCTGGCTCCCGCTTATCAGCCTGATTAAGGCAATCGGAATACCGGCGTTACTGTTTTTCATCGCAATGAATTGGCAACAGGCTGTCACACTCGGCTATTCCGGGAAGTTCAACCTGCTTGAAGCTGTTATTTCGGCTGTCCTGTTTATTCTGGGCGATCTAGTCACCGGAATATACTGTTTCAGGAGGAACCGAACCCTATGCAGATAATACCGGTAGCAAGTGGAAAAGGTGGCGTGGGAAAAAGTCTCCTTTCTGCAAATCTCGCCATAGCGCTCGCTCAAGCGGGAAAGAAAGTCATGCTGGCGGATCTCGATCTTGGTGCCTCGAACCTGCATCTGGTGCTCGGCGTGCAATCCCCAAAGGCCGGAATCGGCACTTTTTTGACCGGAGCGGCCGATTTTAAGGATATAGTGCTTCCAACTGCCTATCCAAACCTCTCGTTTATTGCCGGCGACGCAGAAATCCCGGGACTCACCGCGTTGAAAGCGCCCCAAAAAGCAGCACTTAACAAAAACCTGCTCAAATCCGAAGCGGATTACCTGATCATCGACCTCGGCGCCGGAACCCACCTGGGTATCCTCGACTTCTTCCTCATGTCGCCCCAAGGCATAGTGGTCACGGCTCCCTCGGTAACAGCAACACTCAACGCCTATCTCTTCCTCAAAAACGCGGTTTTTCGTCTCATGTACAGCTGCTTCAAGAAAGGTTCGGCAGCCTATGATTGCCTTGAAAATCTTAAAAGCGACAGTTCCTCGCTCCGCCGGATGTACATCCCCCGCATAATGGAGGAAATTCAAAAAGTCGATCCCGAAAATGCACGGATATTCCGCAAGCGAGTGGCCGATTTTCATCCCCGTCTCGTCATGAACATGATCGACGATCCAAAGGATGCGGACAAAGCGTTCAAGATCCGCCGATCATGCAAGGAATACCTCAATATCGAACTCGAACACCTCGGGGTCATCTACCGGGATAACGTACAGGATACAGCCCTCGCCTCCCGACTTCCCGTGATCATCTATAAACCCCAGTCCATCCTTTCGCAGGCTATATACCGCATTGCTGACAAGATTATCCAGTCCGAAACCGAAACTTTCACCGATTTTGTCCAGTTTACCGATGAGAGTTTCCAGTCCGCAGAGATGGAAGCGGCTATCGATTTCGAATCTAAAATGAATTACGTCGAGGAGCTCGTAGGCTCCGGCGCGCTCTCCATGGGCGATCTTGCCGAAACAATCAAGTCCCAGCAGTATGAAATTTCCGTACTGCGGAAAGAAAACCTCCTTTTGAAAAACAAGATGCTCAAGGCTATCCAACTTGGGTACAAAATGTGAACCGGGGGCGAATCAACAGATGAAACGCACCTGGGAACTGATAGAAAATCCAAAAACCAGACGCTGGTACCTGCATATTCCTGCATCCGTAGCTGTCGATTCATACCCGATTATCCACGAAATAAGAGAGATAGCCGCGGAAAAAGGTCTCGATCCCCATTCACTCATGGCCGATCAGTCCCTCGAAAAGAGCCTGCAAAAAGCACGGGACGCCGTGGGAGAGGATTTCTCTTTTCCTGTAGTCATCGACCCAGCCTTCGATGTCCGGCTGATCGTAGCTCCGGACAAAACCAGCGCCTGGCTGTATATCCGTAAATCAGCTGACAAGAAAAACGCGATCGATATCAAGATTGTCTCTGCCCTCCTCAACAACAGCAAGCTCAAGGGCATGAACGCAGCAAAAATCAATGAGACCATAAATGGTTTCCGAACCTCGATGATTATGGAGTTGCATGATTTTCTGCTCGTCGAAGGGGTTCATCCCGGCCGGGGAAAAGATCGCGAGCTGATCTCCTGCGTTGAATGGCTGCCCGAAGAAGAATCAAAAAAAATGTGCGAACGGATTACCGCATATTTAACGCAGAACAATACAAGCGAAGCTGACAAGGTTTGCACCTTGGCCAGCACCTCCCGCATCGCGAACATCAGACAAGGAGACATAGCCTACGGCATTTCGCCGCCAGAACTGGGAACGCCCGGAATGGATGTATACGGAAAAGAAATACCGGGATTACCAGGCAATGACCCCTTTTTCCAGATCGTCGAAAACCTCACCTTCAATGCCTCGGGGATCAAAGCGGACAAAACCGGACTGCTGTTGGAGTCGGAAACAGAGGGTAAATGTCACCTCAGAATCGTACATTGTCTCGACGGCAGGGCTACTCCGGTGATCACAACCGACAACCAGACCGTTTCACTCATCCTCGAGCGTGAAGAGGGCGCCGGAGAGCCGCTGTCGACCGAAATGGCCTTGGCCGCCCTCAAAGCTAAAGGCATACCGGGGGAACCAGACCGCGGCTTGATAGAGACGACCGTTACAAAGGTCCGCTCAACCAAAAAAAGTACCGAAATCGTTGTCATCCGCGGCCAGAAACCGATAGCCCCCGGCGCTTTCAGAATCGATTGGTTTGTCAATTTCACCCCGGAAATACAAGCCTGCAATATAAGCGCCGGCGAAAAAATACTTTCTATGCAGAAAATTCCCACCGGCTCCGATGGCGTGGATGTTTTCGGAACTAAACTCCCTGCCTCTGCAGCCAAGGCCGAAATTATTCCCGGATATGACGACACGGTAATTTCCGAAACCAAGGATACAACGCTTACTTTCGTAGCAGGCAGATCCGGCGAGCTCACACTGACAGATAACCGGCTTTCTATCTCCGACAAGAAAGAACTGACAATTGATATAGATGAAACCACCGGAGACATCGCCTTTCCGGGAAACCTGACGCTTAGCGGAAATATCCGGAATGGCCGGATCCTCAAGGTTTCCGGAGCGCTCGTCATCAACGGCGATGCGGAAGCCTCGCTCGTTTCGGCAGATCTTTCTGTGACGATGAATGGCGGTATACGGGGCGGGGGGCGTGGAACTGTCTGGGCCAAGCAGACAATCCGGCTGACCTTTGCCGAAAACGCACGCCTTCTGGCCGGACACGATATTTTCGTCGACAACTACTGTTTCCAGTGCACCGTAAAAACGAACGGAATGCATCTGATGAAGGGAAATCCGGCCGTCCTCCTTGGTGGAACGATACGAGCCTCGAAGGGAATCGAAGTGTACGAATTGGGTTCCAAAAAAACCATCCGCACAAGCATTTCTTTCGGCCAAAATTACCTCGTTGGGGACCAGATCGAAGTCTCCGAAAAAGAAATTGCAAGCATTCAGGAAATGCTTAAAAAAGTTGATGTGGAAATGCGAAATACACAAGCAACAAATCTCCGTATCCAGGAACTTCGAAAAAAAAAGCTCGAGCTGCTCAAACGAAATGAAAAACTGACTGTCAGGATTTTTACTTTGAAGGAACAGTTCGAAACACATATTCTCTCGCATGTGAAGGTCGAAAACACGGTATATCCGGGAGTAATCCTTGAAAGCCACGGCCGGTATTACGAAGTTAGAGAACCGAAGACGCATGTTATTTTTGTCTTCGACCAGACAACCGGGCAGATAACCTGCTCGCCGATAGAAAACTGACAAGGAGCTTCAATGTTGTTATATATTTCGTATCCGTCATGGATAAGTCCCGAAATCTTTCCCGGATTCCCGCTATTGCGCTGGTACGGTCTGATGTATGTTGCTGCCTTCACCACAGCCTTCCTGCTGTTCCGGCTCCAGGTCAAAAAAGGAGAACTCCAAAAGGCCGAAAAAAGTTCCGCCCCGATAACCGATGACGACATGATCAGCTTCTTTACCTGGAGCATCCTGGGACTACTCCTCGGCGCGCGTATTTTTGCGACTCTAGTCTATGACGCTTCCGGAATTTACTGGTTGAAACCCTGGCTTATTTTCTGGCCGTTCAGCAACGGAGTCTGGACCGGACTACAGGGAATGTCCTACCACGGCGGCTTTATCGGCGGATTTTTAGGCATGCTTTTCTGGTGTCTGCGCTACAAGCATTCCATTCTTGCCTGGTGCGATACCATGGCGGCCTCGATACCGCTCGGCTATACCTTCGGCCGCCTCGGCAACTTCCTGAACGGCGAGCTCTTCGGCCGCGTGACCACCAGCCCCTTCGGGATGATTTTTCCGCAAGCCCAGGGATTCGAACTTTCGCTCGACTGGGTTCGCGCTGCTGTGCTCAAGATCGGCATGCATGTTCCTGAAGGCGCACTCCGCGTAAACCTGCCCCGGCACCCGAGCCAGCTGTACGAAGCATTGTTCGAAGGAATTATCCTGTGGGCAGTGATTTGGTTCATCTTTCGTAAAAAAAAGCCATTTAACGGTTTATTGACCGGGGTATACACCATCGGTTACGGACTGGTGCGCTTTGTTATCGAATACTTCCGCGAGCCCGACGCAGACATCGGCTACCGGATCACGGTGAGCGGAGCACCCGCGCCGACATACTTGAACGAATCGCTCCTCAACATCTCCACCGGGCAAGTACTGTGCCTCTTGATGATCGCCGGAGGAATCATATTTCTGATCGTACGAGCGGCAGGTTTACAGCGTGGCAAATAACCGAACACACCTCATGAGCGAGTTCAACGACCAGATAGACGACATACGCGCGGCTCTGTACCGCCTGCTCGAGTACGAAGATGACGATTTTTCCGAAAAAAAGAACCTCGCAAAACGCGAGGTTCAATATGGGATAAACGAATTGCGAATCAAGGCCGACAACCTGTAAGATTACAACGCGACCGCAAACGACTCGGCTTTCAAGCGGCCCGTCCGCAAGGGCCGGGCTTACGGGTACGCCGCTTGAGGTTCGTTATTTCCGGAGCAACTCCGCCAGCTTGTCAGCGGTAAAGCCGAAGTGTTCGGCAAGCTTGTTCGCGGGGCCTGACTCGCCGAAGCGGTCAATCGAGAAATTGTCGGCGGACGATGCTGTCCAGCCTTCCCAACCAGTACGTACGCCAGCTTCCACCGTAACGACACGCACGCCGCCTTTAGCTCCTCCGACGATCGAATCGCGGATGACAGCAGGTTGAGCCTCGAATAATTCTTTCGACATAACGGACACCACACGGATTTTCTTCCCGGTAACCTTGGCTGCCGCTTCGAGTGCGAGCGAAACTTCGGATCCCGTCGCAAGCACGGTAATGTCCGGAATATCAGCGCCTTTGCGCACGATATATGCACCGCATTCAATTGTGTGCTTCCAATCCGGGTCTTCTTTCGCAAAAACAGGAACGTTCTGGCGTGTCAGTGCGAGGCAGACTGGACCGTCCTTTCGGGTAAGGGCCATCTTCCAGGCAAGCACGGTTTCTTCCGCGTCGGCCGGACGCAGAAGCTGCACATTCGGGATGGCACGCAGAGAGGCCATGGTTTCGATCGGCTGATGGGTCGGACCATCTTCACCGAGGTAGAACGAGTCATGCGTAAGTACGTAGATGGCCGGCAGCTTCATGAGCGCAGAAAGGCGAAGCGCAGGGCGGAGATAATCCGAGAAAATCAGGAAGGTCGCATTGAATGCGCGGAAACCACCATGCAGTTGGATGCCGTTGGTAATGGTCGCCATGCCAAACTCGCGGATACCGAAATGAATGTAGCGGCCGTCCCGGGCAGTCGCGTCGTACACGGTTGCACCCTTGATAGCCACCGCGTTCGGGCCCTGCAAGTCTGCCGAGCCGCCGACGAGATTAGGGAGAACCTTCGCGTAGGCATTGAGTACGGTATTGGATACGGTGCGGGTCGCGATACTGTCGCCTTCCTTAAACAGGGGAAGCTCGGCAGAAGCGAGGACGGCGCCATCAACGCCGCCTTCTGCGTAGAAGGTATTCCACTGTGCCCGTTTTTCGGGATATTTTTTGGACCAGGCTGCGAACGACTCATTCCAGGTAGCCTCGTCGGCGGCTAACTGTTTGCGACGTTCGGCAAAAAAGGTATAGGCTTCGGGAACGACGTAAAAATCCTTCGAAGGATCAAGTCCGAGCGATTTCTTCGCCTCGATGATTCCTTCGGCACCAATTGGCGCTCCATGAGCTTTTGCGGTACCGGCTACGGAAGCAGCGCCTTTACCAATGATCGATTTGAGCATGATGAGTGTGGGCCGGCTGTCTTTCTTGGCATGGGCGACCAGTTTTTCTACTTCGGCGTAATTGTACATATCGCCCTGCAGCACTTGCCAGTTGTAGGCTTCATAGCGTTTGGCAATATCCTCGGTGAAAGTCATATCGGTGCAGCCATCGATGCAGATGCGGTTTTTGTCATAAAACACAATCAGCTTTCCGAGTTTGAGATGACCTGCAAGGCTCGAGGCTTCGGAAGAAACACCTTCCATCAGGCAACCCTCACCGACAAGCGCGTAGGTATAATGATCAACCACGGTATAGTCGGGGGTATTGAACCGGGCGGCAAGCATCGTTTCGGCGATAGCCATGCCCACGGACGAGGCGACACCCTGACCGAGCGGGCCGGATGTAGTCTCCACGCCCTCGGTGTAGCCATACTCGGGATGACCCGGGCAGCGGGACCCGATCTGGCGGAAATTGCGGATGTCATCGAGGGGAAGATCATACCCTGCAAGGTGCAGAATCGAATATAAAAACATCGATCCGTGTCCAGCTGAAAGAACAAAACGGTCGCGATCCTGCCAGGCAGGATTGGCCGGATTGTGACGAAGAATTTTGCCATACAGAACGGCGGCGAGCTCGGCAGCTCCCAGAGGAAGACCAGGATGGCCCGAATTGGCTTTCTGGATTGCGTCCATCGAGAGGCTGCGGACCGAAAGGGCTACCGCATCAAGTGATTTATTCATCATAAAAACTCCTTATAAGTACTGTGTTATTGCTTTTACCAGTTCGAGTGTATCCGGTTTTTCTTTCAAGATCACACGGAACGATTCTTGTTGAATAAGCCAGGACAGCAGTGACAAAACATTCAGATGGCTCTTGGAATCAGCCGAAAGAATAATGAACAGGACAAAAACCGGCTTACTGTCCATGGCACCGAAATTGACCGCTTTATCGAGAAAACAGACATAAATACACTCATTTTGGGGACTCGTAACCAGCTGTGTGCGCGGATGAGGCAGCGCGATGCCGTTGCCGACGGACGTGGTCATCAGCCCTTCCCGTTCGCACAGGCCTGAAAGCAGGAGAGCAGGATCAACCCCTTCCGGAAGCACAAGCTGCGAGACAGCATCGGCAAACACCTCATCCGGTTTTGAGCCCGAAATATTGTAGTACACGCCGCCAGAGCGAATCATTCTGAGAATCGCCTCCGAATCACTCATCCGTTTTCTCCTTCTTCTTTATAATGGAAAAACGCCGTTTGGTCAGCTCTGGCAGCTGGTCCTGGATCGCGGTTTTGGTTTCAAAAAAGCTTTCTTCCATACCTTCGATGGACACCCAGAGGGAATCGATGTCCGAGGTTTGTCCGGCAGCAGAAAAATCGATGTTCTCGAGCGCGCCTATGGTATGCGACATGAGTTGCCCAAGAATGACCGCACCCTGATCGGGAATAAGATCCGGCTCGATGTCCGAGCGCTGTAGCTGCAACACGAAATGCATGAGGGCCCCATGCATGACAATACAGCGGTTGCGGAGCAGTCCGGTTTCATGGTCGGCGAACCAGTTGTAGGAAGCGGCCAGATGTTTGAACCGGGAAAGAACCGCTCGCTTGATGACCGGCAAGCAAAAAGCGGCATCGTGCAGCCGTGGCGGAACCATGCGCTCGAGCAGGGCTTCGATCCCGGTTTCCTTGCAAAAAAGGGCATCCAGAATGTACGAGTCCATAACGCGGGCCGACAGAGGTAACGCGAGGTGCATAAAGGCTTCTTCGGCCATTGAAACCGGGGCCGACACAAGGGTCATGGTCCAGGAACCTTGAGCAGGAATGATTTCATCCGAGTGCCAGAGTCGGGACTCCACACCATAGGGCTCGATAGCAACATTCGAGGACCAGCGCAAAAAGTCGGAAAAACTCGCCGCGTACGGGGTAAAGAGCGTATCCATTCCGAGAAAATAGGCAAAGGCAAGCTGTTCATCCATACTCGCGCCCGGTCCTGCTATTTCAAAAGAATGAACCAGACTATCTTCCATTTCTTGCATCCAGGCGGCCTGCTTTGCCGGATCGAGCTCTTCGGCAGGAAGCACCGCCAGATCGAACACTCCTTCTTTCCAGCCGGTCAGTCGGGCAACAAGCCGGTCACCGCTCTTGAAACGGGAGCTCCAGTACAGTTCCCGCATGTCGATCACGGATACGGTCAGTTCCGCCGGGTCCTCGTAGTCGGCCTCCGAAAAAAGCGCGCTGTTTTTCTCGTTATCGAGTGAAAGATATTGCGGTGTGTATTCATCTCCGAAAAGCTGATACTTGGAGTAAATTTCTTCAGGGGTGCATTCGAGTGCCACCCGGGAAAGTGGCTTGTCCTGATGGACAAAACCCAGCTCATGCGGAAGCAGCGCCGGATTGCAAAAGGGAACGAAACGGGAGCCGGGGATAAGCACGCCGGAAGCGATTTCGGTGTTGGTGGGGCACAGGACAAGGGATTTGCCGGTAAAAAGGCCGGCCCTCGTCAGCCAGAGCCCGTCTTTACTGCCTATGGCGGGATTCAGGTAAGCCAGTTGATTGAATATAAGAAACCCGGCAAGATCCTCGACGGCGACAGCATTTACGCTTTCATCCAGAAATTCGAGTAATCCATCAATTGAAAAAGGTTCCAGACGGGACTCCAGGAACTGCATGAGCCTGTCTTCCTTGTATTCTTTCATCCTCCTGATGATACACCAAGTCCACCCTGTCATGCCAGTCTCCATGCCGAAACAGTTCGAGTAGGATGTGGCCGAATTTTGCTTGTGCACAACTGGTCATTCCGCTAGAATGCCGCCATGATACAAACAAACAAGAAAAATTTCTTGCCGGTCATCACCGGACTCTTTGTGGGCGTACTTATCCTGTCGAACATTCTTGCGTCAAAGATGGTCCAACTCGGACCCTTCGTTTTTGATGGAGGAACCCTTCTGTTTCCCTTTTCGTATATCTTTGGCGATGTACTGACCGAGGTTTACGGATACAAGGAATCGCGAAAAGTCATCTGGACCGGGCTTGCAATGCTCGTCTTCATGACGCTCAATATCTATCTGATCGGCTTCTTGCCCGCCGAGGCAAGCTGGACGTTCCAGACATCCTTCACCAACATACTGATGCAGATGCCTCGCATAGTTCTGGCAAGCATTGTCGCCTATTTTGTCGGTGAATATTCCAATTCGGTCATCCTTTCAAAAATGAAAGTCGCCACGGGCGGAAAACACCTCTGGGCCCGGACCATAGGCTCCACCATCGTCGGCCAATTTCTGGACAGCATGATCTTTGTTGCCATCGCCTTCCTCGGCTTCTATCCCATCGGGGTGCTCGTAGTGATGGCCTTCTCGAACTACTTGTTCAAGACCGTCATCGAGGTTGTCTTCACTCCTATCACCTATCTCGTAATCGGTTTTGTAAAAAAAAGTGAACAAACGGACACCTTTGACTATGGAGAACGTTATAATCCCTTGCCGTCGGAATAGTCTTTCCCAAAGATAAAATATCGTCTATACTGTCTCATTATGGGGAAAACGTTTGTTTTTGTGAACCAAAAAGGCGGAGTGGGTAAAACCACTTCCGCTATAAATATCGGAGCATATCTAGCCCTCGCCGGAAAAAAGACCTTATTGGTTGATTTTGACTCGCAGGGCAACATGACTTCGGGCGTCGGGGTGGACCGGGAAAAACCGACCATCTACGACATTCTCGCAGGAACCATCCCTATCCGGTCCGTCATCAGGGAATCGGTAATCCCCGGGCTTTCAGTCATACCCGCCTCCATCGATCTTTCGGGCGCCGCAATCGAACTGGTCGACCAGGAAAAACGCGAATATTACCTGAAAAACGCGCTCGAACCGGTCAAGGCAGATTACGACTACATCCTGATCGACTGTCCGCCCTCGCTCGGCATATTGACCCTAAATGGTCTTGTGGCCGCCGATGCAGTGCTTATCCCGCTGCAATGCGAATACTTCGCCCTCGAAGGACTCACCCTCCTCCTCCAGACCGTCAAACGCGTACAGAAAACCCTCAATCCCAGCCTCGACATCGGGGGCATCTTTTTTACCATGTACGATTCCCGGACGCGCCTTGCACAGGATGTCGTCCAGCAGGTTACCTCATATTTCAAAGACAGGGTGTTCCGCACGATCATTCCACGAAACGTCCGGCTCTCCGAGGCACCGTCCCACGGTCTCCCGATCTGCAAATACGATGCCCTCTGTGTCGGCGCACGCAGCTATGAAAAACTTGCAAAAGAGGTACTTGAACGTGGCTAAATCGGGCGGACTCGGACGCGGACTGGAAGCACTGCTGGAAGAATCGGACAACTCGCAAAACAGGAATTCCCCTTCCACCGGAAACGGATCAGCAGGAACCGAACTTTTCATAAATCCGGTACTGCTTAAACCAAATCCCCATCAGCCCCGGCGCGATTTCGACGAGGAAGCTCTTCGCGAGCTTGCAGACTCCATCCGGGAGCACGGCATCATCCAGCCTATTATTGTCGAGGAAACTGGCGATGGCACTTATTACATAATCGCGGGTGAACGTCGAACAAGAGCGGCCCGGCTTGCGGGACTCTCGAAGGTACCTGTTGTTATCAAGAAGTATTCCGACGAACGCAAGCTTGAAGTCGCCCTCATCGAAAATATTCAGCGCGAAAATCTCAATCCTGTTGAAGAAGCACAGGCATATCACAAGCTGATGACCCTCGGCAACCTGAGTCAGGAAGAAGCTGCTGTTCGCGTCGGTAAAAACCGATCCACGGTGGCTAACGCGCTACGCCTCCTCAAACTGCCCGAAGACATGATCTCGTCGCTCTCAACCGGCCAGATCACACCGGGTCACGCACGGGCAATCCTGTCGGTGCTCAACCCGTCGGACCAGCGCATCCTGTTCGGACGCATCGTGGGCAACGGTCTGTCCGTCCGCGAAACCGAGCGTATGGCCGCTGAACTGAATGGCGGAAGCCGGGCTGGCACCGAAAAAAAAGAAAAGCCCACGAAGGCAAGTGAAAAAGAACTCTTGAAGGATATTGAAGTACGCAACATCGAGCAGAAATTCATCGACGCGATGGGAACGAAAGTCCTCGTAAAAGGTAATCTCGAACGCGGTACGATAGAAATATCCTACTTTTCACGCGATGATCTCGACCGGGTATACGACATCCTGACAAAATAGCGGAAATCAGGTACGCCGCACGGTAAACTCTCGCTGCGGCTCCTGCTCGAACAGTTCCGCCCGCCTTTTTTCCGTATCATTCAATACTTCTTGAATTCTCACCGGTTTTTCTCCTTTCGCAAGGGAACGATGTATCCACGTACCGTCGCTCTGCAAGTAATGCGCCTTAACATTGTCGGTAAAGTACAAGTGCAAGATGTCGCAAATCTGTTTGCGGATGTTTTCTTGCAGGACAGGGAACATCAGCTCGACGCGGCGGTCAAGATTCCGGCTCATCCAGTCGGCGCTCGAAAGGAAAAGTTCGTCTGCTCCAGCATTCTCGAACCAGAAAATTCGCGTATGCTCGAGGTAACGGTCGATGACACTCACCACCGTGATGTTCTCGCTCATGCCCTTCACCCCCGGAACGAGCATACACACGCCCCGAACATTGAGCAGAACCTTGACGCCGGCATTACTCGCTCGGTAGAGGGCATCGATGATCTCGGTGTCCGCGAGGCTATTCATTTTCGCCTCAATGAGACCGGGCCGTTCAGGTACTGAACGCGTAATTTCACGTTCGATCAGGGATATCAGCCGGCTCTTGAGGTCAACAGGCGCCATGACGAGCCGGCGGGTGCTCATAATCGCCGAATAACCGGATATCATGTTAAAAAAGAGCGTCGCGTCGTTCGCAATTTCGAGGTTTGTCGTAAAGAGCGACATGTCGACGTAGAAGCGGGCCGTACGGTCGTTGTAGTTTCCGGTGGACAGGTGTACATAGCGACGGATTCCGTCCGTTTCTCGCCGGATAACAAGGAGGATTTTCGCATGGACCTTGAGCCGCGCAATTCCATACACCACTATTATACCGACTTCCTCGAGGCGGTGCGCCCAGGAAATGTTACGTTCCTCGTCGAAACGGGCCTTAAGTTCCACGAATACCGTGACATGCTTACCCGACCGGGCGGCCCGCTCGAGCGCCCTGATGATGGGCGAATCACCGCTCGTACGGTACAAGGTCATCTTGATAGCGAGTACTGACTGATCGTCAGCGGCATCATTTATGAAGCGGAGAACCGGCTCGTACGAATTGTATGGCACATGCAGCAGTACGTCGGTACGCTTGAGAGAGTCCCACAGCGGTACGTCGGACGGAATATCAACCGGCCAGTAGTTTTTCCAGGGCGGATTTCGCAAATGGTCGAAGCCTTCGGTATTCGCAAGCTCGACCAGAGTTGCAAGGTCCATCGGCCCCGGCACCGGGTATATGTCCGCCTCGGAAAGTCCCATACCTTCCTTGAGAAAAGCGCGGATCGCGGAGCTTTCTCCCGTACAGATGAGGCGCACCGGCACGGAAGACAAGCGAGACACCAATACTTCCTGAATAGCGGCGATAAAATCCTCTTCCCGGTCCTCGTCGACCGCGAAGTCTGCATCGCGGGTAATTTTGAATAAAAGGCTTTCTTCAATGCTGAATCCGGGAAACAGGCATTGACCGAAAGTGCGAACCACATCGTCGAGCAGAGTGAAGAACCGCTCGCCGTTGATAGCGGGAAGCCAAACGATGCGCGGAATGCTGGCCGGAATCTGGACTATTGCGAGCGGTGGATGCACCACCGCCTGGCTCGTGTCGCCACGAGGCTCGTTCAGGATTCCGGTGGTCTCGAGGAAATTCGCGAGTGCGCCGGTAGGGACAGTGATGTTATTTTTCAGGAGGAAAGCCGCGTGCAGGCGAAGGTTTCCGATACTCGGAAAAAGGCCGTCTCCCTTGGTCCGGAGCGGGGTTAACAGCGGAAAAACATCCGCCATGAAAAAGGAATCGAGAAATCTGATCTGATCGGGATTGTACCGGGCAGGTGAAATATAATGAAGCCCTTCTGAAGCAAGCCCCGGAAGGATATCATTGAGCAGGCAGCTGTATTGCAGCTTGACGAGCTCGTGCACCCGTACCGAAATACGTTCAAGCTGTTCGCGAACAGCCAAGCCGGAAGCATCGTTCCACTCCGAGTTGCGGCAACACTGGGCTTTAAGGCTCGCTACGCGCACCATGAAAAATTCATCGAAATTGGATGACACAATAGTGAGAAACCGCAGCCGTTCGAGCAAAGGGACGCTTGTAGTTTGGGCCTCGCCGAGTACACGGGCATTGAATTCGATCCAGGAGAGTTCGCGGTTCAGGTACGTAAATGCTGTTTCTTTCATGTCAGTGCCTCAAATCATCATCAGATTATAGCCGAAAATATCTTCGAACAGATCGGCTTTTTCTTCGAGCGCAAGCCGCTCGAGCGTAATGTCGTGAGTGCCGCGCGCACGCAGGAAAAGAGTATCACGCGTGAGCTCGATATCAAAATCCTGGATATGCTGTGAATGACCGCGGTCGAGGGCATCTGCGACGCGCAGAAGCGCGGAAAGCTTCAGCACCATGGTGCGATCAGCACGGGCCAAGGCCGCATACCCCTGATGAGCTGCGCTCGGAAGCTCGGAACGGTGATAGCGGACAACATTCGAAAGAATGTTCATGTCTTCCTTGTTCAGCCCGAAAATATCCGAGTGCAGGATGATATATTGACTATGGATGTGATGATCGCTCGAGCGGATGAAAGAACCTATGTCGTGCAAAATGGCCGCCGACTCGAGAATAAGCCGCGCATGGCGGTCGAGACCAAGTTCGTTCTCGAGACCGTCGAACAGCTTTAGGGCAATGCGCGTCACGTACCGGGAATGGTCCTCGTCGAGATGGAATTTCTTGCCTAAGTTGACTGCCGAAGCAACAACCTGATTGTAGAATTCCTCTCGCACCAGATGATCCGGACCGGCAAGCTTCGAAATGATAACCCCTTCACGGATCGAAAGATAGGGCACAACCACGTTTTCGGCACCGGTCATCTCGAGGAAAAATTGATAGGAAAGCAGCCCCGGCGCCAGGGTTTCGGCCTCGCTGTAGCTGATGCGGAAATGTTGTACAACTTCCTCGAGGCTGTACGCCGTAACCCGATCGACAAACGCAATAAAGACCTCACGAGAAATGACAGCATACAGATCTGATTCCTGAGCACCGACGCTGCGTGCTACAAGGCGGGCATCGCTGCCGATCGCGATGAGTTGCTTTACAAGATCGAGCCGGAGCTCGTTGTTGAGGTTGTCCGCAGTTGTGTGAATGTATTCTGCAAGAAAGCGGCGCATATCCTTCGCCGATCCCATCATCGCCTTGATCTGTTGCTCGATGATGACTGTTCCCATACGGAAACTGTGGGCAGCGACCATCTTACCCTTCTGTAAAAGCATGATTTCGGTGGAGCCACCGCCGACATCAAGGATTATCGAATTGATTTTGGAGAGCTTGGATGGAGCGTCGCGGAGCGCGTAGTCGACAACGAGATACATGAGGCGGTTTTCCTCAATGCCGTCGATGACACGCACGCTGAAACCCGTCTTGACTGCAAGCCGGTCGAGTATTGAGTCGCGGTTACGGGCTTCACGAATGGCGCTCGTGGCGAGAACAGTCACCTGTTCGTCCGGGATGTTCCAACCCGAAAGAATCTCGCGGTAGCGATTAAGAATTGCCAGGCACTGCAGGAGCGAATCGCGGGAAATTACGCCCGAAGTGAACACGTCACGCCCGAGGGCAAGAGATCGCTCGGCCCGGTCGATCACCGTCCACTTTCCGTCCCCGGGCACCTCGACAACCATCAAGCGGATGCCGGTGGCCCCGATCTCTATGACTGCCTCGAGCCGGTTTTGTGTTTGTTTGTTCATACTGGTCATTTTACCTTGTTCACCGGATCACAGTACACTGCCACTGTGAGAGTATGGTTACAATCCGGTTATAACTTGTCAATGAGCATGGAACATTTCCCGGACGGGATGGGCAGCGTTTTTTTCTTCTGGCCGAGAATGTTAATCGTAAAATAATACAGTTTTTCGCTTTCCATGTGAATTTCCCAGCCACGCTGGCTTTTGTTGGAAAGAATCGTAATCAGGTTGCGCTTGAGACTGAGGTTTTCGATACCCATTACCTCGAGGTTGGGAATGATCCAGTCCACCGTCTTGCGAGGGAGGCTTATTGAAAGCCCGATGATGTTCTCTATCATGAGGGCGATGGTGGAAAGCCCGGTGTACGGCAAATACTGCTTGCGGGGAAATCCTTCCCTGCCCGGCCATTGGGCAGGACCCTCCTTGCCGGGCAGATACGCTTCCCACAGGCTGCCTTTATTGTGTTCTCCGTTCGGTGACATGGCGTCGAGAACATAGTAGAGGTGGCGGATGGAACTTTCGCGAGCAAGATCCCAGCGCTGGTATTTTTCAAGGCCTTTTACGACCATGAAGGTGAAAGGTGCAAACACGCTGCCCCGGTAACCCATGCCGCGCTCGTCATATTCCGGGTCGTCGGCTGATAGACTCGGAAAGGGATGATCAACTCCGAACGTCTTGGGATTGAGCAAATGGGCAATCAGTTTTTCGGCCTTATCCTCATTGGGAATCTCGGCCAAGAGCGGCCAGAAACCGGCAATGGTTTTCTGGGGCAAGCGTACGTTATCCTCGTCGATATCGTGATAAAAACCGGTATCGGGATCCCACATGTGGGTATTAATGCGGGTCTTGAGGGAAAAATACATGCGTTTGTACTGGAAACTGAGGTCCTTGTCGTTGAGGATATCGCCGAGTGCGGACATGTAGAGGGCATTAATCGCGAGAGCTGTATTGAAGTCAACGAGATAGGCCGCTTTTTTTCGCGGGGAATTGATCATGGTGGTTGCGGCAAGTGGTACCTTATAAAGGCCATTTTCCTTCTTGAAGGTCGCGTCGATCCAGCTCATGTACTTTTGGAGAACGGGAATGATATCCTTGATGCGCTTCTTGTTAGCCGACTTGTGAAACAGGTTGAATTCTGCCCAGGCAAAAAGCGGCATGCCGATTCCCTCGGGATTGTCCTTGGGAAGCACGGGATCGCCAGTCAGGAGGTTATATTTCCAGCGGATAGCACCATTTTCTTCTTGATGCTCGTAAAAAAAGTCCAAGCTTTGGTTCGCATGATAATTGCGGTTCGAATACACAAAAAAGAACGAAGAGAAAATAGTTTCGTACTGGTTAAGGATTGATTCTTCACCATCGGGATAGATAAAATAACCTTCGGGGGAGAGGCCTTCAATTTCGGGAGTAATCCAGTAGTCCTGGATCCAGGCCCAGCTCCGGTCATATATATCGACAAAGTCCTGATCATAGAAATGAACTTTGGGGAAGTCTCGCTTGTTCACGCATTCTCCTTTATGGCTTTTAAACAAGCCGCGTCAATTTTTAAGTATATCATAAAGTGTTTGAAAATTATATACTGGTAAGGCAAAAAAAAAGCACTCACGGAGGGGGAGATGTATCAATCCCATGTGTTTCTCGAGGTACGAATACTGGTTTCCACCAATGAAAAAGCCTTTTGTTCCTGTTATATCGGAAACAAAGCGGGAACCTGTCCGATTTGCCGTCGGGAAGGTGGAGCGTATCCGGTAATAAATCCGCAGGCCGCACGCAAGGCCTACACTCTTTCTCATGCACTCGATTGCAGTCTCACCGAAAAAGCACTCTACGAACGTCCGAAAGGAAGCCCGTCCCTCCCCGAACAGTATAGCCTCTCCGGAGCCTCCGTCAAAATCGGGGGAAACGGTTTTATGGATATCGAGTTTCACCGGCGCAAGAAGCGCATTACCATCACCGAAGTCCGACTGGAAGAGGATGCGGGCAGGCTTACCCACGTGAACGGCGAAGCCCGTATGGATTTTTCCCAGGCAGGAGCGCCAAACATCCGCATCCGCACAGGAGCTGATTTCGAACTCGGCGAGGAAGCCGAAATATTCCTGACAGAACTGCGCCGCCGTATCCAGTACATGGGAATTCTCAAGGGTGTGCCACTCGAAACCGTTATCCGCTGCAACGCCTACGTGTCTCTTGCCCGGTTCCCGGAAAAGCCCGACTATTCCGTCAAGCTCCGGAACCTCAACTCCTTCAATTTTGTTCGCAAGGCGATCAACGCCGAACTACACCGCCAGGAAGAAATACTCACCTCCGGCGGAACGGTAACTTCCGAAAGCCGCCTATGGAACGAACGACAGGACCGTACCGAATTTTACCAGAACAGGGAATCGGTCTCGGCACTCAAAACACTTACCATCGAAGGCGCTGCCGAATACCGCTGTCCACCGGCGATCTTGGCCGAACTGCGCGCTTCCGCCATCGAGCATCCGTCCGAACGACAAAACCGGCTTATCACAACCTGGGGCATTGCACGAATGCGCGCGGAATTCATCTGCGACGAAAAAGCCCGGGCGGACTTTTTCGAGCAAACCATAGCAGCCGGGGCCGACGCAATGGAAACAGCGCACTGGCTCATGTCCGACGTTACTGGGCTCCTCCGCAAGGAAGGGATGAATGTACAGGAATCACCACTATCCCCGCGCCGTTTCGCCGCGATCCTTACCCTGTATCACCACAAGATTATTCACTCTCGAATTGCCAAGCAGCTTCTGCTCTCGGTGCTCGAAACGGACAAAGATCCCGACGAACTGATGAAGGAACACAGCTGGAGCCAGATTACCGATACCGCGCAGCTGCGTACCCTGGTGCAGAAAACAATACAGGAAAATGAACCCGAGGCAAGAAAGCTCCGCGAGGGCGACATGGGACCGCTCGAATTCCTGACCGGAATCATTATGAAAAAAACCCGTGGCCTTGCCGACCCGCTCACGGTGAAAGCACTGCTGAAGGAAGAGCTCCAGATCAGCGTCATCTATGTCCTGTCCATGGGCGGCACAATCTCCGGCAGCATAAACGGCGGCGAAATCGCTGCAGGTGACGAACGGGTACTGAAAACCATGATTACCCCTGATCTTTCGGACCTCCATATCAGCTTCGAGAGCATTCCCACCGAGCGGCTTCTGAGCGAGGAAATCCAGCCGGCAGACTGGGCCGCCCTCATCCACGCAATCGCGCAGCGGATCGCCTCGGGCACGGCAAATGGAATTGTTATAACCCATGGCACCGATACGCTGGCTTATACTGCACCCCTCGTGTACTGGCTGTTCGCGGACTCGCCGGTACCGATCGTGCTGACCGCCTCGAACACCCCTCCTGCGCCCCAAAATGACAGCAACGCCCCGGACGAAGCCCGGCTCAACCTGAACATGGCCATCCGGCTTGCGCGGGAAAAAACGAAGGGTGTGTATGTGACATTCGGAGAACGAATCCTTTCTCCACTCAACCTGAAATTTTTGCGTCCCTCTAATGCCGGCTTCACAAACTGGAACACCGGGGAACCGGTTTTTACCGGACAAGGACTCCTGACCGAATACCACGACACCGACGCCTATGTCATGAATCGCATTCTCTCGGAAGCGGCCGACCGGATGTACCTATGCCGGATTTACCCGGGACTCCGGGCCGACCGTTTGCTCGCCCTAACCGACGCGGGTATTTCCTGTTTCATCATGGAATTGTACGAAAAGGGTACCGGCAGCATGAAAGAAAACCCCTACTCGCTCAAGTCGCTCTTGATCCAGGGACGCAAGAAAGGATGCAGGTTTTACTGCACCTCGCAGCAGGAAGGGGTTGTGGATTTTTCGGATTATTCAACAGCTCGGCGTATGTGGCGGGAAGGAGCCGTACCGATGGGAGCACTTACCACCGAAACAGCAATTGCGCTCTACTACGCAGCCAGCCTCGTATGCGACACGACAGAAGAGCTTGATCAAGTCATGGAAGCGGCCGGACAGCAATAACTGACGGATTTACTGGGCAGCCGAATCGTTTCCCGTGGCTACCTGGACAGAGTCTCCAGATTGTCCTATGGAAGCACTTTCGGTGCCGCCCGATGCCGGACCAGAGGCGGCAGGTGCCGCTCCGCTGTAGATTATCACATCTTCATATTCAGCCTTGTGACGCATCTTGAGATACAGGGTTCCCGTCTGCTCGTTGTACACATACCCCGATGAATTATAGCTCTCGAAACGTGGATCGGTTCGGAAATCGAGATCGTAAATCGAGATACGATAGAACGGCTTGATGCCGCGCAGCACCATATAATGGGTTTCGCCCTGCGGGAAACGGGTGGTAATCTTCATGACGCCTTCAGACGGCCGGGAAATTTTGATCGACTGAGCGCTGGTCCAGGCCCAGACGCCAGGGCCTGCCTGATCGGCAAGAGACATCGCGTGTGGATACCAAGTATTTCCAACAACCAGCGCCGGATATATCGCCGCAGGAGAAAGCGTCTGTTCGGGTTTGGCGATGATACCGGTCTTTTCACCTGCGCCTTCTCCGCCTGCCAGATTAAAACCAGCGGGAAGGACAGCTTGATCTCCGGCAAACGCCACAAGCGAAGTAACCAGCAGATAACCGGCGGCTTTCCAGGAACCTTTGTCACCGGACGCCGAACCGTAACGGATCAGAATTGGTGCTATCCGGAGCGTGTCCATAGTGTCGATGGACTTTCCGTCCGCGCTCACATACAGGTTGTCGTTAATACGGACCAGCGAGGCCTTGAGCCTGCGTTCGCAGGCATCCGCAAGCGTAATCAGAGTGTTGGTTTGGGTAGGTGCGTACAGCGGATAATCCATACTGGCTTCGAGAATGCCTGCAGCCTGGAGCGGAGAAAGGACAGCAACATCAATTGAAGACACCGCGCGCTCGACATCCTTCAGGAGCACCGCGCTGCCCCGGTCCACGAGATAGGGAATGAGTGATGGAAACTCGAAGCAGGCGGGATTATTCTCGGTGAGCTTCCGCGAGATCTCGAGGCGATCTTGCCGCTCTTTCGTTACGAGGGAAGCGTAGGTCCGTTCAAGATTGTTGAGGAAAGTAGCCGTCAGGAAACTGCGGGACGGTCCGTTCCTCCAGGATTCCGGGATCGACTCGACTGCTGCCCGGTACATACCAATCCGCCCCATTTCCGCAATATAGGCGGCGACGACCGGCTCGGAAAAGGATCCGGAAGCAACAGCTTCTTTTAAGGCCACAAGCGCATTTGCCGCGTACAGTTCAACCGATCGCGAATAAGCCGAAGCCGAGGCCCCGACCAACCCGGGAAGGTCCTCGATGACAAGCCCCTTTGCAGGAATGTAGGTTTGATAGTACACTAGTGGCGATGCACGGAGCAGCGAGAGGCCTCGGACTCCGGAAGCCGTTGTCTGGCTCACCGCGGCACCGGAGAACACAAACTGTTTTTTACCAGTGGAAACAAGGGTAAGCGAATCCTTCTTTTCGATGCGGGCGCTGCGAGTGGTCTTGTAGGGGAACACCACTTTCTGGTATTTGGCCGGAATGGAGGCCTGAACGGACAGGATATCGACATCGCCGCGTTTTTCAGATGAAAAGGTGACGGAAACACTGTCGGTAAAAAAAACAGTAAAACGGGTGGCTTCTTCCTTGATTGCAGTAACCTTGAGCGCAACAGAGGTTTTTTCCGAGGTATATGCCGTGAGCGAATTCTGCGCGTCGAGGAAGAAATCGAGTCCATTGGAGCCGATGTGCAGAGGAAGTACGGGAACAGAATTGCCCGACTCGGTAGTTCCGGTAGTTCCGGAAACCATCATTGATCCGATAGAGAGAGAAAAAGCATTGCCATTGGTAAACTGCAGGGCGAAAATGCCGAAAATTATACAGATATAGAGCGCAGTAAGCAACAAGATTCTGCGGGATAGATATTTCATCATTTGCTTGAGTGTAACTAAAGCACGTGACAATTTCAACGTCTTCGAGGGGATACCATGCGATTATCAGCTAAATCAGGATTGTTCATCCTATGTGTTTTTACTGCCTTTGCCCTTTTTTCCTGCAAGACACCAGGTCAGGCGCCCCGGCAGCCGGGCGGGCAAGCCAGGGAAAAGCCGGGGAATGAACCGGTTGACAAACCGGTCTCCGAACCCGAAAGACCCCCTGTTTATACCCGAGTCGCCTTTGCCGAACAACTTTCACAGCTACTCTCAGCGGGAAAAAACACCGAAGCACTCGCGCTGTTCGATATGATCCCTGCCCCTGATGCCTCGGATCCCTCGATTCAGCTCCTGAAACTGTCCATTATGCTTTCCTCCGGCAAACTGGAAGACAGTGCGGTCCTCGCCAACAAGATGGAACAATCCAATCCCGACAATTCTGATGTACTCTATATCCAGGCAGTCATTGCTGGCGCACGAAACGACAACTCGACCCGGTCAAAATATCTGAACAGGGTACTCGCGGTTCAGCCGGGCAATAGCCAGGCACTGACAGCCCTCGGCCTTGATCTCTACGCACGTAAAAATTATACGCTGGCGAAAAGTTGGCTCATCAAGGCCGTCGCCGCAGATCCGGACAACACCGAAGCCCTCCTCGGTCTCGCCCGCGTGTATTATATGCAGGCGGATCTCGTAAAGGCGGGAGACACGCTCAACCTCGCGATCGGGAAAGATCCAGGATACAGCATCCTGTGGGCAGAACGGGCTCGGGTCAGGTCGGAAACGAACAATATGAGCGGAGCGCTCGATGACATACGAAAAGCGGTAGAACTGGATCCTGGGGTGTACAGCCAATGGATTGACTACGGCGGATACCTCATCGCCACGGCGAAACAGGAAGAAGCCAGAAAAGCCTTCACCGAAGCAGTGCGCCTCGAGCCCGAGTCCTATCTGGCCTACATCTATCGAGCCGGTCTCAATGACGATCTCGGCTACACTGACGAGGCGATTTTCGATTATTCGGCTATAACCCGCCTGTATCCCCAGTATTTCTATGCTTCCGAAAGCCTTGGTATTCTCCTGTGGGGCAAGGGTGATTATGCGGGAAGCCGCGCCGCCTTTCAGCAAGCCTTGGTCTACAATCCCAAAAACAGCTCCTATGCACTGATGGCCACACTCTGTATGTACCGCCAGAAAAAAGATATCGAGGCGAAAACCTTCATGGGAAAATATATAACGACACTCGACCGAACCAGCACCGAATACTTTTTGTGTCGCCTGTTTGTCGACCGGTCTGGCGATGCCGAAGTGCTTGTCCGCATTACCAAGGAAAAAAATGTCAACACCCGGAACCGGATGCTTTTCTATGCAGCGATGTATTACGAGTTGTTCGGCAGTAAATCCATAGCCCAGAAGTATTATCTCGAGGTCGTTTCCATTCCGGCTCCGAACTTTTTTGAATTCCGCCTGAGCCAGTGGGCTATCAGGAATCTCGAAACCGACGGGGATAAAACCGTACAAGGCTAGCCAATGGAATTTCCGTACCGCTCATTGCTGGAAACCCTCAATCCCAAACGGTCAGTGCTAGTCCAGACGCATGATTTTCCCGATCATGACGCACTGGGTTCGGCCTATGCCCTGTGTGAATTGCTGCTCCGCAGGAACTTCGACTGCGCAATGACCTACGGAGGACTCATTCAGAGCATCTCGTTGTCCACCATGATAGACGCCTTGAAAATCAAGCTCATTCCCTTCGAGGCTGCCTGTACCGATGAGTCCTACCAGACCATCATTGTCGACGGCTCTCCCGCGGGAGGCACAGTCAAGACCGTTGCAGGTACGCTCACTGCCGTAATCGACCACCATCCGTCGCGAAAAAAACTCATCTGCCCCTTCATTGACGTACGCAAAGAAGTCGGCTCCTGCTCGGCAATAATCTGGACTTACTGGAAAGAAGCGGGCGAAACCCCTGACACGACCACAGCAACAGCGCTTCTCGCAGGAATCCAGCTTGATACCGATTTTCTCTCCCGGCGGGTAAGCCGCACCGACCTCGACGCCCATTACAACCTTTTTTTCCTCGGCAACAGCGAACTTGCACGAGAGGTTGTCCGTACGTCCCTCAGCACCGCGCAACTCGCGGATATCGGAGCAGCCTTCAGTTCCTTCCTGATCACTGATTCTATCCTTCTTGTCGAAGTGCACGGCGATTATACTGCAGAACTACTTTCCGTACTGGCCGATTTTCTGCTACGCTTACAGGAAATAAGCTTCGTGATTGTGATCGAGGCACAGGGAGCGGAATACCGACTGTCTGTGCGGACACGTGACCGTTGCGTAGATGCGGGATACATTGTGAGAAAGGTGCTCGTGGGCATCGGCACGGGGGGCGGACATCCGCACATGGCCGGTGGAACCATCCGAAAGGAAAAATATCCGGGACCACAGAAATTTCTGCAGCAGGCAGCAAACGAGATAGCAGCATACAGGAGAAAAAATGAAGCAGACTGTGAAACGGATTGAAGTTAACGGCCGACAGATTATCCTCGTCGGAACCGCGCATATATCCAAAGAAAGTATCGACGAAGCGGCCAATATCATCCGCACGGAACATCCGGACCGCGTTTGCGTCGAACTCGACGAAGGCCGCCTCCAATCGCTCAAGAATGACAAGGGCTGGCAGGAACTGGATATAAGTAAGGTGTTGAAGGACGGAAAAGGATTTCTGCTCCTTGCAAATCTTGTACTCTCGTCGTTTCAGAAACGCATGGGCGACGATGTCGGTGTAAAGCCCGGCGACGAAATGAAAGAATCCATACGGATCGCCTTTGATGAAGGAATTCCCGCGACCATGGTCGATAGACCGATCCATGTCACTCTCCAGCGGGCATGGGCAAAAAATAATCTGTGGGGAAAATCAAAACTGCTCGCAACCCTCGTCTCGAGTGCGTTCTCCGATGAAGAACTGAAGGCCGAAGATATTGAAAACCTGAAAGAGCAAGGCGCGATGGACGGTATGATGGAAGAGCTTGCAAAATACCTTCCGACTGTTAAGGAAGTGTTGATAGATGAACGCGACCGCTACCTCGCAAGCCATATATGGGAAGCGGAAGGAACAAAGCTTGTCGCAATTCTTGGGGCGGGACACCTGCCGGGAACCGAAGCAATCATCCGCGAGCTGGCTGCCGGTACGAGAAGTTCCGACACCACTGACATCTCGTCTGTTCCGCCGAAAACGCTCGGATCAAAGATCGCCGGCTGGGCTTTTCCCGCCGCGATCGTCGCGCTGCTCGTCGCCGGTTTTTTTACCGGGGGTGCGCTCACCTCGCTCGACATGCTCGTTCGCTGGCTTTTATGGAACGGGTCTCTTGCAGCCCTCGGCACCATCATCGCCCTCGGACACCCGGCTGCCATCTTGACCGCGTTTTTCGGAGCTCCGGTCGCGACCATTAATCCGTTTATCGGAGTCGGCCTCTTCTCGGGTCTTGCACAAGTGTGGGTACGAAAACCCCGCGTGCAGGATATGGAACACCTCACGACCGACATTACCACGGTACGCGGTTTCTACAAAAACCGTATATCTCACGTACTGTTGATATTCATGCTTTCAAGCCTCGGCGGTGCGATCGGCAACTTTATCGCCGTACCCGCACTCCTCGGCACCCTGTTCAAGTAATCAGTACGAAAGACCAAAGCCGACAGGAAAAAGCGGCTTTTCCTCGCCGGAAATAAACCGGCTGAAGGGAAGCTGCGTTACCGACTTCGGCCAGTCGAAGGACAGCTTGCCCGACGGGGGCACATCACCGAAAAGCACGTCCGTAACCCCGCTTCCCTCTGTTCCCGGAAGCCAGGCGGCAACAAGGGCACCAGCCGATAGAGACGGGCCGTCGAGCACAAGAGGGCGGCCGCTCACCACAACCAGCACTACTGTGCCGAAGTTCGCCGTTACCCGTTCGATGATATCCGCGACGCCGGGTTTGAAGGCGATACTTTCGCTGTCTCCGACCCCTTCTGCATAGGGAGTTTCGCCGACGGCGAGCACACAGATGGCGCCTCCGTCGATCGAATCGAAACGGCCATATGCATCGAACACCACCTCCGCCCCGGAGAGTTTTTCCCGTATTCCCTCAAGGATGGTCGTCCCTTCAGTATTGTTGCCCGGTTTGCCCTGCCAGTCGAGCGTCCATCCGCCGCACTGAATGCCAAGGTCATCCGCCGCGTTTCCGGCCACGTATATTTTTTTCATATTTTTTGAAAGAGGCAAGATGCCATCGTTCCGAAGAACCACGAGACTCTTCGCAACAGCTTCGCGAGCAAGGGCGAGATGATCCACAGAACGGATGGACGAAGCAAGGTCGCGGTTGGCGAGTGGGGTTTCGAAAAGGCCCATTTCGAATTTGACCCGGAGAATCCGGCTCACCGCATCGTCTATCCGGCTTATCGGAATTTCGCCGGCAGCAACAGCCTTTTCCATAACACCAATAAAAGCGCGTGCATCATAGGGCACCATATTCATATCAATACCGGCGTTGATCGCAGCAACGACCGCTGCATGATAATCCGAAGCAACCTGATCTATCCCGCCCCAGTCCGAAACAACCAGACCGGAAAAGGCGAGCTCTTCTTTGAGAAGCCCGGTGATTAACTCTTTTTGTCCGTGCATTTTTGTGCCGTTCCAGGACGAAAACGAAACCATCACCGTACGGACACCGGCCTTGATAGCGGCCTCATAAGGAGTAAGCAGCACCGTTCGAAGGTATGTCTCGTCGCCCCGCGCGTCGCCCTGATCGATACGGAAATTGTCCTTACGCGCGGATTCCCAGACAGCAGCGCCGTCACCGAGAAAATGCTTGGCCGTCGCAGCGGTCTTCACCTGCAGGCCCGGTATCGGAGACTGATAGCCTTCGATGTACGCGCCGCCGAGTGCAGAAACGAGCGCGGGATCCTGACCGTACGATTCATAAGTCCGTCCCCAGCGCGGATCGCGGGCAACCGCGACGCAGGGGGCGAAGTTCCACGGAATTCCGGCAGCCGCTGTTTCGAGAGCCGTTGCTGCTCCGATGCGAGCGACCAGGTTCGTGTCATTCGCAGCACCGAGGCCGATGTTGTGCGGAAATATCGTCGCGTTTTTCAGATTGTTGTGCCCGTGCACTGCATCTACGCCATACAGAATCGGAATACCGAGCCGGGTGGAAAACGCCTCCTTTTGGAAGCCGTCAACCATGTCAGCCCAATCTGCGGCCGTATTTCGAGCAGGACTTCCGCCTCCGCCGCTCAACACGCTACCAAGGAAAAAAGTTGCGACATCACCCGCTTTCAGACTGCCCTTCTCGATCTGGGTCATCTGCCCGATTTTTTCGGTAAGGGTCATCCGTTTAAGGAGATCGGCGACGCGATCGGCAACCGGTGCTTCCGTCTTCTTATAGACCGCCGAGGCCGGAGGGTTTCGGGCGGTTGATGATCTACCGCAAGAAGCAAGGGCAAAGGACAAAGCCACGAACAGCACGAAGGCAAGCCGCCTCTGTGCCACATTCGCTAAGTTTTTTTTCATTTTCGATACTCCCAGATTCAGGTTCCTCACCTGTTATTTTTTTCCAAAAAGAGCGCTAATCACGTCCTTGATATCATGAACTACAAGAGCTCCCGCTTCGGTTTCCGGCACAAGAACGCGGGTAAAACCAAGACCAAGCGCTGCCTTCACCCGGGGCTTCAAGCGATTGACTGGCCGAACTTCACCTGCAAGGCTCAGCTCGCCAATAAGAGCGGTACCGCCGGGAGTCGCTATGTCGGTGCGGGCCGAATAGAGAGCTGCTGCAAGGGCGAGGTCTATAGCGCTTTCCGCGAGCCGAACACCGCCGGCCACATTTATGTAAATGTCCTGATCCGAAAACCGCAGTCCAATACGTTTTTCGAGCACAGCGGCGATACGGCTAACCCGCGCCGCGTCGATGCGATCGGAATACACCCGGGTCATGGCGCTTTTTGCCGGAACAGTAAGTGCCTGAATTTCAACCATAAACACCCGACTTCCCTCGAGGACCGGAACGACTGCAACGCCGGCGGGTAACGAGCCCGTACGTCTGACGATAAAAAGACTTGAAGGATCCTCGACCGTGGCGAGCCCCTTTGCGGTCATCTGGAAAATACCGAGTTCGTCCACCGACCCAAACCGGTTTTTGAGTGCCCGCAAGAAACGGACATCATCATCATTCCGTTCGAAGGAAATGACCGTATCAACGAGGTGTTCGAGAGCCTTGGGGCCGGCAATCGTTCCGTCCTTCGTAACATGAGCGACGAGAAACAACACCGAATCGCGTTCCTTCACCCAACCGACCAATTCATGAGCGCACAGTTTCAATTGATTGACGGTACCGGGAATTGCGCCCGCGTCGGGTGAATACACCGTCTGAATCGAGTCGATGATGACGAATACAGGATTGATCTCGTTCAGTGCACGTTCAATATCCTCAAGCCGACCCGAGCAGAGAATTTCGATACGATCGACAGGAAGACCGAGCCGATCCGCACGGGAACGGATCTGGGCGGCAGATTCTTCACCCGACACATAGAGAATGCGCCCCTTCGTCACGGCAGAAGCGGCCGCCTGCAAGAGCAGCGTGGACTTTCCGATGCCCGGTTCACCACCGACTAGAATTGCCGAACGCTTCATCGCCGATCCGCCGAGCACCCTATCTAGTTCCGGAATACCAGTGCCAAGCCGGGCGCCATCTTGCGCGTCCACGGCCGAAAGAGGAATCGCCTTGGGTACAATTCCCGAACCGCCCCGAAGCCCTCCACCACGCGCGCCGCCTGCACCGGCTAGGGCGGAAGAAGAAGCAAAGCCAGCATCCTGGACAATTATCTCTTCGAGAGTATTCCACTCGCCGCATTCGGGACAGCGCCCGAGCCAGCGGGGCTGCGAATAACTGCATTTCGTGCAGCGGAAAGCGGTTGATCCTGTTTTCTTTTTGGCGCTCATGTGCTTATCTTATCAGAAAAAGCGACATTTTTGCCCCGGATTCTGTGCATTTTTTCGGCAAACCGGTTAGTATATTTAAACCATGAACAACAAACCAATTATTCAACGAACCGCTAAACTGATTGCCTTACTACTTCTTACAGGCACAGCCCTCTTCGCGGAACCCGTATACACCATCGCAGATGAAATATATGAAATTCCCGGTCGCACCCAGGAATCAGCCCTTCTCGCCATACTCGGAAACGCTAAAGGCATGACCTTCGGGACAAAAGACGAACTTGAAGCCTTTGTCGCTGCCCGGGCACAGAAAATGGAGAATCTCCGTGCCTTCAAGAAATCAGGCATTGAAATCATCTACCCCGAAGCACAAGGCGCAGCGCAATCCGACACCCTGATCTCGGTAACCCTCAAGGTTTCTATCACTGACGGCACTCCCTTCTTCCCAATTCCTTACGCCTTTTACAACAGTAACGACGGTTTTCAGGCAGGAACACTTTTGACCTTACCGAATATTGCCGGAAGCCTGCAGAATCTGCTCGTCATAGGCTTGTATACTGCGCCTCCCGACGAAAACGACAAACTCCAGTGGACAAATCCCAATTTTATGCTCTTGGGAACCTGGTCCGGAATTCGTATCGCACCAGTCTCACTTGGTTTCTCGGGTATTGCCCTCAAGTTGAATCAGCTGGTAGAAAATCGGGGAGTACCTGTTATCAAAATGAATACGATTCAAACCTCGGGAGCAGTGCGCGTCACCTATCCATTCACCGAAGTTCTTTCCGAAACACTTGCCTTCCGTATTGGCGGAAGTCCGCAAAGTACCATCATTTACAATGACGATTCAAAATATCTTTCGTACGGACCAATGTCCTTTTCCTGGGAACTCAAAAATGTCATCGCCTTCGAAGACGTAAACTGGATAGGCAACTTCCGGAACGGTCTAAAAGCAAGCTTCTCGACCGGCTATTCCGTATATAATCCGGAGTATGCACCGCGATGGGATGATTTCGTGGGAGAAATCGAGATTGCCGGGTATTGGGCTGCAACAGATAGATTCAATTTCAATTTCAGATTGTACAGTTTCGTCAATTCGGGTTTGCCCCAGATAAATCCCGCAGGCTATATCCGCGGCATTCGCAACACCGAATTAAAAGGAAACACCGGTGTTTTCGTAAACACAGGACTCCAAACCAAACTGTTCCGCTTCGGTACTGCCGAGCTCCACCTGACCCCGGGGCTGGATTACGCGTTTGTGTACGCCTATAAGGACCCCGACTACAAGAACGAAAGCGGCTTCGGCGTCGGTGCGGACCTCGTGCTGGTATTCGACAGCATGAAAACCTTCCCGATCAAGTTTGGTGCCGCCTACGACCTGCGTCCGAAATACGGCAACAACGTAGGCAAGCGCATTGAGGTAGATTTCAATTTCAGTTTTGCGTATTGACGGATACGGAGGGGGAAGACTCCCCCTGCCTCCAAAGCCGTCGGTCCTGTCGCGAGATATCCCGCGTAAATCTTAGCAAACACCCAGTATACCTACCGGTAGGTATACTGGGTAAGCGCTCCATACCCGCCGGGCTTTTCCGGCACCCTCTCTTCGCCTGAGTGCAATCTTAAAACAGCGACTCGAAGTATGCCTTGTTTGCCTGATACGCCGTATCGGAAACAGAAAGGCTGATGACGGTACAGGTATGGTCCGCAAGCGGGATGCAGATTTTGATGTCCCGGTTTGCGTGGCCGGTTTCGGAATCGTAAAAGAGATTCTCGATCCGGAATCGTTTCTCGGTTCCGGAAACCATAAGCTCTGCAGGAATAGCCCAGGACGTTGAACTCGATAACGAAAAGAGAGTGACCAAAGCTAGCGGCAAGTTCGCCGGCTTCAGCTTTTCGGTAGGTAATCCGAGCGCGGCAAGATCAACGGTGTCCACGATCAGGACAGCTGTGTCACCAAGAAAAAAGGTATTGTCGGCGACCATTGTCCACTGACCGTCGAGCTTGAGCGTGATACCGTCGACGGTTTTGGAGTCACCTTTCCGGGACGGGCTCAGTACGAGCGGGGTTCCCTCTTTCAGGGCAACCTGCACCGGAACCGGCGTAAAACCGAAAAACGACGAATCTTCACCCGATCGGATGCGCCCCACACGCGCCAGTTCCAAAATCGGCTTTCCACCGATTCCTGTCATCCCTTGCAGATTAAAAACCGGCACTTCGGGAACAAAACGGAGACTCACGTCACCGCCGAACTCAACTTTGTTCAGACTGTGAACAATCGCGGCCGGAAGCAGCAGCGAGCGGAGCGCCACGGCCGGTACGGTAGCCGTACCGGCCGTGGCTCTCCGCTGGACACCGGAGCCTTGTTGCCAGGCATACAAATCAGGAAGCAACGACATGAGATAGTTCACGGTCACCACGTCGCTCTGTGTAATCTTCGAAACAATATTCTGCCCGATCAGTACCAGTTTCCCGTCGACAGTTTCGACGCGGAAGAGAACCGAGACATTTGCGCCCGAAGACGGAGTTACCGCTACGGCGCCATAGGTCGAATCGTCATAATACAAAAAACCTATCCAGGTCGGCTTTTCCCAGGAATAATCCCGGTACACGACATAGTCGCCCGAAACCGGCGAAGGAAAAGAGGCAGGTAGGCCGCCGGATGCCAGGCCGGTGCCAGCAGTCGCCACTCCCGTTTTCGCCTGCGCACCGAGCGCGAGCGGCAACAGAAGCAAAAAAGCGGCGGTTACAGCCACAAAGGCCAAGCCCCGGACAGGTTTCAGTTTCACGCCTGCTCTCCGGCGGTTTTCGCAAGTTCCGCGTGCACGATTTCTATAACCTTTGAGGCAGCATCTGTTACCGGTACGAGGGAGGCTTCCTTGGCGGTGCGGAGTTTCACTTCGACATTCGGCAGATTTTTCTCGCCAACGACGACACGGAGCGGAATTCCTATCAAGTCCATATCCTTGAACTTGACACCGGGCCTCTCGTCGCGGTCATCGAGCAAAGCTTCGATTCCGGCCGCGGTCAGGTCGGCATACAGTTTGTCGGCGGTTTCTTTCATCACACCCTCGTACTTGATAGTAACGATGGCGACCTGAAAGGGAGCAACGCTCATCGGCCAGACAATACCGTCCGCGTCATTGTGTTCTTCGATAATCGAAGCGAGCGTGCGGTCAACACCGATACCATAGCAACCCATGGTGGGGTGCTGCTGCTTGCCGTTTTCGTCGAGGTACATCATGTTCATGCTCTTCGTATATTTGTAGCCGAGCTTGAAGATATGACCGAGTTCGTTGCCTTTCTTGGTGTAGAACGGAGTGCCGCAGACGGGGCACTTGTCGCCCGCCTTGACGGTGCGAACGTCCGCAACCATCCAGGGCGTAAAGTCGCGGCCAGGCTCGACATGCTCGAAATGCACATCCATCTTGAGACCACCGGTGACTGAGTCGTGCATCTCCATGACCGAAAGGTCTGCGATGACGGGCGCGCTCTTGAAGTTGACGGGGCCGGCAAAACCGACCGGAGCACCGGTCAGGCGCTCCACGTCCGAATCGGAAGCAAGCTCTACCTCGCTCGCCTTGAGATTGGCGGCAAGCTTCACCTCGTTCACGTCGAGATCACCTCGCACACAGACGGCAAAAAACGCAGCCGGATAATACGCGGCAGAATTTTCGGGCACCTTTCGGGCGAGAGCATCGCAACCGGCAACACCCGAAAGGTCGAGCTCGCAGTTGACTGCTTTGTAGATGAGCGTCTTGATAAATGCCTGTGGCACAGTATTGAGAAATTTGGTCAGGTCGTCGATCGTCTTCACGTTTGGAGTATCGATCGGGGCAAAGGTCTTGTCGGTCTTTATGCTGCCGGGTCCGGAAGTGACGTGGTCGCTAGCGCAAGCTGCCTTCTCGTCATTAGCCGCATAGCCGCACTTGGAGCAGAGAATCAAATTGTTGTCGCCGACCTCGGATTCCACCATAAACTCTTCGGAACCCGTTCCACCCATTGCACCTGAATCGGCGCGTACCGGAATGACCGACAAACCACAGCGCGCAAAAATGCGGCGGTAGGCCTTGCCGAAATCCTGGTAGGTAGAGTCGAGGCTCGCATCGTCGGTGTGGAAGGAATACGCGTCTTTCATGTTGAATTCGCGGGCGCGCATCAGGCCGTAGCGGGGCCGGATCTCGTCCCGATATTTCGTGTTTATCTGATAAACCGAAAGAGGCAATTGCTTGTATGACGCGACTTCGGAACGCAAAAGCGCAACAAAGGCTTCCTCGGCGGTGGGGCTCACCACCAGTTCCTGGTCAACCCGGTTCTTGATGCGAAGCATGCCCGCGCCCATGGTTTCCCAGCGTCCCGATTCGCGCCATATATCGCCCGGCACCACGACCGTCGGCTTGAACTCGAGCGACCCGATATTATTCATTTCCTCGCGGATGATATTCTCGACCTTGCGGTATGCCCGAAGGCCCAGAGGGAGGTACGTAAAAAGTCCATTCGAAAGTTTCCTGATCATTCCGGCGCGCAGCAAAAGCCGGTGACTCACCACAACAGCCTCGGCAGGCACTTCCCGCAGCGTAGGCATAAACATCCTGGACATTTTCATACAAAATCACCTCGTAACCGCCATTTTATAGGGAATTTCAGGTGTTTTCAAGGGGACTCAGGCTAGAGGTCGAAATGTATCAGGGGGCCTTCGGCAAAAATTACCGCATTACACCGGACACAATGATCCCATTCTGCGCGCCAAATTGTCCTTCGGGAATTTCCGACACATTTCTCCTGCCAGATTAATACCGTTTGTGGATGATGACAGACGTGGGGCCCCCTGGCGCACACGCGGTTGCGCGCTTAAGAAAACATGACACTCATGACACTTTTCTATAGTCGATACCACTTTCAAATAACATGTTGCAAGTAATTATTTTTACCTGGTGTTACATATACTTTTCACCAAAATTAAAATGCCCTCTGAATTTTCATCATCCAAGGGCATTTATTCATTCCCTTTAAGGGTTTTATTGTTTTAATTCAATTTTTGGTAACTGGTTGACTACAGTTTGAAACCTACGGCAGCTCCGATGTCTAAACGGAATACGTTAAACTTTACATCCGATCCCATATCTTCCATTTCGGCTATCGAATCTTTCTCCTCGCTGTTTTTCAGTTTGGTACCGAAAAGGATTGAGGGGCGCACATATACTTTTGGGGTGATATTTAAATCAGCGCCAATACCAGCCTTAAACCATAATTGGTTCAAATTGCTTTTTTCGGAGCTTGTCATATCCTTTTTCACATCATTACCATCCTCATCCTTTAAGGTCAGGTTGAGTTTAGATTCCATACCGAGAAGAGGGAACAAGGTCACCGAACCCACCTGGATCGGATATTTTCCGAGAACTCCCAAAGTCAAGTAAGAACCGCTACCTTTAAAATCAGCACTATTCGAGAAATCTAATGGTCCCATTCCATCAAGGCTCTCCTTCAGTGAACCTCCAGTAATCATTGAATAACCCAAATCGATCTGTATGTATTTTGCATCGAAAAAGCCGTAAATCGCGACTTCTGACATCGCACTCGATATTTCAATGGTTACAGGACTTTCCGAAGCCTCTAGATTACTCATGGTGTTCGTGTACTTAACACCGCCACCAGCACTTGTTTCGATAGCGAATGCGGCCGCACCCATCAAAACCACAATTACGAAAACAGAGATAAATTTTTTCATGAACTTAATTCTCCTTGAAGTTACTATACCCATATTAATAAAAAAATCAATATTTTTTTATTAATATATGGAATATTTTTACTGTAAAAAGAAAAACATCTCTGTTTAAGGTCTTAACGAGTTTACAGCACCTTTTGTCCAGAATAATCGATAAAGTGATTTAACAGGCAGCATCTATCAGACTCAAGCGAACAGGTCGAAATGTATCAGGGGGCCTTCGGCAAAAATTACCGCATTACACCGGACATACTGTGGGGCTGTTTTAGTAGCGCAAATACGATAGTCTGACACGGGCGCTGAAACTATTTCGATTTGTGAGGAACTAATGAAAAAAATCATACTTATCGTTGCCGGGGGTATCTTTCTTTGTCTTGGTATAATCGGCATCGTTCTGCCCGTTCTCCCGACAACGCCATTCATTTTGCTTGCAGCCGGCTGTTTTATGAGAAGTTCCCGGCGGCTATATGCGTGGTTGACCGATCATCGAATCCTTGGCCCCTACATTGACAACTGGTGCAGGTTTCATGCGGTCACGAAAAAATCGAAGCTCATCTCGATCATTCTTTTATGGACTGTCATGCTTGGCACGATTATTTTCGGCGTTTCGGTACTTTGGTTGCGTCTTATGCTGTTGTGCGTCGCGCTCGCAGTGACGATCCATCTTCTGCTTCTAAAAACCTTGACTCCAGAAATGCTGGAAAGAAAAATCGAAACTCGTGAGCCGTCTGGGCAAAACTGAACCTGCCGATACGCGCAACTTGTTTCTGGATACCGTGCTTAAAAGACCGACAGGCTACGGGATGTTTTTGGACCATTCTCGTATCCACGCTGGTCTGGGGCAATGAAAAAGAAAGAATAATCGCAGAGATTAGTCTGCAGTGACAGCACCGGAGCCGACTGATGAGGAGATACTCGTTTTTATGATACTTGAAATACCGGCCATGCACCGTCCACCCGCTTAAGCTTTTCACGAGGGGCACCAGTTTGTGTGAAAAAAGTACTTATTTTAAATTTTTCGGCGGGATTCTTGAAGTCAACTGCTTTTATGTCGAGGAAAGTTATTCCTTCGAGGCAAGACAGCTCGGGCGGTTGCACCAGTTTGATTTTTCCCGAAATATAACAAATTTCACCATACCTTCAGGAAAAAATTTTATGAGCGAAGCATTGTCGAATTAAAACTTCTTTTTTTATTACGCCGATTCCCTGGGGCCGATTGCCAAGGGAATCGGCTTTGGTTGATCTTGCAAAACTTTCATAGTTTTGCAAGATCCTCAATAATGAAAAAATTGCATTATACGCGATTTTTCTACCTTGCAAACTCCCAAAGGAGCCCATATATCGGGATTTTGAGTGCTTATTGGCGCTCAAAAGCCACAAGTCCGGCTCTAGCCGGCCTTTGGCAAACACTGGGTCACCGCGAAACAAATTCTTCCAGAACAAGATGCGCGGCTCCGGGCAGTGTGGGTTAGGTTCCCGCGAATATCTGGTGTTAGTTTTCCCCTCGCCTTTTCTTGCATTCTTCTAAAATACTAACAGTAGCTGTTACCCAAAACGTGTAGCCCCGACATCCGGCACCAATATAGCTGTATCAAGTTTTGTAATCCCACCCGCTGCTTTTACCTGTATTTTTGAAGACACCGTAGCTCGCATCTGCACCCGCTTGCTCTGAAAGCTTGCAGGCTATGACTTTTTGTTCTTTTCGTCCCTTAAAAAGGAGAAGCGCCGTAAAATATAATAAGCCTTAGATTGCCTTTAGACACAAATAAGTCGATATTAGTAACAGTATGAGCCTCTTGCAAAAGTCGGTTACTTTTGCAAGATCCTCGAATTGTTACTTTTTCGCTAAACGTACCTACCTCTGTAAAGCACACATCAACTAGATACAAATCTACCTTGTTTTTAAGAAAAATTGATTTTTAAGGTGATACAAATGATAACAGATTTGATACAAGTGGATACTACTCCTCCCACCTTCTGTGAGAAAACCAGTACTGAATTACAATCTTCAGAAATTCGATATCGACGTTTATTCGAAGCAGCCCGGGATGGTATAGTACTATTAAACGCAAAAACAGCACTCATTGAAGATGTAAATCCGTATTTACTTGAACTATTAGCGTTCTCTCGTGATGAACTTATAGGAAAAGCGCTATGGGATATTGGATCATTCAGAGACTCGAACCTGAACAAAGACATGTTTACGGAACTTCAGAGCACCCGCTATGTACGATATGATGATCTCCCTCTGGAAACAAAAGATGGTCGCTTAATTTCTGTCGAGTTTGTTAGTAATGTGTATGAGTCTTGTGGAATTGATATAATTCAATGCAATATTAGAGATAATACTAAGCGGCATATTATAGAAATAGCACTTCAAGCTACAACAAGGGCACTAAAAATACTCAGCGAGAGCAATGCCGCACTTCTCAAGAAAAAAACAGAACAATTACTACTGGAAGAATATTGCAGAATTACGGTTGAGACTGGTGGCTATCTAATGTCCTGGATAGGGTTTTCGGTAGATAATCCAGAAAAAAGCATCATGCAAAAGGCCCACTATGGGGATACAGACAATTATTTACTCAATAAAAAAAATTCATGGGGAGATGATATATATGGCAACGGCCCCACAGGGCGTGCCATTCGCACGAATGAAATTCAGGTTTGTAATAATGTTCTTAGTGATCCGTCAATGACTATCTGGCATGAAGAAGCTATGACTTATAACTATCGATCCTTAGTCGCCTTACCACTTCAGATTGACCAGGCTCAGACTGCTTGTCTAACGCTATACGGTGCTTTTGAAAATACATGGTCGTTGCCGGAACTTACCTTATTGAATGAACTTGCAGATGATCTTGTTTTTGGAATCAAAGCAATCAGAACAGCAATAGCAAAAGCACATCATCAAGAACAATTACGTATAAGCTTGGAGCAAACGATACAAGTTATTGCACAGACAATCGGAGAGAAAGATTCTTATACAGCAGGGCATCAACGCCGAGCTGCTGTTCTTGCATCGCGTATTGGTGAAGAGCTCGGTCTTTCCAAAGATCGAATTCATGGCCTGCATCTCGCTGCTACAATTCATGATTTAGGAAAGATAGGGATTCCCGCAGAATTACTGGTTAAGCCATCGAAATTAAGCGATCTGGAATTTAAATTAATCAAAGAGCATGTAAATATAGGATATAAAATAATTAAGAATGTATCTTTTCCCTGGCCGATCGCAGACATAATGTTGCAACATCATGAGCGACTTGATGGTTCCGGGTATCCTAATGGAATTACGACAGAATCTATCTTGCTGGAATCAAAAATACTGGCAGTTTCTGACGTTGTAGAAGCGATAACATCACATCGACCATACAGACCCGCACTCGGGTTAAAAGTAGCGCTCAAAGAAATAAGCAAGGGTCGAGGAATACTATACGATGAAGCCTGCGTTGATGCGTGTATTTGTTTGTTTACCGAAAAAGGTTTTGCATTACCTGATTGAAAAATTACAAGATTTTAAAAGATTGAAGACCCGGTTATTACAATGCCATAATCAGCAGGATTTTCTCTGTCATTTTGCAGGCTTCGCGCATGCATTCGATGCATATTCTCCTGAGTTTTTCAGTGCAGTATTTGCATCAATTCCCAAATCCTCCGCGAATCCGAAGAATACCGATTGGGCACAATTAAACCCTTCCGTAAATTTCTGTACAGCTGTTTCTTCTTGTATGCTCATGAATTCTTATACCTTTAAACCTGATGCATATCAAGGCAGAAATAATTTTACCGAGGCCTTTTCGTTTCAGGGTTCCTTCATCAAGAATTGACGCATTTCACCAGGCATACGGCGGGAATGTTTAGCGCTTGTTTACCCGCCATTTTTCCTTCCATCACCTGCGCTTTCGATGATTACCGATTTTACGGTAAAATCGTCGGAATGCCAGCCAATCCTCCGCTGTGCGGTATGCTTTTTCCCGTCTCTCTATTGTTATATTTTAAAGGGGCGCCTGCCCCTGGCTCCAAACCTGCGGTTTTCCGCCACCCCCTCTTCCCTGATTTTGTGTTTTCCCAAGTATCCGTTGATGTGAGGATCTTGCAAAACTTAAAAAGTTTTGCAAGATCCTCATACTAAATGAATTATTTTCGCATGATCTCGATATCAAACGAATAATCACCGGGTTGGAGCTTTAAGCAGGATTTAAAATTAACCCGGAAAATACGCTTTTGATATTTGACGAAATACAGGGAGTCTCCGCAGCTTTGTCATCATAGAAATATTTTAATGAAAATGCTCCGGAATATCAAATTATCGCAGAAAAAGCCGATTATCATATAATAGTCACGTTCAAGCAGACCTATATTGAATTATTGAAACAGTATTATTATGTCGGCGGAATGCCCGAGATTACCTCAAGTTTTATTACCAATAACGATTTTAATGACATTCAAGAAATTCAAAAAGGGATCCTTGCCTCATATGAGCGAGATTTTTCAAAACATACGCCCGAATGAGGCAGTACCGCGTAACAGGTTGTTATGGAACAGTATAGCATCGCAGTTGGCAGGTGAAAACAAAAAGTTCATATACGATCTTGTGCATAAAGTTCATCGAGTAACAAAACCTTCACTGCCGTTGAAGAGCTATAAGGATGTAAAGGCATTCAAACTATTTATTCTTGACGTCGGTCTTTTATCGTGTATGACTCGCCTTACCCAGAAAACAATAATCGACGGAAAAGATATTTTCATCGAGTTAAAAGCGCCCTTACCGAACAATATGTACTGCACAGCTAAAAACTATAAAAACTATCAACACTTATTATTGGTCAAATGAGGCAGGCAGCGCTGAAATAGATTTTGTGATTGACAACAGCACTCACAGTATACCTGTCGAAGTAAAGGCCGAAACGAATCTAAAATCTAAAAGGCTCAAGGTATACAACTAAAAGTTTCATGCAGACTATGCGATTCGAATATCCATGGCGGATTATGAACTGCAGGAAAAACTTGTTTACCTTCCGTTATATGCCATACATGAAAATACACTGGAGTATTAAGTTCCAACTATTGATCAACAACGAGACGTCAGCGCTTTTTTTCCGACTATGGTGTTATAATGGCCGGCGTAGGGAAGGGGTAAAGACATCACAGATATTCATGTCTGCATTGCACAGAACTATATCAGCACGCTTTCCAACCTCGAGAATTCCACGATCGGTCATGCCGGTTACCATTGCAGGATTTCGGCTCGCGATCCTGAAAAATCCGATTTCGTCGATCAGTCGTTTTGAAAACAGTTCCTGAGCAGTCTGGGAAATAAGCATCGCAGAACCAATCAGTGTGTTTGATTCCTTGTACCGGCTACATCGTCCGTCGCACATGACCTGTTTACCGAGATACACTGATTCGCCTTTTTCCATGCCGCACGAACTCATAGCGTCAGACACGAGACAAATGTTTTCCCGGACTGATGAATTGAATAGAAAATCGAGAATCGATGGATGGACATGCACACCGTCGGCGATGACCTCGAAAGTCATCGTATGATTTTTCGCGAGAAAAGGAAGAAGGGTAAGTCCCGGTTTTTTGTGATCAATGCCATTCATGCAGTTGAACAGATGCGTCAGGTGTACTGCCGTTTTGTACTGCACATCCTCAAGATACGCATTCGAGTGACCCCAGGAAGGAACAATGCCCGAGTGGACGAGTTGCGCCTGTATTTGGTCACTGCCTTTTTTTTCGGGGGCAAGTGTCATCGTTTTTACGAGGGGCCTACCTCTAAAATGTACTGCGAGAATTGCATCAAGCAATTCTTCGGAATACTCACTGACGGAAGCTGTGGGTATACCACCTTTTTTATCAAGTGCGATAAAAGGACCTTCAATATAAACTCCGGGTATTTTATCGGCGAGTGAAGGATGTGTTTCGAGTGCATCCCTGATATCGGTGAGTGTCTTCTGGTTCATGACAATGGTTGGTTGAAAACTCGTAATCCCGCGATCTTCCAGAAAGGAAGAAAGAGAAGTAAGGTTCTGTGCAAGATTGCTTCCGGCCATATCCCCACCGCCGGCGCCATGGATATGCATGTCGACAAGACCTGGCCCGGCAGTTTTTCCACCTGCATCAAAAACAGGAAGAGAATTGTTGGTTATTCCCCTATCTTCCGGAATGATGCGTGCAATGATACCATTCTCGACGACAATTGAAGCATCAGGTATTTTCGTATCACCGGAGATACAATTCGCATGGACTATGATATACGAATTACTTTTGTGCAGCATAAAATAACAGTACTGCCCGTTTGAACACCTGTCAATGTCGCAACTAAAATCTCTGTCTAATGCGAACACTCATGGTCGGCGCCATGGGAGTGACAGAGTTCTCCATTATCTACTAGTTCGTCTTTCAGATACAGCTCGACAGCTTGCCGGGCAGTTCCGGTTGCTCCCTTGATTGTCTGAATGCCGTTGCTCGCTAACACTTTTACGGCACCGTCACCAATGCCGCCTGCTATCAAAATCTTGATACCGTTTTGTGCAAGGGTACTGGCGATACCCGACTTGCAACCACAACTTACCGAAGATTCAATTGTGTCTTCAGCGATAACTTTTGCATCCTCAATAGTAAATATTGAATATTTTTCACAATGACCAAAGTGCTGATCGATCTGATCCCCTACTGTCGGAATAGCTATTTTCATGATTTCGTCTCCTTTCTCTCTGATTCGAACATTTCCTTGCGTAATGCGTAATGCCTTACCTTCAATAATTGCCGCTGCTGTTTTTTTTCTCGCACTTTCAATAATCCGCCCGAAGGTCTGCCGGGATACATCCATTGCGCGGGCTGCTGCTTCCTGATATAAACCCTCGAGATCTGAAAGGCGCAAAGCTTCCAGTTCATCAAGTGTCAGGATGATTTCCTCCAATTCACACAAAGGTATTCCATGAGGTTTGAATAATTTGTAGTTATGATACGAAGCAATTGTTTTCTGGCAATACGGACGCGGCATCAATAATACTCCACTTCTTTACATTATTAGCATATGCCCATAATGTCAAGCGGTAAATGTCACAATTACATCTCGCAAAAAAGCCCGATATGCATGAAAAGGAAAGCAAAATCTCGTGCCGACCTTTTAATTCTAGATGATTTTGGAATCTTGAAAATGAAAAATAATGACCGACTCTGTTTTTTGGAAATCATTGAAGACCGGGGGGGGAAGGCTGCAACAATTGTCATTTCTCAGCACCCGGTCATACTAACTGATTACTTTACGGCCAGACTCTGAACCCGAGAGCGAGCTGGGCTTGAAATGTTCCGCTATTGAATCCATCTCCGGTAATCGGCACCCATGCGGGGGCGACCTCCAAAAACATTTCGAGCAGTTCGCTGTCGAGAGGCCAAATCTGAATAGCCACCGGGAATCGAACGCCAACATCAAATTGTGATGTGTCTGACGTAGACAGTGCACCGTACCCCCCGATACCAAAGTACCAGTTGAGCATCCCGGCGATCTGAGCGTGATACAGCCAGTAATCTGCGGTCATAGCAAGCCGCTGTTCATCCCCGCCATTAACCCCTATGCCAAAGAAGAGTGGCACCTTCGGAATGTGCAGGGTCAACATTCCCCCCACCGTGTCTAAGTTGCTGCTCGTCAGTTGGGCTCCAATGGCAAAATCATCTGTACCTTTCTCGGCGAACACATTGGCGGCCAGTACGATCAACCCCACAAGAACTAGGCTTGCGATTTTCGTTTTCATCTAAAGACACTCCTCTACCGCTTGATAATAAACAATAATACCAATGAACCACTGCCATCTGTTCGTTAACACACACAACGACAATGTTTTACAGGAGAGGGCTTCCTTTTCCGCTCGGTTTGGCAATACCATCACTGCAGACAGACTGCGGGAAAAGTACGGGCGGCAGGTTTGGACTGGAATAGGCAGTAGGGTATCACCACCTACATTTATATTTCTTATTACAGTTATTTATCACCATAATGTGTCTTGCACTGAATTATTTGTAACCCGCTTTCTACAATTCGATAAACCAATCTATTCTTTTTATCTATTTCGCGACTCCAAAATCCAGACAAATCACCTTTTAATGATTCTGGTTTTCCAATTCCATTATTTCCATTTCGTTCAATATCTTTGATTAATTGATTTATCCGTTTCAATGTTTTCCGGTCTTCGGTTTGCCAATATATATAATCTTCCCAAGCGTCTTCGTCCCACGTTTTAGTCATTTGTATCTTCCACTATTTCATGGACGAGACCTTTTCCCTCATTCATACGTTTTACAGCTGCGAGTAATTTCATCTGATTATAACGATTGTTAAACCCATCGTCTTGAGCTGTAATTTGAAATGGTATTCCACCAGTTCTTAATGCTTGCCGAACAAAGATATTAAAAGCTGTTGACATATTCATTCCAAGACTATCAAACAATTGTTCTGCTTCTTGTTTTATTTCAGCATCCATACGAATATTCACATTAGTTTGACCCATATTTTCCTCCATCTTCTATATGAAAGATAATGCATAATTACATACATCGTCAATATTTATTAATACAAACGCCATAAAATATCGTGTCTAGTCTTGCTCGCAATTTGATATTACTGTAAAACACACAGTATCTCTCACCCGGCCTGCGAAGGGGTAGCGGAAAAGTCCGCGCGGGTAATCCGGCGCGGACTTTGGAGCGAGGGGAAGACATTCCCCTATAAAGAAGCCACACGCCAGATTCCGTGAAAGCGATTTTAGTATCAGTATTTTCTATTGCCTATATCCTTAACGGGAAGGAAGCGTCCAGAGCAGTTTGGTATCTGCGCTGATTGGTCCACATGTTAGTCCCGTTTGACTTTCAGCATGACCGATGTAATACTATATATATGAAAAGTCTTTTTAATGACCAGGATCCCCTGGAAACTCGGGATTGGCTTGATTCGATTGACGGCGTGATAGAACGTGAAGGCGCCGCTAAAACGGATTATTTACTGGGAGAACTTACCGATCGCGCACGTTCGCAGGGAGTCTCAACTTCACCTGGTGTCCTTTCTGTGTACGGAAATACTGTTTTTCCGGACGAAGCGGCACAAATGCCCGAGGATTCGCTGATTGCCCGGAATGTGTCTGCCTATGTACGCTGGAACGCAATGGCGATGGTAGCTCGGGCTAATCGGGGCGACAGCCATTTGGGCGGTCATATCGCGAGTTTTGCTTCTGCCTCTGTTTTATACGAAGTAGGTTCTGACTGGTTCTTCAAAGGACCGGATGCCCCCGGCGGTGCCGATTTAATATATTTTCAGGGACATTCGTCTCCAGGCATGTATGCACGAGCCTTCGTCGAGGGTCGCCTGACCGAAACCGATCTCGAAAATTTCCGGCGCGAAATCGACGGAAAGGGATTGTCATCGTACCCCCATCCCTGGCTTATGAAAAACTTCTGGCAATTCCCCACTGTGTCCATGGGTCTCGGCCCGTTAATGGGAATTTATCAGGCACGCTTTATGAAGTATATGGAAGCCCGTGGTTTGATCGAGAAAAATGAACGCAAAGTATGGGTTTTTATGGGTGACGGCGAATCGGACGAGCCGGAATCGCGCGGCGCCCTTTCCCTCGCAGCACGCGAAAATCTTGACAACCTGATTTTTGTGGTCAACTGCAATCTGCAGCGCCTTGACGGTCCCGTCCGCGGTAACGGGAAAATTATACAGGAACTTGAGGGTGCCTTCCGGGGTGCCGGCTGGAATGTCATCAAGGTGATCTGGGGTTCCGGTTGGGACAAGATCATGAAGCGCGACGTAAAAGGGCTCCTTCTCAAGAAATTCAGCACAATGGTGGATGGCGAGTTCCAGACACTCCGTTCCCGCGGTCCCGAATACCTCCGCGAAAAACTGTTCAATTCGGATCCCGAACTGCTAGAACTGGTGAAGGACATAAGCGACAAAGAATTGTGGCAGCTGTCCCGCGGCGGACATGATCCCTGGAAAGTATATACCGCTTTTTCGGAAGCAGTGAAGCATCCAGGCGAACCGACCGTTCTACTTGTTCAGACCATCAAGGGATACGGCATGGGCAAGGAAGGCCAGGCGTCCATGGGCACACATAACGTCAAGACCATGGAACTGGATGCCCTGAAGGAATTCCGGGATCATTTTCATGTTCCACTGGAGGATGATGAACTTGAAGCTCTGCCGTTTATTCGCCCGCCAGAGGGCAGTCCCGAAGACGCTTTTATCAAGCGTCGCCTCAAGGCGATGGGCGGCTCCGTACCCTTCCGCCATGCTGAAACCGAGCTCCTCGAGATTCCACCGCTCACTGCCTTCAAGGCACTCACCGAATCGTCAAAAGACCGCGAACAGTCAACTACCATGGCCTTCGTACGTCTGCTAACGGCGCTCGTGCGCGATAAAAATATCGGGGAGCGGATTGTTCCGATAATTCCCGACGAGGCACGAACCTTCGGCATGGAGGGGTTATTCCGCCAACTGGGTATTTATTCGCCAAAGGGTCAACTTTACGAACCCCAAGATTCCGATTCCCTGATGTGGTACAAGGAAGACGCCAAGGGTCAAATTCTTGAAGAGGGCATTACCGAGGCAGGATCCTTCTCGTCGTGGATAGCCGCGGGAAGCGCGTATTCCACGTATGGGAAGTCGATGATCCCCTTCTATACATATTACTCGATGTTCGGTTTCCAGCGTATAGGCGATCTTGCCTGGGCTGCAGGCGACACCCGCGTCAAGGGATTTCTCATGGGAGGGACCGCGGGACGAACGACTCTGAACGGCGAGGGTTTGCAACATCAGGATGGACACGGCCTTTTATTGGCATCGACCTTTCCAACCTGCCGCGCATGGGACCCGACTTTTGCATATGAACTGGCGGTAATCGTTCATGACGGCCTCGAGCGAATGTACAGTAAGGGTGAGGATATCTACTACTATATTACCCTGATGAACGAAAATTACACACATCCTGAAATGCCCGAGGGCGTGGAAGACGGCATCAAGCAGGGTATGTATCTTTTCAGTGCCGCTGAAAGAAAAGGCCCTCGCGTACAGCTTTTGGGAAGCGGTACGATTTTTCGTGAATGCATCGCCGCCGCTGAATTGCTAAAAACCGATTTCGGCGTCACTTCCGATATCTGGAGCATACCGGGCATCAATCAACTGCATCGGGAGGGAGTGGAGTGCGAGCGCTGGAACATGACCCATCCCGCCGGGACGCCGAAGATTCCCTATATGACAGCCCAACTTGCCGGACATACCGGCCCGGCAGTGATCAGTACCGATTATATGAGAGCGTACCCCGAGCAGATTCGACGGCTTATTCCGAATCCCCTTACTGTTTTGGGAACCGACGGATATGGCCGAAGCGATACCCGGGAAGCGCTCCGGGCGCATTTCGAAGTAGACCGATACTACATAACACTCGCAGCTCTGAACGGACTTGCAGCTTCGGGAGAGATAAAGCGTACGGTTGTTGCCGACGCCCTTAAAAAATACAATTTGAATCCGGACAAGAGCAATCCGCTGGACGTATAGGAGCATTGAATGGCAATTGAAGAAGTCACCGTACCCGATATCGGCAACTATACAGACGTGACCATCCTCGAAGTCTATGTTTCGGCAGGTGATGTGGTAACAAAAGACGCGTCCCTTATTGCCCTCGAAAGTGACAAGGCCGTAATGGACATTCCCTGTCCGGTGGCCGGTACCGTAGTCGAGGTGAAAGTCGCCCAAGGTGGCACCGTTTCTAAAGGCGCGCTCATATTGACAATAGAAACCGCCGCCGAGGTCGCCACCGGCATACCGAAGCCGGTGAGCGAACCACCATCTACGCCGGTGAAAACTCCCGCGAGTGAGCCAGCGGCCCCAACGGCCTCAACGGCCTCAGCGGCCCCAACGGCCTCAGCGGCCCCAACGGCCTCAGCGGCCCCAACGGCCTCAGCGGCCCCAGCGGCCCCAGCGGCAAACGCAGCCCCGGCTGACCCGACCGCATCCGCGGCGGGTAATTTCCATGCAACGCCGTCGGTACGATTGTATGCGCGCGAATTGGGGGTTGCCCTCGCGCTCGTACAGGCAACCGGTCCAAAAGGGCGTATACTTCGCGAAGATGTACAGGCTCTGGTAAAGCAAGCCCTTTCAAGCAGCGTTCCGCTGGCGGGAGGAACCGGTGCAGCTGGACCATTCACATTACCGCCAATACCCACCGAAGATTTTTCGAAATACGGGGAGATCGAGGAAGTTGTCCTCAGCCGTATCCGTAAACTTTCGGGGCCGCACCTCCACCGAAGCTGGATCGGCATCCCGCTGGTAACGCAGTTTGATAAAGCCGACGTAACCGGGCTCGAGGAATTTCGTAAGGAAGTGAACACCCGAAAAAAAGAAGGACAGCCCAAGCTTTCAATTCTTCCTTTCGTGGTAAAAGCACTCGTCGTTTTGTTGAAGGAGATGCCTGATTTCAATTCGTCGCTTGATCCTTCAGGTGCTAAAATAATACGGAAAAAATATTACAATATCGGAATTGCAGTCGCCACAGATGACGGACTTATGGTTCCCGTTTTGCGCGGAGCTGACCGAATGGGCGTAATTGAAATCGCCCGGGCGCTGGAAGACTTGAGCGAAAAAGCGCGGACAGGAACTCTTAAAAAAGAAGACATCACTGGAGCGAGCTTTACCATTTCAAGTCTCGGAGGAATCGGCGGGACAGCGTTTACGCCTATCATCAATGCACCCGAGGTTGCGATACTTGGTTTGTCGAAAATTGCGGTGGAGCCGGTATGGAACGGGACCTCATTTATTCCGGCACAGTTTCTGCCACTGTCGCTTTCGTATGACCATCGGGTTATCGACGGTGCCTCGGGCGCTCTCTTTACCCGCCGGCTTAGCGAGCTGATTTCCGACATTCGCCTGACGCTACTGTAAGAAACTTAAACGGGAGGCTGTACGATGACTGAATATGACAACTACGACGTGGTGGTGCTGGGTGGCGGTCCCGGCGGATACACCGCGGCCTTTCGTGCTGCAGATCTCGGATTATCGGTGCTCCTCGTCGAGCGGGAAGAACGTCTCGGCGGAGTGTGCCTGAACGTGGGTTGCATTCCTTCGAAGACCCTTCTGTATGCAGCAGGTCTAATAGAAAAAACTCTTACTTTCTCGGGAAAGGGGGTTACCTTTGCGCCCCCTGTCATCGACATCGTGGCCCTCGGCGCACACCGGAATGAGGTCGTCTCCAAATTGACCGACGGGCTTTCTGCTCTTGCAAAGGCGCGGAAAATTACCGTTCTGCGCGGAATCGGCTCGCTTGCAAGTGCCCACGAGTTACGTGTGGAAACGGTCAACGGCGCGGTAACCGTCCCCTTTAAAAATCTGATTGTGTCCGTCGGATCCCGCCCGTCCAAGCTCCCGAATTTTCCTGACGACGAGCGTATCTGGGATTCTACCGACGCACTCGCTCTCAAGTTTATACCGAAGCGTCTGTTGATTATCGGCGGCGGTATTATCGGTCTTGAAATGGCCACGGTGTATCATGCCTTGGGCTCTAAGATTACCGTCGTCGAGATGAAGGACCAACTGATTCCACCTGCCGACGCCGATCTCGTCAAACCGCTATACCGAAAACTGAAAAAAGAATTCGAGGACATACTGCTTTCAACACAGGTTACTGACGTCAAAGCCGGAACCGCAGGACTTGAAGTTACATTCAAGGGCGCATCGGGTGAAAAGATATCTCAGTACGATGCGATTCTTGTCGCGGTTGGCCGCCGCTCGAACGCCGATTCTATCAATATCCAAAAGGCGGGCATCGAGCTGGACAAACGGTCCTTCATAGAAGTAAACGAGCGGATGGAAACAGGAGTGAGCGGAATTTACGCGATAGGCGATGTGACCGGAGAGCCGATGCTCGCCCATAAAGCAACCCATCAGGCAAAGACAGCCGCCGAGGTTATAGCCGGGCATCCCGCAGCCTTTGCCGCACTCACGATTCCATCAGTTGCCTATACACATCCAGAAATTGCCTGGATGGGTCTAACCGAACGGGAAGCTGCCGAAAAGAACATCGCGTTCAGTCGTGCCGAATTTCCGTGGGCAGCATCGGGACGTGCGCTCAGCTCGCTTGCCTCGGCAGGCTTTACGAAAGCTCTGTTTGACCCGGATACCGACAGACTTCTCGGTGCAGGTATCGTCGGCGACAATGCAGGAGAGTTGATAGCGGAGGCGGTGCTCGCCCTCGAGATGGGCGCGGACTATCGCGATATTTCGCTTACCGTCCATGCGCATCCGACCCTGTCCGAAACGTTTGCCTTCGCAGCCGAAATCGCAGACGGCTCGATAACAGATATACTCAACCCGGCAAAATAATAGACACGAAAAAAAGAAGATAATTGTACACAACATATTTCCCGTAGCTTCTGGCAATAGTCTGCTTCATACAAAGGCAAGTTCAAGGAGCCTCTTGGAGAATTCCAACAAGTCTTTGTAAAGCATCAACTTGTTAGAATTCTCCACCTACATTATTGGTTGATCTTGCAAAACTTTCTAAGTTTTGCAAGATCCTTCAAGAGTGAGACCTATTTCAAAAAGACGCGACCACGGGAAATCAACCCGGGTAACCCGGTATCCCTGGCTGTAGAATCGGGGCAGATGTTGCCGAACAAGCTCATTCAGCCTCGCTGGCACCGAGCTGCCTAATTCAGGACAAGGCGCCGATAGATGTTCATTTTGGTGGGGCGAATCACCGGTCAATGTCTCTGTTAACTCCCATCGGAGTATACTCTGATACGCCCAATCGTCAAAAATTCGGTATGCAATAGCCGCCATACGTGTTGGCTCATCAGGACCTAAAAATTCTAAAAGCCCCCGAGAAATTGCAGTACCGAGCGTATTCCCGCTGGTATTCCAACCTGCATACGAATAAAGCCGGGGCCATAGATCAATCTGATCTATGGCTTCTAAAAGACTGGTATCGCCGCCATTGGGGTATGCAACATCCGCCATCAGTATCGCTTTGCCGTCACTGAGGGTACGGACATGCGAAATAAAGTCGGTGGCTCGGCGGACAGGCTGGGTCCTTGCTTCAAGAGTTGGATCATCCGAGGTATTTACCGCTAAAATAAGATCGGCGGCCACAGGATCGGCGGCCAAAGTGCATCCCGAAGCCAGAACCTGCAACCGACAGCTCTCCAGGAGAGGCAACCCTTCATATTTAGGTATACGTAATGCTGCTGACCTGTCTCTAGGTTCAATCCAGATAGACGGTGGTTGTATTCCCCGTCGCAACCCTTCAACTATAGCCCGTGCGGTAAGACTACAGCCTACCTCATCGGCACCCGGGTAGCTGAGTACCTCTTTCAAGATTCCATGACGGGAAAAACAACTGGTAAGTCGCTCTTTATCCATAGGACCATAGCCATACTCTGCGGTATCATCCTGAGGAATAACGAGTACATTGATGGTGTTACGGGCAAATAACTTTCCCGCATGTGCTAATACGGTGACGTTCGTCTGCCGGCGATTTTCATAATCTTTACGAATATGAGCCGGAATAAAGTCTTTAAGCCTTTCTTGTTCAGAAAGTTCCTCTTCACTCAGCTGAACTACGGTTGCTTTGTGATCAAGAAATGCCCGCATAAATAATTCCCGGCCATAGTGAGCATAATAGTCCGGTTCTTCTTCATCGCTAGAGTATCCAGGAGTTCGCATAACCAGTCCGAATAGATAGAGGGAAAAATCCTTGCCTTTTTTCACCTGATCAACCAGGTTAGCGAAGGAGTCCAGACGCTGAATTGCTTCCGAAACCGAAAGACAGTGCAGCCTGCTTGCGAGAAGGCCACCGAACACCAATGTTTCAAGGGATACCACCGCAGCATCGCACTGCGACAGATTTTCAATTACCCAGCTCTGAATGACAGCAGGATCGCCGGGAGTTTTCTTTCTACCCAACAAATTTCTGGGTATTGTTATCAGTTCAATCGGCAAATGGGGAGACAGGTTCATCCGCGGAAAATCGTAGTTACACGGGCGCTCATCAAGCGGAAGATACAGTATTTTCATACCATCACATCCCGGGATATGCGGCATTCAAGAGTACACAAGTTTTTTTTACCCAAGCGCAGATAAATCTCGTCCCCTTGTATCCTGACAATCTCTATACCGCAGCCTTGAATCCCTTGAGCGGTATCCGGAGAAGACATAATTACGGAACGACCCACTAGATCAATCAACCGGGTTTGTTCCAAGCCTGGTATGTGTAGTTGCAGATCCTCGGTTGAATCGCTGGTATTAAGCATGCGAATAATAATGGCATTCTGTTCATTTTCGGGACGAAAGATAGCTACAGGAATAATACGGGGATTATCCAGACGTAGCCCTGGATGGCTGCCCTTATATTCTGTTCCTTGACAATAGGAGATTGGCTGATTAAACAGCAGAGCCTGATAGACTTGTATTTCCACAGAATTAGGACCGATTGCTATCTGGGTTTCGAATGTTCCCGGCATCTGGGCATCCGGGGTAGAAATATGAGGGCCTGCCCCGCCGCCGCGTTCTGGCAAAACTCCCCGGCTCAGCATACCAACACTACGTAAAATAGTAAGTGCGATCCTGCCGTCCTCGGTAAGATCATAGCCATGTAATCCCCGGTGATAAACCGTCATACCCGCGGCAGTAATAAAACTTTGGCTCGGCCATTCATTGGGATACGATTCTCTCTGAGGCTCATGCGTGCTTGGTTTTTTTGGCCGGTGTGTTCGGGTAACCACATCAAGGGGTATATCCGCTTGGCTCGTAAGACCTCTTCCCGCTGTGCCAAGGATTAGCCGCAGCCTCATATCTTCACTGCAATTTTCTACCCGAATACCTATTCGCAAAACATCCTCTCCGCTTTTTACTTCGGGCATAAGGATTAACAATGTCTTTCCCGGGCCCTGATAGACCAGCTTTGAGATACGGGTCAAGCCTGAATCGCTTATCTGCTGGCGGGAAACCAGTTTGCCCCAATAAGGCTCATTAACATTGGGAGAGCTGGTGTAGGTATCACCCAAATCGGGTTCCCACAGGGGACGAAGGATGTCCTCCAAAAGTTGCAAATCAGAATCATTCTGAGGAGAAATATCGGATATCTGTTCGCCTGGAGATTGAGGGACAAGCAGTTGCTCGGGTAGTATCGGCTCAATAATCAATTCTTTGACTTCAAAGGCCGCTAGATCCAAATCTATATCAACCCGATATTCAAAACCCGGATTCCAGCCAGGAGGTAACTCAAACTCACTGTAAAAGCCTTCATCCTCTTGTCGCTGTGTTATCGCAAAGCGTATCAACCCATTTTCGTCCACAAGCCTGAGGGAACCCAAATCTGCATCTTTGGGAATCTGAAGAATAACACGCTGGTTTACCTTGCGCGCGAAAGGTAGCAGATTCCAGACAAAGAGTTTATTGTTGAATCCCTGTGCTTGCCACATAACCAAGCGGCGCATGATATCCCGGGAATGGCGCTCTGCACCGGCTATAACTGATTCAAAACGGACCCGGTTCTCCCGGTGTACCTGATCAATGCTACACCCTCCAATACTATCGTGCGCATGATTTTGAATAAGAGTTTTCCACAGAAACTGGCGGTGTCGAGAATACAAAAAGTCTGCCGGGGCAAAAAGCCCCAAAGGGTCAAGTTGGTAGCTAAGCAGGGCTTGGGCGCGTACATTGAGAAGTTTCAGATCGGCTCTACTGCTGGCAACACCGCTTAAGATGTACGCCTTGGAATTATCCCTCAGTTCTCCCGTTAATTCACCGATTCCTGCCTGTCTTACACCCAGTGCGTCGCGGCATAATGCCATAGCATGGTTTAAATCCAATTCAATAACAGTCCAACCCTCTTCAAATTCTGCCAAGGCCTTAACCAGAACAGTCCGTCGCTGAGCCCAGTCCGCGGGTGGCATGGTATGGTCTGCACCGGCAAAAAGAATCACTGGCCCATTCTTGGCAAACGAAGTACTTTGAGACAAAAACTCTTTCGTTTTTTCGACATACTCCGGTAGATGAATAAAATCCTGATAGTACCCGCTCCAGAGTGGCAGGGCATGAGTATGAATCCGGGAACCATCAGGCCCGGTCCAATGCAAATCCACCGCAGGCTGGTTTACTCCCCGTGCAACAACAATACTCTTTAAACCCAACTGCCGAGCAATTTGAGGTAATTGGCTTATGTGACCAAAGGTGTCAGGAAGATAGAGCACCTGGGGATCAGCGCCGGCATCAAGTGACTGCGCCATCCCGATCTGAAGGTTGTGGATCAATGCCTCACCGCTGATTAAAAACTCATCGGGCATGATGTACCAGGGACCAACGGCCACCTTGCCTTGAGCAATCAGGCAGGAAAGCCCATTCAAGAGGGAAGGATCAGCAATCTGGGCAAGATCTTCCAGAATAATAGTCTGACCGTCAAAGAGAAAAAAGGAATAGCTACTTCGCTTTTCGGCTGCATAGCATCAACTATAACCTCAGTTGCCCGTAGTAACCGGAAGCGAAAATCGGCAAAACTGCGATACCACTCCCGATCCCAGTGGGTATGATGTACAATAACTAGCGTTCGATGCATAAAATCCTTCTTTAAATAATCATCCCTTAACTGCGCTGGCCATACCACCGTCAATAAAATGGCGTTGATTAATGACGAAGAAAACAAGTACTGGTGCCACAGCCAACAGCGCCCCGCTGGCAATTAAACGCCAGTCGGTCGAAAAAGTGCCCTGTAATTTTTGCACACCCAACGGTACAGTAAGAAGGGCATCAGATTCCAGCACCAATAAAGGCCAGAGAAAATCACTCCACATATTTATAAAAGTAAAGATAGCCAACGCCGCCAAGGCCGGCTTAACCATAGGCATAAGAACATGAAAAAGCACCTGAAAAGAAGAGGCCCCGTCAATTACAGCCGCCTCCTCCAAAGATGCGGGCACAGTAACCAGCGACTGACGAATCAAAAATATTCCGAAAGCCGTTACCGCATTGGGTAAAATCACACCCAGCAGATTGTTTTTCAAACCCATTCCAATAATCAGGACAAAGTTGGGAATCATAGTAAGCTGAATGGGAATCATCATAGTGGAAAGAATTGCCATGAACACGAGCCCCTTGCCCTTAAATTCCATGCGAGCGAGCGGAAATGCGGCTGTCAGCGCAAACAGTGTATTTAAAATCACGGTGGCTGCCACCACCAGAACTGAATTTTTGTAGTAGGTTAACAGGGGAACAGTGGTAAATACTTTGGAAAAATTAGCAAGCGTAGGTGACTGAGGAATAAAGTGCGGTGGCATACTGAAGATGTTTTCTCCAGGTGATTTTAACGCTGTGGATAACAACCAAATAAATGGAACCACAGATACCGAAGCTACAAGCAGCAGCATTACATACTGAAAAACTCTTTTACTAAAGAGGACCTGGCTATGGTGTTTAAAAATAGGATAGACAACTTGGGCTTTCATGCTGCCCCCGTATATTTTTTCTCACTGGTGCGTATGCTTAACAAACTGAAAACAAATAAAATTAAAAATAGAACCACACCCATAGCACTGGCGTACCCAAAAGAAAGTTTATCGAAAGCCGTATCGTATATCTCAAAAACCAGGGTCCGCGTTGCTCCAAAGGGCCCACCACCGGTTATAACATACACCTCATCAAAAACCTTCATAGCCGCCATGGACGACATTATGGCCACAACGGCCGTAGTGGGCGCAAGAAGGGGCATAGTAATTTGTACCAACTGACGCCAGCTGGAAGCGCCATCAATGGTTGCCGCCTCGTACAGCTCCGGGCTTATACTCTGCAAACCCGCCAAGTATATAACCATATAATAACCAATCCCTTTCCAAATAGTCACCGCCATTACCGCAAAGAGGGCAATATTTGGATTTGTCAGCCATTGAATCGGCGCAGATGCAAGTCCAAGAAGATCGACCAATAGGTAATTAAGAATTCCCCGCTCGGTATACATCCACTTCCATATTATTCCCGCCACAACCATGCTGGTGACTACGGGAAAATAGAAAAGAGTTCGAAATACAGTTATGCCCTTTAGGCTTTTATCGTTTACCAGCACAGCAACAAGCATGGGAAGAATAACCAATACAGGAACAACAACTAAAAAGTATTTTAGACTGTTAAAAAGCACTCGATAGAAATCAGGGGATTGAAACAAGTGAATATAATTTTTTACTCCAAGCCATTGTGGAGCAGAAAGCAGATTATAGGATGTAAAGCTAAAACCAACAGCCCGAACCAACGGGTAGAATACGAACAATCCCAGCACAAGTAAAGTCGGCAGTAAGTATAGATAGGGTGTCCAGGGTTTATACATTTTCCACATCATAAGAGTCTCCTCGGATAGACTAGGGGCTTTGGAAAGCTCCGAAAGAAGAAGAGGTCCTCTTCCTCCGGAACCAGAAAAGCTACAGACTGCTTACTTTAAGAGTTGATTTGCTTTGGTCTGGGCTTCAGAGAGCAAGACTTGAGCATCTCCCTGACCGGCAACCACACGGGCAAAGGCATTAATGAATGCATCTCGTATTTCAGGCCAGTTTTGAATCGGCGGATAGATTACAGTACCCTTTGAAACTTCGAGGGCGCTCATAATACGAGCCGCAGTAGCTGCCTCACCATCAGTTTTGCTAAAGAAATCATCAGTTAGCGCAGCACGGGTTGAAGGAACAATCGATCCTGCATCTTTGGCAAAAGCAACCTGATTTTTATTATTGGTCAAAAACTTAGCAAACGCAAGGGCCGCTTCGGGGTTAGCAGTAGATTTTGGTACAACAATATTCATAACAGCAATATTCGACTTGCCGCCTTCACCACGCATTTGAGGACCAACACCGGTAACAGAATACACTGCAGCCGAGTTCTCTTTAATCATTCGTGCATGGCTGGTACCGCCAAAGAACATAGCCAATTCACCTGCGCTGTAGAGCTGAATAGCCTCACCGGTACCGGACTTGGATGTCAATGTTTCTCTGGGAATCAAGCCCTCTTTGAGCATTCGAGCATAGTATTCAGCTGCTTTGCGAACTTGGGGAGTATCGAATGTTGCCTGGGTAAAATCTTTGTTAAAAAGTGGTACACCCATGCGCTCAAGTTCTTCCATGATAAACTGATCATTGAAGAATGTCATATACCCATAAGCTCCGGTGGCATCCTTAATAGCCTTGGCATAGCGATATAGTTCATCAAAGGTCTTGGGTGGATTTTGCGGATTCAGACCGGCCTTGGTAAACAAATCCTTATTGTAATAAATCATGTTGCTGGTAATGTACCAGGGTAGTCCAAAAACGGTATCGCCATAGGTGCTTGCATTCCAACATCCATCAAAATAATCAGAGCGCACATCCTTGGCAGCCGTGGCCATATTTATCAATAAATTATTTTGCGCAAGTTTCTGGCTGAAGGGCAGATTCAGGTTAATTACATCCGGAAGCGTCTTGCTGGCTGCGGCGGTAAGTACCTTAGTTTCCGTATCTCCCCATGGCACATCAACCCATTTTACTGTTACATTCGGATTTGCTGCTTCAAAATCAGCGATCACCCCATTCAAATAATCATTAAAACGGGGAGCCAAACTCATAGTCCAAAACGTGATTTCTGCTTTTTTCTTTCCGGCAGACACATCTTTACCACCACCGGCAAAGACTATTCCCGTGACCAACAGAGCCATTAACATTCCCAACAGAACCTTCTTCATTGTGTTTCTCCTTAAATAGTGATTCAACGTTGAATCAAATAATAGACATGGTTATAAAGAACTGTCAAGTTTTATTTCCTTTTTAAAGTAATCCGCTTGGTATAGGTCCGTAAAATCAGTTTTTCATCAAAAAATCTGTGGAAAACTTGACAACTCTAGAAATACACACCTATACTTCTCATGATTCATCGATGTATCAAAGAAAGGTATCGACCAAAAAAGGAATTCCAATGACTGACCATCGAACAACCTTAAAAGATATAGCGGCAGTTGTCGGTGTAAGTGCGCGAGCAATCTCGGCTGCATTAAACGGTACCGGCCGGGTATCCCCGGAGGTACGCACCCGCATACAGCAGGTTGCCAAGGAAATGCATTATCGACCAAATATCCTGGCCCGGGGACTGGTTCAGAATAAGACCTTTCTTCTGGGGGCTGTATTTCCGTATGCAAATGTCAGCTTTTTTAATGACATCATTAGCGGTATCGAAGAACGTTGTACCCAAATGGAATACGACTTGCTCTTGGGCAATGCAAACCTCTTGGACGACAAGGATGAACACCCCGCTCTTATGCGCATGATAAACCGGGGGGTGGATGGAATTCTGTGCTCCCCGGATTATCGGGAGATCGGTTTGTTCCGCCAACTAGAAAAAGAAGGCCCTGCCACGATTCAGGTAATGACCAGAATTCCCGATTCAAGCCTTCCTTTTGTTGGAGTAGATAATAAAAAGGGCGGACTCATCGCCACCACCTATCTTATAGAATTAGGTCACCAAAATATCGGTTTTTTAACCGCCAAACGTTGTCATTACGCCGAGATAGAGGACCGTTACTCGGGATACCTCAAAGCGCTCATTCAATCAGGCATACAGTTAGACACGGACGCCTACACCCAAACCAGCGACCTTACCGTCGAGGGAGGAAAGGAGGCAGCTGCTCAACTTCTGCGTAGAAATCCCAACCTTACTGCTATATTTGCTCCTACAGACTTTGCAGCAGTGGGCGCCATTCGGGCCTGCCTTGAAGCTGGACGGCGAATACCCCAAGATGTATCGGTAATAGGATTTGATGACTTGTCTTTGGCAGAACACCAGGTGGTGTATCCCCTAACAACCATCGCTCAGCCAAAACGCGAAGTGGGACTTGCCGCCTTCGACAGCCTTTCGAAAATGCTTGCCGGAGAGCAACCCCCGGATGTAACTATGTCCCCCGAGCTAAAAATCCGTAGTACTACCGGCCCAAACGAACACTAGGACGATACCATGAACAAAAACATTCAAGTACTGATAATTGGCGCCTCAGCATCGGGAGTCTGTGCCGCAATTCAAGCAGCCCGAATGGGCGCTCAGGTTCTGCTTACCGAAGCATGCCCCTGGGTCGGGGGTATGCTTACGGCAGCCGGGGTAAGTGCCATTGACGGAAACAACCTGTTGCCTTCTGGTCTTTGGGGGGAGTTTAGACAAAAACTCCGAGATCATTACAGCGGAGCCAGTGCTCTTGAAACCGGCTGGGTCAGCAACACCCATTTTGAACCTGGCGTAGCGCAGCACATCCTCAGAGAAATGATCCATCAGGAGAAAACCATAACCCTCCAAACCCAGTGGAACTGTATCGCGATAAGTCGCACAACCCAATCCACGGAGGTACCGCGAATAACTGGCGCGTCATTTGAAGATGTCGATGGTATCATCCATACGATTACGGCAGATATTACTATTCTCGCCGATGAATTTGGTGACGGCATAGCACTCGGAGGGCTTGGCTGGCGAACCGGACTTGAGGGTCGATCTGAATATGATGAATCTATCGGCCCCGAGAAGGCTCTTTCTCATCCCCAGGACCTGACCTGGACAGCCACACTCAAAATTGAAGAGCCCCTTACGTTCAAGGAAGAATCTCCCCTTTGGGTTAGACAGGGGGAATTTGCCAGTATACTCGGCGATAAACCACTTAGCTGGCTCGAGTTCATCTCCTATGGCGCCCTCCCCGGCGGATATGCCATGCTCAATTGGCCTATTCATGGAAATGACTACACGGGAGACTGTCTACGCTGGGAAAACCGGGAAGAAATATGTACCCGCGCCCAGGAAAAAACACTACGATTGATAAAGCTGCTTCAGGAGAACCTCGTTACAGGATGTATAACTCTTGCAAAGAATGCCTATCCTGCTGCGTATTGCTCAATTCCCCCCGGAGAAGACACCGTTCCTTCCCGCGTTGAACTGAAACATCCTGCCGCATGGTGCCCGCCCTTAGTGCCCGGCTTAGCGCTTATTCCCTACATTCGCGAAGCTCGGCGTGTTTTTGGTATCCAGACGCTCACCTTAACGGATCTTACCCATCCTGATTCAAGCCCACTTACCCAATTCGCGGTCGCCGTCGGGGACTATCCTCTGGATCATCACCGTGATCAGGATCCGGATAATCCGCACAGTATCTTCCCTGCTGTTCATGCCTTTTCGGTTCCCTATGGAGCACTCATCCCAAGGGATGTCGATGGAATTATAGTCGCAGAAAAATCCATTTCGGTAAGCGGATTGGTAAATGGGACTACCCGGCTCCAACCCGTAGTAATGCAGATAGGCCAAGCAGCTGGCGCGGCGGCAGCGCTGTGCATCTCTTTGGGAATCCAACCAAGACAACTAAATGTCCGAATCCTACAAAGCACGCTTCTTGATGCACATGTCTATCTCGCCCCCACCTGCGATCTCAGTCCCGACGACCCGGATTTTCGCCAAATTCAGTGGACAGCTGTAACCGGCATCCTATCCTTGGAACGGGAAAGCCACGGATGGGCAAATCGGGCAAGAATCAAACCGGATGAGGTAATGAGCTCTACAGAGTTTACCAATGCTATTAGCAGAGCACAGAAGAAATTCCGGTTACCGAAGCACATCAATTCTGCCAACAACGCCCCCACACGCCGGGAAGTGGCTCGGACACTGTACCAATGGGCCACACACCATACACCGAAAAATCAAGGAGAACTTCCATGGGAACCACTCACGCTCTAACCCCCATCGCTCTGGAGAAACTCGCCGAAAACTATAAAACTCAACTGTATCAGGACACTATTCCTTTTTGGTTACAACATGGAATGGACAATCAATATGGAGGAATTCTAACTGGTCTAGACCGGGATGGGAGCATACTGGAGACTGATAAATCAGTCTGGTTTCAGGGTCGGGCAGCGTGGACCTTTGCGACTGCATATCGACTGAATCCCGCTGCCGGTATAAAACTGCTGGAGGCCGCTCAGAATATTGCCCTCTTTAGCGAACAGTATTGCTGGGACAGCTCCGACGAGCGAATGTACTTCCGGGTAACGAGGCAGGGTCAGCCCCTGATAAAACGGCGCTATATTTTCAGCGAATGTTTTGCCGCCGGGGCTCAAGCTGCATTAGCTGCAGCTACAGGATCACTCGAGCATCTGAACCGCGGGTTTGAAATTTTTTCCCGCGTCCGTCGCTTTCTGGCTAATCCGGATGAACAGAATCCCAAGGTTAACCCTGAAACACGACCTTCTCTTGGACTCGGGCTTCCGATGATCCTGATTAACATTGCACAGGAACTGAGGGAAGCTTCGCTCATTCTTCAAGGGCCCGGGTCACTCAAGGCAGCCGAGTGTACACAATTCATCTCTCAACAACTTGCAATTATAACCAAGGTTTTCTATAAACCAGATCTGAAATGTCTGCTTGAGCAAACTGGTCCGAAGGGAGAATTTGACCATGAGCATTTTGAAGGCAGACTCATCAATCCCGGACACAGCATTGAAGCTGCCTGGTTCATGCTCCGGGAAGCAGACTTTTTACACCATTGCGGATCATCATCACCAGACACTCAACCCCGAGGTATTGGCGGACAGCTTGGTGCTTCGGTCCTGGCTGGTTCATGGAGAGCATCAGAACCAAAATCACCTCAAGACCTCATCACTACGGCAGTTTCAATTATTGACTGGATGTTTGAAGCGGGTTGGGACTCTCAATACGGCGGGCTGTTTTACTTTTTGGACGCCTTGGGGAAGCCACCCTATGAATACTGGCACAGCATGAAGTTTTGGTGGCCCCACAACGAGGCCGTTATCGCAGCGCTCTACGCAGCGGTTCTTACCGGAGAAGATCGTCACCTCGTCTGGTTTGACCGGATTCACCACTGGAGTCAGAACCATTTTCCAGATCCACAATATGGTGAATGGTTCGGCTACCTTAATCGCGACACCAGTATCTCAACACCCTTAAAAGGCAATATGTTCAAAGGGCCGTTCCACATTCCCCGTATGCAAATGTGGGCCTGGAAATTACTGGAAAACTTGGCGGGAAGAAAAAATATATAGAATTCTTGAATTTGCCCGATTTCATCCTCACTGGCTTGTTCTGGATCTGGAGGAAGGTTTTACCCAATACGATATTCCGAATCGTGGACTGAAGCCACAATTCGGGACGCGGTGTTTATCGTACAATTAAATTACCTAAAAATATCAAACTGGCATGGACTATATTTCGGTCTGATATGAACCAGAACAACGGCATGGGCCGGGATAAATTCTATTTCCTCGCTCCGTTCTTCACCGATCTTCGGTCGGACTTTTCCGCGGAATAACAGTAGGTGCCGGATGTGATATTTGGGAGGCATCATGCTCGGCTTCATCGAACATTTCGATCTGTCCAGGGGCTTCCTCGGCGATTTTCTCGCTTTTCCCCCCGTACACTTCCCGCAAAATATTTTTATATTTTTCTTGTTCATTCTGGAGCTTGAGTTGGAGTTCGGTGATTTCACCTATTGATTTTTCAAGATCTACAAGAAGGGATGCATTGAGAATACGGGTTTCTTCGAGTGCCTTTTCTGTATCTAATGCATCCATGCTCATAAGTTACACAATTTTAAAAGAGATATTTATCCA
>JBBRWY010000005.1:0-93095 GCA_038248875.1 Treponematales bacterium
AGAAATAATTCTACCGATGATTACTTCATAGGATGTTTGCGGGTATTCCCGCAAACTCCAGAAGAAATAATTCTACCGATGATTACTTCATAGGATGTTTGCGGGTATTCCCGCAAACTCCAGAAGAAATAATTCTACCGAATTATTTCTTCATTGCTTCCGAGATCGCTACTGCTACGGAAACGGAGGCGCCAACCATGGGGTTATTGCCCATGCCGATGAGGCCCATCATTTCTACGTGAGCGGGAACGGAGGAGGATCCGGCAAACTGGGCATCCGAGTGCATGCGGCCCATGGTGTCGGTCATGCCGTAGGAGGCAGGACCTGCGCCCATGTTATCAGGATGCAGAGTGCGTCCGGTTCCGCCGCCCGAGGCTACGGAGAAGTATTTCTTGCCCTTGTCGTTCGTTTCCTTTTTGTAGGTTCCGGCGACGGGGTGCTGAAAGCGAGTCGGGTTGGTGGAGTTTCCGGTTATGGAAACGTCAACGCCCTCTTGCCACATAATAGCGACGCCCTCGCGGACATCGTCGGCACCGTAACAGCGCACAGCGGCTTTTTCGCCTTCGGAATACTTGGTTTCCTTGACTATTTTCAGATCGCTCGTGTAATAGTCGAACTGGGTCTGCACGTAGGTAAAACCGTTGATGCGGCTGATGATCTGGGCAGCGTCTTTTCCAAGACCGTTCAGACAAACCTTGAGAGGAGTCTTGCGGGCGCGGTTTGCGCTTCGGGCGATACCGATAGCACCTTCAGCGGCGGCAAAAGATTCGTGACCGGCGAGGAAGCAAAAGCACTTGGTCTCGTCGGAAAGAAGCATCGCAGCTAGGTTACCGTGGCCGATACCAACTTTGCGGTCGTCTGCGACGGAACCGGGAATGCAGAATGCCTGCAGCCCTTCACCAAGGGACCTTGCGACATCGGCAGCTTCTTTTTCGCCCTTCTTGATGGCAATTGCAGCACCTACGATGTACGCCCACTTGGCGTTCTCAAAACAGATTGACTGGATTCCGGTAACAATAGCGCCAACATCCACACCCTTGTCATCGCATACTTTCTTTGCATCTTCTATCGAATTGATACCATATTTCTTAAGTATGGGAAGAATTTGGTTAATTCTGCGTTCGTAGCTTTCAAATAATGCCATTTTTTCCTCCTCCTACTCGTGTCTCGGGTCAACGTATTTTGCAGCTTCCGCAAAACGTCCGTACGTACCCTTGGCTTTGGCGAGAGCCTCGTTGGCGTCAACACCTTTTTTGATCGAATCCATCATTTTGCCGAGGCTGACGAATTCGTACCCGATAATCGCACCTTCTGTATCGACAGCAAGACGGGTCACATAGCCTTCAGCCATCTCAAGATACCGGGGACCTTTGAGTTTGGTCGAATACATTGTTCCTATCTGGCTGCGAAGGCCTTTTCCGAGATCTTCAAGACCAGCGCCTATCGGGAGTCCACCATCTGAAAACGCAGACTGACTGCGGCCGTAGACAATCTGGAGAAAAAGTTCGCGCATGGCGGTATTGATGGCATCACACACGAGATCCGTATTCAACGCCTCGAGAATGGTTTTTCCGATAAGAATTTCGGCGGACATTGCTGCCGAGTGAGTCATGCCGGAGCAACCGATGGTTTCTATCAGCGCTTCCTCGATGACACCTTCTTTAATATTGAGCGAAAGTTTGCACGCGCCCTGCTGGGGAGCACACCAACCCACACCGTGAGTAAAGCCCGAGATGTCCTTGATTTCTTTTGCCTGTACCCACTTACCTTCCTGCGGAATCGGGGCGGGACCGTGATAGGCGGCCTTGGCAAGAGGACACATGTGTTCCACTTCTGCCGAATAAATCATATTTGTTTCTCCTTGAAAAAGACTATGAAAACCATGAAAAAACGGGTTTTCAAGTTTGAGTGTTAGTATATAAAAATATCGATTGAAAATCTAGGGGGTAGAAAAAAAGCGCCCGCGGCAGACTGATCCGAAAAACGTGTGCCGCGAGCGCAAAAGAAAACAGTTATTCAAACAGAGAGCGGATTTCTTTCGGGTACAGTTCGTCCATCTTGTAACGCATGATTTCCTGCTTGGCGGATAGTTCCACACCCGTCTCGAAGGGTTTTGGGAGCAAGGCTATCCTATTGATGCGTTCGAACAACTTGAAGCCGTTTTTAGCACTTACCAGCTCGGATATTTCACCTTCGATCAGTTTTTTGATGAGGAAATTTTCGAGGAGGTCAGGATACGAGAGCTCCATTATCGAGTTTTCCAGAGCCCATGCGATGATTTCTTCCTTATTAATGACGATAAGGGCGGCGATGTACCGCTGGTCCTGACCGACGACAACGGACTGAGAAATATACCGGGATTCATTGATTTTCATCTCGATGGGCGTCGGTTCGATATTTTCACCACCGCGGAGAACAATGGTGTCTTTTTTTCGACCACGAAGAATGATTTCGCCGTTTACGGTTGTATATCCGAGATCGCCGGTATCAAGCCAGCCGTCGGGCGAAAGAACTTTTGCCGTCAGTTCCGGTTTGCGGTAATACCCCTGCATCACGTTCTTCCCTTTCACCATGACCGTGCCCTTCACACCGGGAGGAAGCACGCTCCCCTTCTCGTCCACGATCTTGACCTCGCAACATGCAAGAGGAGTCCCGACGGTACCGAATACCGGTTTGTGCCAGGAACGGACCGAAATAACCGGAGAGGTTTCGGTAAGGCCGTACCCTTCCACAACCCGGATACCGACTGCCCAGAAAAATTCGTCAATATTCGGCGGAAGAGCTCCGCCGCCGGAGACGCCGCAGCGAAAGGATGTACCGAGCTTCATGCGAATTTTACTGAATACGAGGACGCCACCAAGTGCGCGCAAAGGGAAAAGAAGCATATAGGGGATTGTCAAAAGGATGATGTCCGACAGACGCCTGAATTTGCTGAATAGCGGGGCGCTGCCGAAAACCCGACGTTCCATACGGGACTCAAGGATTGCAACTTTCACGAAAAAACTGAACATGAGCCAGCTAACCCCGCCCTTTTTCCGCATCGCACGGAATATTCCGTCATAGACGGATTCCCAGATGCGCGGAACAGAGGGAAGGAGTTGTGGATTCATCAGAGCGAGATCTGCGAGCAAGATGCTTCCGACCGGTTTGGAATACACAATACTGGCCCCGGCCAGCAAGATAACATATTCGCAAACGCGCTCGAAGGAATGCCATACCGGCAACACGCACAGCGCTTTGTCTCCGGGATTGAGCAGCACACGATCAAGTACCTCACCAATCTCGCACAAGAAATTTTCGTGGCTGAGTACGACGCCTTTGGGTTCCCCGGTGGTTCCCGATGTATAGATGATTGTCGCTGTCTCGCCCGAAGTTCCTTTTCCAAGTTCGGCTTCGATTAAGCCTTGATTGTCGGTACGATACTTTTTTCCCCGTTCAAGCATTTCGGCATAACTGTAGACAGTGATTCCTAATTTCTGCAACTCGGACAGGCGAGATGCATCAGGAAGATCAAATAAAATAAGGGTTTTCAGAAGTGGCAAGTTATTCTTGTTTTCCAGCACTTTCTGGATTTGGGCGTCGTTTTCGAGGATTGCAGTGCGACATTCCGAAAAAGACAGAATGTAGGAAATTTCCCGGTGTGTCGCATCACAGCCACGCGGGACGTCCGCGGCACCTATGGTCATGATGGCCATGCTCGAATGAAGCCATTCCTTGCGGTTGTCGGCAATAAGGCCGATATGATCACCCCGACCATGTCCTATCGAAACGAGACCGGCAGCGTAATCAAGTACCGTCGAATAATAATCCTTATACAGTATGGGCTCAAAAGTAAGCGCGGCTGTTTTCGAATACTGTCCCGGAATGTCCGGGTGCTCGGAAGCAATGCGTTTCAGCAGTTTTGGAAGTGTTTGGTCCATGCATAACAAAATAACACATTATGTCATTTTGCGCAAGTTTTTTTTGCATGTTTCCTTTTTTGCAAATAGCAGATAAAAATCCTATACTAATTATATGAACATAAGCATAAATTGGTTAGATACATTTATCGGCATCGGCGGCGCTGGTATTATGATCACGGCTCTAATCTTTTTTTCCTTAGTTTGGAAGCAATTCAAAATTGAAAATTACAGTTCCATCGCTATTGTATGTTTTGCATCATTTTTTTATATGCTTTCTTCTGCTATATCAAAAATCGTGTTCTTTCAATTCAGGACAAGTCAATCATCAGTCGAGGGATTCAAGGTCATGGAATTGGCCGGTATATTCTTTCTTGGAATTATACCCTACTTTCTTTCGGTAAATGTACACGGACCGGTAAAACTCTTGCGCTTGAACAGGCTTTTATCTTTTGTGGGCTTTTCACTATTTCCCATTTTTATACTATGTGCATATGTGTTTCCAAAAACGTTTCTTTTTGATCCATATCTTGTTCCCTCCGGAACCATAGAGTTCAAAATGGGTCTTGTGTACATGATAGCCCAGTTACTGCTTGCCATGACTATATTGTATGCGTTGCTTGTTATTTTTATCGATGCCTATCGATGGAAATCTTTTAGCCGTATGTGGTCGGTACAGGCAGGCCTTTTAGTATGCATGCTCCTTGATCTCTCTGCAGTGTGGAAAACTCTGTTTGGTTACTATCTAGATCCTTTTAACACTATTGTTTTTTCACGTATTTTATTGGGTCAGTTATTTTTAAGTATAGGGCTGGCATTGGGGTACTTCAATCACTTCCTTAAACAGGCACAAGAAGTGCACAAGTCCCATGATGCACTTGAGGCAAGCCGTAATGAATTACAAGTAATGTTGTATACGGATAATCTGACCGGTCTTCGTAATCGGCGCGCATTTATCGTAGATCTGGAGAAAATTCTTGCTCGTAAGCAGATGGCAGGCATATTACTTCTCGATCTTGATAATTTTATGGAGTTTAATGAATGTTTCGGTGATGATTCAGGTGATGCAATACTCAAATCTGTCAGTGAAGAACTTTCTGCACAGATTGCATCGGATGCAATACTCTACCGCATGGGTGGTGACGAATTTGCCGCTATATTGACACATATTTCGAAATCGGACGAATTGCTTGTTCTTGCCAATACGTTACGAGAAATTTCCTCGGTTGGTTTTAAAGCCGTAGAAAAAATACATTCCTTCGGCATTGCAATATCCCTTGTTATGCTTCCCCGTGATGGAGATACCACCGATATCGTGCTTTCCAACGCATATTCGGCTATGCATGCAGCAAAAGAAAATAATACGGTATGTCTATATTCTGACTCCTTCAAGCGCGACTCATTGCTGCGTATATCTACCATTCAACTTCTTCGCGAAGATCTTCGTGGCGGAATGTTTCGTATGGTGTATCAGCCGATTCATAATCGGGAGGGGAGAGTGTCCTCTGTAGAAGCACTATTACGGTGGGAAAGTATAAATAATCATGTTCCAGTTGGTCCCGACTTTTTTATACCGCTTTTGGAGTCGTCAGGCCTTATGCCGGAAATGGGAGAATTAATTATACGGCTGGTTCTTAATGATTTGGGAACTCAATTAAGAGGAGCAGCTTCTTTTCCTGTCATGAGCATCAACCTTTCTGCGCACCAGCTCAAGATTGACGGCTTAGGTGTTTCAATAGAGATGCTTTTTAAGCAAGAAGGAATCCCTCTGAAAGGTATACAGTTCGAAGTAACCGAATCCGCTTTTCTTGACAGGGCTGGCGTGAGTGTCGCCAATCTTTCCTATTTACGTTCAAGGGGATGTCTGATAGCAATGGACGATTTCGGAACCGGTTATTCCAATCTGGGATATTTACGAAATTTACCAATTGATAAAATAAAAGTCGATAAGTCTTTTGTCAATTCAGTTCCTGGTGACGAATCTGCCGAAGGCCTTCTTAAGGCAGTGTACGACATCGGTAAATCATATAGTATGCAACTCGTGGCAGAAGGGGTCGAGACCATAAAACAGAGGGACTTTCTACTACACCTCGGTTTTGACGAGTTTCAAGGGTTTCTATACAGTCAAGGACTTCCCTGCAATGACTTATTACGGTATCTGGATTCCGTTGTTGTTTCTTGAGAGAATTAAAAAAAATCCTAACTCAAATAGTCTGCTGTTTGCACTTTTCGCGCACTCAATTCTAGGGTTGCGATAGTATCCGTATCTTTCACCTTCTATGACGTTAAGGTATACTAAATCAGTATGAACAAGTGTCATTTTCTGTCTGCAGCCATGCTTATTACTGTATGTCTTGCGCTTATATCAGGCTGCACAACCTTTCCCGAACTTGGGGTCACCCGCATGCGCGAACCGGAGATTGCCTTTCCCGATCTCCCCACGGCACTCGAAGGCTATCGAATTGTATTCGTTTCGGACATACATTTCAAAAACAATTTTTCGAGGGATCGGCTCAACCGACTTGTTACCTCAATAAACGCACTCGAAAGCGATTGCATCATCCTTGGGGGAGACCATACCCTGGGCTATGCCGAGATTGCCGAATTTGCCGTGGCAGCAGGAAAACTCCGCGCAAAAGAGGGCGTCTATGCCGTACTCGGCAACCATGATTTTTTCAATGATCGCTGGAAGTCGATCGCCACGCTGCGAAGGCAGGGCATTGTCGTCCTTGACGAAACACTCGTGACAACACCACGCGGACTTACCATCGCAGGCATTAACGATTTTACGGATGTCTTCCCGGTTATGGGCAGGATGCACGATATACTTGAAAAAGACAGTTTTACCATACTGGTAAGCCACAATCCCGATTTCGCAGAAAAAACCGATCTCTCGTATTTCGATCTCGTGCTTTCAGGCCATACCCACGGCGGACAAATTACTTTTTTCGGCTATGCGCCGGTGCTGCCGTCCGAATATGGGCAGCGCTACCGCACAGGGACAGTTTATAAGGATTGGGTACCGGTTACTATTTCGAATGGTGCGGGTTTCGGTGGAAGACTGCTTCGATTCAGGTTTGGCGCACCGTCGGATTTTCTTCTTGTAACACTGCGATCGACTGTCCCGACGTCAAATCGGTAATCCAGGCACAAAAATCTGCGGCAAGATTTTCGCGGATCCGACCGGTAATTTCTACACCGGTACCGAAGGTTTCGCAAAGGAGCTCGACCTGCCGCGCACTACACTCGCGCCGGAAGCGGTCGTACACCTCGTAGGAAATACAAACCGAAAAATCCCTTGTTGCCACGAGCTCTACGACGGAGGCTACGGAGAGCACCATTTTTGCCGCTTCAGAATATGCCTTGACAAGGCCACCGGTACCAAGAAGCGAACCGCCGAACCAGCGGGTCACTGTCAACAGAATGTTCGTCGTTCCCGAACCTTTGATCACTTCGAGCACCGGACGTCCTGCAGTCCCCGGCGGCTCACCATCATCCGAACAGCCGAGAATTTCTCCCGCCCCGCCGATTATAAAAGCATGCACGACATGCGAAGCGTCCGCATATTTTTCTTTTTGAGTTTTAAGAAGAGCACGCGCCTCGTTCTGGGTAGACACAGGGAAAAGATCCGAGCGAAAACGGGAATTTTTTACCTCAAGTTCAGCCTCACAGCCGCGGGTGATGATATTCACGGTTCGGGCGGCCTTACTTGTTCGTCATGTTTACGACGTCGGACCAATCGGCTGGAATTCCCGTCTTGAGCATGCCGCGTACGCGATCGCGGAAAATGACCGAAGCCTGATCGTCGGGATCCGTTTCGGTGCACTTGCTGAACAGGATCAGCGCATCCTTGAAACGTTTCTCCCGGTAAGCATCCATGGCCTCGTTGAACCGGTCCACGAGCTGGACCATCCTGCCCGAAGCTTCCGAACGGACGGCGAGAATATTGTACAGTTGCACCGGCGTATCGATGCCGACAACCCGCACACGATCGAGCCTGCGGCCGAGAAAGAGGGCGCCGGTTTCGTTCCAGGTCGACTCGGAAACAAGAATCCAGGTGCCATACTGCTTGTTCACCCCCTCGAGGCGGGCTGCAAGATTAACATCGTTTCCCATGATCGTATAGTTCATCTTGTTGTCGGTTCCCATATTTCCGACAACCATCGCTCCGGTATTGATGCCGATGCGCGTCAGAATGGGCATGGGGATTTCACCCGAGGCGATCAGTTCGCGGTTCAACTTTTCCTCTGCCTGTTTCATGCGCACTGCGGCAAAACAGGCTCGGGAAGCATGGTCGGCGAGATCAAGCGGCGCGCCGAAAAATGACACAATCGCATCGCCGATGTATTTATCGATTGTACCTTTCTGTTCGAGCACCAGATCACTCATGACGGTCAAATACTTGTTGAGGATATGAACGAGATGTTCGGGGCTGACCTGTTCGGATAGGGTCGAGAAGCTCTTTATGTCGGTGAAAAGGGCGGTGATCTTTTTTTCCTGACCACCGAGCTTGAGCTTCGAGGGATCGGCCACGATTTCGTTCACGACGTCTGACGACAGATACATGGTAAATGCTTTCCGTAAAAAGCTTTTTTCCTGTTCGGAAAAAATAAACTTGAGGATAGAAACGAGAATGAAAGTGAGAACAACAGAAAGGAGCGGGACGAACATCTCGACATATATCCTGAAAAACGCAAAGAGCGCGGTTATAAACGCGAAAGTGAAAATGGACGAAAAGACGCCGTATGCGATGCGCGCCTTGAGTGACGGTATACGCCGAAAAGCGACCGCACACAGAAGACAAAGCACAAATGCAAGCGCCCAGGATGTCCATCGCGGCAGTGGTGTGATAAACTGTTCCGACATTATTGTGTTGTAGATGTTCGCGTGAGTTCCGACATTGGCATATGCCTTGTGGAAGGGATTTTTTCCGAGATCGGTCGTGGCCGTTCCCGTATTTCCCAAGATGCAGAACGAACCGGCACATTTTTCTGCGAGAGTGTTAAACTGATCGAGATATGCCTTGTAATCGCTTCTATATATGTCGAAATTACCTCGGATGCTTTCTGTCATTTTTTCGTATTTCGTATCACCGGTCATTTCCTGGAAGCGGGCGAAGGTATTGTAAATTTCGGTATCAAATCCGCCATCGAGAAATTGGGCATAGTTATCGAAAAAATCCTTGCGGGAGTCGAGGTACTGATCAAAATCGGTTCGCGTCCCGTCAAGAAGACCCGCTTTCCACACCTGCAACTCCTGATAGCCCGAGAGGAGCCAGGACGCCGCCTCGTGATACGACAAATAGCCTTCCGAGTTCTGTATCGAAAGGGCTGTTATCGACTTCAGGTTGTCAACGAGTTTTTCCTCCATTTCGTCGCAACGCTTGAAGGCGTAAATCGAAATATGGCGAAAGCTCGAATTTTCGGGCTTTTCGGAATCGGCGAAATTCTTCTTGAGCCAGTTGACCAAAAACCGGCCTTTTTCATCCAATGGAATTGAAATGTCTTTCCGGATTCCCTTTTCAAGATCAGCAGGATCAAGAGCTTGCACGAGGAGGAGGCGTTGTCCTTTGCGAACCATTTTTTCAGGCTGGAGGATATCGATAATGGGCGAAAACACCAGCTGGCCGATGTACGCTCCCTCATATTCGGACAAAAGCTCGATGCGCCTGCGAACGCCATCATTGTCTATGATGACGTTCGGGAATCCCGCGCCCGCAGCCCTCGAGATGAGCGGCAGGATCGCCGGCGAGATGCCCTTCTGCTGAGATTCTTCCCGTCGGAACTGGGCATTGTCGCGGATAATGAGGCCGTCAGTATCTTCTACATTGGTGTGCATCAGATGTGCGCGGGCATACTCGACTGCAGGTTTCGTGTCGTCGTTCGTATTTATCGGAAGGCTGTTTATCGTAAGGTATGCATGTCCGAAATAGCGCAGCGCATTCGCGAAATACAGGTCGTTATCCCGGAATATGTTTCCCGTGATCGAAAGCGAAAGTTCATTCATACGCTGGTCGATATAAGCCGACATCTCGGTCCCTACCTCAGAAACCGCTGTAACCGGAATGCTTTTTGCCGCGATTGCATCGGAGAAATCCTTGAGATATTGCAGGATTTCTCCATGCACGCCCTCGTACTCGGCAGGAAAATCAGTCTTGACGTAGGAACGGTTCACGCCGGTCTGACCGGGCGAGAGGTACTCAATATCGAAAACGGCTCGTTTTCCGCCTACCTCACGAAGTCGAATCAGAGTGTCTGCAAGAATGTCGCGGGACCAGGGCCAGGCACCTATTTCTTCGATGGCAAGATCATCAATATTAACGAGAAGGATATCCGTCCGCTCGGTTGCCGCAGGTTTAATACCGAGAAGGGTATCATAAAGGCCGAATTCGGTTGTTTTACCCGGACCGGTAAGCGACAGACCCAGAAAAAAGAGAAATACCAGCAAGGCGGCGACGTACTCGAGGTTATTTTTAAAAAAATCTCCGATTTTCCCGGATGTATTCACGTTCGGTCTCCTCTCATATGTTGTTTTTAAAGTATACCACATCAGGAAAAAAAATGAACAAAGAGGCTATTCTCTTGCTAAAATCGGCTACTTTTGCAAGATCCTTGGATAAAAAAACGTACATTTGTCCGAAAATAATCTATATTTACTATGGAGAAAGGAGACAGTGCATGAAATTCAAGACCAACCCTTGTCTGGCGCTTATAGCATTACTCATGGCCACGGGTGCGCACGCAGAAATTCTTGCATGGCAGTCGACTTCGAATATATACATCACACAGCAAATTACCGTTCGGGAATCGGTTACCGATATTGTTTCGGTAACCGTAAAACCCGTACAGACAACCAATACAATGCTCGACCAGAAAACGGCCGCAGAAAGAGGAAGCACCTTCTCCTGGCTCGAGGGCATACCTTCTTTTCCGGTAACGGACTTGACGCCCGGGTCCAGATGGACGGAGACCGGAATCGTTACCATCGATCTTTCTTCATTCGGCCACACAGTCCCGGTGCGTGTGCCAGTACCCGTTTCATATATCTTTGTCGGAATTACCGAAATTGGAGGTCGCACACTTTGTCACCTGGAAGCAGAATGGTATCCCCTCTTCATACCTTCACGGGCCATCGCAAAACGGACCGGTATTGAACGGCTCTCGGGAGCTTCCCGAATGGACTTGTACTGGGATAATGCATCGGGCCGCCCGGACAAGACGACCATCACCGAAGAAATGCAATACCGTTTTGTCGAAAACACCGCACTTCTTTTTACCCGCGTAACCGCCCTGGAACTGAAGGAGTCGGCCAGATGAAAAAGATCATCCTTACTTGTGTGATTTTACTTATGCTCCTTCCAGCTTTTTCCCAGGACGCAGGAGAGGTGTCCCGGATACTTGAAAAGAATACCGCCACGTATATCGATTTCGCATATCTTGTCGCAAGCCAGACCGGAATGGAATGTTCACCCTTCGAGGCATGGACATTCTGCGACCGTTTCGGCACCTTCGACTTTGACACACCGGGTAACCGTCCGGCAAGCGCCAAGAGCATCTCCTATTTCCTCATGCTCAATTATGGCCAGGAGGGTGGAATCCTGTGGACTACGTTCCGGAATTCGCGCTATGCCTGGAAAGAGCTCAAGGCTGCCGGATTCTGGGATGCGGGAACCGATCCCGACTCGCACATATCCGGCAGAGAACTGGTACAGACAATGAACCGGTTTTTCTCGCTTCGACCGGAAGCCCAACTACGGAATCCACCGCCGGGTGAAGTCGATGCAGGAAGGAAAAACGCCCTTCTCGCGCATCCGGGGGCATCTAAATGAACACCATTTCCAAAACCGGTATTTTAGCCGCACTTGTCCTCCTGTCCGGACTTCCCGCCACCGCTTTCGATTTCGGGGTCGAGCTCACAAACACGGGCGGACTCCGATACGTCGAAGAAACATCCTGGTATACCGATCACAAGAGCACCCTCTGGCTTACCATCCCGCTTGGACCAGACAACGCCAATGAGCTCGCGATCGAGGGCAGCGCCTACGCCTCGAAACCCGCGGAAGAAACCAGCTTCAAGTTTTTTGCCGATCTGGACCTCTTCCGGTTATCACTCGTTCCCGTTACTCTTCCGCAATTCCGCCTGTCGCTCGACGCGGGCCGTTTCCCGGCGGCAGACATCACCGGGCTTATACTCAACCAAACAATCGACGGCGCCGAATTCCACACATCTCTACCCTATGGAAACTTCGATTTTCTGACCGGTTACACAGGACTGCTCAATATCCGCAAAAGCGGCTCCCTCATGACCAGTGATGATTATTCCGACGCTGAGGCGGCAATGGATACAGCTTATGCTTTCGGTCCCGCACGGGCTGTCGGCAAGATCACATTCCAAATTCCGCAAGCATTCGGAAACTCGGATATCATCTTCGAGGTTCTCGGTCAGTACGATCTCCGCCGTTTTATAAAAGCGGACTACAACGAAATTGTTGATACGGGGTATGCGACGGTTTCCCTGAGTGGTCCAGTTTATGCCAAGCTCTATTACTCGGTTTCCGGAACAGCCCAAGCAGGAATTCTGGATGCTGACACCTCCTATTCCGAAACTTCGGCCCTTGTCTCGCTTCGCTTCGACCTCTATCCCGCAACAGGACACCAGCTTTTCGCAGGTGTCCTGTTCAGTCCGGGCGACAGCGAATATATTACCGGGTTTTTGCCGGTCACTTTCCAGAGCGCGGGCACAATGTATCCCGGCGGCTATGGCAATCTCCTGCGATTGTCTGGTGGATGGCAGTACAATCCATTCCCATTCCTGAATACCGACATCGGCGGCAAGGTATTCATCCATCCCAAGGAGCCTGTTGCCGATGCGGGGCTCTACGACAGTACCGAACTGACAGCGGGTGCAACTGTTAAGGCGACAACCGATCTCCGATTCCGCCTCGATTCGGCGGTTTTATTTCCTGCCGGGAAAAACTTCCGGTACCAGGCTTCACTGAAAGCAATACTAGATCTGTAATTGATCCGAATAGGGAGGAACACATGATGAATCGAAATACAGCGCTCCTGCTTCTGCTGATCGCGGGAACCTTTCCCCTCCTGGCTCTGGATGGCCAGGTAGTCACCGTAACCGGAAAGGTCGAATATCAGGTACAGTCCGGAATCTGGAAACCGCTTCGGGCGGGAGATCCGATCACTTCCGGCACGATGATTTCTACCGGCTTCAAATCCGAAGCCACGGTCAAGCTCGGAGCCTCAATCCTTACTATCAAACCTCTGACACGGATGAGTCTGACCCAATTGGTGGAAAAGGAAGAGACAGTAAATACCGAACTCTACCTCGAAGTTGGCAATGTCAAGGCCGAAGTGAATTCCTTCAACAACAAAAAAAACGGCTTTACTGTTAAGAGTCCCGTCGCTACCGCATCGGTGCGCGGCACTGTTTTTGAAATGGGAGACCAGCTGGTCGTGAGACAGGGATCCGTGCTCTACGTCAGTGCACTTGGTCAAGGCCGCATCGGAAAGGCGGGTGAGCAGCTCAAGTTGTTTGGGGAATCGGTGACGAGTCCGGTAACCAACCTGCAGACCGAAATGGAAACGATTCCTCTTTCGACTACGCCCGCGACCGAGGTCAAATCGCCGGTACGTGCCACGACGGCAGCAGTCACGACGCCACCGCCGGTAATTACCGCCGAGGCGCCAGTCCTGCTGCGACAGACTACCATTTCGTTTCTGATAGACTAACTTTTTTATATCTTACGCGTTTTCGTAGGATTCTTTGCAGCGGGAGCCTTGGCTGCGGATTTTTTCGCAGCAGTGGCCTTCGTTGAGGGAGTCTTCACTGCTGACTTTTTCGTAGCATTGGACTTCGCTGTTGGTTTCGCAGCGCCTTTTCCGACCGGCTGTGAAACAGCTATGTTCAATGCAAGCTCTGCCTGCACGATCTTCGCTGCAGCTTTGCGTAATCCGCCGACGCTTTCTTCCGGGATGGCCGAAACAGCCTCGCGTGGTGCAAGGCGAACTCCGAGTGCTTTTAACCCTTTCTCGGCATAATCCTGCGCCTTGAAGGTCTGCTCCAATTTCTTGAGCCTGAGCTTGGGTTTGTATTTCAAATTGAACGAGAATTTTTCTTTTGTTCCGAGATATAGAACAGTCGCACCTTCCGGGACAATGAAATAGTCGCGGTTCAAGATAAATCCCTCGATACGGCAGCGCTTGATGCACGGATAGCCGGTTTTGCCATCGCGGTACACCACGGTGAACAGAACTTTCGACAGCACTTCCTTATCTGAAAAACCGCAGTACCACATGCCTTTATCAACGAAAATTTTCTCCGGTACATCCATGATCGTGTACACACCGCTGCGGCGCATCACCAGGATGCGGTCATAGGGAGTCACCTTGAGTATTTCGGTGCCGCCGGACACACTGGTGCCGAGATAGCCGGTTTCCTCGTCGTAGCGTAGAGGTGTATCCCGTGTTACCGCTTCTTTGACGTCTACCTTTGTAAAGCGCGAAATCTCGGTGCGGCGGCCCGATTCTTTCGCGTCGAGCCGGGCAAGAATGCCGTCGAGGACAGTGATAGCATAGGCAACGAGATTCTTGAGAAGCTTGTTGATTTCCTTGATGCGCGCATTGATCTCGGCGACCTCAGCCCGGTTTTTATTGATGTCATAGAGTGATATGCGTCTGATCGGAATCTTGAGCAGACGTTCGACGTCCTCTTCGGTGACCTCGCGGATGAGTTCCGCCGTAAAGGGTTCGAAGCCCTTGAGCACCGCACTGATCACGCCTTCCGCCGTTTTCATGGTTTCGATTTTCTTGTAGATCCGCTCTTCGATGAAAATACGTTCGAGGGTGCGCTGATGCAGCCGGTCGATCAAATTGACTTTCTCGAGTTCAAGTTCTTCTTTCAGTATCTTCACCAGCTTCTTCGCATGGTCGCGAATAACCTCGCTCACCGTCATCTGGACCGGATAATTGTCCTTGATTACGAGGAGGTTGCACGAAATAGACTGCTCGCAGTCGGTAAAGGCATAGAGTGCGTCGATAACATCGTTGGTGTACACACCGCGTTGAAGTTTGATCTCGATCTCGACCGTGTCGGTCGTGAAGTCATTTATTTCGGATATTTTCACTTTACCCGAGCGGGCGGCATTTTCCACCGAGGCAATGAGGCTTTCGGTGGTGCTGCCGAAGGGCAATTCTCGAATGACGATGCGCTTCTCGTCGGAGGTGTCAAGTTTCGCACGAACGAGCACTTTTCCTTGCCCGTCAAGGTAGCCCGAGACGTCGACATAGCCACCAGTCGGAAAATCGGGAAAGAGCTGAAAAGCTTTACCGGAAAGGCAGGCTTTTTCGGCTTCGATAATCTCGCGAATATTGTGTGGAAGAATACGTGTGGACATGCCAACCGCAATACCTTCGGCCCCGATGACGAGGACAATTGGCAGCTTTGCGCGGAAGGCCGTCGGTTCCTTGTTGCGGCCGTCATACGAGGGCACATAGTTTGTGATATCGGGATTGAACAGGAGATGCTTCGCCAGCGGCGTCGAGCGGCATTCGATGTACCGGGCAGCGGACGCATTGTCGCCGGTGAATATATTTCCGAAGTTTCCCTGCCGGTCGATAAAGAGGTCTTTGTTTGCGAGAACAACGAGAGCTCCGCCGATGGAGGCATCGCCGTGCGGATGGTATTTCATGCAGTGGCCGACGACGTTCGCAACCTTGTGAAACTTGCCGTCGTCCATGTCAAAAAGGGAATGGAGAATGCGCCGCTGTACGGGTTTCAGTCCGTCTTCGAGATCGGGAATCGCGCGGTCGCGGATAACGTAACTCGCGTATTCGAGAAAATTCTTGTCGAAAAGGCTCTTGATGTAGTCCATTTATACGTCCACCTCGGCAAGCAAATTTTTCATGATATATTCTTTCCGGTCGGGAGTATTCTTTCCCATATAGAATTCGAGGATGCCCGGAATAGTCTTGAGCGTCTGCACCGTCACGGGAAGGAGGCGTATGTCCTCGCCGATAAACTGGCCGAATTCATTGGGACTGATCTCTCCGAGTCCCTTGAACCGGGTTACCTCACTCGAAGTACCGAGACGTTTAATCTCGGTATCCCGTTCCCGCTCGCTGTAGCAATAGGCGGTTTCTTTCTTGTTCCGGACCCGGAACAGCGGGGTTTCGAGGATGTACATGCGTCCCGAAGTTGCGAGTTCCTCGAAGTAGCTGAGGAAAAAAGTTAAGAGGAGATTACGGATATGAAAACCGTCGTTGTCGGCATCAGTGGCAATGATGATCTTCGAATACCGCAAGCCCTCAATATCGTTCTCGATGCCGAGTGCCATCATCATGTTATACAGTTCCGCATTCTTGTAAATCTCGGCCCGCTTCTTGCCATACATATTCTCACACTTGCCGCGCATCGCAAAAATCGCTTGGGTGTAAACGTCCCGGCTCGAAACCATGGATCCCGAGGCAGAATCTCCTTCCGTGATGAAGATGACCGAGTTCTCGCCTTTACCTCCATCCCCGAGATGATTTTTACAGTCCTTGAGTTTGGGAATCTTGAGGGCAATTTTGCGGGCGTTTTCTTTGGCTTCTTTTTTGACACTGTTGAGCTCGGTGCGAAGTCGCTCGTTCGCGAGAATTTTCTCCTCGAGCATGCGCGCAGCTTCCGGATTCTTGTGAAGCCAGTCGTCAACGGCAGACTTGGTCTCGTTCACCAGCCAGGCGCGTACTTCGGTGTTACCGAGCTTGTTTTTAGTCTGGCTTTCGAACACCGGTGACTGAATCTTTATGGCGACCGCAGCTGCTGTTCCCTCGCGAACATCCTCGCTCTTGTAATTCTTGCGATAGTACTCGTTTATACCCTTAAGGAGTCCTTCCTTGAAGGCAGATAGGTGCGTACCGCCATCGGAGGTATACTGGCCATTGACGAACGAAAAATAATTTTCGCCGTAATTGTTGGTATGGGTGAAAGCGATCTCGAGCTGCTTGCCTTTGTAGTAGCCGAACGGGTAAATGTGATCCTTGCCCACCTCGGCGTCGAGAAGGTCGAGAAGTCCGTTATGTGACACATATTTCTGGCCGTTGAAGTTGAGGATGAGGCCGGCATTGAGGTAAGAATAGTTCCAAATGCGTTTTTCAAGAAATTCGATATTAAACTCGAAATCGTTGAACAGTTCTTCGTCGGGAATGAATTCGACCAGAGTACCGTTTTTCACATCCGGTTTTACCGTGCCGTTTCGCTGGCTCTTGAGCACGCCGCGCTCGAAAATAGCCTCGGCGCATTTGCCGTCGCGAATCGACATGACGCGGAACCAGCTGGAAAGCGCATTGACCGCCTTCGTACCGACGCCATTGAGACCGACGGAAAACTGAAACACGTCGTTATTGTATTTCGCACCGGTATTGATAACCGATACGCACTCGACAAGCTTGCCGAGCGGAATGCCCCGCCCATAGTCGCGTACCGATACCTGATTGTTTTTGAGGGTAATATCGATCTGCTTTCCGTTTCCCATGATGAACTCGTCGATCGAGTTGTCGATCACTTCCTTGACGAGCACGTATATGCCGTCATCAGGGTTGGATCCGTCCCCAAGCCGCCCGATGTACATGCCGGTACGAAGCCGGATGTGCTCGAGAGAACTTAGGGTCTTGATTTTGGATTCGTCGTAATCTGCGGTTTTTTTAGCCATAACGACGGAGAGTATAGCAGAAAAAGGAGGTTACGTCACGATAGGGTTTCGCTGAGCGTTTTTTCGACGGATTTCCGGTATTCGGCAAGGCGACGTCGTTCTTCATCAGCTTCGCGTATGTTCACGGCCAGAGTTTCGTTCAAGTCCTGATAATGTTTGATTTTCCGCTCGTAATCTGTAATAGAGCGCTCAAAAGCAGCAATATTTTTGTCGAGAGATTCGATCTTTAATGTGGTTTCAAGTACTTCGATTTTCCGGCAAATTACCGATATTTCGGCCCGCAGAGACGCGATTTGCTCGAGCTGATGGCTGTATGCACCCATAGTGCTGAATGTATGTCCGTCTCCTGCGTAACCGAGGAGGGAAGCGCCGTCCTCAGCGAGAAACTTGTCGCTGTATTCCCGGGCACTCAGAATCGTGAGGGAATCGATACGTTTGTCTGTTTCCTTGATGCGGGAACGCAACTCATCCATACGCCGCGAGGGATTATCGGCCGCAGCGAAGGTGGAAAGGATACCGGTTATCGCTTCAAGGTCGGCTTCAAGGCTTTCCCGGCGTGTTTTAAGCTCGGCAAGGTGGTCTGAAGCCGCTTTAACACCGGAAAGTTTTTCCGCAAAATGAGCATCGAGACTACCGTTCGCAACGCGTTCTTCGAGCACCCCGCTCTGTACAAGCTCCGCTGCCCCCACTGAAAACAGCTTCATGATGCGCTCTTTGTATTGGCGGATACTCGAGGTAAGGCCGGCCATTTTGAACTGGGCGAATATTTTGCCGAAGAACCCCGATTCGGCGAGATCATGATGTAATTTTTCTTGTTTTTCTTCTAAGCCTATGAGGATTCTGCCCTCGGCCGACGCCTTTTCGTATGTCTGGCCGAAAATATCAGCATCATCTTCGGAATATTGGCTGTAAAATGCACGTCCGAGTGCTTCGAGCTGCCCGTCAAGGAGAAGCGTTTCTTCTGTTAAACTCTTTTCAATTTCTTTACGAAATTTGAACAGTTCTTGCTTGTGGGTGACTGCGGCCTTGATATCGAGTACTGCATTGGTGTCGGCCTCGCGGGTGGACATAAGGCCCCGCCAGGTTTCTGTGCGGTCCTGACCGAGGGCGCCTGCTGCGGGATCGGATGAATCGCCGAGGAGCTTCTGGCCGAACTGGAGATAAAACCGTGACAGTTCCTCACGTTTCTCGTCCAGGGTGACTGTCAGCGTCTGTATCGTTTTCCGTTGTAAATCCATACCTATATAGTAATAGTATATTATTTTCTTGACAATACATTACAAGAGAACTTAGGATTAAAGGATTATTGGCATTGCACATGAATTCAGAAGGAGCGTAAAATGGGATTTTCAACTGATCTGATTCGAACAGTAGCCATTGCCGGACATGGTCAAACCGGTAAAACAACTTTGATTGAACAATTACTGCTCGCAGCCGGTATACTGCAAAAAGCGGAATCAGTTGAATCGGGAAAAACCGTAAGCGATTTTACCCCCGAAGAAATCGAACGCAAAATATCCATATATAGCACGTTTGCCCACCTTCCCTGGAAAGACAAACTGATAAACGTCTGGGATACTCCCGGATCGTCCGATTTTATTGGCGAAGTCATCTCTGCCTTCAGGGCGTCCGAACTCGCCCTCATGATGATCGATGCCCGGGCGGGCGTTCAGATCGAAACCATCAAATTGTGGCGTATGCTCGATCGACGCAACAAGCCCCGGCTCGTCTTCTGTAACCACATGGATGATGACAAGGCAGATTTTTTACGATGTGTTCAGGAAATACACAGTCATTTCGAGGTGGAAGTCTGTCCGGTTACGATGCCGATGGGTAAAGGCCCTGCATTTAAGGGCGTCATTGATATCCTGCACGGCAAGGCTTGGACCGTTTCCGGCACGGCAGAACAGGAATCCGAGATTCCCGAAGAATACATCGAAGAGTACCAGCGCGCTCGTGAGGTCTTAGCCGGAGCCGCAGCCGAGGGTGACGAGGATCTACTCGTCAAATTCATAGATGAAGCAGGGCTTTCGGATGACGACATCATAAAGGGACTCAAGCTTGCCATAAAAGACAACCGTATTGTTCCCGTATTCGCCGGCTGTGCAAAAACAGGCAGCGGCGTAAAATCGGTGCTCAATTTCATTTCTGACATCATCCCCTCGCCCGCCGGGGCTCTCGAAACGACAACAGGCCCGGACGAAAGCGAGACCACTGTCAAGGTTGACCCTGCCCAGCCCCTGTCTGCTCTCGTCATAAAAACCTCGAACGACCAGTTCTCGGGCAAGCTGTCATACATCAAGGTAATCACCGGAACCCTTGCCGCTGATACCGAGGTGTTCAATATTACCGAAAACAAGAAAGAAAAAATCGGCAAGCTGTACCGGACCATCGGCAAAAAATTGGTCGAGATCAAGGAACTGGCAGCCGGAGACACTGGCGTCGCCGGAAAGCTTGCGTTCGCCAAAACAAACGATACACTCAGCGCAAATGCGAATATCGCTCCCTTTCTCAAGCTGCGAACCCCGAATCCGGTCTACTCCATGGCTGTATCAGCCAAGGATAAAAAGGACGAAGACAAGCTTGGCGAGCTGCTTCTGCGCGCCTGCGAGGAAGACAAGACACTCCGATTCGTCTACAACGGCGAAACGCATCAGAGCGTGGTATCCGGCATGGGTGACCTGCATATCAACATCATACTCAACCGCATTCGTTCCCAGACCAAAATCGATATCCAGACTTCGGTACCACGCATTGCCTACCGTGAAACTATCCAGCGGAAGGCACAGGCCGAATATACGCACAAAAAACAGTCAGGTGGACATGGACAGTACGCTCGGGTCGTGCTTTCAATCAACGAACTGCCCCGTGGAGAGACCTATTCCTTTACCAATGCCGTTTTCGGGGGAGCGATATCCAAGGGATTCATACCCGGCATAGAAAAAGGAGTCAAAGAAGCGCTTGAATCGGGCGTGCTTGCCGGTTATCCGGTCGTGGACGTTGGTGTATCCATCCTTGACGGCAAGGAACACCCCGTCGATTCTTCAGAAATGGCCTTTAAGATCGCAGCCCGCAACGGCTTCAAGGATGCTATGCGAAACGCGGGACCGATCCTCCTCGAACCGATCATGAACCTTACCGTCTTCGTCGACACGGCCTGGCTTGGCGACATCATGAGTGACCTCTCTAGCAGGCGCGGTCATATTCTCGGCCAGGCGAGCCTTGGAGGCGGTATTGAAGAAATCCGTGCGCAAGTGCCTCACAAGGAACTCCTCAAGTACGCCATCGACCTTCGAGCTATGACGAGCGGTACTGGCTCTTTCGATGTTATCTTCGACCATTACAGCCCTATTTCGGGCAAGATAGCCGACGAAGTCATCCTGGCAGCCAAGGAATTCATCAAACAGATCGAAGAAGAATAAAAGTTCACGTTGCAGGTCAATGGCGGTCGTCGAGCTTGATATAAGCGCGCAGATCGCCAACCTGCTTGAACGCGGGACGGTAGATACGGCCGCCCGAGACAATTTCCTCGAGTCGATGGGCAGCCCAACCCGCGATACGCGAAATGGCAAAAATCGGGGTATACAACTCGCGCGGGATACCGAGCATCGAATACACAAAACCGGAATAAAAGTCGACATTGGTGCAAATGCTCTTGTCACCGCCCTTCTCTTCCTTGAAAATCGCCGGAAAAATGCGCTCGATAAGGCAGTACAGCTCTAATTCTTCGGTGCATTTTTTAACGACCGCAAGTTCCCGGGCCTTTTCGCGCAGCAGAATCGCTCGAGGATCCGAAATAGTATAGACTGCGTGGCCCTGTCCATACACGAGACCCGAATGATCGAAGGCTTCCTTGCGTAGAATTTTGCGCAGGTAGTCGCCCACTTCCTTCTCGTTCGACCAGTTCTGCACGTTTGCCTTGATGTCGTCCATCATTTCAGTGACTTTGATATTCGCACCACCGTGCCTTCGACCCTTGAGAGAACCGACAGCTGCGCCGATAGCCGAATAGGTATCGGTGTCGGCAGACGAAACGACGTGGACAGTAAGGGACGAATTATTACCACCACCATGTTCTGCGTGCAGGATAAGCGAAAGGTCAAGAAGATCAGCTTCGAGTTTGTCATAATTTTTATCTGCGCGAATCATGCGCAGAAAGTTTTCCGCAGTTGACAGGTTGGGGAGCGGATTATGGAGGTATAGGCTCTTGCCATCGTAGTGGCGCCGTTTTGCCTGGTAGCCATACGCGACAAGCGCGGGGAAGCGCGCAATAAGCTGAATGCACTGGAGAAGGTTGTTTTCGACCGAGACATCCTCGGGGTTCGGATCATATGAATAGGAGACAAGCACCGAGCGGGCAAGTTTGTTCATGATATCCGAGGACGGAGCTTTGAGAATCATGTCCTCAACGAAATTGTTCGGTAGCTGGCGGAATTCTCCGATAATTGCGTCGAATTCTGCAAGCTGGGATGCGTTGGGAAGTTCGCCAAAAAGAAGCAAGTACACCACCTGCTCAAAACCGAATTGCTCACTTTTTTCGATATCGTGGATGATGTCCTCGACATCGTATCCCCGGTAAATGAGCTTTCCAGGAACCGCTACCGGCTTGTTGTTTACTACGTCATAGCCGTACACATTACCGATTCGGGTGAGGCCGACAAGAACACCTTTACCATCCGAGTCCCGCAAGCCGCGCTTGACATCATATTTCGTATATAAGTCAGGATCGATGTAGTCGTTTTTCTCGGCAAGCTTGGCAAGTTCTTTTATTGCAGAAGAATTGGTATCTTCAAATTGCATAATTTTTCCCCTTTAACACTGAATATGTATATTTATACAACAAAAGAGAGAATCTGGCAAGATACAAAATGATTCAATTTTATTTCCGAGAACGAAATTATTCACATTTTTGCATATTTATACTACTTTCTGTATATTTACACGGAAGAAATCAAAAAAGCTTTGACGCAAAAAAGGAAAAATGCTATTCTTTCTTCTATGAAAACACAACTGATCAAAGAAATACTTGTTTCGGAGCCTGACGGGCGTGAAGTTTCAATATATGGATGGGTCCGCACCAAACGAGAGACCAAAAATCTAGTCTTCATCCAGATCAATGACGGATCATGCTTTGCTTCGATCCAGATAACGATCGACCGCGACAAGGGCATTTCTGCCGAAACAGAAACCGAAATCAAACGCATCACGACCGGCGCCTCCGTATGCGCTACCGGAACACTCATCCCCTCGCCCGCCTCGGGTCAGGCCGTCGAAGTGCAGGGCGTGACCGTTACGGTAATCGGGGAAGCACCCGTCGATACCTATCCACTGCAGAAAAAAAACCACTCGATGGAATTTCTCCGCGAAATCGCGCACTTGCGGCCTCGCACCAACACCTTTGCTGCAGTTGCCCGCATGCGCAGCCAGATGGCCTATGCCATCCATGTTTTCTTCCAGGAGCAGGGTTTCAATTATGTCCATACCCCGATCATTACCGCGTCTGATGCTGAAGGTGCAGGCGAAATGTTCCAGGTGACCACACTCGATCTCGAGCGTATTGCAAAAAATGGAGCAACTGCCGGGGCGCAAAAAGAGCCGGTGGTGGACTATAGCCGCGACTTTTTCGGCAAGCGCGCGAGTCTTACTGTATCCGGTCAGCTCGAGGCCGAAACCTATGCAATGGCTCTGTCCCGCGTCTATACCTTCTGGCCGACATTCCGGGCCGAAAACTCGAACACGACCCGTCATCTCGCCGAATTCTGGATGATCGAACCCGAAGTGGCGTTCAACGACCTTGACGCGAACATGGATCTCGAAGAAGCCTTCGTTAAATTCCTCATGAATTGGGCCCTTGAAAAATGCGCCGAAGACATGAAATTCTTCGACGAACGCATCCAACCGGGACTCATTAAAACGCTCACTGCAGTAGCCAATTCAGCCTTCGGCCGTGTCACCTACACCGAAGCAATGAAAGAGCTCGAAAAGAACGCAGACAAGTTCGAGTTCAAGCCCTTCTGGGGCTGCGACCTCCAGAGCGAACACGAACGCTACCTCACCGAAAAAGTGTACGGTAAACCGGTCATGGTGTACGACTATCCGAAAGACATCAAAGCCTTCTACATGAAACTGAACGCCGACGGTAACACGGTACGCGCAGTTGACCTGCTCGTTCCCGGACTGGGAGAACTGATCGGCGGTTCCGAGCGCGAAGAAGACCTCGCCAAGCTCGAAAAACGCATCACTGACATGGGTCTCGACGTCAAGGACTACTGGTGGTATCTCGATCTCCGTCGCTTTGGAACCGTACCCCACTCGGGATTCGGGCTCGGATTCGAGCGATTGCTCCTGTATGTCACCGGTATGGGAAATATCCGCGACGTAATTCCGTATCCGAGGGCACCGAAACTTGCAGATTTCTAAATTCAAGGAAAACAAGGCTCCCGAAACACGCCACACGGTTCATGGCAAAAAACGTGCGGCGTTTTTTGTGCTGCCCCTCTTCTTACTTCTTTCGTTGGGTGTTCTTGGTCTATACACCAGAGCACGGCTTTCTGCGCAAGTCCTGCCGGTTAGCACTGCCGAGGAGGTAATGGCGCGATCGGCTTATTTTGTCTCGAATCCGGATAGAACGGACAGCTTTCCGTTTGCGCCCGACCTTAGTCCCTGGACATGGAGCGGGACTGAAATCGAAAAGCTGCTTGCCGCCGGAAATCTTTCTGCTCTCATCAACGCACGCTCGGCAATTCTTGTAGATGCAACAACGGGAACGGTATTATTCGAAAAAAATGCAGATGAGCCGATACCGCCGGCCTCGATGACCAAGCTTGTCGCCATGTATACCGCTTTCCATGCTGCAGAGCGCCTCGAGATTTCCTTTGACGACGTGATGGAGCCTCCCCCCGAATCATGGGCGTCAAACATACCGCCGGGATCCTCCTTGATGTTTCTGGGACAGGGACAGCGGGTCACCATACGCGAACTGCTGTTCGGTATGGCCGTAGCCTCGGGGAACGACGCCGCTATTGCTCTCGCCCTCCATATTTCAGGATCGGTGCCGGCTTTTGTAGAGCGTATGAATACCGAAATGAAAATGCTTGGACTCTCCCGGACCAGGTTCGTCGAACCTTCGGGCCTCAGCGAATATAATATGACAACCGCCCGCGAGTTCGCCGATTTTGCCCTCGTGTATATCCGGGATTACCCCGAAGCCTTGCGTGCCTTCCATTCGCAGCAGTCGTTTTCTTATCCCATGCCCTGGAACCTTCCACCAGGCAGCACAGAGCGTCCGGTGATGCAGAGCGCGACAAACCGGCTGCTCGGTTCACTTGAAGGCTGTGACGGACTCAAGACGGGATTCATAAACGAATCAGGCTACAACATGTCAGTCACCGCGGAGCGCCATGGCAACCGATACATTTCGGTAACGCTTGGTGGCCCCGGAGCAGGCTCATCAGAAGGAAACCGGCTGCGTGTCGACGATGGAAAAAATCTCATGGAATGGGCTTTCGCCAATTGTATCACCGTAAAACCGGAGCCGGTAGAACCGGTGTCAATACCGATTTGGGGCGGTCTGCAACAAAGCGTCAGAGCAATACCCGTCCGAATGGCGGCCTTCACTGCCCCGGCAACCTTTTCGGCGGCCGGAACGGCGGCCGTTCCGGCGGCCGGAACGGCGGCCGTTCCGGCGAAGCTCTCCGGACTTGAACGGAAACTGATTCTGCAAAAAACGATAACCGCGCCGGTGGAAGCAGGACAGATACTGGGAAAGGTAGATTTCTTGATTGACGGAATTATTGTCCATTCGGTACCCCTCGTAGCGGACCGAAGTTCCGCAAGGGCCGGACTGTTAGGGCAGTTGCTCGACAGAGCGGCGAGGCTGGCTGTTCCGCTTCTGGAAACCAAATTCACTGCTGCAAGATAACCACCGTGTTACTGATTCTGGACATTTCATGCCCAGAATCAGTAACACGGTTCAGTGTTCTGCGGAAATCAGGTCGGCAACCGAACCAATGCGGTAACCCGCCTCGGTAAGCGCGTTGACCAGAAGCCCTATTTTTTCATACAGATAGTCAGATCTACCGCCTTCCACTTTACCAATCCGGACCGGAATGATTGAGCCGGGTTTTTTCTCGGCAAGAATCTCCTCGATAATGACCGCAGAACTCCGGTAGAGACCGGGCATGTTTCTGTTCCCCTTCTCGGAAACCCAGTCAAGCACCGTAACATCACCGGAAACATACTGATACCCTGCTTTTCTGCCTGCGGCAACAATCAGCGGGGAAGCGACATAATTCGGTGCGTGCCAGAGCAGAGTCAACTCCCGGCCTGTAGCGGTGTAAAAATCGTCCTCATTCCGCGACAATCCGCGGATTATAAAATCTTCGTCGATACGGTACTGCGGACCGGTGAGATCCCAGGTGGTAAAAAAGAGCGAAGCGCACTGATGGCCGGCCTTCACAATTTCGTTAACCGCTACCGGATGCCGACGGATGAATTCACCATTGATAAAAAAGGTAGCATGAATTTTGTATTGCTCGAGCACCTGAAGAATGCCGGGCAGTCCGTCGAGCGAAGCCATCGCATCAAAAACAAGGGCAACCTGACGGGCATTCGTACGCGAACCGTGAGAAAAAAGCGAGTCCGAACCGGGGGTTGAGACAAGAGCGCGTGCATCGGGAGAAAGGGAATCCAGTTTCCGTTCCGGTTCAGCGACAAGTGGCCGGGTTCCACCGGGACTGGTCGCCGAACGAGCGTAAATCATGTTGGTAAAATATCCCTTGCCGGAATCGAGATAAATACGCCAGGAAGCGTTGACTCCCGAGCTGTCACTCCGCATTCGAGCTGCAGAGGCCGCTGTCCAGTTCATGTTTCCGTTGTAGGTGAACCGCCCCAATTTGGTTGTATCGGCAAGCACGGACAGCCCTTGGTCATCCCAACCACTCGAAACTGCAGAGGAAAGAAGGAGAAGCGTCGAGGCTCCAGTCCGGTAATTCCATTTGCGCACGGTTTCGGTGCTGCCGACAAAAAGGTACGAATCCTCGCCCCAGGCCGCGCTCACAACCGGTTCGTCCCGCCAGGACGCGATTTCCTTCCAGGTGGCGGTACTGTAGACGAGAAGATTCCCATTCGCGAAAAAGGCAGTAAGCCCCGCATCTCGGGAAGTGCACAAGTTGACCGTACCGTACGGTATAGAAAGTGGCGTAAAAATCTTGCCGCCCGAAAAATCCGAAAGATGCCATGCCTTGACTGTTTTCTTTCCATCCTCAACAGAATACGCAAAGACAGCAGGCTTGCCGTCGGAAGGCCAGACGAAGGAAAGTGAGGAGGTATTGCCGGGAAGCAGCAGATAGGGCAGCAAAGCCGGCCGGCTGGAAGAGGCATAATCATCGCCGCCGAGGGTGCAGTAATACACGTTCCGATTGTTTCTCGCATATAGGATGGCATCACCGTCGGCAGAAGCACAAAAAGTATCCTCAGAGGGTTCAAAGTCGCTCGGAAGTTTTCCGGCCATTTCTCCGATGCCAATCAGCGGGGTATACAGAGAACGGGCAAAAAGCTCTGAGGCCTGAATGCGGTACACGGTATCCCCGGATATGTAGAGCAGACGAGATGAGGAAAACCAGCTGACATTGCGGATAGAACCGGCTCCGATCGTGCGGTATTCGGCATCAATAAGACTTGGGGAAAAAAAAGCTTCGGGGCGGGCAAAATAAAGTACATTATCGAGCGAATAGACCAGTACTGATGAATCGGGAGACCAGGAAACGGGAAGGGAGCCACGTTCAACCGAGGGAGAAAGCACATAGCGGCGACCGCGCTCGATATCGAAGAGCACCAACTTGCCGCGCGCCGGGGAGTCGGCCTCGATGGAAACCTGCCATCTACCGTCCGGGCTCGGCTTTACATCGGCGAGCATGCCAAAGCCCGCTTCTCCACCCGAGTAAAAAGCCTTGGTATCTTCCATCCAGGCAAACGAGGAAGTCCTTGTGCTGTAGCGGCCGGCACCAAAGCGGTTGCGCAACTGCAGGACAGTGCCGCCCGAAAGGGACTCGAGCGCTTCCGGATAAAAAGTCAGCTGATCCATCTTTCCCGTATCAATTGAATGAAGAAACAGCGTTTTGTACGGTTCGCGGCCGGGAATATCAGCTTTAACGGTAAAAAGCACATCGTTTCTGGCGTTTATGTCCGGTGAAAGGAAAGATATTTGGGCGAAAACTGGAAAAACGGCACAAAAAAGATAAATCCGGCTGATGTTTAATTTCATTTTTTTTCCTGTTATTGTATTTGGGAAACAGATAAAAGAAGGGTAAGTTCATTTTCGATCTCTCCCAGCTCGTTTTCCATTCGCTGTATGCGGGAAGAGGTATATTCCTTTTGCTTGAGCTCGACACGCTCACATACCAGGTCGACTTGCCGGGAAAACGCACAAGTTTTCAAGGTTGCACAGCCGCACCAGGGGCAATACGGGAAGTCGCTTTCTATTGTCCTGCCGCATCCATGACAAATCGAACCTTTCTCCATATCAAGTACCTCTCAAACATACAGTATAACACAGGCTCGCTCCTGCCCGCTAGTTCAGTACCGAAAAGGGATCGATCATCTTGCCATTCTTGTACACCGAAAAATGGAGATGACTGCCGGTCGAATACCCGGTATTTCCAACCGTACCAATGATCGCTCCCTGTGCAACGCTTTGACCCCGCTTGACTGCTACAAAGCTCATGTGGCCATATAGAGACTGATAGCCCGTCTCATGGGTGATGATCACGTAATTGCCGAACACCGGAGAAAAACCGGTTACCGCGATTTTACCATCGAGGGTGGCCTTGATCGGGGTACCCACCGGGGAAGCGAGGTCGATACCGGTATGAAAACTCCGCACGCCAGTAAAGGGATCGTTGCGATATCCGAAGCGGGAAGTAAGCCGTCCGCGGATTGGATATACAAAAAGCTCGCCCATCGCACGGCGGAGTGCGTCGGAGGAAAGGGCCGCTCCGGGAATGAACAGCATCTGGCCGATGACCAGTGTTTCGCGGGTAAGGTCGTTCGCATCGAGCAGGACAGTCACCGCGACCCCGTATCTTGCGGCAAGGGAGCCAAGGGAATCGCCACGAATCACGGTATGAACAATTCCATCCATTGAAGGAATCTTAAGAGTCTGTCCGTTGCGGATCCGGCGAGCGTTGTCAATGTTGTTTGCCGAAAGGATAGTGCTGATATTGCGAAGCGATGAACGGGTCAGAATTGCACCGAGAGTATCCCCGTTACGTACCTTGTAGGTCGAATAGCTGACAGCCTGAATACTTGCAGGAAGCACCTGAGGTGAAATCGCTCCTGAGGCCAGGAGCGAGCCCACACTTTCGGGAGACGCAAGCAGGCGCATAGCGGTTTCCGCTCCGACATCGCTGGCAAAGGAAAGCTTTTCAAGCCGATAAAAACCGTAACGCTGCTGCACAAGAGGTGTAATGGCAATGCAAGCGGTGACCAAGAAAAGGAACAACACCGGAAAAGATGCAACCACCGGCATTTCCTGCAGTGATGAAAACAAGGGAAGAGCGGCGGCCCGAGCCTGAATCGTCCGGTTTCGTTCCGCAACGGGAAAATGGGGCCGCAGGACATGATTTTCGATCTGTAAAATGGTTATAACATCCATACGGAAAGTATCGACAGAAGCCGTCAAGATAATTAGAATAGATTCAGAATGAAACAACGCCGAAACAGCATCAAATACTTTTTTCTGACAATACTCTTCTTGTTGTTCGTCAAACTGTGCATACTCGACCTCATTTATGTTTCCGGGCCTTCCATGAATCCCTCGCTCGCACATGGAACAATCGTTCTCGAGTACAAACTCGCTTGGGGCATTCCCGTCCCCTTCAGGAACACCTACCTTGTACGCTGGTCGAATCCCGCTCCCGGGGACATCGTCATCTACCCCTGGCTCGACCGTTATGTCGTCAAGCGGTGCGCGGCCACAGAAGGATTCCCACTGGTTTTTTCAGCCGGAAGGGATTATAGTGTCATCATCGGTGAACGCTCTGTTCCCCTGAACGAAGCTCAATATCAAAAACTGAAAGACGCAAAACAGGTTCCGGAAGGGATGATTTTTGCATTGGGAGATAACATGGCCGAATCCCGGGATTCGCGCGAGTATGGATTCGTCTCGCTGGACAGCATTCGCGGAAAAATCCTATGGAGATAAATTCCTTCATCCCCCGTAAACGACTTTTCTTTCTCGGCATCATCGCTTCGGTACTCATTCTCGCTCTGGTGGGCAGCTATGGGCGGCATATGCTCGCAGCCCGTCCCGAAAGTCGCACGAGGGGAATACGTGCAGAACGCGGATCAATACTCGACCGAAACGGCAAGCTTCTGGCAGTTCAGACCACGCTGTACAACATAGCAATTACCCGTACGGCCATTACCGATAAAAACTTCTTTGCCGGCCTTCTTGCCCCGTTAACCGGCATACCCGAACAAACCATCCTGGCACGCCTTAACGAAGAAACGGGAGATTTTTTCTATCTCAAGAAAAAAATAAGCGAAAACGAAAAGACCGCAATCCAGAACGTCATCACAGAAAGCAGATTGCGCGGCATCCGGCTCGAACCGATCATGAGCAGAACCTATCCCGAAAACAGTCTAGCCTCTTTTGTAGTCGGGTTTCTCGGTGATGACGGCAACGGTCTTACCGGGGTCGAATATTCCTTCCAGGACCTGCTCTCTCCTTCCTCCGAGACCGGCAAGGACACGAAACAGGATAACCAGGTCTACAACATCATGCTTTCGATAGATGGTAATATCCAGTACGAGTTAGAAAAAATAGCCCGTAAAACGATGTCCGACACACAGGCAGAAGCGGTGATGATGATAGCAGCCGATGCCCGTACCGGCGAAATCCTTTCCTATGTCAGCGAACCCTCGGCCAACCTCAATGCCTACGGGCAAGGCCCGGAATCAGGACGCAAAGACCTCCCTGCCCTCTATGCCTACGAACCCGGCTCGGTGTTCAAAATTTTTTCGATAGCAGCTTTGCTCGATACAGGTGCCGTCAAGGAATCAGACATCTTTTTTTGCGACGGTGCCTACACCTTCACCACAGCCCGCGGCGAAAAAATCAACATCAAATGTCTTGACAGCCATGGTTGGGTAACCCCGCGAGACGTGATTAAACTGTCCTGCAATGACGGCTCCGCCCAGATTTCCGAAAAAGCCTCGCCTCAGGATTTCGAACGGAAACTCCGCGATTTCGGCTTTGGAGCCAAGACAGGAATCGAACTACCAGGCGAAACGACGGGGATTTTCAGCTCGAGCGACACCTGGTCGCTTCGCTCGAAACCAACCATTGCTATCGGACAGGAAATTTCGGTTTCAGCGCTCCAGATGGTCGAGGCTGCCACCGTGCTCGCGAACAAAGGCACGAGGCTCAAGCTGACACTTCTTTCGCGCATCTATACCCGCGACGGAAAGTCGGTATACCAGCACCAGGCGGAATACGGCCCCCAAGTCCTGTCACCTGGCACTGCCGCCCAAATGTTGAGTTTTATGCAGAGCACTTCCGAATCGGGCACCGGAACACGGGCATCAGTCGGCGATGTGCACATGGCTGTCAAGACCGGAACGGCACAGATGCTGAACAGTGAAAAAAACGGGTATAGTAATACCGATTTTATCTCGAGCTGTATGGGCATCTTTCCAGCCAACGATCCGCAAATAATCCTGTACCTTGCTATCATAAAACCCGTGGGCGAAACCTACGGAGGGCGCATCGCGGCTCCGGTAATCTCGACTGCCGCAAATGCCATCATTGACTATCTCGGTATTGGCCGCTCTGGAGCAACCTCCGTGCAGCACTCAGGCATCATACCGGTGCCAAAAAACCGTCCCGTAGAAATCGGTACCGTCATGCCCGATCTGACAGGTATTTCGAAACGGATGCTGACAGGACTCCTCGAACGCGCCGATTTAAATGTGCACATCGAAGGTGACGGTTATGTAACTGCCCAAACACCCCCCGCTGGTAGCCCGATCGAAAAAGGAATGATGATTGAACTCCATCTCGAATAGCTACCTTTCGGCCAACAGGATCGTTTTCAACGCGCGGTTTCCCGAACTTGCTTCGATTATCGGACTCGACTCGGATGCACGGACAGAGGCCCTTTTTTCTGTCATTCCGGAAACCTGCCGCATCGATATCAGCCGTTCAGGTAATCCAACCCTGAGCGTCAACGGCATACTTGTGCATTCAAAATATGACCCGCTCCATGATGCCGAACGTGCAATCGAAAATGTCGCCCAGTTTTCACGTGCCGGATGCCTTTTCGCCGGCTGTGGTCTTGCCTATCTGCCAGAACTGTATGCCCGAAAATTTCATACCTCTACAATTGTACTGGTCGAGCCGGACATTTTCCTTTTTCTGCTGTGCCTCGCCTCGCGGCCGCTGGCAGACCTACTGAATCATCCGTCCCTGGTCCTGCTGATCGGAACACCCCCGAGTGAAGTGCTCGCTCTCCTTGACCAAATGGAAATGCAGGAAATTCCCGTGTACGAAAGCCCGGCGCTCACGGCAGCCAACCGACCCTGGTTTGACGAGTTTGCGCTGCTGCGCAAGCGGACACGCGAAAAAAAGGAAATTAACGCCAATACCTTGAAGCGTTTCGGTGATTTATGGCTCAAGAACATGAGCCATAACCTCAACGAAATGCGCGACCGCCCGGGGATAACCAGCCTTTCGGGACGTTTTGCAGGTATGCCGGTGTTGGTGCTCGCCGCCGGCCCAAGCCTCGACCGAATCCTTACAAGCCTTCCCGAAATCAGAAAGCATGCGCTCATTATTGCGGTGGACACGGCAGTCCGAGCATGTGTACGTTCCGGGGTAGAACCCGATTTCATCATCCTCGTTGATCCCCAGTACTGGAACTGGCGACATCTTGACGGCCTCGAATGTCCATCAAGCATTCTGATAACCGAATCGGCTGCATGGCCGGCGGTATTTCGTTTCCGCTGCCGCGAAATGTACTTGTGCGCCTCGCTCTTTCCCCTCGGAAAATTCCTCGAATCGAGAACCGGCGAGCGGGGAGAACTCGGGGCAGGAGGCTCGGTCTCGACTACGGCATGGGATTTTGCCCGGCAACTCGGTCCGTCGCTCATCTGCATGGCAGGCCTCGATCTCGGTTTCCCCAACAAAAAAACACACTTCACCGGTAGCATTTTCGAAGAACGCGCGCATACTGCCTCGAACCGGCTCGCTCCTTCCGAAACTGCCGGCTACCAGGCTCTTTATGGTGCCGGGCCCTACCCGGTTCCCGATTATCTCGGTGGTACGGTGCTAACAGACAAACGGCTCATCCTGTACGCCTGGTGGTTCGAAAGCCGGCTCGCAGCAACCGCAGGTCCACCGACTGCGACACTCACCCCCGAAGGAGTGCGCATACCCGGTTTCGAGATCGCCACCATAGAAACTCTGACATCGGGTCCGATAATTCGGGACCAGATCAACGAGCAGCTCGAACAGATGGTGATGGATACCGGACACGAAACAGAAATAACGAAGGAAACAAAAAAGATCGCTTTTGAACGTGCTATTACCGAACTAAAGAGTGAACTGGAGCGAATTGCGTTGCTTGCTGGCAGGGGAATAACTCTATGTCGGCACAATCCGAAGGATCAGCGAAGCGGCGGTTACGCAAAACTGCTTGAAGGGTTGGACCGTCTGGACGCCGATATTCTGGCAAGCCCTGCCAAGGAAGTAGCTTCGATGGTTTTTAGAGGAAATGGAGAAAAAACGACAGAAACAGGCGTACTGGTAGCTTCTGCCGGCCTGTACCGAAACATTCTTGAAGCTGCAGAAAAAAACATGGCAGCAATTACCAAATTTTCCTAAAGAAATCGAAGTCCGTTCCGATATTTTAAATGTTGGTTGCAGAGAGCTGACGGCGAAAAGATTGACGTCCAGTCGCCGTTTGTGAGGCTATCGATCGGACCGTATCAAAAGAGATACGGTCTTTTTTTTTATCCGGCGTATAACCAGCTGCCGGTTTCATCGATCAGTTTACCCAAAACAACCACCTGCATATCTGCCTTGGCATCCTCCACCAAAATATCCCATTTTTTTCGGCTGAGCTTCGCTGCAATTCTTCGTTTAGCTCCCTCAGCGGCTATTTCGAGTTCAGATCTCCTGGTTCCCGTGTCCTTAGAAGCGAGCAGGACCAACAAATACCCTGAAAGGGCGGTCACCAGCGGATCTCGCGCGTTTTCGGCGAGAGGGACAAAGCCGACAGCAGCTTGATCGAATTTTTTCGACAAATGTAATGAAAATGCAGCGTAAAATGACAGCCAGTCAGTATCTGCGCCTTTTTGAAAAGCGAGCGACGAAGCGAGCGCGTGCAGGGCAGGATAATCACCGGAAAGAAGGCCGGCAGCGGCAAATTTGATCCCGAGAGAAGCAAACAACCGGGGCCGATCCGCTCGCAATACAGTTTCGAGTTTGGCCAGGGTGGTAAAATCGCCAAGCAAGAGGAGCGCATCGCACAAAAGTCCTACATTTCGCTTGCCGTATTTTTTTTTGCCGAACACCACACCTTCAAGATATCCGGAGAGTCCCGGCCAGTCTTCCTTTTCAAGAAAGGAAAGCAGCTTCCAGTGAGAAATGAATATAAAATTGACTGCGAACAGGATAATTATATAAATAATGCCGAAAAACCAGTTTTTTGACCAAAAATCAGCCATAAAAGTTCCATCAAGCACAAAAAAGGGCAATAAAAAAATGGTAAGAAAAGACAAAAAGAGGACGATATTAAAAGTAATGAAGAGTGCCTTGAATTTCATGAAATTGCTCCTATTATTGTGTATTATTGTACTACAGGGGAATAGATAAGTGAATACGTTCAATATTGCGGATTTGACCCAAGGTTATTTTTTCACGGAAGACGCCTTTCTCGACAAAAAATTCCTCCTGCTTACCCCCGGGGTTCCGATTACCGAAAATTTCAAGAAAGCACTCCGGGATTGGGATTTTTTCAAACTGTATTCCGAAGGCCACATTTCCGAGCAGCCGGTAATCCGTTCAATCCCGAGTATGGCCGATTCCTCCACAAGCTCCGAAACTGGAGAAAAAAAGGAAGCCACGAGCGAAGATCCTCCGCAGCTGCAGCTGCTTTCCGAAGAATCCCGCTTCGATCTTGTCGAAAAAACCTACAACGACTACCAAGATTTTATCTCGCAGGTGTATACCCGCTATGCGACACGAAAAGAACTGCAGCTTCAGCTTATATCCGACAAGGTCAAGGACCTGTGTGATTTTATCAAGGAAAATAAACGTTATGTGCTTCGTATACTGCCCTCTCTAGAAAATAGGGATAAAAACTATCTGGTTATTCATGCTATGCGATCCACCATGTATGCCATCGTCATTGGCCTCCAGCTTAAGTTTCCGATCCACAAACTAATCGAGCTCGGCGTTTCCTGTATCCTCCACGAAATAGGCATGATCCGGCTACCGCCACAGCTCTATATGGGCAACAAAATTCTCAGCCCGGTAGAAAAAAACGCCATTTTCACGCATCCGGTCATATCCTACAACATACTGCGTGAATTTTCCTTTCCCCTGAATATTTGTCTCGGTGTTCTCGAGCATCACGAGCGGGAAAACGGAGAAGGATATCCCCGCAAGCTGACCAGAGAAAAGATTTCGATCTATGCGAAGATCATCGCGGTCGCCTGTTCCTACGAAGCGGTAACTGCTCCCAGACCATACAAGGAAGCGCGGGACGCATACACAGGAATAATCGACATCATGAAAAACGAGGGAAAGCAGTACGACGAGACAATAATTCGTGCCCTGCTTTTCTCCCTTTCACTGTATCCTATCGGACTGTACGTTCTCTTGTCCAACGACAAGATTGGTCAGGTTGTAGACGTGAATCCGGAAAATCCGAAGTACCCGATCGTGCAGATCGACGGAGAGATCAAAACAGACGGTAAGCCCAAAGTGGTCGAGACGAGCGAGTACAGTATTTTCATCAAACGCCCCCTGACCAAAGAAGAAGCAACCAACATTATCCGCTAGAAAAACAGCGTTACATCACCCGACTCGATGGCGTCGAGCGGGCTTTTCTCGATATCAAAGCCGCCGATCTTACCGGCGGCTTCTTTATGCGCGGTGATTGTGAAGCGCTCAACAAGGGAACGCAAGCGATCATTCTGAATATTCCATTCACTTTTGCCTTCAGCAGCCAGAAGAGTAGCCCGTTCAGTGCGAACCGTGTCCAGTATGCTATCATAAGAAGCAGCGGTGTCGGACACGAGCTCATGGATTCGGCGCAAGTCTGAAAGGAGTGAATCGATTTCGGAGCACAGGGACTGGAAGGCATCCGGATAGACATTCAGGTTCCCGAGTGCTTGGGCGAGCGATTCTTGATAGTCCTGCATCCGGTTGAAAAAAACGCTTTTTTCCAGCTTGATCCGTTCAAGTTCGCGATTATCCGTTTCGGAACCCGAGGTAAAGCTTCCGGTGAGCTTTTCAATGTCCAAAATAAAAGAATCGAGTTCTTTACGGGTTTCCTGCACGCGGGTATCGGCCTGTACTATCAACTCGCTCATATGATCAACGGTATCCTGTACCGCGTGGATTGCCGAATTCTTTGCCACTTCGATCTGTTGGGTAATACGTACATGCTGCAATCGGGCAATTACGGGGCGGATGGTGTCAAATAGCGTACGTAAATGCTTGACCTCGTCAACGATCGTCGAACTGTCCTTTACCATCGTCCGCTGGCCGCGCTGGTACAGATTGATATGGGCAATATATTGCGCAAACCCCGAATTCATGTCGGTAAGCAGTTCCTGCAGGGATTTTTTTTCCCGGTTGCGCACATCAAGATATGACGAGATAAAACCGCTTCGCAGGGCTTCAACGGTATCGAGAATCCGGTGAACATTGTCCCAGTTTTCCGAAAAAGACCGGATGGACGATTCAATGTTTTTTTGTATGTCTGCTGTAATGCGTAAACAAACGGACAGCAACTCGGCATTGAGTGTCAGCTGGTCAAGTTTATCTTCGGGAGATTTCAAGAGCGCGACATCCTTGATTTCTGAAATGGCGAGCAAAATCTGGTCGATCGACTGACGGATGATATCCTGCAACTGAATACCCGACATCGCATTCCGTATGGGCGCATTTACCTGCAGAGCTTTTTCCTGCATCAGATCGAGCTGCCCTGCCGCGTCGCGGATAACGGGAAGAATGTCCCCGGAGGACCGGTTATTGACGCTATTGAGCACTTCCTTTTGGGCATCAAGTACCTTCGAAAAGGAAGCACGGAGAATTTCGATTTTATCCACGAGTTTTTTTTCGTCAAAAATAAGTGCGTCCGAAAGGGTGATCATCCGGGCCGAGAGTGTTTTAAGATTTTCGGTGATACACGAAAAAGCACGTCCTTTATCGCCAGACTTGATTGAAATAACCATGGCATTTAACGAGATGATCTCGAGTTCTTCGGAGTCTGTCCTGATCGCGGATACCCGTTCGTTGATTTGCTCGAGGGCTGACATCTTTTCATTCAACCGGGTAAACAGGTTCACATTTTTGGTATTGTACTTTTCAAAAAAGCTTACTTCGTCATCGCGGTTACCGGAAAAACCTTCCTGTAAATTTCCGAGAATCTGCCGTAAAGAGCCGAGGGAGGAGGAATCGGAACTGGACGTGATGGCAAGCATCGACGGAAACGCAACGCCCATTCGGGTATATATCCGTTCGGTTTCCACACTGCATTTCTGTATATGATCCCGTATCTGCTTTAAATCCATACATCCCCCGTTGTGACCGGCTGCGAGCGATAATTATAAACCGGAAGTCGCAGAATTGTAAATGCTGGTCCGATTGCGGCCTTCCTTTTTAGCCTTATACAGCGCTTCATCAGCTTTGAGTATGAATTTTTCGTAAGTGAGATCGGGATAGGGAATACCGGTATAGCAACCAATACTTATGGACAGACGGTTACCAATATCGGTTTTGAAGGGAATATTGCAGATCGCAACGCCTTGCATGATGCGATCGCACACAACCTGTGCGTTCTCGCGGTTCGTATCAGGAAGAACCACGATAAACTCTTCGCCGCCGTACCGGGAAACTACGTCCGAAACCCGGAACAGAGCAGACTGGATAGCAGCTGCAATTTTTTTCAAGGTTTCGTCGCCTGCGAGATGACCGAAGGTATCGTTATAAAGTTTGAAAAAATCGATATCAAGCATGAGAACCGACAGAAAATCCTGCCGGACCCTGGCGGCTTCCCACTCCCTAACAATGACGTACTCCAGATACCGTCGGTTGGGAATCTGTGTAAGCGAATCCTGGTACGAAAGCACTTCAAGGTGGGTATTAGCTGACTGGAGATTGGTGGTAGCCGCCTCGAGCTCGTCTATTTTCTTCTCGAGCCGAAGGCTGTTCCGGATACGAAAAGCGAGATAGCCGGCCAGCAGCATCAAAACAAAATAGGCAAGAAAAGAATACCAGCGGAGATATAGTGGGACCTCGATAATAAAGTTGAAAACTGTTTCCTTGCTGTTTTCACTTTTGTCTGGATTGTCCACCCGGACACGGAAGACATATTTCCCCGGGCCGAGGTTTGTGTACATCGCATATTTGCGGTCACCGGCATTGACCCAGTCCTCATCGAATCCTTCCAGACGGTATGAATAGGAATACCGAGCTAAGGGTGAAAAATCCAGAACGGTAAAACCGAAGTTGATGTTTTTCTGCTCCGGAGCAAGTTTCATGCTTGAAGAATCATCCGAGCGGTAGGGAACAGGAAGGACTTCGTTGTTGATCATGAGCGATGTCAAAGCCATAGACGGAAGATCCTTTGAACTGCCTGCATGATCCTTCTCGGTAAAATAGACGAGTCCAACCGGAGTGCCGAAATAACGAGTACCGTCCCTTGTAAGGGCATTTGCAGTATTGAACTGTTGGCTTAAAAGACCATCGGATGTTTTATAGATAAAAATACTTTTTTTGACCACATCAAACTGAACAAGGCCGTTCTGGGTCGCAGCCCAGAACATGTCGCCGTGGGAAGGGGCTAAGCCCACGATAGTGTCCGAAGGCAGACCGTCAGCCGTGGTTATATGAGAAAACGTCCCGGTTGCGGGATTGAAAGTACACAGGCCACCGTTCCGGGTTCCAAACCACAGAGACCCGTCGGTATGTTCATAGAATGCGTACACCGTATTGCTGCTAATGCCGTTACGGTTCTTTTTATCGTACATGTAGCGGGTAAACAGTCCCGATTCGGGATCAAACTGGTTGAGGCCCTTGTTTGTTCCGATCCAGACCTTTCCACGACTGTCTGTTTCGGAAAAATAGATCAGGTTGTCGCTGAGAGAACTGTAATCGTTCTCGTCATACACATACCGTTTCCAGGTTTTGCTCTCGGGAAAATAACGGATGATACCATTGGCATACGTTCCGATCCACAAGGAACCGTCATGGCCTTCGCTGATGGATGCAATATTTTGCTGTGGATCGCGAAAACCTATGGCCTGAAACCATTCCACGGGAAAAAAGCTGTCCAGCTTGGCATTATACTGATACAGACCTATTTCGGTACCGACATAAATGTCGCCTCGAGAGTCCTGCATAAAGCAGTAGATAATATCGGTGGGTAGCGTGCCCGGTGTGGGCTGAGTCCTGGCCTTGCCCGGTTTTTTTGCAGGAACAGCTGTCTCGGCCCGATATTGGCGGAACGTTTCGGTTGTAGGAGTATATCGGGTTATACCCTTGTTCGTCACCGAAATCCAGAGATCACCGGTATTATCTTCCATGATAGAATTTATCTTGCCGGTCGCAAGACCCGATGAACCGTCGAGGGTAGCTTCGATCGAATAAAACCAGGAATGCGCAGGATCGTATACATTGAGACCGCCGCCGTTGGTGCCAAGCCACAGAAGCCCGTTGGAATCGGTAAACAGGGAGTACACAATGTCGTTAGTCAGCTTGTGACCGGACTTGGACAGCTGGGTATACGCTGTTACCTCGCCCGTTTTTTTGTCGAGCACGTTGAGTCCACCGCCCCAGGTGCCTGCCAGCACAAAATCGGGCGAGAAGCGGACATTCAAGTTATAGGTACGGTTATCCTTGAGCGGGAATACGGTGAACGCCAGGGATTCACTGTCGATTCTGATCAGCCCGGTACCCCATTTGGCAACCCAGTAAACGCCGGCACTGTCTTCCTGTATGCCGTAAATGACCCCTTCGGACGCTGGGTTGCCCGGCAGGAGCAGGGTGCAGGGACCGAATGAATCGCTTCGAGGATCATATTCATACAAACCGTGATAGGTCGAAGCATATATTTTTCCGGTAGAGGACTCGTACAGGTTTCGGACCGTATTGTCCGCGATATAACGCGATTCGTTATCTTTGGTATACAGGATGAACTGGTCCGCGCCCGGCTTCAGACAGGCAAGACCACCGAGCGTGCCGGCCCATAATCGTCCGGTAGAATCGCGGAGAATAGAAACGACTACATTGCTTCCCACCGAATAGTTCGTAAAGGTGCCGGTTGCGATATCATAGCGATCGAGGCCGGCATAGGTGCCGATCCACAGTATATCGTTCTTGTCCATGAACATGGTCTGAATAAGATTGGATGAGAGGGTGTTTTCGGCAAACGGTATCGAAGTATAGGTCGTGTACTCGTTACCGTTGTACATGACAAGGCCGCCCTGAGTGCCGTACCAGAGGAAACCGCGCGAATCCTGGGCGATAGAGGAAATGGAAAGGGACGGGAGAACGTCGGTGATACCATGAAAACGGAAAAGCGGCTCTGCGGAGAGTATGGTTGGTGAGGAAAGAACCAGAAAAAGTACAGCAAAAAAAGTAGAAATAGTTCGTCTCATATCACTATATACTAATACACCCAACCCTCATTGTACAGGACTCGAAACGGTATTTCATGCTGGCTTCCTTAAATGTTTCTATTGACAGAAACAAAATTCCCATGGTATCCTTTTTTCAAGAGGAGATTTTTATACATGAGTGACTATCTGAAAACCTGCCCCGATACAAAGGGATATTTCGGCGAATACGGCGGCTCGTTCATCCCGCCCCAGCTGCAGTCGGAAATGGACAAAATCACCGATGCCTATTATTCAATAAGCAAATCCCATGATTTCATCTCGGAATTGCGGAGCATCCGCAAACATTTCCAGGGTCGCCCTACTCCGACCTACTTTTGCAAAAACCTTTCCAACAATATTGGCGGACGTATCTATCTGAAGCGGGAAGACCTCAACCATACCGGTGCACACAAACTGAACCACTGCATGGGGGAAGCACTTCTGGCCAAGCACTTGGGTAAAAAGAAAGTAATAGCCGAAACCGGGGCCGGACAGCACGGAGTCGCCCTCGCGACAGCGGCAGCCTATTTCGGTCTCGAATGCGAAATCCACATGGGCGAGGTTGATATCGCCAAAGAGCACCCGAATGTCGTGCGTATGAAGCTGCTCGGTGCAACCCTCGTGCCCGTAACCCATGGCCTTAAAACCCTCAAGGAAGCCGTTGACTCGGCCTTCGAAGCGTATCTTTCGCAGCCGGAAACATCGATGTACTGCATCGGTTCGGTCGTAGGCCCGCACCCCTTTCCCATGATGGTCCGCGACTTCCAGCATGTGGTCGGACTCGAAGCCCGCGAACAGTTTCTCGAAATGACGGGCGAACTACCGGATGCAATTACGGCCTGTGTAGGTGGCGGTTCTAATGCCATGGGTCTTTTCTCGGCCTTCATCGACGACAAGTCGGTCCGCATCATCGGAGTCGAACCGTCGGGCCGATCACTTAAAATTGGAGACCATGCGGCGAGCCTTTCCTACGGAAAACCGGGCGTGCTTCACGGCTTCAAGAGTTATCTCCTCCAAAACGAAAAGGGCGAACCCGAGCCTGTCTATTCGATCGCAAGCGGCCTCGACTATCCCGGCTCGGGCCCTGAACACTGCATGCTCAAGGATGCCAAACGGGTCGAATATACCACTGCCAACGATGAAGAATGCCTTGATGCGTTCTACACGCTTTCCCGGGTGGAGGGAATTATCCCCGCGCTCGAAAGCGCGCACGCTGTTGCCTATGCCATGAAATTTGCGAAAGAAAACCCGCGAAAATCAATTCTTGTAAACCTCTCCGGCCGTGGCGACAAGGACGTGGATTTCGTGGTCGACAATTATGGATACAGAATATAAAAAACACACGTTGGACATAAATATCCATATAATATATGTATGAGATTTATCCGTACCGACTCTACTGCTCCGGTCCGCGATGCCTTGGCACAGCGGATCGGAGACCGGCTCCAAAACGATATGCCCGTGCTCTTTCTCGTCTCCGGCGGTTCCACTGCAGCGATAGCGATCGAAACTTGCGATGCTCTTAAAATACGCTTTGCTTCCCGTCCCGACGTTCTCAGGCGCCTCCTGACGGTTTCGCTCATAGACGAACGCTTTGGATATGAAGGGCATCCGGATTCTAACTGGCGTCTCCTTCTCGAAAAAGGATTTCATTCCGAGGATTTGATCACCATGCCCGTACTGGAAAATAGCACCGGCACAGAGGCAGAACTGGACGTCGCGACAATTCGCTTTGACACCTTTCTTGCAAAAGCCGCAGACCAGTCCGCACAGGGAAAACTCTTCATCGCAGGCCTCTTCGGTATCGGAACAGACGGCCACACCGCAGGCATTCTCCCCGAAAGCCCCCCAAGCAAACCGCTTGTAACCGAGCCGGAACTTTATGCAGCTGGTTACAAATCCGTACTTTTTCCCCGCATAACCATCACCCCTGCTTTTTTTCCGCATATCAGCTTCGCAGCTGTGTATGCTGCGGGGAGTGCTAAATGGCCGATACTTGCAGAACTTGAAACAGAAAAGCCGGTACGGGTGCAACCCGCGCAGTTACTCAAACTCCCAAAAGAAACCCTGATTTTCAGCGACAGAATACCCGGACAGCAAGGACCAGAAAAATGAAAATCGGTTTTATCGGTCTTGGAAAAACAGGCGCAAATATGGTGCTGCGCATACTAAAAGCGGGCAACGAAATTGTAATCTTTGATCTCAACAAGGATGCGGTTACCACCGCTGTAAAAGCTGGTGCTATGGCGTCTCGCGACCGTGCGGACCTCGTTGCCAAGCTGCAGTCAGGAAAAGCGACAAAGCCGCTCGTGATCTGGATGATGATCCCCTCACCGTTCGTGGATGCGGAGCTCGATTCCCTTCTAGAACTCGTACCCGAGGGATCGATCATCGTGGACGGCAGTAATTCCAATTTCGGCCTTACCCGTAAACGCGCAAAAAAATGTCTCGACTCGAAAATCGACTATATCAATGTCAGAACAAGTGGCGATATCCTCAAGCACGATTACGTTATGAAGGTCGACGGCAAGGACGAAGCCGTCGCCGTCTTAAAACCGGTCCTTGACCCACTCGCCCCGATTGAGGGCGGGCATCATTTCGGTGAATGCGGCAGCGCACATACAATCGACAAACAGTAACACAAACGGTATAAAGGATAAGAGATGGAAAAACTTGCAAACACGATTCTCGTCATTTTCGGCATCACCGGCGATCTCGCCCAACGAAAACTGCTTCCGGCCTTATTCCATCTCACCGAAGCAGGCATGTTGCCAGATACTTTTCATGTTGTGGGAATTTCCCGGCGCGGAACAACCTCCGCTGATATTCTCGCATTGATCAGGAAGCGCACCGGTAAGGACGAAGGCACTGCACCGGAAGTTTTTTCGAGACTCGAAACAATGCTGTCGATCGTCGACATGAATATAGGTGAACCGTCCGAATACGGAAAACTGGCCGGAGAACTTTCACGAATTGAAGCAAGCGCAGGCCATCCCCTGCATCGTTTGTTTTATCTTGCCATCCCGGCAAACCTCTTCGGTACCGTAACCACACGCCTCGCCGAAAGCGATATCAACGTCCACGAAAAAGGAATACGTGAGTGTCGATTCCTTATCGAAAAACCGTTTGGTTTCGATCTCGCCTCCGCAAAGGAACTGATCGCTTTTCTCGATTCGCGGTTCGACGAATCACAGATATACCGCATCGACCATTACCTCGCAAAAGAAACTGCACAAAACATTCTGGCTTTCCGTTTCGAGAATCCGCTTTTCAGCGGCACCTGGAACAAAGAGCACATCAGCCATATCATGATCACTGCAGTCGAGTCCATCGGTATCGAGGGCCGCACCGCGTTTTACGAAAATATGGGAGCAATGCGTGATCTTGTTCAGAGCCATCTGTTGCAGCTCCTTGCGCTTGTTACGATGAATAAACCCGCATCGATGAGTTCCGAAGATATTCATCGACAAAAGGAACTGATACTGTCCCGCATCCGTCCGCCCGACCCAGCTCTCATGGAGCGAGACGCTATCCGCGCGCAGTACGCGAGCTATCGCACCGAAACCGGAAATCCACAGACGTTAACGGAAACGTACGCGTCGCTCAGACTTTCGATCGATACGGAAGAATGGCGGGACGTTCCGGTGTTTATCCGGACGGGTAAGTCGATCCGCGAAAAGATTACCGAAATCACACTCGTCTTTTCGGATCCACAAAATGGCGAACGAAAAAATTATCTGACAATACGCATCCAGCCAAACGAAGGTATTGTGATCGATCTGCATATCAAGAAACCGGGTTTCGCAAACGAGCTCGAGCACGTCCAGCTTGATTTCTGTTACACAGACAAATTAAACGTCAGCCATCCCGACGCATACGAACGTGTCCTCGTCGACGCAATGCGAGGCGATCGCACATTATTCGCTTCGAGCGAGGAAGTGCTTTCATGCTGGCGCATCAGCGAACCGATTCTTTCAGCCTGGGCAAAAAAAGATTTTCCACTTTCATTTTACGAAAACAATTCCTGGGGCCCCGAGGCCGCAGACCACATGATCAAGGAAACGGGCGTCGAATGGCTTTCGGACACGCACCCTGTCTGCTCCATCCCGCGGATTATTGGACGGGACTCATAAGTTTTTATTTTTTATTACATCTGCAAGAGGGAAACCTTTTTAATACAAAAGGTTTCCCTCCCGCGCCCACTCTTCCAAAAAATCAGAATCGATAGGTAAGTGAAAACTTCAGATAGTCGTTGTTAGTATATTGTCCCAGTTCACCTTTCGCATCTCCACCAAAAAATCCCGCCCCAGCTTCGGCTTCGATGTCGCCCTTATTCCAGACTATCGCCGGCATGATAAGCCAGTCCGCTTTTCCAATGTCGTAGACACCACTTGTCTTGAGTTCAAGCGCATCCCGTAAAATCTTCTTCGACACCTGCGCGGTTATCTTCGTCTGAAGCATATCGGATCCCGCTTCGGTATCCTCTATGGTGTCTCCGATCTTGTCATGCATGAGCTGGATCGAACCCGTGCCCTGCAGATTCAAATTAATCCCAGCAACAAGGTTTCGGTCAAATCCTGCAGACCACAAGAGGGATGGATTGTATATCGAGCCATCATCTCCCGAAAGATCCTCCGTTATATTCGCTGCCCCCTCGAGCCGCACATTAAATCCGCCAAGCACCCCCGCATAGTCCACCCCGATCTGGTGATACCGATTGTAGGAAATCTGTATCGCTTCAGGATTGATTGCCGATGCAGGCTTCGGAAGATTGCCGTAAAAATATTGAAAACCGAGATCGGAAGATTTGATACTTGTGGTCAGGCGAAAACCAGCTTGGGTGTATTCGAGACCTGTTGTATCCGGAAAAAGAGAAGTCATAACATCCGAGGCCAAATTTAAGGCAACGGCAGCGTGTATCAACTCATTCACCTGTGCAGGGGTCCAGCGGCCTTCGGTTGCAAAGTGGTGGCCTTCGAATGAGGGGATGACTACGGCTTCGAGCCGGGTGAATGAACCGAGAGAAAGAGTTCCGTGCACCATAGGCCGGGCGATTTTTCGCTCGAGGTTGTCCGTGATTGTGAGATCGCTCAGATCGAGTGGGTTGGTTACATCGAGCGGGCCCATGCTGTCAGCCTTTCCCCAGGTCAGCTTCCGTAAGCCGGCTTCGATATCGAGCTTTCCGAAATAGGCGCGAAGCCAGGCTTCGTCTAGGGCAATCGGTGACATTCCTGCTTCAGTGGGTTTCAATTTAAGGTTAATCGCAGCATCGACGTTCGAGCCTTTTGCGCTAAAATCAAGTGTACCGGAAAAGATATTTCCGAGTCGGATATCACCGACTTCACCTATATTGTTGAGCATTTCGGTATACACTGAAAATCCTGCCGATACTTCTCCTCCAACCGTTACTGACTGGCTTGCAGTACTATTGGGAGCATCAAAGCCGAAGCTATCCTCCGCGGAAAGAGGAATAAAAATAAAACACAGAAAACACAACGCAATTAGCGTCGTAAACTTAACAGGCTGTTTCATTTTAACCTTCCAGTTGCAAGATAGTCAGCGGTAAATACACCTTCGGGAATCTTGTCGTCATACTTGATAATATCGACAGTAATAGTTGTGGAGGTTTTTGCGGCGACCGTGCTCATACGGGTGACCATTGGCGTGAGCCGTCCCTGAATTTCTTCGAGCTTCTGCAACTCCAAAATCTTGACAAGAGTGTCCTTACGGTCGTAGAGCTCTACTTTTCGCGCAACCTTCGTTTTTCTCTCGATCCACGAAATCATTTTGCTATACTGATAGGAAGAATCTTTTGCCCTCGACTCGATCACATCGCACATTGATCCTTCTAGTGTTTCCTCGCGGAGCAAAACATGGGTATCGAGTGCAATATCGCGATTTGCGGCGGATATATCATCATAAGAAAGATCCGTTCCCATAAAACTACCGGAGCCTTCGGAAGAAGCAATACGACGTACTTTGCCGAGAGACGGCAGGAATATCCAGCGATCATCGTCAGCGCTTTTTTTCCCGATAGTTAAAAAACGCGTACCGGAAATGCTCGCCGGTTTTTGGAACACGATGAGCGTTCTCTTTCCCGCATCTGCATCGCTCGAATACTGATCTAGCAACCGTTCGGTGGTCGACCCGTCCTTGGCCGTAATAATCATGCGGGAACGTGTCGAAACAGTTTTCGCATCAATGCGATCCCGTGAGCCGCGAACTATCGACTCGGCATCCTCGGCGGTTACTAGGGCCAATGAAACAAACAGAGCACACATCGCAAACTGAATTTTCTTCATATCTATAACTCCTTTCGAATAAATGAGGGATTGAAAAATGTAAGCAGAACCGGCAGAACAGTCAAACTGACGAGGGCGCTGGTTCCCATAGTAAAAGCAATGAGAAATCCAAGGTCGGCAAGCATCTTGAAATTCGAGAGCATGAGCACTGCAAATCCTGCTCCGACAGAGACAGCGTTGATCATGATCGCTTTACCCGAGCTGCTAAACGTTCGCCACAAGAAATCTCCCTTGCCGCCTGTGGCCTGATACTCGCGGTGAAATGCCGCAAGATAATGGATGGTGTAATCGATTCCGATACCGACCGCCACACTCGCGACGAGCGCAGTTCCAATATTCAGTTTGATACCGAAAAATCCCATCACTGCAAAGTTGAGTAAAATAGTTATCGATAAAGGTGCAAGTCCGATCAAGCCTGCCGCAATCGAGCGGTACGAAAAAGCTATGATAAGAAACACCATCAATAGCGATATCGCGATCGACGATAACTGGGACTGAACAACCAACTGATTGAGCGCTTTCTCGACTTGCGCCATTCCACCGACAGTCACCTGTACATCCGGCGGAAAATTATCCAATACATAGCGTGAAATCGCGGCAAGGGCACGATCCGAATCTATCTGACCGACTGTACGAAGTTGGATGTTCATCCGGATAGCAGTTGGTTCAAGCGGATCGTTCGCAAAAGAATCGATATTCCCCGAAAGAAGCACGAGATAGTTTGAAACAAGCTGTTGAAGTTCAGCGGGCGTGGACTTTCCATAGCGTGCCGGATCGGAGGGAATCTCGTAATATGAGGCTCCTTGATAATTTATTTTCTTTTTGAGTTCCAGCACCAAGTCATTGGCGCTCATACCGGTGGCGTCACCGGAAAAAACAGCTGCGTCAAGAGCGGTAACCAAAGTAGTCCCGTCCAGGACTGTATTTTCAGGTTGCGGTTTTCGACCATTTGAAACTGGAAGAGTTGTTGTGCTTTCACTAGAATCAAAGCTGCCGAATGATCCAAAATCACCGAATCCACCATCGTCATTTTTCGCCAAGATCGTGATTGGTGAAATACCATCAGGATTTTCATCGGCGTTATACACCTGGTTTATACGTTTTACGAGATCGGTAAAGGATGTTACCTTGCCGACCTCCGGGACATTTTTCGCTAGATATCCGGAAAGACCATCCATCGCGACAAGTACGTCGGAACGAAGAACTTCGCCAGGAATTTTTGAGCTAACTACCAGACTTACGATTTTTGAACCGCCAAATTTTCGTCGTATAAATTCGTCTGAACGGGATATGTCGGTATCGGCTCGAAAATATTCCACCATCACATTGTCTATAATGATCCGTTTAAGACCGACACCTGACACCGCAATGATTACTGCCACGAGCAGCAAGGTAAAACGCTTTTTTCGGGCAATCGACATAAAAGAGTCGGCAATAGCCTCGCTCAGCCGATCGTGCACTTCGCCGGAACTTCCTTCCAACAGTGACAAATCCTTTTTTACAACCCGCAGAGGTTTGGGACCGCGAATCAAAAGAAGAGAGGGAATGAGAGTGACAGCGACCAGAAACGAAACAATTACGCCGAAACTCGAAAAATATCCGAATTCCCTGATTGGAATGACTGGCGTAAAACAGAATGAAACAAAACCGACAAAGGTCGTAAGAGCCGCAAGAAATACCGGCTTTCCGATTTTTTGCAGCAATTCGAACACCAGTTCCCGGTGTTCTATTTTAGACAGCGACTTTTTATTTTTCATGTCATCAAGGTAATGCGTCACCACGTGGATGCCGTAGGCGCTACCAACAGCAACCAGAATAACCGGCAGCACCGTCGAAAGCACAGATAGCTTTACTCCAAAAAGCGGCATGGCCCCAATCGACCAAATAGTCGCAACAAGCACAGTAAGAAGCGGAAGAACGATAGCCATGAGTCGCCGGAACGAAAAAAACAGGACAAGAAGAACAACCAAAACGACCAGAGGGATGAGCAAGATGAGGTCCGCCCGTATCGCCTGGTTTATCGTCGCACTGAAAACGGGAATTCCGGTTACATACACCGTTGTACCCTTCGGGAACATCTCGTCAGCAATACTTTTAACCTGCATAAAAGTGGCGACAGTATCAGGGTTACCTGCGTCTTCGGTGGCTATATTGAGCGAAACGAGCACCTGCGTTGCCGTAAAATCATCCGCCACCAATGCATGCCGATACAAGTCCCAGGACAAGAGACGACTTTTGAGGGCGGAGATTTCCGCTGCGCTTCCCGAAAACGAATCGGACACCAGCGGCTCGACGAGTATCGAGTCTCCCTCGCCTGAAATATAGTCCGAAGTGATTACTGAGGTAACCGAATCGACGATACCGATAGCAGAAACCCGTTCCCCATAGGCGCGAACCTCTGCCAGAAAATCGGCATCGAGCACCGTTCCGTATTTCCGCTCGAGCCCAACCAGAATCATGACCTGACTGCCGAAGGTTTCATCGATATACTTCGAAGTGAGCCGATCAGGATTATTTTCCGGAACGAACCGGAAATTATTGTTGTCCAGCTCCGCGCGTGGCAACTGAAAAGCAAAAAAGATCGTGAATACTGCCAAAATTGCCACGATCAAAACAGGTTTCTTAAAAAATTTCTCCATACGTCAAACTCCTCGCAATACAATCAAGAAAGAACCAATAATGAACGGTCGCTACCGGGCGCGGCAAGTCCGCGAAGGACGATTTCGAATGTGCTTTTCATTTCGGATAGAATCAGCTTTGAATCTCGAAGCTGGAGCGGCAGGCGAGCCACGTTGTCGATGATCCCGCCTGTAATGAGTATGACCGTGCGAGCGACACGTTCACTTTCGATGGCCGGATCAAGGGTTCCATCTGCCACGCCGCGGGACAACACTTGAACCAGTTGTTGGTAGAGCCGATACGGAGGCATCGACATGGCCTCGTCAGAGCCATCAATAATGAACGGAAAACCGGGGGCAATAAAATTTTTTATGCCGAACAGGACAAGGATATCCGACGACTCGCCGTAAATCTCGATGTAGCTCATCCACAGCAGTCGGATCGCTGCTAGGCCAGAGAGGTCTGCGGAAAGCCGTGCCTCGACATAATCCACGAAACAGGCACCGGCTTCATTGAAGATATGCTCGAGGATTGCTTCCTTGCTGGCAAAATACAGGTAAAGCGTCGCTTTGCTCAGCTCCGCCCGTTTCGCTATGTCCTGCATGCTGACAGCTTCGACACCGTGCTCGATTATGAGCTGTTTCGTGTAGTCGAGAATCAGTTTTCTACGTTCTTCTTTTTCCCGTTCTTTTCGCTCGGTGATGCCCATGCTGTCTCCTGACCGATGTTATCATTATTACCATCATTTATAATATAACCATCGGTCAGTATAAATGTCAACAGAGTTCATTGACCACGCGATCCGATTTGAGTATTTTTAATGAAGTAATTTTTCGTTTCTTTTGGAGGAAACAGATGAGCAAGGGTATCAAGACACTTCTGATCGTGGTTGCAGTCATCGCAGTTATCGGCTTCGGCCTGTATTCATTTTTTGCCGGCAACTACAACACAATGGTAGCTATGGACGAAGGCGTGAAAAGCCAGTGGGGCCAGGTTGAAAATGTATACCAGCGTCGCCTTGACCTGATCCCGAATCTTGTTGCGACCGTCAAGGGCTACGCTGCCCAGGAATTGACGGTGTTCACAAATATCGCCGAAGCACGGTCAAAAGCCGGTGGCGTGATGAACATAAGCGACGAGGTACTCAACAATCCCGAATCGTTCAGCCGCTTCCAGAAAGCACAGAGCGAGCTCGGCGGCGCCCTCCAGCGGTTGCTCGTGATCACCGAAAACTATCCCGATCTGAAGGCAAATGCCAATTTTATGGCCCTGCAGGACCAGCTTGAAGGAACCGAAAATCGTATCACCGTGGAACGGGGCCGTTTCAACGAAGTGGTGAAGCCGTACAATATTTTTATCAAGCAGTTTCCCCGTTCGATCATAGCCAACATGTCCGGTTTCCGTGAGAAAGCTTACTTTACCGCCAGCGAAGGTGCCGAAGCTGCACCTGTGGTATCTTTTGAATGAATAGAGCCAAACTTGTCGCAAAACTGAAACTTTCCGAAGCTGATCTGGAGGCGATTCAACAATCGGTGCAGGAAGCGGAAAAACACACCAACGGCGAGATTGCACTGGCCGCTGCCCCTGAAAGCTCGGACTATTCCTTTTTCGAACTTTTCGTCTCGGTCATTTTGGGCGCGGTCACCTTCGCCCTCCTTCTGCCCTTTTACGGACAGGTCGTGTCTCTGATCGACCGGCAGTTCTGGCACGTCCCTTCCTGGTATATTCCGGCTTTTTATGGAACGGTTACCTTTGCCGTGATAGCACTGACATTTCTGTTTGCAAATATTCCCGCAATTGATCGCCTTGTGGTGCCGAGAGCGGCCAGACGAAAGGCGGTATATGAGCGGGCTCTGCGGCATTTTGTCGAAAGCGGCGTCTATGGAACCCGTGACCACACCGGTATCCTGATCTTCATCTCGCTCCTCGAACATGAGGTACGTATTGTAGCAGACTCGGGCATAAACGCCAAAATAGATCAAGCCGAATGGGACCACATCGCCGCTCTCGTCGCTTCGGGTCTCAAGAACGGAAACACTGCCGGGGCGCTTTCCGCAGCAGTCACGAAATGCGGAAAACTGCTGGCTGATCATTTTCCGGCAAAAACCGAAAATCCGAATGAGCTTTCCGACGGACTTGTATTGCTGGAGGCCGGAAAATGAACAATCCACTATCATGTATCGCACGCAAGTTTGCATTTGTCACCTTGTTTACTGCCGCCTGTCTTTTCCCGCTTGCAGCCCTCGACGCACCTGAGATGAACGGGCCGGTAAACGATCTTGCTCTCATCATGAACTCCGCAGAAAAATCGGAACTCACCTCCTACCTTCAGGCAGTAAGTGACCAGACCGGCGTTCAGGTAGCCGTTCTCACCGTCGATTCACTCAAGGGTGATTCGATCGAGGCTTTCTCGATGCGTGTTGCCGAAAAATGGAAACTCGGGAACAAGGAAAAAGATACCGGAGCCATCCTCGTCGTATCGGTACAGGACCGTGCGATCCGCATCGAGGTCGGTTATGGGCTTGAAGGCGAATTGACCGACCTGAAAAGCGGACTCATTATCCGGAATGTGATCACTCCTGCCTTTAAAAATGGTACCTACGGCGAAGGCATCATCGCAGGCGCACGGAACATGGTAGGCATAGCGACAGGCAACGCCGAAATAGTCGCAGAAAACGTGCGGAATCCTCCGTCCGAAGAAAACTCGGGCAGCGGTTTCGCCGGTATCATATTCTTCATCATTTTTGTACTTATGATGATGGGTGGAGCCGGACGGCGGCGCGGCGGCGGCGGAGGTCTTCTGTGGGGAATGCTTCTCGGCAGCATGCTCAACTCGGGCAGAAGCGGGCATTCAAGCAGCGGATCCGGTCATTCCAGTGGAGGTAGTTTTCGTAGCGGCGGCGGCTTCTCGGGTGGTGGCGGTGGATTTTCCGGGGGCGGTGGCAGCTTCGGCGGCGGCGGCGCCTCGGGCGGCTGGTAAAGTTAGCAAAAAGCTTATATATACAAAAGCTGCCGGTTTTGATCCTAGATCAAACTGGCGGCTTGTTTTATATAATCTTCTCGTAGCAGACGAGATCAATCCAACGACCGAATTTATTTCCGACCTCGTGGTACTGTGCACACTTCGTATATCCGGCTCGATCAAAGAGCTTACAGCTTGCGGTATTTTCGCCGGAGATAATAGCAACAAGTACATGAATGCCCTGTGATCGCGCGAAATCTTCAAGCCGCGACATAATTAAAGTGCCATACCCTTTGCCGGTAGCGCTGTCGGCGAGATAAATCGTTATTTCCGCCGTAGCATTAAATGCCTCGCGGGTTTTATAGCGGGTAATAATTCCGTATCCGGTAAATGCGTCGTCTTCGAGCACAGCGAACGAGCGATAGCGGGGACTCTCAAAAAAAAGCAGGCTTTCCATTTCGGCGACAGTCGCCTCAGAGATCTGGAAAGTCGCGGTTGAATTCGTCACATACCACTGGTAGACCTTCAGCGCTTCGCCGAGGTGCTTTTTTTCCATCTCGATAATTTTCATACTCATTCTGCATTCTCCAATTGATGGCGCAATAGGTCAATCTCGACAGGAGTCAACTCGCGATACGAACCAGCTTCGAGCGAGGGATCAAGAACGAGATTCCCCATCGAAATGCGCTGCAAGTAAACAACTTCGTTTCCGACAACCTTGAACATCTTTTTAACCTGGTGATATTTACCTTCCTGAATGGTGAGGAAAAACTCATTTCCGGTTGACTCTGCTCCCTCCGAAAGTCCCGCGCGAACGATTTTGGCCGGCAGGCAGGAATAACCGTCTTTAAAGGTAATATTATCCCGGAAACGCGCCTCGTATTCCGTAAAGAGCGCATTGTTCACCGGATCGCGGAGACGGGCGAAATAGGTTTTGTCGACACCGGTTTTGGGCGAGGTCAGACGATGGGTCAGCGGTCCGTCGTTGGTAAGAAGCAGAAGGCCCTCGGTATCGAGATCGAGTCGTCCAACCGGAAACAAGCCCATCTTCGACCAGGGCTCCTCCAACAAGTCCATCACGGTGTCATGACCGGGATCTTCTGTGGAGGTGATCACACCAGCGCTTTTGTTCATCATAAGGTACACATCGGTACGGATTCGCACAGATACGCCGTCGAGCTCAAGACGGTCGGTTTCGGGATCCACGGGTGTTGCAGCATCGCGGCAGATAACCCCGTTTACCGCGACAGTACGAGTATGCAGGATTCGCTTGACGTCCTTGCGGGTTCCATATCCATTTGCGGCTAGGATCTTGTCGATTCTGCTTTTCATGGTCACCAATATAGCCGAAACGACAAGACCAATGCAACATTGTGAAATTTACTAGCCAGACGGGACAATTTTAAGCTATACTTAAGTATTATGGATGTAGATGAATTCCTAGGTGACACACCCGATACCATAAATCCTCTTGCAGCAAAAGATATCATCTCTACCGATATTGTGGTACTCAACCAGAATGAACGAGCCCTCGTCAACCGTGTATTCGAAAACCTGCGGGTGTATTCTCCCGAAACCATGGTCGGAGTAGCAACGCGTATCATGGATCTAGAACGGCTTTCGGTTTCAATTTCACGTTACCCTTCCATGCACGAACGAGGGTTTCTTGCCGGACAAACGCGAACAGCAGAAAACCTGATAGAAACCCTATGTACCTTCGGCGACAGCGAGCGACTTCTGACTCTTCCAACCAAGGCGATCCTCGGCAAAGGCTTCCTTGTCGCCAAATTTCATGCATTCGCAGCCATCACCAAGGTTGCAGTCAATGCCCTTTTCAGCGACAAGGATGTGCAGGAACTGCGTCAGGCCACACTCAACATCATGTTTACCCTGATGGCTGAAGATGTGTACATGTCGATCCTTGACGACCCGAACCTCAACCCCGAAGTCCGCCGTGATATTGCCGAATCGCTTGCCGAACTGTGGGAACACCGGCTTGATCAGCACGTCTCGAGCGTCGCCTCAGTTCTGGACGCAGTATGGTCGGTACGGGACCAAATTGCCCCCAATTTTGGTACAATGATCGGCACGAGCGAACTTCTTCTTCTTACCATCGCGCTTGACGATTCCTGGCAGCATTTCATCTCCATAAAACTGGGCGGAGAAGATGTGGGACGGGCACTCGAGGAATTCCTTTTCGGTCTTTCGTATGAAGACATCACGTTAATCCGTAAGGAATTGAAACTTCGGGGCATGTCGGCAATTGGCCGCGACGAAGTGCCCGGCATCATTGGCCACAAGGCGGCCCTTTCAAATGAAGACCCCCGGATTTTCTACCGCGCCTATACTCAACGCCGTAACAACGCGGATGCGCGTAAGCGCTTATCGGCTCCGGGACCGAAAAAAACACTGGAAGATCATTACATGCAGTTCATTTTCGAACAAAACAGGGAGCGTCAAAAACATGTCAACGAATAAAACACCTTTCCGTTTCGGGGAAAAAATCCGAACGGTACGAGAACGAAAAGGATATACTCTCAAGGTCGTCGCTCAGGCGGCAGGAGTGAGCGAAAGCCTCGTCTCGCAAATCGAACGCAATAAGGTATCGCCGGCTATCGACACCCTGCTTTCCCTCGCGAACGCACTCGATATCGATCTGGAATATCTGTTTGAAGAATACAAGCGGGAACGGCCGGTCCGGGTCATCCGCGCGGACGAACGGCGCAACCTCAACGAGAACGAAATTATCTACGAGGAAATAGTACGCCCGGTTGAAGGCGACGGAGCTCATGCAATTGAAGCCTACTATATCACCTTGCCCGTAAACGGAAAAACACAGCGGGGATCCTACGGGCACCTCGGCAGGGAGTTCGGCGTCGTAACCGAAGGAACCGCAGAATTACACTACGAAACCAAGATATTCCCCCTCGCCAAGGGAGACAGTATCTCCTTCTCGGCTACCGCCCCGCATACCCTCGTCAACACCGGAACCGTCCCCTTACGCGCCCTGTGGGTAGTCACCACTCCGCAACGGTTTTCGTAAAAGACAAAAGCCGTTACCTCTTGACACAGAGGATATCACGGCGTTTATTATACATGAAGTTACTCGCAGGGAGATTTATTTCTTCCTGCCAAAGAACCTAAAAAAAAATACCTTGCTAAAATGGATGAACCAGATGAGAAAGTATGTTACCGTCCTGATCCTCGTACTCTTTACACTTTTTACCGTCATTTCCTGCACCAAACCCGTTTCCGACACCGAGCTGAAACAGGCGTATCTTTTTTATATCAATGCACCGGAAACTCTCAGTAAAATTGTTTCAACCTCGAACACCGACAGCCTTATCTCCGAAACCATCTCGAGCGACAGTGGAAACTATATCCGCTCGACCGAAATTAATCAGGCTGATAAACGGGCAAAAATTACCTCGACTTTCAAAGAGTACCATCCGAAAGGAACCCCGTCTATCACTATTAACGGTGAGATAATTCTGACAAACCTTGAAAATAAATTTTTCCTGAACGGAGAACTATCCTATCAGGGTATCAAACCTACAAAGCTGGTTTTCAAAAACATCCAGCTTGAACAAAAAAATGACCAGGGCGAAGCAGTATTTATTCCGATCGATGGAACCGCTCGTGCAGATACTCGCGAAATTACCGGAGTGTACCTCTTCAATACTATCCTAAAGTAACTTTTTTAAAGGAGCTATTATGAAACGTGTTATGTGGCTGACAAACCGAAGCGCACTCCTGGCAGTATGTATACTGCTAACGGTGATTTCACCTCTTTCAGCGGCTAAAAAAGATCCCCTCGCCCAATACGAGACGGCAACCGGAACTACCTATCCCGCGGGAAAACAGTTTACAAAGCCGATCGCATGGGCTCCGGGCCAATATGTGATTACCGGCGTTCGTACAAAAGGAAAACTGACGTCTATTTCGAAAATGCTTCTGGTTCGTAAAGAAGCGGGCGGTTGGGTTATCGAAACAGTCGAGACCGATAAAAAGGGAAAAGAAACCGCATCCCAGATCCTCATGCTCGGTTATGACGAAGCAGTCAAGTCGAACGACACATCAAAGTTCAAGCTGGGCTGGATGAAAACAAAGGACGAGGATGGTAAGATCCAGACGATTGAAGGCGATCAGCTGGCCATGTTCAACATGATCATCAAGTCCACCTTCGAAAAACTGCTGACCAACATCAGCTCCTTTACCGACGGGGGAAGCGTCACGGTACCTGCGGGAGTTTTCGCCGCGACCAATTTCCAGAAAGCCTCCGTCAAAGTTCTCGGCATGACTATCGAAACCGAAAGCTGGTACCATGCCGCCGTTCCGGTAAATGGCCTCGTCAAGACCCAGAGCGCTGACGGTAAAAACGTCACAGAACTGGTTGCATTCGGATTTGACGGTAAAGCGATTCTCGAATAGACACTCATTCCTACAGTACAATCCTTTCGATAAAAAACCCGCTGTCATCCAAATGAACAGCGGGTTTTTCATTTTGTAGCAGAGCCGCCCGAGGAAGGCGGCTGCAAACTGATTAGTGTACGAAAGCCTTTTTGAGGAAATCGAGATCGAGTTCCGGATACAGTACAAATTTCCCCAGAAGCGTATTTACGGCTTTGACTGCTTCTGATTTCGTTTTTGGATCGATGACTACTTTTCCCTTGCTCGGTTCGCCCTTGTCGGTGAGCCCCGGTTTGGTGCCGTCAAGTACAAGCTTGAGAATACGTGCGATTTCTTTCATCTCGACTTCACCCATACCGAGCGTGGTAATGGCCGGGGTTCCGATGCGGAGACCGCTTGTCCACCAGGCACCGTTCGGGTCGAAGGGAAGACTATTGCGATTGAGGGTTATGCCGCATTCGGACATCGCTGTTTCCGCCTGCCGGCCGGTCAGTCCGAAGGAAGACACGTTGATCAGCATGAGGTGGTTGTCGGTTCCGCCGGTCTGGATAGTCATGCCGAGCTTAATGCAGTCTGCTGCAAGGAGCCGGGCATTGTCGCGCACTTTTTTTGCGTAGACAGCGTAGGCAGGTGTGCGGGCTTCCTTGAAGGCGATAGCCTTGGCCGCCATCATGTGAGGCAAGGGACCGCCAAGCACGAGCGGGCATCCTTTATTCACGTATTCTGCAAAGGGGGCCTTGCACAGCACGATTGCACCTCTGGGTCCGCGAAGTGTTTTATGAGTAGTAGTAGTTACAACGTCGGCCCATTTGACAGGATCTTCGTCTCCGGTAAATACTTTACCAGCAACGAGTCCGGCAAAGTGTGCCATATCGACCATAAGCACAGCTCCGACCTTGTCGGCGATCTCGCGGAAACGGCGGAAGTTGATGGCCCGGGGATAGGCGGAATAACCGGTCAAAAGGATGAGCGGCTTCACCTCCATGGCTTGTTTTTCGATAGCATCATAGTCGAGAAGGCCGGTATCTTTATCGACGGTATACGAGTGGGCGTCGAACATGCGGGCTGACACGTTTTGGCGGTAGCCATGTGTCAGATGTCCGCCCGAATAGTAATCGAGACCCATCAGTTTCTGGTTTCCGAGAGCAGTTCGCAGTTCCGTCCACTGGGCGTCGCTCAGGTGTGAAAGGTTTGTTTCACCAAGTTTTTCGAGCATCGGCGCTTCAATTTTGGCAGAAAGGATGGCCCAATACGCCACCAGGTTTGCATCTGCTCCCGAATGAGGTTGCACGTAGGCATGCTCAGCGCCGAACAAAGCTTTTGCCTCTTCGGCGGCGACGTTTTCGACCGCGTCTATGTTGTCGCAGCCGCCGTAATAACGGTGGGAAGGATAGCCTTCGGCATATTTGTCGGTAAGGAGGTTGCCCATAGCAGCCTGAGTATTGAGCGAGCAGTAGTTTTCGCTTGCGATGAGCTTGAGGTGGCTCCTCTGCGCTTCCAGTTCATTGACGATGGACGCGGCGATTTCCGGTCCGATAGCAGCTACCTGCTCCAGGTTGGCGATATAAGACACAAATGCGGTGTGTATCTTGTCGGCCGGAGTCGAAGCAAGATACGTTTTAAGTGGTGAATTTGTCATGATGGTATTCTCCCTTTGCAATTTTTTCCGCAATATACAGCCCAGGCGCGCGGCCGAAAGCGGGAGCTTCCCGATGGTTAATTCCATCTTGATGCGCCAGAATAATTTCTATGGTAGCTCTTTTCTTCTTTTTGGACAAGATGCATTACATACGCACGAACATTCGCTCAGTGGTCAGTTGCGCTTTTTTCGGGTGGTTTTCATGCGGTACAGCCAGGCATCAGCTATTGCTACCAAGTTTTCGAAGGAATCAGCCTCCGACGGATATTCGGCGAATCCAAAACTGAAAGAGGTGACTGTCTGCTTGATGCCCAGCAAAAGCGGCTTTTTGCTGAGGTCGGCCAAAATGCCGGAAACTTGCTCGGCCATACGCTTCGCGTCGGTGTTGTAGTAGATGCCGATAAACTCGTCTCCGCCGTAACGACCCATCACGTCAGATTTCCGCGCGGCCTTCCTGATCGCTTCCGCGACGGTCTGCAACACGAGGTCTCCTGCGGTATGGCCGTAGGTATCATTGATTTTCTTGAGGCTGTCCACATCAAACATGCCTATAACGAATTTGCCTTCGTATCGTTTCGCGTGATCGAGGGTATGATCGAAAATCTGCATAAAATACGACCGCGACAAAAAACCGGTCAATCCGTCCAGACGGGATTTTTCGAGCGAATCGCGAAACTGTTGGCGGGCGAGGAGACTCACCTCAATCTGTGACCCGAAGTTTTTTAACAGGAGCAAATCTTCATGACTGAAATTGTTTGCGTGCTCTGAATCCACATTGAGAAAACCGTATAATTTGCCGCCGACAAAGAGCGGAACGCTGATTATAGACCTGAATTCCTTAACGACCGAATCAAGTCGGTGCCGGTACCGGCTGATAATTTCGGGGGAAATAATCATTGCTTCGGAAATGATGCCCTTCGATTGATTGTACTGGAACGTTTCCTCGAGAGGTATATGAAAATCACGGACAAAAGTCTCGTTAAATCCCCGGGATGCAATGATGACCAGTTCGCCATTTTTACCGAACGCGAGTATAGAGCCAAGCTCGACATTCTCGAGAATCCGGAATGCGTAATCGAGAACGGTTTGAAAAACTTTTTTTTCGTCCTCGTTAAGAAGGATTGCCCGGTTCACTTCGGCGATAAATTCGCCCAGAAGCTGGTTTTTACGAGCTCGCTTGTCCGCCGTGCGGTGAAAGAAAAAAGCGAATGCGAGCTCAGCCCCGGCTAGCAACACAAAGGTTAAAGCGGCGAAATAGCTAGAATGGAGACTATCGGGCAATACAAAAAATGAGAAAAAAATGATCCCCTGAAAAAGGAGAAGGGCAGGAAAAATAATGGCTCGGGAAAGGTACGTCCGTTTCATGTTATCCTTACCGTAAAGTATAGTCAAACACAGGCATAACCGCAAATTATCCGGTACCAACCGCTCCGGGCTGTCACCGGGAGCAGCTATCTTTCTTCCAGAAAACTTCGTATTTCGTTCAGGGGATACAAATACACACTTCCGCAGTTATGGCACACAACCTCGATTGGATCAGGGCCAGTCTTGACCATGTCGGTAAGCTCTGCCCGGTCAAGGCGCCGTATATGGTCGCCGAATTTCTCGCGGCTGCAAGGGCAGTCGAAACGGATTTCACGCTCGAGCGCCACCAGGGGCTTGCAGTTTCGAAACAGGCCATAAATGATATCCTCGCGATCACCGCCTTCCGAAAACCACTGTCCAAGCGACGGAGCCGCGGCAAAGGCGTTTTCTGCAGCTTCCACCAGGTCAGGATCGGCTCCAGGTAGCGCCTGCAGAAAGAGTCCACCGGCTCCGGTTACCCTTCCCTCACTGTCAAACTGGATACTTGTGTTAAAGGCACTTCGCGTCTGTTCCGACACCAGAAAATATTCGGTCAAATCCATTGCTATATTTCGGTGCTTTATACTGACCGTTCCGGTCAAGGGTTCGCGACCACCTTCGGGGAAACGGATAACGGTCACCGTGCCGTCACCAAAATAGGGAGCGAGATCCCAGTTCTCGGGCGCGGCAGTTACCGGGATCGGGTCCTGCAGTAGAAAGCCGCGCACATATCCTTCGCTGTTAGCCTCGACGCTGAATCCTGCTGCGGGGCCGTTTGTGTCATAACGGAAAATGGCACGATCCCTACCCTTCATGGTCGGTATCATAAGAGCACTACACAACGAGGCTTGGCCAAGTACCATGGTTTCAAGAAGACCAAGGGAATGCTGGGCGCGCATCCGGTTGACGAAGCGGGTCCCGTGAAAAAAGGCCCCGCGAAGTGCACCGTCGCCCAAAAGAAAAATAGTCATGCCGTCAGCATGCATGCTAGAGAATCGGGCTTCGAGCACGGGATCGGTAATTGGAGCGGTAATCATAAAATTAGTATATATAATAGAATGTCAGCACGCAAGAGAGGTGCAGCCAACACCCAACCGGAAGACTGCCACCCCTACCGGATCAGAAGTGCTGGAAACAGAGCAGGCTGGTGAAACCGAGGTTCCGTGATGCCTTCGTGAAGACAAGCAAGCGCCTGTTTTCCCTCTGCCTGCGGTGACGACACATCAATACGGTTTACCGTAAAGTACCAGGTTTCGTCATGAGGTGCCGCTTCGAGTCCGAAATCAGCCCAGGGAATAGCGAGATCGACAGTCCAGAGTCCACCTGCGATGACTGATGTATAGACGGCCTTCGATTTCCAGTCGTAATCAAACGAAATGAGCGTGCCGAGAATCTCGTCGTGCAAAATACCGTGCACCGGCTCGACTCCGGGAACAGCGCCCGAACCGTCAGTTACCGCGCTTCCATTCCCACTTCCGATAATCCGTCTCCCTTCTTCACCGATCCCGGCCCGATATTCCAGAAGCGAACCGCCCGATCCGATTTCCCATCCATAATAAAAAGGCGCGGGAAAGAAACTTTCGGCTGAACTTTGGGGACGAAGAAAGAACTCGAGACAGTCGTCTTCAAAAACGCGCCCTTTTTGCGGATGCGTTGTCGCTCGGGGCAGAATCGGTACAACTGCTTCTATATGGACGGTGAAACCGGTTGGTGTAGAACCAAAAAGGAACCGTGTATCGGGTGATGTAGCGGTTACGGAAGCGAACGGCCAGGCTACTTCGAACGGTCCGGAAGCGACTTGCCCGGTCGCCGGTATTTCATAATTTTGCATTTAATTAAGCCCCCATGCAGGCATTATATCACAGGAAGTATTGACGGCTCCATAAACCCGTGTTATATTTATTGTATCGAACGAGATCTTTCTTATAATTTTATGAATGTGTCCGACTGCCTGTCGTCTGCTTCTGCATCCTGCCTGTCTTGTGCTTGATCCAGCATACCTCGCCATTCCGGTTTCCATTAATAAAAGAAGACAGACCGTTGATGTACCGCTTCTATAGGCGGTAGCACTAACTATTACCGGAAATCGGTAAAGGATTTTTCATGTCTCAGAAGATTTATGTAGGCAACATGAACTACGCGACCACAGAAGCCGCGCTCACCACTCTCTTTGGCCAGTATGGCGAAGTTGTATCGTCCAGCATCATCAAGGATCGCTACACACAACAGTCAAAAGGTTTTGGATTCGTTGAAATGAGCGATGTACAGGCAGCGGAAGCCGCCATTGCAACCCTGAACAACCAGGAATTCGAAGGTCGCCGCCTCCGGGTTAACGTTGCAGAAAACAAACCCCGTGAAACACGCCCCAGATTCAACAACGATCGCGGCGGCGGATACAATAACGACCGCTACTAATCAATAGCGTTCGCAGGATAGCCAAAAGCCATCTCGCATGAAAACCGGTTCCTGGCGAACCGGTTTTTTTATTGTGTGCTGCAACTTCTCATCGGACAAATACATCGTCCTTGCCGGATTCGTCCACACGTTGTATCATTAATTACAAACATATGAACAATGCACTCCTTCTGACAAAGATCCGCATTCCTTCGCCTCCCCGAAATTGGATTTCCCGCAAAGGACTTTCCAGCATGCTGAAGGAATGTCTGTCATTTCCCCTGATTCTGGTTTCCGCTCCTGCAGGTTTCGGAAAATCCGTCCTTGCGGCCGGATTACTGGCAGCTCAGAGCCTGTTGGAAATGAAATATCGAGGAGCATGGCTTTCGCTCGATGCCGATGATGATGATCCTGTCCGTTTTTGGGCTTCAGTGGCGGCAAGCCTTGACAAGGCACTCTCGGCCGAGAAATCTTCACCCTTCACCGCCCTGACGGACACAACGGGATCAATCCCTCCTTCTGTTAACGAAATTTCTGCCGGTATCCTCAACTACGCCGCTCAGTCAGAAACCCGTTTACTTCTCGTTCTCGACGATTTCCACAATATACAGTCAACCGTCATTCTCGCTTCATTCGCAACATTCGTGGAGCGACTGCCCGAACAACTCCGCATCATACTGCTTACCCGTATAGACCCACATCTTCCTCTTCCCCGTTATCGGGCACGCGGAATACTGGCCGAAATCCGCTCGGACAGCCTGCGGTTCAATCCCGAAGAAACAGAGTCGTTTTTGGGAAAGATTCTTGGCCCCCGGATTACGAAAAAACAATCGGCATTGATCGGGACTAAAACAGAAGGCTGGGCGGCAGGTTTGCAGATGGCGGCTCTCTCTATTTCCCGATGCACCGATACAGAAACATTTGTCCGGCTTTTTTCCGGCAGCAACCGCTTTATCCTTGAGTTTCTTGTTGACGAAGTTCTAGCCGGCCAGACAACAGACGTCAGGGATTTCCTGTCTGCAAGTTCTGTGCTCGACCGCTTCTGCGCGCCCCTTATAGATTCGCTTATACCGGTTAAGGGGGGCTCTGCGGCAATGTTCGCACGGCTGGAATCTGAAAATCTGTTTATGGTTCGACTCGATGACGAAGGAATGTGGTACCGTTATCATCACCTTTTTTCCGATGCGTTGCGTGCAAGGGCTCAGACTCGGGGAACTTCATCCGAGCGGGAAATTCTTCTTAAGGCCGCCCTCTGGAATGAAGAGAACGGAGGTATAGAAACGGCGATCGGCCTGCTATTGCGAGCAGGCGAGCGAAAACGGGCAGCAGCTCTTCTGGAAGGAATCGCCTATTCGTTGCTCTCGCGCGGTGAACGGGCAACTCTGGCGGCTCTCGTTTCGCAGATCGGGGAAGAAATAGTTATGGGCTTGCCGGAGCTTGCAGAATTTTCCGGATGGGAAAAAGTATTCTCGGGCAACAGGGATGATACAGAGGCTTATCTTTCCCGCCTCGAAACTTTCGTCTGCACAGATCAAGCAACGTCATTCCGGAATTCTCTTTTGGGGGCGGCAACGGCGATGCGCGCATTTATAGCGGTACAGAAAGGACTCGTCAGCAGAGCCGAATTGAAAGCTGAAGAAGCTTCGCAACTTCTAGGAGCTGACCGTTTTTTTTCACAACATATAATTGCTTATGTGTATGTCAGTACTTTACGCATGCGTGGCCGGTTTTCTCTTGCGATGTCGAAGGCGGAAGAATTCGTTACCCTTGCAAAAGCATGGGGTGATGCCTGGTGCCTTATGATGGCCTCCTTCGAGGCAAGTCTCACAGCAAGAATGACCGGACACCTCTATATGGCCGAAAAATACTATCTCGATGCATTAAGCGGAATTTCGAAACGTGGAATCAGCAGTTTCGGTTCGGCCTGCAAGGTACACGGGAATTATGCCGAAATTCTTTACGAATGGAATAAACTTTCGGAACTGGACAGTCTACTCGAGAAATATCTAGACGGTGGAAGCGATTGGGTACTTCCGACCGATATTCTTGCAGCCCTCTTTCCGGCAATAAAAACCCGCATCGCCCGGGGAGAACTGAACGAAGCTTCGACTCTTCTTGAACGTGCATCGGATATAATCAAGACAACCGGCGGATTCCCGCGCCTTGTGGTGATTTTTCGCGACCTGAAGGCACGCCTTAGCATCGCGTCCGGCAAGCCTCGAATCGAGCCGGTCCCGGAGTATCCAAGGGAACTCGAAGCCGTAAGCCAGGCAGCGCGAGCGACCGATATACGGATAGCGATAGCCCTCGGGGAGATCGCAGGGACAGCATCCGCAGCTGCAGCTCTTGCCGACGACGCAAAACGAGACGGAGCTATTGCATTATTTATCGAAGCAGCGGCTCTTGAAGCAGCGGCTCTTGAAGCAGAGAATAAAACCGCTTCCGCTCTAAAAGCCCTGTCCGAAGCACTCAAGGCCGGCAGGGAAGAATCCTTTCTCAGAATATTTATCGATACTGGAACCGGTCTTGAAAAACTGCTGACCCTGTATCTGAAACAGGAAGGAACGAAAAAACCGGATTCGGATTCAAGCGCGTATGTGCACCTGATTATTGCAGCATTCCCGCAGCATTCATCCAGCGGCTCCCAAATAAAAGTACGGGCAAGCGCCCGGGAGATCGAGGTTCTCGGACTCCTTTCCCTGGGAATGGGAAACAAAGAAATTGCATCGAAGCTCTTCATCTCGGAAGCAACGGTCAAAACGCATATCCATCATCTGGCGGAAAAAATGGACGCGTCAAGCAGAGGTGCAATTGTTGTGCGTGCCCGCGAGTTGGGCCTTCTACCGTTTTCGTAAAGAAACCGCCATACTGCTGAAAAATCAATCTTTCGATGGATATCAAGACTTTTTTTTGAGCAGTATATTTCCACCAAGATGAAAACAAACACAAACAGACAGAAAATACCCGCGGTCTCGTGCATCGGTCTCGCCTTCGCTTTGATAGGGCTTCCGTTTATGTCCTGCACCGGCATTGCACTTTCCGGCGTATCCAGTTCAAGTGATTTCGCTGCGGGCATTCCCGTGACGCTACCGGATCTTTCGTTGAAAAACGACGGCACGTATCGGGGCAGCTATATTATCGGCGTTCCCGCAGGTGTACTAGTCATGTCCCGATGCTGGGACGTCGATGTGACAGTTGCAGGCGGATCGATGACGGACATACAGGTGCTGAGCCCTGACAGTTTTCCGGACACACAGATGATAAGCACAATGAAGGCGCGGATGCTTGCCGATCCCCAATCGCTCGACGTTGATGCGTTCAGCGGGGCAACTTGGTCCTCAAAAGCGTTCTGCAAGGCGGTGGAAAATGCGCTTGAAAACTAAAAAGGGTAAACAAGCTTTCTTTCTTTTTTTTGTCGCAGCAGCCGGCCTTCTTTCGGTCACGGCGAACGAAAAAAGTCTCTCCGGAACAGGCATGTACATTGACGTTGCATCCCTCGGTGCAGGAGCAGCCGGAAAGGCACTACTTCTTCAGGGCGGAGTATCCTTCCCGCTCCCTGATTCCTGCTCGCTCAGTCTCGAGGCGGAGATTTTCTACACTGCGCCGTCCGACATATACACCCTGGAAACGGCATTCGTTGGCATATATAGGCGCAGTATTTTTCCGGACAGTGGTCTGTACGCGGGGGTAGGAGGTGGAGGAGGTTATTCCCGATCGGCTGTTATACATGACGCAGGCAGTGATGCGGCTTACGAAGACCTGCGATACAAGGCGATCATGCTCGTAGAAACCGGCTACAATTTCGGCTTCAACAAAAACCGGTTCTATCTCGAGCCATTCTTCCGCGCCTATGGGATTGGCGGAAAAAACACCAGAGCAGGAACCGCTCCCGCCAGTCCGAAAGAACTGGACTCATGGTCTGCATATTTCTCGGGCGCCTTCGGCCTTCGCGCAGGATTGCGCTTACGCACTAAATAAAAAAGTGGCCGACCTCACAGTCGTCTGTACGGTGAAATCTCACAAGGAGTTTTTTATGAATAATTCTTTCATGCTGGCCCGCAGGCTTTCCATTCTGATAATCATCTTCGCTTCTTTCGCTGCTATTGTCGGGTTGAGTTCGAAGTATCAGGCCTCGCCCGAATCATTTGTAAATGCATGGAAAGAGACAGTCTCTCTGGACGGTCGGGGAATTTATCACCGGGATTCAGTTTCGGGAGCGGCACAGGAACGTGGACAAGATATAGTGACGCTGCTAGTTGCACTCCCGCTGCTCGCAGCCGCTTTTATTCTATCCAAAAAAGAACGGAACTGGAGCAAAGTATTCCTTTCCGGCATTCTGGGATACTTTCTGTATACATATGGGCTACTCGTTTTTGGTGCCGTGTACAATGAAATCTTCCTCGTCTATGTCGCACTATTCTCGCTGAGCCTTTTTGCATTTATCTTCGCGATGCTTTCCGTCGACATGGCAGAGCTTGAATCTCGATGCACATCATCCTTTCCTCGAAAAACTGCAATAGGAATAGACCTCTTCATCGGAGCGTTTCTCGGAGCCCTTTGGCTGTTCCGCATTATACCGGCACTTTTTCGCGGCCTACCTCCACCCTCGATCGACGGTTATCATACGATGTTCGTTCAAGCCGGTGACCTCGCAATACTGGTACCGGCCGCCCTGCTTTCTGCCTGGTGGCTATTCCGACGTGTTCCTGCAGGATACCTGATCGCTACAGTTTTGCTTGTGAAGGGAACAGCAATGGGACTCGCGGTAGGAGCGATGGGCGTATCAATGAATCTCGCGGGAACCGGTACCGATGCGCCGATACCCCTCATCTGTGTCTTTTTCGCACTTGCTGCACTATGTTCTGTTACCGGTTTTATTGCGTTGCGAAACATGAGCAGAAGCTGACGGTAATAAAGGAAAACAGAGGGACTACCCAGCGGGTCCGTGGTATACTGAATCCATGGATTCAATCGTAGCAGTGCAGTCTTCATCCACCTTCGAGACTTTTCTCTCCGAAGAACTTGACCGCTGTGCCTTCATTTCGGCCTGGCTCCGTGCCAGGGAAATTCCACATTCGGTTGTTACTCTTGCCGGTAGAAAGCATTTGGTTGTCCGTTTTGACTCGTCGGCCTATGATCCGCGGTTCCGCATGAAAACCCTCGTGGCCCATTACGACCGCGCACCGGGAACTCCGGGAGCGAACGACAACAGCGCCGCCTGCTTCCAGCTGATGCTGTTTGCCGCACAGTTGGCTGCCCCGGGTGCCGGAGCGCACAACATTCGAATATTCTTCACCGACGGGGAAGAAGCGGCAGGAACTAAAGGCATCACGGGACAGGGTGCGTTCGCGCTCGGATCAGGCCTGCGAAAACTGAAAATAACCGAAGACGACGTGTATGTCTTTGATGCCTGTGGACGCGGCGATACCCTCGTTCTTTCCACGGCCGGCATTGATGAAAAAGGAAAATCACCGTTCAGGATGAAACAGAATGCACTCCACGAGCGGGCGGTAGAACTTGCACTGCGCGTTTCCCCGGAAAACTGGGTCCGCCTGCCAACCCCCTACAGCGACAACGCGGGATTTATAGCCGCAGGAATTCCCGCACAAGTTATCACGATCCTGCCGCACACGGAAGCCACGGCGCTCATCCACGCGTTGAACACGGAGAGCGGAGAACGGCAGAGGCTCATCCGAGTGATAACCGGTAACCATCGGCTGGAAACCGGCTCGCCGTATCTTGCGGTCATCCCCGAGACCTGGCTTCTCATGCATACAGAGGGCGACTCGGCCGCAACCCTTTCGGCAAGCGCCTTCAGGCTCATCGAACATCTCCTCGCCGAAATTGCCGCTCGTAGGGATCCATCCTGATTTGGAATTGCCCAAGAATGCCCGTTCGGGTAAAATACACCCATGAAAAAGAACTTGCATCCAATGATAGAAACCCTCGTCCATCTTGAAGGAAATCCGCGCATCTGCGTGTATACCGAGCCCTTGTGGAGCATTCCGTTCAATCTGTACGGCCCGTATATTTCGGTCTACATGCTTGCACTGGGTCTACAGGACAGGCAGATCGGCATGATCGCCTCGATTGGGCTGTTCTTCCAGATTTTCATGGCGCTCATCAGTGGCCCGATCTGCGACAAGCTTGGGCGACGCATGACCACGTTCGTCTTCGACATCATCAGCTGGAGCCTTCCGGCACTTATATGGGCGTTTGCCCAAAACTATACCTGGTTTCTCGTGGGCGCCGTGCTGAACAGCGTATACCGCATCACTTCAAACTCATGGATGCTCTTGATGGTCGAAGATGCACCGCGCGGAAAACTCGTCAGCATCTGGTCATGGGCGACCATTGCAGGAATCCTTTCCGGTTTTTTTGCCCCGATAGCGGGCATTCTTGTTTCACGGTTTTCGCTTGTTCTTGCGGTGCGAATCCTGTACCTCAACGCCTTCGTCTGGATGACACTCAAATTCATCTTGTTGTTCAAGTATGGCACCGAAACGAAACAAGGCTCGATCAAAATGAAGGAAACCGCGGGAATACCGTTCCTTCGTCTTTTGGGAAACTATGGCGCTCCGCTGAAAAGACTCTGGAGTAACCCCTATACACTGAACGCCTTTTTTATCGCACTGGTCCTGCTCGTGTACGATACAGTCAAGAATGTATTCTGGTCGATCATGGTGGTAAAGGAGCTGGGACTTCCGGAAAGTTCGATTGCTCTCTTTCCCCTCCTTCGCTCGATCCTGATGCTTGCATTCTACTTTTTTGTCACCCCGCGTTTCAACCATCTCAAGTTCAAAAAACCGCTGCTCGCGGGATTCTTGCTGCTCGTGGTTTCGAACATCATCCTGATTATCTCGCCAGCTGGCAGCTACCTGTTCGTTATCGCAAGCACCCTTCTCGACGCCGCAGCCTTTGCACTGATATCGCCTTTCAAAGAAACATTAGTGGTAGATGCCGTAGACACATACGAGCGCGCGGGCATCATGGGGATATTCAATGTGTCAATGCTGGTATTCGCCTCGCCCTTCGGTTGGATAGCAGGCCTCTTGTCGGAACGATCCCGGTTTTTGCCGTTTTTCCTTCTTATGGCGATGGCAATTTTCGGTCTGCTACTTGTCCTGCGGATCGTACGACATAAGGCCGCATTCAGCGAGTAAAAATCAGGAAGCGGGTTTGCTCTTGGTGCCGTGCAGGAAAATCCGCTCACCATCAGAAAAAACGACAGCGTGAACCGGCATACCCAGACGTTCCCAGACTACCGCATTTATTTGAATGCTATTCTTCGGACACTCATTCAGGAGCTCGATCTGAACAGGAGTTGCCGTACCTGACTGACCCTGCAGAAATTCTTCAGGCTTGAGGTTAGTACACCAGGTAAGCGAATGACTCAAGGTAACCAGCCCGAGATCGAAGCCCTCGTTCGGATGCATGACAAGCTGTCCGCGCGGGACAGCCTGGGAATAAATCACTTTCATAAGTGTGGTTTTCTTCATAATTGAAAGAATAATGCAGGGCAATGCGGCACGCAAGTAAAATGTCCCTGGTGTTGATGATTTTTCGGATTTTTTGGAAAGAATGGGCCCGGGAAGGAAAAGCCTTTTGTATGCAAAAGGTTGTTCTTCCCGGACAGGTTCATAATGGACGAAAAATCAGATGTTGAAAATCTTTGCGTAGGCTTTGAGGGTGTCGTCCATATCACCCGAAAGGACTTTTTTGGTCAGCACTTTGCCGAGCTGAACGCCTTCCTGGTCGAAGCTGTTGAGATTCCATACAAAACCCTGAAACATGATTTTGTTTTCAAAGTGTGCAAGGAGAGCTCCGAGAACTTTCGGTGACAGTTGCTTGCCCCAGATGAGGCTCGACGGGCGTTCTCCGGGGAAATTCTTGTTGGGGTTTGCGTCTTTTTTGCCTTTTGCAAAGGCGACAATCTGGGCGACGAGGTTGGCGCAGAGTTTTTTCTGGCTCGTGGAACCGTCGACGATGATGTCGTTACCTGCCTGATTATCGAGAAAGCCGATAAACTGGAGCGGCACGGTATCGGTTCCCTGATGGAGGAGCTGGAAGAAAGAATGCTGGCCATTTGTTCCGGGTTCGCCCAAAATAACCGGGCCCGTTGCATAGTCGACGGCTTCACCCACACGGTTGACCTGCTTGCCGTTCGATTCCATGTCGGCCTGCTGCAGATGTGCGGGAAAGCGCGAAAGGGCCTGGCTGTAGGGAAGAACGGCTGTTGTCGGATAGCCTTGCGCGTTCCGCTCGTACACGCCGATGAGGGCGTCAAGGAGGGAAGGATTTTTGCGGATATCAGATACGAGAGCTGACTTGTCAGCTTCTGCGGCACCGGCCAGGAAATCGGCGAAAACGTCGGGACCGAATGCGAGAGACAGGATAGCACCACCTACCGCGGAGGTCGAGGAATAGCGGCCGCCGATAAAGTCGTCCATATAGAAAGACATAAGATAGCCCGGATTATTGGCAAGAGGGCTTGTTTCGCTCGTGACGGCAATCATGTGCTTTGTGCTGTCGAGGCCGGCCTTCTTGAGGAAATCCTTGACAAACAGCTCGTTGGAAAGGGTTTCCTGGGTAGTACCGCTTTTCGAGACGAGGATAAAAAGGGTCTTTGCAAGTTCGATGCTGGAAACAACAGCACTGGCATCGTCGGGATCGACGTTCGAGATAAAAGCAGCTTTCATTTTCGATGTGCCATTTTTGACTGCCCATTGTTCCATCGCAAGATACATGGCGCGTGGGCCGAGATCCGAACCGCCAATGCCGATCTGGACAACGGTGGTAAACCGGTCGCCCTTGGAGCCCTTGATTTCGCCTGAATGTACTTTATTCGCGAAGGCTGCGATTTTGGCAGTTTGCTCTGCATAGAAGGCGCGGAGGTTTTTACCCTCGAAAATCACATCCTTACCCTGCTGACCACGGGATAGCTGATGGAGCACCTTGCGATTTTCGCCGGTATTTATTACGTCCCCGTCGAGAAGCGCCTGGTATTTTTCTACGAGCTGCTGCTCGGCTGAAAGCTCCGCAAGGACAGTGAGAATGGGTTCATTAACCTGTTTTGCTGCATAATTATACACAAGTCCGGCTGCCATGGGACAGGAATATGATGCCACGCGCGCTCCGTCAAGAGCATTGGCGAGCTGCACCTGGCCCTTGAGCGAAAGCATTTTACGGTAGGAATTGAGGGTGTCGAGATTGTTCCAGCTGATCATACAGTTCTCCTATTCGTCGAGTTCGGGAATTTTGAGTTTGAGGGTGTCGAGAAAATTTTCCCCGGTCACTCCTTCGCGAAGGCAGACAAACACGCAGTTATCGCGGCCTGAAATAGTACCAAGCACTTCTTCGAGCCCCATGCTGTCTATCGAACCTGCAACTACATCAGAATGGCCGGAATATGTCTTGATGACGACCATGTTCCCGGAATATTCGATCGAAATGTAGCCGCGCAGGAAGTCCTGCACGATGGTCTGCTCGGATTCCTGGCGTTCTTCGTCGCCCGGAAGCGTGTAGACATAGCCGTTGTGGCCGTCAGACAGCTTTCCAACCTTGAGAAGTTTGAGATCGCGGGACAAGGTTGCCTGGGTAACGGCAAAACCTTCGCGGGACAGATACCCGAGAAGTGCTTCCTGGGATTCTATCCGGTACGTCTTGATGAGTTTGCGGATTGTTTTTAGTCGTGTCAGTCTTTCTTTCAATTGGTACTACCATCTAATACGAATAATTATGCATTCATAATGTATAAAGAATGCGGTAATGTCAAGGGAAAAAAAAGTCGATACTAGTAACGGGAGACTATAGTGGGCGAGGATAAACAGGCAGCGAGCGTCGAAAACAATATACTTTTCATCCGCCAGAGCGACCAGATGGACGGTTTTGCCGAGGTGTCGATTGCCCCGGACGGCTCTGCCGCGATAGCCACCCTCCATCCTCCGGGACCGGGCGGCGCTTTTTTGACCTATACCATGCTTCTGGCCAAACTCGAGGACCACGGAATTAGCACAGGAATAGTACATGAAGACATTCAGAATGCCCTGCTCTTGTCCAATTCCACCCATACATCCGTAAAAAACTGCCTCATTGCAAAAAGTACTGCTCCCATAACCGAAATTCCTGAACATTTTGTCATCCGAAAAGATCTGCTCGAGCGAAAGCCTGAAATCGACCCGAACGCGGCGCGCATCGACTGGCATTCTATCAGCGCCTTCTCCATCGTTCAGGCGAAAGAGCCGATAGCGCGGAGAATCCTAAAAGTCGAAGGCCACCCCGGCATCAATATTTTCGGAACGGAAGTGCCGGCACCCCTACAGAGTATGCCCGTTTTTTCCTCTGGTACCAATGTGATCGCCCACGAAAGAGGCCTATTTGCCGGAAAAAGCGGCAGGCTGGCCATCGACAGCAAGGGTGAAATTACGGTTGAGGAAGTGCTGGTGCTCAAAAAGGGTGTCGATTTTACTACCGGAAATATCACATTCCCCGGCGATGTGATCCTGCAAGGCAAGATAGCTGACGGTTTTAAGGTATATGCCGGGGGCTCGTTCGTCTCGGCAGACGTGGTCGACGTAACCGAAATCGTATGCAAAAAGGACATGATCGTGCAGTCGGGCATAGAAGGCCGCACGAAAGGCGCAGTGCGGGTCGGCGGCAGCCTCACGGCCAAGTACATCCAGAACTGCCGCGTAGCCGTGCGTGGGGACCTCAATGTGTCGGGAAGCATCGTACTTTCAAAGATATACTCGATGGGAACCATTCGCATGGGAGACACAGGCAAGCTGGTTGGGGGCGAATGCATTGTCATCGGCGGGGTGCAGGCATTCGAGATCGGCAATTCGCGGGGAGCCAAAACCTATGTCCGCTGCGGAACCGATTTTACCGTCCAGCAGGAACTCGATATAGCCAACGAGCAACTGAAGCTCATCGCGCATAATCTACAAAAGGCCGAAGACATGTACGCCGAAGAGCCGCTGCCGGACATCGGTAATTATATTACGGAACTGAAAGCCCGCAAGATCGAGATCGCTAACCGGATTCCGTTGTACCTGCCAAAAATCGACACCAATGATGGCGCTTTTGTTGAAGTGCGTGGAACGGTGTATCCGGGTACCGAAATCGAGATATGCCACGTCTCGCTCACAATACAGAAGGCACAGAAGCAGGTTGTCTTCCGGCTCGACAAGGTACACGGGATGATCGTTTCTACGCCCTACAAGAAATCATGACAGCGTAACTATCGTTTTTCCGGTTCCACCGTCTTCCGGACGCGCAAAATGGTATTCGCTCACCGCCGGATACTGCTTGAGTGCAGTCTGCACCATTTCCTGCAAAATGCCGAATCCCTTCCCGTGCACCACTGAAAATTCTTTCATTCCCTTCATCGAAGCAAGGTCGAGCTGCCGCTCGAGAGCTTTCTGAGCCTCGTCATGGCGCATGCCGAGCAGCTTCAGCTCGAACGCTGGCGTGTCACCGCCGCTCATATCGGTCTGAACCTCGATTGTCACTTTTTTTCCCTGCCCGTTCACCGGTACCGCAGAAAGATCTATTTCGGCTATCGCGATCTTGAGGCTGTCCGTCGTCACAATCCAGAAACCTTTTTTCGCCGCGCGAACGATGGTTCCTCGCCGTTTGGCCGCGCCGACGTACACCTCTACACCGGGACCCAGGTCGGGGAGAATTTCGGTGGCGGGACGGGCAGAAGTGCCTGAACGTGCATTCTGGCGGCCTGGATGGGTTGTTCCTTTTTTGACCGCTTTTCCGTCGGCAGCAGCTTCTGCCGCTTCGGCAGCTTCTCTTTTTTGCAGCAGTTCGAGTTCCTTCCGCATTTCCGCGGTTTCCGACCGTGCACCCACGAGTCCGTCGTATTGAGAGGCAACACTCGCCTCGAGTTCGGCAAGCCAGGTTTTGACCTGGACGGTTTTTTCCCGGGTCATTTCGCCTTCGCGGATTTCGCGCACGAGGTTCTCGAGTTGCTTCCTGCTCGAGTCCAAAAGCTGCCCTATTTGGCGGTAGCCCTGCTCGCGAAGCTCCAGTTCCTTCTGGCGCAACTGCAGTTCCCGTAAATCTGCTTTACGCCGTTTTTCCCGGAGAGCAGTTTCTTCCTTTTTCTTATCCAGCTCGAATACTGCCAGTTCCTCGTGTTTCGAGGTAAGCCCGCGGATCAGGGCCGAGACATCGGCGCGCTCTTCCTGGAGATAGGATCGTGCACGAGCGACGATTTCGGGATCAAGGCCATTCCGTGACGCAATATCGAGAGCGTGACTTTCACCGGGTATGCCCATAAGGATACGATAGGTCGGGCTGAGCGTGTCCTGATCGAAATCAACCGAGGCGTTGATACAGGCCGCATGGGTATAGCCATAATTCTTGAGGATTCCGTGATGGGTTGTGACAAGGACGACCGGCTTTTTTTCGAGCAGGGTATCGAGTACGGCCATCGCGATTGCGCTACCTTCCTGCGGATCGGTTCCGCTTCCAAGCTCGTCGAGAAGCACGAGGCTTTTTTCGGTGGCCGATTCGAGAATACGCGCGATATTTTTCATATGACCCGAAAAGGTCGAAAGGGACTGATCGAGAGATTGCTCGTCGCCGATATCGCACCCGATATAGTCGAATACCGGAAATACAGTAGGTTCGGCTGCAGGGATCGGCCAGCCAGATTGATTGAGGAGAGCGAAAAGAGCAACTGTTTTAAGGCTGACCGTCTTTCCTCCAGTGTTAGGGCCGGTGATGATGAGGATTCGACCTCCCGGAGTGAGGATGAGGTCTATGGGGACAGCCCGGGCGCGGAGCAGCGGATGCCGTCCCTGTCTGAGCTGGAGGGATGAAAGATTCGCGTCTTGATCGTGTACCGGATCAGGATCTGATGCAAAGATACAGTGGTGGTCGCGGCCCCAGCGGGCTGCTGCACCGATTCCGTCAAAAAATATCATGGTATCGAGGGCGCTACAGATTTCCTCGTGGAACGGCGAAAGGCGTCCGGTAAGTTCGCGAAGGATGCGGGCAACCTCGCGTGAAAGCCTATGTTCCTCGGTGACAAGGTCATTGTTCCGGTCGACGACATCTTCGGGTTCGACATACACAGTCTGGCCTGACTGGGACACTTCATGCACGATGCCGCGCACGCGACTGCGGTAATTTGAGCGCACGGCGATAACCTGCCTGCCATCGCGGATGGTCGGCAGGCTTGACTGGAGCATCGGTTTGAGATTCTCGTCGCCAAGATACCGATTAACTAATTTATCGATGTCCTGCTGGATGCGGCGAATATTCTGTTTGATGGCACGGAGTTCCGGTAGGTCTCGAAGCTCACCTGACTTATCGATAATCTTAAAAATTTCGTTCCGTGGAGCGGATAGATCAGGGAGGGTTGCCGCCGAAGAAACGAGGTTGCCGTCCGCAGATACCATAATGCCGGCACCGGCGGTTGCGGCAGCCATCGATAACGAATCTCGCCGACCTGATGCAACGGAGGCAGCGCGCGCTTCAGCCCAGGCACGGAACTGCGTTTCGCCTTCGCAAAAAAGGTAGAGGGCGTAGAATTCTTCTATTGAAAGGGAGGCACCTTCCACCGGTATACGCGACAAAAAGGGCCGTATTGCAGGCCAGCCCGAAAAGCGCGGCGGATTTTCGCCCGAAAGGCTCCGTAGCCAAGCGCTACCGAGTGCTTTAAGCCTTGATACTTCGGCTACATCTGTCGACGGGGCCTTTTCGAGGAGGGAAGTCTTACCCTCCTCGCTCATGCAGACGCCCGCAATTTCTTCCCGTATGCGGGGATATTCGAGTACTTCGAGTGTACGCTGATTCATGTGGTGTTGTTCCTCAGTCGGCAAAGCTTCCGGATTCGATTTCTTCCCGGATGCGCTGCCAGCTTTCATACCGCTGTTCGTGAATGACACCGGCGTAGACCGCTTCGAGAATCTTGCAGCCGGGTTCATTTTGATGCGAGCAAGAATGACCCCAGGAACAGGTTCCCACCAAGTTTTCCATCTCGCGAAAATAGAGGATGAGATCTTTCGCCGATATATCGTGGAGCATAAAACGACGTACTCCGGGGGTATCGACAATAGAGGCGCATTTTCCATCCGCATCCGGTGGCAAATGAAACAGCATTCCCTTGGTTGTCGTATGCGTTCCCCGCCCGAATTTTTCGGATAGGCCGCCGGTTCGCAAGGTAAGCCGCTTGTCGAGCGCATTGAGAAGGCTTGACTTTCCGACACCTGACTGGCCGACAAAGGCCGAAACCCTGCCAGAGAGGCGCGAAGCAAGCTCGTCCATTCCGGCGCCCGATATGGCAGAAACACGTTGAATTTCGTACCCAAGCCGTTCCCAGTCGGCGAGCCGTTCTTCGGTGTCACTGTCTATCCCGAGATCAAGTTTGTTCACCAGTATGAGCGGTGTTATGTGTTCTGCATCGGCCTGGATGAGGGCGCGATCGACGAAACGAGGACGAAACGGCGGCTCGTCCGGGGTGGTAACCACGACCAGGAGGTCAAGATTTGCTGCAAGGAGTTGCGGCGCGTTTCCCTTCTGGTTAAACCGGACAAAATGGTTTTTTCGGGGAACGAGAGAAATGATCTGGCCTCGCAACGGGTCCTGTTCATCCGGAACGATCATGACCCGGTCTCCTGGAGCGAGAGGATTATAGTAGCCTTCGACTTCCTTGAGGATTTTTCCCTTTATGGGGCACAGACGGACAATTCCGTCGTCGGTTTCGACCTCAAACTGGTTATTCGTGCCGCCAAGCAGCAGACCCTGAATCAAAGAATACCTCCCCAGTCTATACCGAACAGTTTTGCATAGGATTCGAACCGGGCTTCCATTTCGGTGGATACACCCCCGGTGATATAACAGGCGCCCTCACGATGATGATAATCCTTGGGCGGGACCAGACGCAAGGCTTGATGGACGACACCCTCGCGGGAATCTATGATACGAATATCAGGACCTGCCACCTCGTGAATTTCATCGCTGACGTGCAGGAAATGAGTGCAGGCGAGAACGATCGTGTCGACACCTGCCTTGCGGAACCGTTCGATCGAGGGACGGACTGCATCGAGGCGCTCTGTGCGGGATGCTGTCACGAGATTTCGCTCGATGCGGGAGACAAGCACCGAGTCCCCGATGCGCTCCACCTGGCAGTCAGGAGCGTATTGGGCTATCATCTGGTCAGTATAGGGATCGCAAACGGTGCGTTCGGTCGCGAGCAGGCCGATTTTACGGTTGACCGAGGTTTCCGCGGCCAGCTTGATAGCCGGTACCGTGCCGACGAAAGGCACAGAAAAATGGTTCCGAAGGGCGGAAAGAGCCGCTACCGATATCGTGTTGCAGGCAATAATTATCACTTCCGGCTTGAAACGCTCAAGTAGATGTCCAACCGCCTCGACAGCAAACCGGATCACTTCGTCACGCGTTTTTTCGCCGTACGGAAAATGAGCGGTATCGGCGAGATATACACAGGAAGCACCGTCCGCATGGCTTTTCAGCTGTGCAAGGTATGGCAGTCCACCCGAGCCTGAGTCAAGAAAGGCATATTGGTAGCAGGTCTTGTTTTCTTCGTTCATGGATGTATGGATCGCTCTCCCTTCAGGATTTAAAAAGATCATCAAAAGCTGACCGGCTCGTTGGTGCGGCCGTTTCCCCGGATGAAACCGATGGACCAGTACCGGTGCCAGGGATTTTCCCCTTGACCGGATGGTCGCTGCGAAACGCCGGATTCAGCTGAAATTGATCGCAAAAATTGGCCCGTTCCTTGTCATTTATGAGTTCGTCGGATCGTTCGGCGCAGTCGTGCCAGGATCCAGGCGCATAAAACCGGCAGTTTTTACAAACTCTAGTATCCTTTCCACACGAAGGGCATGTCATACTTCTTCCGATGGGGAATTCTGATTGTATAGCCTTACCGCATTTCCAGCACATGGTTCTATAATAACCTATTTGACCAAAAACGCGCAATGACCTATTGTATATGCATGTTCAGCGCACACCAGGACCTCAGTAAAAACCGTCTGTACGAAATACTGCAGACAACCCAGGTGATCCACAGCCTCGACTTTTCGGGACTCGAGTTCCGCGATCTTGACTTTTCGGGAAAGCAGTTTTATGGCTGCCGGTTTTCCCGAACGGTCTTTTCGGGAGTGAAACTCGACGGTTGCCGCTTCCGGATGTGTTTTTTCGACTTTGCCCGATTCAGCCGCTGTTCACTCAAGGGGAGCGACATCCAGTTCTCGAGCTTTGCCGGTGTACACATAAATGACTCGACCTTTGAAAACTCCGATCTTTTGCACAACAACTTCAACGGTCTCCTTTCGGGTAACACCAGCTTTAACGATTCAGACCTGTACAATTCACGCTTCGTCATGGCGACGCTCAAGGATACCTCGTTCCAAAACTGCAACCTGAAAAAAGCGATGTTTTTTCAAACCACGCGCGAAAAGGTGAATTTCAAGTCCTCGAATACCCGCGAAGCCATTTTCGGCAAGGGAGAAAATCCGGAATGAAAGTCTATTACCACTATTCGCTCGAAGGATTTTCAAACGGATACCTCGTTGGAAACGAAAAAACGGGAAAGGCGCTGATCGTTGATCCGGGCGTGATGAACCGGGAGCTGCTCGAACACATCGAAAATAATCATTTCCAGATTGACGCCGTGCTTATCACCCACAACCACGAAAGCCACCACCGGGGACTCCAGACTCTGTTGCGCATCTACAAACCGAAGGTATATGCCGCAGACGCGGAACTCAACGGGAAGCGGACAATCCTCCTGCAAGGCGACGGAACTTTCGCGGCCGCAGGCTTCGCAGTGCGCTACCTTGCCGCGCCGGGGCATTCGCCGGACTCGCTCATGTTCCAGATTGAACAGATCCTCTTTACCGGGGATTCCCTCTCGGCCGGCAGACTCGGCGGGACAAACAATGTATACGGAACGCGCAATCTAAAGACGCACCTGAGAAACAAGATGCTGAGCCAGGACGACGCGACCATCATTTTACCCGGTCACGGGCCGCCATCGACAATAGGTGCCGAGCGATTGTTTAATTTCGAGCTGATGCAAGCAGGAAAAAACGATGTCGCCATTCCCACGGAAGACTTTCATTTTATAGAAGCAGAACCCTTCTAGTCGATAAAAAAGAGTCCGGTCCTTCCACCCGAAATTCCCCACCGTTCGAATACATAGGCATTGAGTTCTGATGCGGCACGGGTAAATTCCGAAGCGTCCGTCGAGGAGATATAGTCTGCGAGGGATTTCTTTCCACCATAGCGGAGAAAACGTTCCGAGATGGTCCCCGTAAAATACGGCGCGACCTTGTCGACCGGCTGCTGCATCACATAGGCCATGAATTCATTTTCCATCAAATACCGGTCGCTCGTATCATAGCCGAGCGAATCCACAATCGTAAAATAGGTTTCAAGAAAGGCTATAGCCTTCGGGTCCATCGACCGGTAGACAGCCTCGACCCTCGCGCGAAAGTCGGGATCGATAAAATAAATGCCGTGATACCCCTCGTGAGCGATAAACATATAGCGGAGATACGAAACAGACTGCCGCGAAATGGAAAGGACCGCCCCTGCCCCCTCCACGAACGAAGATCCCTGCTTGCGGATTATGCCTTCAGCCAAAAGGATTTCCTGCAACTCGGTTTCTTCGGTATTGAGGGGAAACTTTTCAATCCGGGCCAACTCGAAAAAGGCAGCAAGGCTTTCGGCGCGGTAATCGTGCGCGTTATAGGCATGCAGAGCCGATAGTTCAGCGTCTGTCCAGAGTTTCCCCTTATATCCCTGCTTTTCGGTGAAAAAAGCGAGCCGTTTGAAAAAACGATCCTGCACCGCGTAGTCGGCAGTGTCAAAAATTACTATTGAAGGGAACCGGTCCCAGGCAAAAATTTCCCGTTCCTTCGAACGCCAGGCTTCAAGCGGCCATTCGATAATCATGTGGGGATCGGCGAGAATTGGCGAGCGGGAATCCGACGGATCCGCGACGGGAAGTATTCTGTCCCGGGCAACACGAATACCTGCGAGGGTTTCGCCGCCCTGGGAAAGCACTAGATCAGAAGGAAGAGCACGAAAAAAGAAAGAAGGGATGCTTGTTTCATAGGGAGAGGGCGCCTGTCTGAACACGAAAGAGCGACCGTCAAGTGAAAACCCGGTCCGTAGTTGCCGCTCGATGGTACCGGGTGGGCCGTTTGAGCCAGTAAAGGAAAGCGTCAAAAAAGAATCTGCAGGGATGAGAGCACGGGCGGCGGGAGAAGCAGCATCGATCGCCCCGCCTTCAGATGCAAAACCACACCAGAAGAAGGACGGTGTTTTTTGCCAACCGGTTTCCGACGCAACAAGTGCTGCAGATACTATCCGTACACGGGACGTTGCACTTCCCGCGGAGCGGAGGGCAAAACCTCTTACTGCGGTTACCGCGGTTTGCTCGGAGAACATCATGCGGAGGTGCACCTCGCCGGAAGCGTTCAGTACAGTTGACAGATTGCGCGAAGCAGGGCTGTCGGAAAGGGTAGCGAACGAAGTAAGGTCGTCTTTGAAGACCGGTGCCAGAGAAAGCGTCACGGGGCTTCCTGTTTCGATCTGCACGGTGATTTCAACTGCATGAACGGGAGCTTTCGTATTGTTTTTAAAAGAAAACCAGGCCATCGAATCGGCACCATTCAGAATGCCGTCTTTCGCCGCGGGATTGAGGGCACGGAGCGCGAGTCGATGTCCGGTGGACGACGTAAAGAGAACCGAAGATTGACCGCCGCCGCAACTTCCCAGACTGAGGGTCAGAAAAATCAGGACGAACAAAAACGGCAGAAGACGGCGGATCATAGACTACCGATACTCCGGGCTATCAGTTTGGCGATCTCGTATTTTCGCGCGGGAGGAAGCTCGGAATCGGGACGGAGGAAACTCTCGAAGCGACCGGTAAAGCCGTCGGGTAGCGTTGTCAGAGCGGCAACCTGTTCGAGATAGCCGCGATGGGAAGGCTCGAACTGTCCGTTTTCCATAAAGAGAACTGCGCAGGCATACTTGATGAAACTCGAAGCCGAAATCATATAATGAAAAGGATCGTCCTGTACGATGGAGGCACCGAGATCGGCGAGAAAGTGATCCATCGTCGACTGGTAGAACGAACGCATCTGCACCCAAAACGAATCGCTCAGCCCTGAAAGGGTACTGACAAGGTCGACGAGCCAGGTGGTCCGTTGGAAGAGGGCGCGGCAATGCACCAGCCGGTAAAACACATACGTTCCGCTGTCGCGGATTTTCCAGAGGTCGGTTCCGGCGCGAAGGGCGATAACGGTCAGTTCCTCGATACGCTCGACCTTCTTGTACTCGATACGTACGGGCAGTTCGCCGACCATAAAGCGATCCTTGCTGTCCGTGGGCGAAGTTTCGAATAAGGAATGGGCAGGATATGCTACAATCCGCTGCGCAGCCGCCGGGGTCGCTCCGTGAACATATACGTCAAGGATGAGCGCAAAATAGGGATCAAGTGTATCGGTTGTTCCCGCTTCGTTGAGACAAATACACTCGACCATGTCCCAGGAGGAAATGGTCGCAACCAGTTTGTCTGCAAGTTCGCGAACCTTCGGTTTCATGCTATACTTCATGGGGATATTTTATCATATTACACACCGGTTTGGAACAATAATGATACAAAAACAAGCAATAAAACTCGATTGTCTTTTTCTCCATAATACCCAGATGACCGACCTCGAAAAGGAGCAGGCCGTCATGCGTACATTGTATGCAAAAGTGCGGAGCGGCACGGAAAGCGCACTGCTGTTCAATATGCAGCTTCCGTTTAACATACTACCGCCATTCTGTATCGGGAGGATTCCCGAAGGCGCCGGCAAGCTGACAATCGAAGCGCCCCAAAACTTCGACGGCTGGATTATCAGGCCGGTCAATGCCATTCCGGCACTAGAATCGCCGCAGACTACTGAATACCGGTTTCCGCTCTACCCGCCCCTTCCGGCCGTCGCGGGATTTGTGCTTGGCTATGCCGGGGAGGATGCTGGTGGCTGCATTCCGGAAACGGCACGTGCATTTACTGTCAAGGTCTGGTATCATGCAAAAATGACTGTTACTTTTGAATATGAAGAAGAAAAATCATACGCCGCCTTCCGTGAAACCGGAAAGGAAACTTGGGCAAAGGCCGTGCAATGAACGGACTTTCATATATACAGACCTTGCTGCTTGTGTGCCCGCTCGTGTTTCTGGCCGGCTTTGTCGACTCGATCGCGGGAGGGGGCGGACTCATCTCGCTTCCGGCATACCTTGCGGCAGGGCTCCCCGCTCACATCGCCGCGGGGTCAAATAAATTCGCCATGATGCTCGGCACCTCGGTGTCGGTTTCAAAATATAGCCGAAGCGGAAACATCAAACTGAAAACGGCTCTTCTTTCGGCTGCCGCAGCCCTTCCCGGCGCCTGGATCGGAACAAAAATAGCTCTTTTCCTTGATGAGCGATATCTCAAGACTGCAATGCTTGTAGTCATTCCTTCGGTCGCAATTTTTCTGCTGTTCAACCGGGGCTTTGTTCGGAAACCGGTAGAAGAGAACACAGAAACCGGAAAATTTCGGCTGAGTGGCACCCACGCCGGCCGCATCGGACTTTCACTGGTCATCGGGCTCGTCATCGGCTGCTACGATGGGCTTATTGGTCCGGGAACTGGTACCTTCCTGATGATTGCATTCGCCTCGCTCCTGCAATACAGCTTGCTTGTGTCCTCGGGAAACGCAAAAATCGTCAACCTCGCCTCGAACGTCATGTCGGCAATACTTTTCATCGCATCCGGTAACGTCTGGTTCGCCCTCGCCATACCAGCCGCCTTCTGCACGGTAGCCGGCAACTGGCTCGGTTCCCATCTCGCGATACGAAATGGAGTCAAGATCATCCGGCCGGTCATGTTTGTCGTGCTCGCCCTGTTGTTCGCCAAAATTGTCAGCGACATCTTCTGATTGTGTTAGTCGGTTAGTAGCGGTGCATCCAGCCGATCACCCGGCCTTCAATACGGAACTGCTCGAGATCGTCGCCCGAGAGAATACGCGGCTGATATTGGGGATTTTCGCTAATAATGTGCACCGATTTTCCGGCCGCGTCAAAATGAATGCGTTTGACCAACAGCTGCGAGGCGAGCGAAACCACATGGACGCCGTCGCCAGTGCGCGCTTCCGGAACGAAGAGCACAATGTCGCGGTCATCAAGGCCGATGCCGATCATCGAGTCGCCGCGAACTTCCACCGCACGAACTTTCTCGCTCCGATAGGGAGAAATGAGGGAACGTAACACCGGCAAGCTTGTCACCTCAGGATTTTCGTCGATATTAACGCCGCGTCCGGCTGCCGCTTCCTGATGCACAAAATCGATATGCACGACATTGCTGTCACGACTTTTACCATCGCCACTTTCAGACCCGCCCACCACACCGTGCCCCGTTAAAAGCCAGTTGATATCAATGCTGTAGGCCTTTACGAGTCGCACGAGCACATCTCGTGACGGCTCGCGCTTACCGAGCTCGATGTCGCCCGAAACCACCGGATGAATCCCGAGGGATTCGGCAAAAGCTTTTTTCGAAAGCCGGGACTTGAAGCGTATGGATGCATAGCGCGCTGCAACCGAATCGGCCCCGTTCAAAGTTTCCATTATTTCCCCTTGACTTATAAGCATTATGCTTATATTATGAGCATAACAGGTATATAATACCCTGTAAAGGGTCAAAAGGCAAGGAAATATGGCTAACGAAACAGGCTTTCCGTCTCCTGCACAGGGATATGAAGCGGCTACGATCAACCTGAATCTGCTGCTCATACACAATGCCCCCGCAACTTTTTTTATGCGGATGAAGGGAAACCGGCTCGTGTACCGCGGCGTACTCCCGGATGACCTGCTGATTGTGGACCGAGCCCGGGCACCGGTGGCAGGCTGCCTCGTGGTGTACCGTAGAGAGGACGATTTTTCTTGCAGGGAACTGGTACGCGACGGAGAATCCTACGCTCTTGCGGATGGAACAGAAGCGCGCATACGAATAAACGAAGAAACAGAAATATTCGGTACAGTTACGGGAGTGGTAAGACAGCTATGATATTTCACGTTGACGCCAATTGCTTTTACGCCTCGTGCGAACGCCTTTTCAGACCCGACCTTGCCGGAAAACCTATCGTAGTGCTTTCCAACAACGACGGTATCATCATCGCCTTGAACGACGAGGCCAAAGCTGCCGGGTTCCGGCGGGGAGATGCCTATTTCAAAGTTGCCGAGGAATGCGACAGAAAGGGAGTTACTGTATTCAGCTCGAACTACACCCTCTATGCAGACATCAGTGCGCGTCTCGTGGCCATCTACAACCGGCTCTGTCCCGATGTCGAAATCTATTCAATAGATGAATGCTTTCTGTATTATCCCGAATGGAAGTGTCCGGATTTTACGGGCATTGCCACGCATATCAGAAATACGGTGATGAAAGAAACTGGCATGCCGGTAACCGTCGGTATCGGCCCGACCCGCACGCTTGCAAAATTGTGCAACAAGCTGGCGAAAAAAAGAAGCGGCGTGCTTTCGTATGCCGAAATGGACGCCGAGGGTGAACTCGGAAAATATCCCGTAGGCGACATATGGGGAATCGGCTGGGCCAAGCAGGCGCTACTCGAGAAGCATGGAATACGAACGGCCCTCGATCTCAAGCACTATCCACTCCTCCTCGCAAAAAAAAATTTGACGATTACCGGTTTCCGAACGGTACAGGAACTGAACGGCATTCCTGCCATCGAGATGCAGGAACGTGAAAAACGGCAGAATATCTGTTCCTCCAAATCCTTCGGCGAAGCAGTTTTTGATCTGGAGGAACTTGAACAGGCGCTTGCTACCTATACCCAGGAAGCAGTCAGCCGCATGCGCGCCGAACACAGCGCGGCCAAATTTATTTCGGTATACCTCATGACTAATCCCTGGGACGAAGAGGGACCCCAGCACTGCAGCCAGATGTCGGCAAGCCTCCCCTCGCCCACGTCCTTCTTGCCGGATATCCTCGGTACTGCCATCGAACTTCTCCGCCGCCAGTACCGAAGCGGCTGCCGATATCGCAAGGTAATGATCAATCTGCTCGGCCTCGAGGACGATACCGTCATCCAACAGGATCTTTTCGAAAACGACGCCACGCGTCCGCGAAAACAGGCGGTGATGAACTGCTTCGACGCGGTCAATACGCGTTACGGGCGGAATATGCTCCGAATGGGCATAGCTCTGCGGGACAACCGATCATGGAAAATGAAACGTAAATTTCTTTCTCCCGCCTATACCACCGATATCGCCGGGATTCCGGAAGTATACTGATTATGGCGGAATTCTACATCGGGACGTCAGGATATGACTATCCGGAATGGCGGGGCATCCTGTATCCGATAGATCTGCCCCGCGAGGAATTTCTCGCATTTTATACGGAACACTTCAACGCGCTTGAGTTGAACTATACCTACTATGGCATGCCCGACGAGCGCCAGATGGCGTCGATGGTCGCACGTTCGAAGGGAAAGTTGCACTTCTCGGTAAAAGCACACCAGTCCCTGACTCATACAATTACAGTCTCGGCATGGCGGGACAGCGCGCAACTCTTCCGGCAGGCCCTGTATCCGCTGGTCAACCGGGGACTGCTTTTGTCCGTCCTCCTTCAGTTTCCCCAAAGTTTTCATTACGACGTGGACGAACGGCGTTATCTGGATAGCCTAATAACCGCACTCGATGGCCTTCCCCTTGTAACCGAATTCAGGCATCAGTCCTGGCAGAAACCCCGCGTGTATGAAGGCCTTCAAAAACGGAACGTCGGTTGGTGCGTGTGTGACCTGCCCGCGCTCCGCCCGCTGCCGGCTTTAAATCCGGCTTTCAAACCTGTTGTAACCAGTGGTCGTGCGTATCTGCGGCTGCACGGACGCAACGGGGAAACCTGGCACGGGACAAACGCCCGGGACCGATACGACTACCTGTATTCCGACGAAGAAATGGAGCGGTTTGTACCCCTGGTCAATTCGCTCGGCAAAGATACGCGTCTGGTTCAGATCTATTTCAACAATCACGCCAAGGGCCACGCAGTTGTCAACGCACAAAAAATGAAAATCCTCACCGGTTCTTGACCAAATAGTGCACACAGTTTATATTTGCTTATCGCAAATATTGCCAAAGGTAACATAAAATGCTGGACCTATGCTCGATACGCAAGGTACAGAGTGCACTCAAGCGCTTCGAAGACACTCTGAAAACCGAAACAGGCATTTCCTTCAATGACGCACTGTGCCTGTGCTCCATAAAACGAGGCATCCATGAACCCGGTCTGATTGCCCTGGAAATGGATCTTTCCCCTTCCCGCCTGACACGCATCCTCAATGTCCTGGAAGAACGGAAATACATCACGCGAAAGATTTCTGAAGGGGATCGCAGGGTCATCTCGGTGCAACTAACTCGCCAGGGAGACAAAATCGTCACTACGTATAAGTGCTCGGAAATCGAAATACCCGAGATACTCGCATTCACCCAGGCAGAAACGAAAACACTGTAAAGCAATTCAAGGAGGCTTACAAATGGCTACTTATGTAATAGTGGGCGGTGTCGCCGGAGGCGCGGGAACAGCAGCGAGGTTGCGGCGTCTCGACGAAAAAGCGGAAATCATCATGTTCGAGCGCGGGGAATATATCAGTTACGCAAACTGCGGTCTTCCCTATTATGCAGGCGAAGTGATCACCGAACGATCGCGCTTGTTTGTCATGACTCCCGAAAAATTCAAGGAATCCCTCAATGTTGAAGCTAAAGTACTTCACGAGGTGGAATCTATCAATCGAACCGCAAAAACGGTCCATGTCAAAAACCTGAAAACCGGGTCTGGATACGAACAGTATTACGATACACTCATCCTTAGTCCGGGCGCTTCTCCCATGCGTCCTCCCATACCGGGCATCGACGATCCAGCCATTCTTTCCCTCCGCTCGGTAAGCGACATCGATGCAATCAAGGCAAAGATCGATCTTGCCGAAACGAAACGAGCAGTCGTCGTGGGGGGCGGTTTTATCGGTCTCGAAATGGCCGAAAACATGAAGGAACGCGGCCTTGAGGTAACAGTAGTAGAGGCCCTCGAGCAAGTCATGAATGTGATTGACTACGATATGGCGGCGATCGTGCAGCAACACATGCGGGATAAAGGAATTACCTTACAACTCAAGGATGGGGTTTCTTCTTTTGAGCGACGCGGGTCGGCACTCTCTGTCAAACTTTCCTCGGGCGTCTCGATCGATACCGACCTCGTGATCCTTTCAATCGGCGTGCGTCCCGATACAGCTCTTGCCAGGAACGCTGGTCTCGATCTCGCACAAAATGGCGCCATTAAAGTTGACCACTATTTTACCACTTCAGATCCTTCAATTCGAGCTGTCGGCGACGCTATTGAATTCATGAGCCCGTTACTCGGCACCGCAATCACGGTCCCTCTTGCCGGCCCCGCCAACAAACAGGCACGCTTGTGTGCCGACAATATCGTCAAAGGAAACGTAAGCCCTTACACCGGCACAATCGCCACGAGCATCGCGAAGATTTTCGACCTGACCGTCGCGTCCACCGGTCTCACCGAGAAAAACCTGCAACGTGCGAATCTTCCTTTTGCTCAAGCAGTAACCCACGCGGGAAGCCACGCCGGCTACTATCCCAAATCCTTGCAGCTCTGCGTAAAAATCCTTTACAATCCCGAAACCGGCAAATTGTGGGGCGGACAGGCCGTCGGTTTCGACGGAGTCGACAAGCGTATCGATGTCCTCGCGGCATACATCAAGAAAGACGGAACGATCACCGATCTTGCCGAATTCGAGCAAGCCTACGCACCTCCCTTCTCGAGCGCGAAGGATCCGGTCAATATGGTCGGTTTCATCGCCGAGAACGTCTTTGACGGCTTCTCGAAAACCGTTACCTGGCGCGAAGCCGAAGAACTTCGCAAAAACGGTAACTTCATGCTGGACGTGCGTTCGCGCGAGGAATTTACCCTCGGTGCCATGCCGGGCGCCATCAATATTCCGCACACGGAATTGCGAATGCGGCTTGCAGAAGTACCCAACGACCGCCCCATAGTCCTCATGTGTGCGATTGGCCTTCGAGGTTATCTTGCCGAGCGTATTCTCCGCCAGAACTCTTTTGAAAATGTAGTCAACCTTACCGGAGGCTACAAGACATGGAAAGCGGCGACTACAGAACTGGACTATCTGGTTAACTGCCCGGGCAACGTCTGTAAGACTCCTCCCGTCGCCGTTAAACCGGCCATCTTTGACAAAAACATTTCGGTTACGGAAGAAGATGGAAGTCCTCGCCGCTCTATGGGAGAAAAATCGATCACTATCGATGCCTGCGGCCTCCAGTGCCCCGGCCCGATCATCAGACTAAAGCAGGAGATGGACATACTTTCTCCCGGTGACCGGCTCAAGATGAAAGCCACCGATCCCGGTTTTGCCCGCGACGTCAAGTCCTGGTGCACCCTAACCGGAAACGAACTAATTTCGATAGAAACCGCCAGCGGTATGATCGAAGCAATTATCGAAAAAGGACAGATTCTCGCCCGCGATACACGCGCCTCCTATGGAGACAAATCAGGAGCAACGTTTATCGTGTTTTCCAATGACATGGACAAAGCCTTGGCCTCTTTTGTTCTCGCCAATGGCGCGGCCGCAACCGGAAAAACGGTTACCATGTTCTATACCTTTTGGGGTCTGTCAGTGCTCCGAAAGAAAAAAGCTCCGGCGGTAAAAAAAGATCTGCTCGGTTTCATGTTTGGCATGATGCTTCCCAAAAGCATGAAATCCCTGTCGCTTTCCAATATGAACTTTGCCGGAGCAGGACCAAAGATGATGACGTTCCGGATGAAGCAGAAAAATGTTGACCAGCTCGAATCCATGTACGCCCAGGCGCGCATGGCTGGCGTACGCATGATTGCCTGTCAGATGTCGATGGACATCATGGGAATCACCGCCGAGGAGCTGCTCGACGGAGTCGAAATCGGGGGCGTTGCAACGTACATGGAAGCAGCTTCCACGAGCGGCGTAAACCTGTTCATCTAAGTTTGATACAGAGAGATCTTGCAAAAGTAATCGACTTTTGCAAGCGTCTCCAAACTCTTAAAAAAAGCGGCTTCCGGAAGTTCCGGAAGCCGCTTTCGTTACTGCTTCATCAGTCGCCTTTACGCGAGCCGAGGACATGCTGGTCAAGGAACATGATGCCGAACGAATTGTTACCGGACATTTCGAGTTTGTCGAGAATATCGCGGGCGTTCTTTTCTTCCTCTACCTGTTCATTAATAAACCAATGCAGCATCAGCTCGGTTTTAGAGTCTTTTTCGGCCTTGGCCAACTCGAAAATTGAATTGATAGATGCGGTTACAAACTGTTCATGAGCAAGAACCTGCTGAAAAATTTCTTTGGGGGTTGTAAACTGTACGGGAGGCAGCTCGATTGCCTTCAGCTCCACGGAAGATCCTACTTCATAGAGATATTCATAGAATTTCATCCCATGTGACCATTCTTCGGCAGCCTGTACTTTCATCCATTTGGCAAAACCGGGAAGGGCTTTTGCGTCAAAATGAGCTGCCATGGCGAGATACAGGTATGACGAGTAAAATTCTTTGTTGATCTGCTCGTTTATCGCTTTCTTCAGTTTTTCATTAAACATTGTAATCCTCCTGAAACAAATATACGTCAAAGAGACTGGCAGGTCAAATTATTGTCGCTTTTTCATCGCGAATTGTCGTATATGGATATTCGATGCCAACACTATTCCTATCATAAATACCACCGCTCTTGTTGATTGACTTTACTGCCTGTCAAAACTATATTTGTATATATGAAGCATTTTTTTACATCCCGTATTTCACGGTCTCTTGCCATGCTCCTCTTTATTTCTGCTGCAATCCATCTGGTTCTGCTCGGAATCTATTCATTAGCTACGTTCAACCTTGAAGCTTTCAATCTCTTCGATATTCTCGATCTCGACCTCTTTTTTCCGGATATCGCCAAGGGGGCGATAAGCTTCGCGCTCTCTTTCGTCATCACCACAGGGATTCTACTTATTATATTCATCCTTACGCCGAAATCGACAAAGCGGGGTTAATATATGGAAATCCCCCTATCTGAAAAACGTAAAACTAAGGGCACAATCGAATATCGCATCCATCCGGCTTTCAGACTGTTCTTTTTGCTTATTGCTGCCGTGTTGCTTTCGGCAAGCGTTCTGTATGGAATCGTTTCCCTGCCTGGATTGATCATCGGCATCGTATCGCTGCTTGGTGCGCTGTATACCGAACACTGGGTCTTCGACTCCACAGAAAACACGGTCACCTATTATTCGGGTATCTTCCCTTTTCTCAAAAAAAAAGAGTGGGAGAAAAGTGATATCACGGGATTTGCAGTTACAGCGTTTATGAAAGGGGCTATCGACCAGACGAGAACCTATGATCTCCTCGAAAAAATGGATACCAAAATCGCGAAGCCGACACTCCTCCCGTTCGCTCCCGAATTGCGCATACGCATCACACTGATCATGAAGCTGACCAACGGTTCAACACTTATTATCGACGATTCGGGCATCCGCTCACGGCAACGACTCACTTCTCTTGCACACCGTATTTCGTCACTCACCGGGATTCCGCTCGAAATATAACGCTATCCGGCAAATTTCGTCGTAAAATAAAGACCGGCCGCTGTACGCGGTCGGTCTTTATTCACTTCGTGTTAGTCACTTCGGATCAAAATAAAGGAAACAGGCAACCTGATGTCCGGGTTCAACCTCGCGAAGCTCTGGAATATGTTCGGCGCAACAGGGTTTTCGCTTGGCACAGCGATCATAAAAGTAACAACCGACCCGTTTCTGATCCGGCGAAGGCGGGTCCCCTTGCAGGATAATGCGCTTCCGTTTCCGTTCGATCACCGGATCCGGAATCGGTGCTGCCGAGAGCAATGCTTCGGTATACGGATGAAGCGGTTTGGCATACAGAAGTTTCGATTCGGAAAGCTCGGCGATTCGACCGAGGTACATAACCGCAACCCGGTCCGATATGTACTTGATAACGGACAGGTCATGGGCGATGAAGAGGTACGTTAAACCGAATTCCTCTTGCACATCTTTGAAAAGATTCAAGATCTGGGCTTGAATGGAAACGTCAAGCGCTGACACCGGCTCGTCACACAAAAGCAGTTCAGGTCTGAGTGCGAGAGCGCGGGCAATACCGATTCGCTGACGCTGGCCCCCCGAAAATTCGTGCGGATACCGGTTACGAAAAAAGCGCGAAAGGCCGACTCGTTCCATCAAATTCTCGACCCGTTCCTGGATCTCGCCTCTGGTGTAACTGCCGAGCCCGCGGTTGCGGAATATCTTCATCGGTTCGGCGATGATATCGCCTGCAGTCATCCGCGGGTTGAGTGACGCATACGGGTCCTGGAACACCATCTGCATATACTGGCGCGACTCGAGAAGCTCGTGCTTCGGAAGTTTTGTCAGGTCCTTGCCGCGAAAAATTACCTCGCCCTCTGTCGGTTTGTGAAGCTGAGCAATTGCGCGGGCAATCGTCGATTTGCCACAGCCGGATTCACCGACAAGCCCGAGAGTCTCGCCCTTTTTCAAGGTAAACGAGACTCCATCAACGGCATAGATCGAACCTTTTTTTTGGTTCCAGAATGCACCATCCGTAAAGGGAAAATGCATTTTCAGGTTACGTACATCCAAGAGGATTTCGTTGTCGCTCATTTTTCCTCCCCGGCGTAGAGCCAGCAATTTACCACGCGGCCGTTTCCAAGATCGCTGGCCGGCGGATATTTAGTTTTGCAGATGTCCTTCACGAAATCACACCGCGGAAAAAACGGACAACAGTCGGGCAGATTGATTACGTTCGGTGGCTGGCCTTTAATAGAAGTCAGCCGTTCGTTCGATTCGATGTCGAGCCGCGGAACAGAATTGATAAGCCCTTTGGTGTAGGGATGTTTGGGATCAGCAAATATTTCGTCAGTGGTGCCCCGCTCGACGATGCGACCTGCGTACATGACACACAGGGATTGACACATGCCGGCAACTACGCCGAGCGAATGGGTTATCAGGATAACCGCAGTACCGAGCCGTTCAGACAGTTCCTGCATCAGTTCTAGAATCTGTGCCTGGATAGTCACATCAAGTGCACTTGTCGGTTCGTCTGCGATAAGAATTTCAGGATTGCACGACAGGCCCATGGCTATCATGACGCGCTGACGCATACCGCCCGAGAACTGGTGCGGATAGTTATCGATACGTTTTTCCGGGGACGGAATTCCCGCGAGTTTCAGCATTTCGATCGACTTGTCTCGCGCAGCTTTTTTAGTCAGTCCCTGATGCAACATGATTGTCTCGACCATTTGAGTCGAGATGCGGAGAAACGGATTGAGCGAAGTCATCGGATCCTGGAAGATCATTGATATCTTGTTGCCCCGAATCTTCGAGAGTTCCTTTATGTTCATCTTGACCAAGTCCTGGCCCCGGAACAGCACTTCGCCACCCATAATTTTTCCCGGCGGATTCGGAATCATGTTGATAATAGACAAATTGGTCACGCTCTTGCCCGAGCCCGACTCGCCAACGATGCCGAGAGTCTCGCCCTTGTGCAGGTCGAAACTGACTCCATCGACCGCCTTTACAATGCCTTCGTCCACATGAAAATATGTTTTAAGGTCTTTTACCTGAAGTATCACTTCATCGGTCATCTATAGCTCCTTCGGATATTCATTCGTCAAGTCCGGTTCTTGCTCTGCGGATCGAGTGCGTCGCGAAGGCCGTCGCCGAGAAAATTCATGGCAAAGAGAAAAATAGTCATCGCTATTGCCGGTACCAGAAGGTGCCAGGGATACAGCTCCATGCCCTTCACTCCTTCGGAAACAAGCGTTCCCCAGGATGC
>JBBRWY010000006.1:0-92689 GCA_038248875.1 Treponematales bacterium
TATCAATACCTTTGCTTCGGGAATTCAGTACGGATACCCCTGCGTTGATATTGGCGTTACGCTCCTTGCTGTCGATTATAACGAACTTACCTCGACGGTATTTGCCTTCGAAGCTGCTTCCTCTCTGGGGTTCGACGAAGCATGTCGCAAGGCCAAGCCTGAACTGCTCGAACCGATAATGAATGTTGATATTTTGTGCCCCAAGGATTTTATCGGCGAGGCGATGAGTCAGATAACCCAGCGCGGCGGCATGATCTCGAGCCTTGAGTCGAAACCCGCGATCGAGGTGGTGCACGCCCAAGCCCCGATGGCAAAGATGTTTGGCTTCTCGACTTCGCTCCGCTCCGTAACGCAAGGCCGCGCCTCATTTGGCATCACCTTCTCCCACTTCGAGGTTAAAAAGGGCGGACTGCAGTCTAATTACTGATAGGGTAAAGAGTTACACGATTTGAAAGTGGCCCCGCTTACTTCCTGAATTCGAGGATGATGCGGGTACCGTTCATCCGCACGATGCGGATGGTGCCTTCGAGTTGCCGGGTAAGGCCGCCAACCAGCACAAGACCGAATCCCGTCGAGTTTTCGAAGTCGACCGATTCGGGCATACCATTGCCGTTGTCCTCAATTACGATAGAGACCAGATCTTCCCGGCAAGTCACGGATATTGCGATGCGCCCTTCTTTTTTTCCGATAAAGGCATATTTCATGATGTTGGTTAAAAGCTCGTTTATGATAATCCCGAGCGGCTGCAGTTTTTTGACCGATAAAACAAAATCACCAATATTCTTTTCTATCTTGACCATTTTTCTGTTGGGGAAATTCGAAAGGATTTCGTCTATTAGTGAAAGAAGATATTGTGCGACCGGAATCTCGGTAAAATCTGCCGACTGATATAGTTTGTCGTACAGCAGCATCATGCTCCGAACCCGGCTTCCGGCATCCTCGAGAGCCGAGAAGGCTGCCGCATCACTAACGGTGGCTGCCTGCAGAATTAGCAAACTGTGGATGGTGTTCATGTTGTTCTTGATGCGGTGATGCACTTCCTTCAGCACCAGTTCCTTTTCCTTTAAAAGTTCGTTCAGTTTTTCCTCTGCGTTTTTTCGCTCGGTGATATCCTTGATGACGCCGTCATAAGAGATGAGTGTGCCGTCAGTGTCAAGATGCGGTATTGACGTGTCGCTGATCCACTTGACGGTGCCGTCCTTGCATTTGATGCGCAACTCGATCGGTGACAGATTGGCACCCCCGAGGATCTTCGAAAAATTTGTCGTTACCCGGTCCTTGTCTTCGGGATCTACCATGTTGTACCACAGGTACGGATCATCCCGGAAATCCTGCGGCGAGTAGCCGGTAATGGCGATGCACGCCTCGTTGTGCACGGTTCCGCTCCCCTTGCCGTCTGTGAGGTATACGGTATACAGGTAGTCGGTGATGCCCTCGGTGATCCGTTTATATTGTGCTTCACTTTCTTTCAGTTTTATTTCGGCAAGCTTTTGTTTTGTCGTTTCTTTGGTCATTCCCCCGATCCCGATGATAGTGCCGCCCCCGTCATGCAATGGATTGAGGCTCACTTCAAAAAATCGTGGAGAACCGTCGAGTCCGGTCAGTCCGGTTTCGGCTAGTACCGTCTTGTCGGTGCTGTATACCTCATGGTGCAGTCGTTTGGAATCGCGACATACTTGCTCGGGTAAATGGAGCTCAGCCTGTGTTTTTCCAATGATCTCGTCCTCCCGCAGGGAGAGCAGCGTGCAGAGTGCGTTGTTGGCGCTGGTATACCGACCCTCGAGGTCAAAACTGTAGATACTGTCGGCTGACGAGTTGTTGATGAGTGCGATTCGTTCCTCGCTCAGGCGCTGGCGTTCCAGCTTGTGGTATTCTTCGGTAACATTCCGGAACACGAGAACCACTCCGGTGATGTTGCCGTTCCGGTCCTTGATAGGGGATCCTGAGTCGGCTATCTGGTATTCGGTACCGTCCTTCGCCACGAGCACTGTATGGTTCGCAAGCCCGATAATTGTGCCTTTCTCCAGCACTTTTTGCACAGGACTTTCTACCGGTAGCCGGGTTTGTGCATTGATGATTCTGAAAACAGTATCGCTCGACTTTCCCGCTGCTTCCTCAAGCGACCAGCCGGTAAGTGTCTGTGCCACGGGATTGATGCGGAGAATGTTTCCTTCATGATCAGTCGCTATGACTGCGTCTCCGATTGAATTGAGCGTGATGTTCAGGTTTTCTGTTTCTTTTTCAAGTTCTACTTTAGCTTCGAAAAGGCGGAATGCCATCTTGATCGACGCCTCGAGAATAGTATGTCCCGAATTTTTGACAACATACCCGTATGAGGTAATCAGGTCGGTTTTTCCGACAACCGACGGTTCCGAGTGGCTCGACAGAAAAACGACGGGGACGGCCCGAATAGCGAGAATCTCGGCGGCTGTCTGCGTTCCGTCCATTCCGGTACCCAGGTCTATGTCCATGAGCACGAGGTCGATCGATAAGTTTTCGCGGAACAAGGCAATCGCTTTTTTTCCGCTGGTGGCTGTGATGACCCAATAGTCCTGTTTTTCAAGAGACGTCTTTTGCGCTATGGCAATGAGGGCTTCGTCTTCCACCAAAAGCAGTGTTTTTTTCTTGTCCGAATTCATATTTTCACCTTTCATCTGTGTCAGTCCTGCATTTTTTCATAGAGCTTTTCGACTTCGGGGATGATCTGCAGGAACGAGTCGATGACAGCCGGATCAAAGTGTTTGCCCTTTTCTTCTGTCAGGATTAATCGTGCTTTTTCGGTTGTCCAGGCTTCTTTGTAGGGGCGTTTGGAGACCATGGCATCCCACGCGTCAGCGATCGCGACGATCCGCCCGAACAGGGGAATTTCATTTCCCTTGAGCGAATTCGGATATCCATTGCCGGCAAATTTTTCATGATGGGTCAGGGCAATCTCGGCTCCGACCTGCAGGAAGGGACTGCGAGAACTTTTGAGGATTTCGAATCCGATGCTCGTATGAGTTTTCATTCTTTCAAATTCTTTTTCGGTAAGAGAACCCGGCTTTAAAAGGAGGGAGTCGGGTATACCGAGCTTCCCCACGTCATGCAGAGGCGAGGCGAGAAATATGAGCTCCTGCTGGTCTTCGTCGAGGCCGAGTGCGGCTGCAATGAGCCGCGCGGTATGGGACACCCGAATGATATGGTTCGCCGTTTCTGGGTCCTTGTATTCCGAAGCTCTTCCCAAAACTGAAAGAGTCTCGACTTCTCGCTGCGTGATGTTCAGTGTAGCTGCAAGCACCGCTTCCTCGGCCCGCTTACGTTCGATTTCGGAGTCCATTGCTTCCAGGGCAAAGGATATGTCGTCACCAATTTCTTCAAGGAGAATCTGCTCATCGTCCGCGAAGAAGGCAGGGTCTGCCGAGTACAGAAACACTGCGCCTGCAATCCTGCCTTTCCGTCTGAACGGAACCGACGCAGAGGAGCGGCAGCCGAGTGCGAGGACTTCGCGAGCAAGTGGACCGGTATTTTCACGGGTCAAAAGGTCCACGTTGGTCTGGATACGTTCGGCCGGCTCCACTCCCGAAACGAGCAGGATTCGTTCCAGATCGACACCTGTTTTGCCCGAGGCAGTCGCCGCACTGATTTTTCCGTCCGTATCCGAGACAAGCCCGATCCAGGCCAGATGAAAATGTCCATGCTGGATGGCAACCCGGCAGATAGTTTGCAGGAGTTCATCCTGCTCCTTTATGCGAACGATCGCCTGATTGATTTCGCTCAGCAGTGCATAGAGCCGCACGACATGGCCGAGCGTTTCTTCGGCGCGCTTCCGTTCGGAGATATCGTGATAATTTATGAGAATGCCGTTGATGGCCGGATTGTGGGCGAGATTTGTTGCTGTAAGTTCTATCGGCCGGTTTGTGCCATCCTTGCACATGTAGCGGTATTCGACCGTCTTGACAGCGTTGGCTTCCTCGACTCCCGCAGATAATTCTTGCCTTACCCGGTCACGATCGTCCGCGTGTACCAACAACCAGGAACTGGTGCCGACCAGTTCGGACGGCTTCCAGCCGAACCATTTTTCGATATTGGGACTTTTGTAGAGAATTATACCGTCAATATCGTTAATGCCCACCACATCGGTGATGTTCGCGATCATCGCTTTTTGTTTGATATCGTTGTCGCGGATGAGGCGGTGCGCGTCAAAGAGTTTGAAGGCCATTTTTATCGAGGCGTCAAGAATGGTGATTCCCGAGTTTTTGATGACATAGCCGTATGATGCGATTTTTTCTATTTTCTGTATGATTTCGGAATCGGTCTGGTTGGAAAGAAAAATGACAGGTATTTCGCGTTCAGCCAGAATTTTTTTGGCTGCTTCCGTGCCGTCGCCTCCGTCCCCGAGATCGATGTCCATGAGCACGAGATCGATGGAACGGTCTTTCCGGAACTGATCGAGCGCCTGATCGCTCGTATTTGCGATCTCGACTTCATAACCGTATTTATTGAGCGCCATTTTTTCGCTCAACGCGATGATGATTTCATCCTCAACCAGGAGAATCTTTTTTTGTGCCCAGTCACTCATGCAATCTGATCTCCTGTATATATCATAAGCCGAACTCCAGAATAATTCTTGTATAGTCAGAGCGTTCGATGCGTATTTTTCCATCTATTTGTTTGGTTAGGCCAGCAACCAGCATCAGGCCGAAGCCGGTCGAGTGCCCAAAATCTATATTTTCGGGGATACCATTGCCGTTATCCTCGATGATGACAGTAACCTGTTCGTTCTTTTCGGTAACAGACACGGATATCAGTCCACTGTCCCGGCCGACAAAGGCGTATTTCATTATATTGGTCAAAAGTTCGTTGATGATGATTCCGAGCGGCTGGATTTTCTGCACGTCCATGATGAAATCGTCAATTCTCGGCGTGATACGGACGATGTTGCTGTTGGGGAAATTGGTCACGATTTCATGTATGAGTGTGGGCAGATATATAGCAACCGATATCTTGTTGAATTCAGGCGACTGATACAGCTTGTTGTACAGCGTCATCATGCTCTTCACCCTGCTTCCCGCGTCATTCAGGGCTGATTTCGCGGCGGAATCCTTAAGGGTTTCCGCCTGCAGTGAAAGCAGGCCGTAGATTGTGTTCATGTTGTTCTTGATGCGATGGTGCACTTCCCTCAGGATGAGTTCTTTTTCTACCAAAAGGGCATTGATGCGCTCTTCATCTTTTTTACGCTCGGTTATATCTTCCTTGAGTGCGAGAAAATGGGTGATTTTACCCGTCTCGTCTTTCACCGGCGAAATGACCGCCGATTCCCAATAGTACTCGCCGTTTTTCTTTTTATTGTGGAACGTTCCGGACCAATTGCGTCCCGCCATTATTGTATCCCATAGTTCCTTGTAGTCCGAAGAAGGTTTCGATTCGTCCTTGAGGATGCGCGGATTCATCCCTTTCACTTCGGTTGCCGTGTATCCGGTTATTTCTTCGAATTTTGGATTGACGAATTCGATATTTCCCTCGACATCGGTAATAACAGTGGTGACCGGACTCTGATCGATTGCGACGGAAAGAGTTCGCAGCAGTTGGTCTGATTTCCTGCTTTCGTCCTCTATCCGTTTCAATTTATTCTGTATGTCGTGCAGGTTTTTTTCCGCATCCCGGCGTTCGCTTATGAAGCGGGCTTGCTGGATGTTCTGGTAGGCATTGGCTGAAAGTTGATTTGCCAGGGTAAACAGGTATTGGGCAACCTTTCGGAACTGCTCGTACGTCATCCGGGGAATTTCGTTGAAAGCTTCTATTACATCCGTTTCGTCCGCACCGATTTCACGCGCGTATTCGCGCATGTGCTCATCGCTCTGGCTTTCGTTGCGCACCTGTCCAATAAGCCAGTTTCCGATGTGTCGGCCCCCGATAGATATGCTCGCCCCTGCGTCCCAAAGTCCGCCACTCAGGCAGGGCTGGATGCTCGGGCCGTCAGGGGCGTATCTGCCAAGTAGAGCGTCGGAACGGAAGCAGTTGATCCGGCCTTTTTCTGTGCAGCGGATGATATTTGCACACAACCTGCTGAAATTGCTTGGCCGCGTGATGGGAATTCCATTCAGATCGGTGATGATCGATGCTACACCCATGGCGGCAGAAAATTCGTCCTGGATTCGTTGCAGCTCGGATGGATCAAACAGGTCGTCAAAGGTGATGTTTACGATCTCATTGAGGGGCTGTGTAAGCGCGATAATCCTCTTTTCCAGGGCCGATTCGAGCAACTTCCTTCCAGAAATATCATGATAATTGAGGAGAATACCACCGATAACCTGATCGTTTGCTAGGTTGGTTGCGGTTAGCTCGATCATCTTGTAGGTGCCATTCGCGCACAGGTACCGAAATTCTATATCTTGCGATGCATTGTCCGTTTTGAGCAGCTGGTGGATGATTGCCTGCACGCGGTCAATATCTTCGCCATGAACCGACCGCCAGCTGCTTTTGCCTACTATGGTTTCCGATTTCCAGCCGAACAGTTTTTCGATGTTGGGACTTACGTAGGTTATGATGCCGTTGGCCTTCATGATGCTGATGACGTCCGAAATGTTCGAGATCATGTTTTTTTGTTTTGCTTCGGTTGCGGCGAGTCTCGTGTTGGCGGTAAAGAGTTTGAAGGCCATCTTGATAGAGGCAACGAGCACTGTTGTGTTTGAGTTCTTGACGACATAGCCATAGGAGGTGATCTGTTCCGTTTTTTCGACTATCGCCGGTTCGGAATGGCTCGACACGAACACGATCGGAATGTCTCGCACGCTGAGGATCACCTTGGCTGCATCGATTCCGTCCATGCCGTCACCGAGGTCGATATCCATGAGAACGAGATCAATTGCGGGATGTATCTTGAACAGCTCGACGGCCTTCTCGCCCGAATTTGCAGTGAGAACGGAATATCCTGATTTTTCAAGATGAACCTTTCCCGCCATGGCTATGATGACTTCATCTTCCACGAGGAGCAGTGTTTTTTTTGAAGCCGGCATATCGGGTCCCCTTATTGCTGGATGCAGAATTCGAGCGTATATTTCGTGCCTGACCGTTTCGTCAATGCCTCACTTCCTGTTTGTTTATAATTATACGCTATACAGTACCAAGTATTCAAATTAAATGAAAAATTTATCGTCAAAAATGGCAATACCCCGTTCGGTGTATTATAGTTGTCTTATGAAAGTTCAGGGCTTGCTTGTTTTGGCTGCATCGGTTTTTTCGTTAGCGACAACCAGTATACTGTTTTTTTTCGCACAAACCGGATTTGGCTTGGCATTGGTAACCACCCTTGCTGCCTTTTTTACCGCTTCAGCTTCGCTGGTGCTCTATCTTCGGAGTGCACGTCCTCCTGAACCGAAGATTGCGGCGATTCCTCCCGTCAGGAGCTATGAGCTGCGTTTTTCGGAACTGATGGATGAGCTGCATTCCATTCTCGAAAAAACGCCTGAAAATATCCGAAAAATCATCGACTATCCCCTGTTTAACCGGATTTTAGCCGTCCGGACGACTGGTGAACTGGGGACCTTGATAATAGAAGCACACCGAAATCTCTTGAAAGCAGAAAAGATCATCTCGATTCTATCTGACAAAATCCTGACCGATAGCCAGGTTCTGCTTCCGCTTGCCGAGTCCATTATAAAGGCTGTTCCCCCGAAAACCGAAGAAGCCGCCTTCAATCTGATGGAGAAGTTTCTGGTTGTGCGCGAGGCTTCCGGCCGTGCTGCTACTTCTGCTCACATTCTACGAACCGATCTCGAAGATAGCAGCAGTGCAAAATCAATCATCTTTACGGCCGAAAACTCACGGAAGGCGGTGCATTCCGAGCGGGCTTCTATACGCGAACTGTCTGCCTGCACCCGCGAAAACAGCGAACACTTACAGGCAATGGGCAAGGAAATCGAGTCGGGTCTCGAGCTTCTAAAAAACATCACCGAAATAACTGAACGCTCCAAGCTTATCGCCTTCAATATGTCGATCGAAGCGGCCCGGATGGGCGAGAAGGGGCGCGGCGTCAAGGTTATTACCGCGGAGCTGCACAAGCTTAACGAGCGTACCTTCGGTTTTTCCCGGCAGGTTGCGGAACTGCTTGGCCGTTTCAGGGACTACAATACTATTCTGGTCAAGAATATTGAAGAGAAGGCCGGTGTTGTCGTGTCCGAGGTAGAGAAGGGGATTGATGCTTCGGAAGCGGCTGTTGAGTCTCTCATTTTCGCCTCAACCCGCACCGAAAATTTTACGAAGGAAATTGCACGGATGTCGGATGACATCAATCGAGGACTAGACGGCGTGCTCGAATCCCTGCAGTTCCAGGACATTACCCGCCAGATGATCGAAGGTGCACAGGGCATACTGGGCGAACTAAAGGCAAGCCTTGATCTGTCGCTGGGAGAGGATATCAGGATCGACCAAAAAATTAAGCTTGAGCGGTTCAACGAAGTACGACAACGTCTGGTTGCTCACGCCAAAACAAAAGATGAAAAGACAGCAATGATGGGGGTACGATTATGAAAATTCTTTCCGTAGACGATTCTTCAACCATGAGGAAAATTATTTCTCTTGCATTGACCGGGGCCGGTCATACCGTAGAAGAGGCCGAAAACGGCCGTTTGGCTCTGGACAAACTGAAGAGCGGGTCGGTCGACTGCATCCTGCTCGACATAAATATGCCCGAAATGAACGGCATCGAATTTCTAAAAGCCCGAAAAACCGATCCGTCGATTTCCGGTATTCCCGTTTTTGTCTTGACCACACAGGACGAGGAATCCCTCAAAAAAGAGGCGCTGTCTCTCGGCGCGAAGGGATTCATCATCAAGCCATTCCAGAAAGAGGCGCTACTCGCGGCCCTCAAGAGCTTGTAGATTATACAAGGTTTTTATCGTTCCGGTGCCAGGCAAACAGGGTTTCGCTCTCCTCGAGGAAGCCCTGCTTGAACCAGAACTCGCGCGCAGTAAAACGCACGCGGTCGGCATACACAAGCGGGTACTGTGACTTGAAAAAGTCGATTACCGCGCTTGCGAAGCCGTTGTGTTCATATTCGGGGTATATCATTATGGAAAAAATAGTGATCTTGTCTGCTTCGATCCTGCATCGTGATTTTCCCACCTGAACCGTATCGTTTTCGATATCAAACCAGTCATAGTCCCCAAGCTCTGCGCGCCGTTCCTGACGTATTAAATCGAGTTCCCTTCCAATATGTTTTTTCATCCGGCAAAACCCCGGCAAAATGCTGCCGTATTGGAGCCAAGGTCCTGTAAAAAGTAGCCTCCCTCGAGTACGGTAAACCGGCGGCCGTTGCAAACGCGGCGCGATGCCGCCCGTATCAGTTGGCCGAGTTTTTCGAAGTCCTCTGTTTCGAGGCGATGGCCAACATCCTGTATATAGAGGTCAAAACCCGCGGATACGGCGATAATATCGGTCTCTCCAATATCTGAAAGCCGCTGTTCTACCAGTTCGAGATAGCCTGATGCGCTGTCCGCGTATGGATTAAATATGGTCGCTTCTTTCCAGCTTCTCAGGATGTTTCGGGTGCCGTCACCCGTATGAGCGTCAATATCGATAACAAAGGCACGTGCGATTTTTTTTTCCTGTTTCAGGGTAAGAAGGGCAACGGCAAGATTATTGAAGGTGCAGTGGCCCCAAGCACTGTCGCGCGAGGCGTGATGTCCCGGCGGGCGAATGCAAGCGAAGGCCGGTTTTCCCTTTAGGGCGAGTTCCGCTGCGAGAATGGCTCCGCCTGCTGCAAGGCGTGCCATTGCAAACAATGCCGCGTTTTCCTGTATTGCTTCGATGTAGGTCTTATCATGCGCGAGGGAAATTTCCTCGATTGTCGCATTGCGTGCAGGAATTCTGTCGATGGTGCTTTCGCTCAGCTCCGATGTAGCGGCCTCCATTCTTCCGGGAAGGGAAGCATTGTTGTCGGCATACAATGAATTGGTAAAACGATCATCGTAAACAAGGATCAAGCCGTCAATTCTGCTCATGGGATCGGCTTACATGTTCGAGGCTGGTTTTGATGAAACCGGCCGCGTCGGTGGTGATGGGCGCACCGTGCCCGGGATAAATGGCACGGATGTTCAGGGAATCCAGACGTTCGAGGGATTGGCGGTATGCCTTTGTATAACTTCCCGAGTCATCCGAAATTCTGAACACGGTGTCTCCGGAGAAAAGAGTGCCTGAAATCGGGAGATAAATACACAGTGAATCGTCGGAATGACCGGGAGTATGCATAATAATTGCGTCTTCGTCTCCTACCATTATGTGCATGTTGTCAGTTGTGTTTTCGTATCTGCCGGGAATGCCTATCCATGAATAGAGAAGGGGATTGAATTGGTGCACGATTCCCTTGAGCCCGCCTGCGTGGTCGTAGTGTCCGTGGGTAAGGATTACCTGTTCGATGGCCATCTTGCCGATTCCCTTTGACTGGCTTGCCATCTCCCGCATGAAATAACCGAGATTGGAAAGGTTTGTGGAGCCGGTGTCTATGAGTGTGTTTCGGTCTTTCGGTTCGTTTCGGTTGCCGAGAATCCAGTACACGGTGCAGGAGTAATCCGATTCGCTGTTCTGGTGCAGCGGGATGATGCGCACTTTCAGCCTTCTTCTTTCCGGAACAAAGGCTTGCCCGCCTCGGCGCGCACAAAACGACTGGCAAATTCGGCCGGCATAGCCTGGAATCCGTCAAGCACGAGAAAGCCGTTCGGCACAAGGGTATCGAAGAACATCTGGAGTACCTTCAGCTGATCTTCCGGAGTAAAATGCATCAGCACATTTTTACAGACGATCAGCGACTTATGATTTTCCGGCGCCTGAAAGGTCAAAAGGTCATGTTTCAGGTACCGCACTTTTTCTCGAATGTCCGGAGTGAGGCGAAAAGTATCCGGATCATCGGTGGCAATAAAATGCGTATTCCGAAATTTTTCGGGTACCCAGAATACGTCCTTCTTGCTGTACTTGGCTTTCTTTATGCGATTCTCGAACTGGGGGAAATTACTTTCCTCGAGATCTGTCGCGAGGATGTCCAGATTGCGGAAACTGAAGGGACCCAGGTGCTCGGCAAACACAATGGCCAGGGTAAACGGTTCTTCTCCCGAGGCACATCCAGCATCCCATACACGAATTTCCTGCTGCTGGATCATCGCGGGCAGCGCTATCTTGACGATTGCTTCCAGAGCGTCGGGATCTCTGAAGAACGAGGTGTAGGCCATCAGTAACGGTAGCGGACGGAACTGAGCGTGATGTTCAGGGGTTCGTCTTCTGCGGTCATGAAGACCTTCGCCACGACGTTTCCTTGGGATTGTTTCTCAAAATATAGATACTGCGGAAGCTCCAGCTGAATTTCGGAACCCGTACCGAAATATGCCGACAGGAAGGCGCCGGCAATAATATTGAGCATTTCGAGAATCGAATCCTCGCCATTTTTTTTCTGGATGGAATCGGGTGAGTCTCCGTACAGATTTTCCACAATTTTGTTCCTGAGTCCCCCTGAAAGTCGCAGTTCGATACGGCAGGAAAAAGGAGCTAACACATCAATGGCCACACACCTTTCGTCTGTAACCGGAACACTTTCCGATTTCTGCACGTCGATGAATGCCATATCGGCGAAAACGGACGAGACACAGTCTGCAAGGAGTTCGGCAGCTTTTTCCGGATCAATATTATCGCTCATTGAGTACCTCCAAAAATGCGCATTATTTTTTCGGGAGAAACGGGTTTTTTTATGATGTCGGTAATCCCGAGTTTTTTCATTTCTATTTCTATTGAACCATCAGCAATGCTTGATGTGACGACAACCGGTATGTGTGCGGTAACGCTTTTGTTTTTCAAAAGGCGGATGAAGGTTTGTCCATCCATCTTCGGCATATTGATATCGGTGAATATGAGGTCGATTGTGTTGTCGTCTATTATCGAAAGGCCATCGATCCCGTTCTCGGCATACAAGAATGCGTCAACCTCGATTCCGGTCATTTCGATGCACCGCTGGATAATCATACGGGAGGTTGGTGAATCATCGACGATCAAAACGTTTTTATAGTGTTGCATTCTGTCTCTCCTTGGAACTGTGCCTAAATTTTCCAGTCTTTATTTCCGGAAGAAATGGTCGTTTCGCTTTCTCCGACCGTGATCGAAACCGTTCTACTTATTTCTCCACCGGTATCCTCGGCGACTGCACCGAGCGAGCTTTTCCAGAGGATACGCTTGGCGGCAAGAATATTCCGTTTTCCAATATCGAAGATCCCCTTGTCGTCCATAACCGAAGCGCCCCCAACCAGTTTAACCTGAATGTGTGCGCGTACAGATCCTCGTCCTTTCATATCCTCAATCATTAAGGGCAACCCTCTATCTGCGAAATAGCCCGGGGTCTTTTTCCCTTTCTCGGGATCAATGGACGAGTCGGGGAGTGCGATATGGATCATGCCGGCAATACCAAGCTTGACATCAAAAATCATAACAGCGAGGCAAGATCCTAGAGCGTACGTTTTAATAACATCTCCCGGATTTGAGGAAACAACCCATTCGCCGATTCCGACAACATGTACACTCATGTTACTCTCCGTTTTTGTGGCGGGTCGCCAAGGCAGGACAGAATACTGCCGACTGCCATTTCAATAGGTATCAGTTTTTCCGCAGCACCATTTTGCCAGGCTTCTTTGGGCATACCGAAGACGACAGAACTTTCCTCATTCTGGGCAAAGCATCGTGCACCCGCGCGTCGCATTGCAAGAAGGCCGTCCGCCCCGTCCCGTCCCATTCCTGTCAGTATGAGTCCAATCCCTTTTTCCTTTGCAGCGGTCGCAACGGATTGCAACAGGATGTCGACAGAAGGCCGATGTCCTGACACTTTGTCGCCTGGTTTGCATTCCACTCGCCACTCGAGTCCGTGCTTGTGTACCGTCATATGAAAATCGCCGGGAGCGACGAGCACGAGGCCCTTGTGCACGAGGTCGCCGCTTTTTGCTTCCCGTACTTCAACATTTGAAACCTTGTTGAGCGCTTCCGCAAACAAGCGGGTAAACACCGGTGGCATGTGCTGCACGAGTACGACGCCAGGCATGTCGGCCGGGAATTGCGGGATGATGGTATTGAGTGCGGTGGTACCGCCGGTGGAGGCGCCGATCGCAATTATGCGGTTCTCGGTAGTGCTGGAAGTGTTTTCCTTTATGATGGTCTTTTTCTGGTCCGTAATCTTGCCCTGCAGTTCGCTTTGCGAGCGCCGCAGTTTGACGATGTCGGCTTTCGCGGCCCCTTTTATTTTTTCGGCTAGCTCGGCCAGCATTATACTTAATCCCGCGCGGTTGCTTGCTTCGGGCTTCGCAACGACTTCGACCGCGCCCGCATCAAGGGCGTCCATTGCACGTTTCGAGCCTTCGAGGGTAACCGCCGAAACAACCACGACGGGGACGGGATATTGGGGGAGGAGCCTCTTGAGAAATTCGATGCCGTCCATCCGGGGCATTTCGATATCGAGGGTGATGACGTCAGGTTTCAATAAGACGATTCGGTCGCGTGCCGAAAAAGCGTCGGATGCCTTTCCTACCACTTCAATTTCCGGATCCATGGACAGGCCTCGTTCCAGAAGGTCGCGCGCGATTGCGGAATCATCAACGACCAACACCCGTATTTTTTGTTTTTGCGTCATTAATCGGCTCTCTGCAGTTTTTTGATGTCGCTGCCATCCTCGAGGAACATATACTCGTCTTCGAACCTGATTGATAGAGCGAGCCAACCGTTTGCCGGTGGCAGATCCTTGACCGCAGCGGGTTGCCCGTCAAGACTGGTGTACTGATATCCGAGCACCGGTAAAACGGCAAGGCCATCTCCCTTGAATTCCCAGGAAAGCGCGAGGTTCATCCGGTAATCATAGCTCGTCCGGCGATTTTCAAGAAGGAGGTCGCCGTATATTATAACCCGCTTGACGCAGAGGTTTTGAGTAAATTCATAGGTCGCCTCGTAACATATATTTTCGGTTTCAATGCCCCGCAGGGTGGCGGCACAGAATGCTTGTGCGTATGACTCACCATCAACGGTGTGCTCGACCACTTTCCATAATCCGGGTATGATCCGGGCTTTCGGCGCTAGAAAAGATGCAGAATATTCGTAGTTCCCGCTCTTGTTGGAGGACGCGAGAGACCCGGCAATGAGGTTCGTCATTTCTGTCAGTTTATTTTTTTTAATCGTCATAGCGTTTCCAAAAATCCTTTTTCTATCACTCGTTTATAGTCGCGGGCGGCAAAGCTAGAAGGTCCGCATTCCCAAATCGTGCGGGACTTTTCGAGCGAACGGGTCATGTATTCCGATTTGCCGATTTCGAAAATGGGAATATGAAAGGACGAAAAAACCTCCCGGTATGTCTTGACCCGGTTCAGCCGATTTTCGGCCTTGGTAAATATAAGCGAGTGTATCTTGATCGGCTTGCCTGTTTCTTCCGAACAAATCCGAACTTCGTCCAGTATTGATTCCAGTCCCGAAACGGAAAAAAGCTGGAATTCCAGGGGAATAATGACCGCATCGCTCGAGCGGATCAGAAGGCGTTCAAGCGGGCTATTGGAAGGGGAGGAGTCGATCAGGATCCAGTCGTACTTTTCGCGCACAGCTTCGATGAAAGAGGGGAAGAGTGCGTATGTTTTGACGATGTCCGTATCATGCAGTTCGAGTTTTAGTTTTTTGTTATTCGCCGGAACGAGATCGAGATTCCTGCGCACATTGCGATGGATAAAATCGGCTGGTTTACATGGCTTTCCGGCAAGGAGCGCGTTCAGGAGATCCCCAAAATTCTGTGTATCTTTGGCCCCAAAAAAAAGTGAGAGGTTCCCTTGCGGATCTCCGTCGATGACTAAAACCTTTTCACCTTTTTTCGCGAGGCCCGACGCTATTTGAATGACCGATGAGGTTTTTCCTACGCCGCCTTTCTGGTTGGCGACCGTCACGACCTTGAGTCCATTTTGGCGGAGACTTATCGACATTTTGTATTATTCTCCCTTTCGATATACTGCCGGTTTTACATACGAAAATGGACAGTCTTCCCTTCGCAAGGATTCTGAATGTCCGATAAAAAAATACCCGCCCGGCTTAACATACTGGAACAGCGTCTGGACAACTTTCCTGCGCGATTCCTGATCAAAGTATATCATTACATTGCGGCAAAAAATAGCATCAAATTGTCCTTTCATCGGAAACGTTTCGGCCATTAGGTTCAGTCTCTTAAAGAGAACCATTTTCTTGATCTCTTCACTTATGGTCATTGTATCATCCGTTTTTTTTCTGAAATACGCATTTTTATAGGCAGCGGGCAGTTCCCGCAACTTTGTTTCGCTGTAATCACCCCGTTCCGCCTCCTGGAGCGCGGAAAGGGAAATGTCCGAGGCAAGAAGGCCGTAATCGAGCATATCAAGCCGGTTCCCGTAGTATTCGCGCAACAGCATTCCAATCGAATAGACCTCTTCTCCGGTTGCGCAACCCGCGCTCCATATCCGCAAGGGGTATCGCGCCGACAATTTTATTTTGTCCTCTATTCCCGGAAGGATTGTCTTGACGAGAAAATCGAAATGCTCGCGTTCGCGGAAAAAGAATGAATGGTTCGTCGTGATCCGGTTAATCAGTTCGCTCAGTTCAACGCCCGATTTGTCTGCGGCTAGATAGTCAAAATACGGGGTGAAAGCGCTGAACCCAAGCTGCCGGATGCGCTTCGAAAGGCGACCGGCAACCAGGATTCGTTTTTGCTCGCTCAAGTAAATACCGAACCGGTCATATAGCATTCCTGCTATGTACTTAAATTCGGTATCACTTAAGGGAACCAGATCATTATTCAGTTCCATCATTCTCAAACCGCCAGGGAAACACCGGACAGATTTTCATCGCGCACGATTTTCTCTACATCGATCAGGATTTTGATGGCTTCTCCAACTTTACCCATACCGGAAATATACTGATCTTTGCCAGATATAGTCTTGAACTTGGGCGGAGGCTCGATGTTCTTTTCGAGTATCTCCATCACTTCTTCAACCGTGTCCACGAGGCAGCCGACCAGAATATGGTCGACTTCGGTTATTATGATACAGGTGCGGTTATCGTACGCTCGTTCGGCCATGTCGAAGCGAAGGCGTAAATCGACGATGGGGATGACCTTTCCACGGAGGTTGATCACCCCTTTTACGTAGTTTGGCAGATCAGGCACCATCGAGATGGTCTGCAGTTCGATAATTTCGATCACATATCTGATGCCCACTCCGTAAGACTCTTTTCCTATTTTGAAGAAAAGGTATTTGTTCGCCTGAGTATCTTCGTTGTCATCGTCATCAGTCAGGAGTTCGTCCTGTGCTTCAGCTTTTCTGTTGTTCTCGGACATACTTCCTCCTTTTTTTAGAACTTGCCGAAATTATTGTCGTCGAGCGAAATAATGTCGGCAGGATTGACCTTGGACGGTTTTGATCGAGTTACTGCTGCGTTTTGCATTTTAGCTGCAGATGCCATCGTTGGTGCTGATTGCCGGTGGGAATTGTCTCGATTGGCCAGTTCTGTACGGAGCATGGCCATGACGTCCGCATTGTTCATCTTTCCTTCCTGCGCCTTCAGTTTGAAACGGCCGAGCATAGACTTGACCTGTTGTGCCTGAGATGACAGTTCTTCGGATGCCGAGGCGCTTTCTTCCGCGCTTGCCGTATTGCTCTGTGTTACCTGGTCGATCTGGTTGAGACCGAGGGAAATCTGTTCGAGGCCTTGCGTCTGTTCGCGTCCGGCCGTTGCCACTTCTTCGGCAAGGACTACTACCTGTGATGCGCCATCAACAATTTCGCTCAGTTGTTTTGCCGTACCATCCACGAGGACGTTACCGCGCTGGATGTTACTGATCGCTTCATCTACCATGATCGTCGTTTCTTTAACCGAACTTGCGCTGCGGACAGCGAGGTTGCGAACTTCTTCGGCGACGACCGCGAAGCCTTTTCCGTACTTACCGGCTCGGGCTGCTTCGACGTTTGCATTGAGTGCAAGGAGGTTGATCTGGAAGGCGATGTCATCGATCGCGATGACGACTTTCTTGATTCCCTCTGCGCTGGCATTAATGTCCTTCATTGCGGAAACGAGTTCGTTCATCTGGATATTACCCTTTTGAGCATTATCCTGTGCACCCTTGGCAAGGGTGTTCACCTTGAGAGCGTTTTCCGTATTGGTACGGGTCTGGCTCGAAATCTCGGTAGTGGAAGACGTAATTTCTTCGAGCGAAGCCGCCTGTTCGGTAGCTCCCTGCGAAAGAGCCTGGCTTGCTTGCGATACCTGCAGCGAACCTTCTGCTACCTGATCAACCGCCGTGGTGATTTCGCCGAGGGTGTTGTTGATTGATTCGAGCGAATCGTTCATTGAGGTCTTGAGAATGTCGAAATCTCCCTTATACACACCATTCATGCGCAGCGTCATGTCGCCTTCGGCAAGTCGGGTAAGGATAGCAATTGTTTCGTTAACCGGTGTGATGACGAGGTCGAGTGTCTTATTAACACCGTCGACGATCTTCTTATAATCCCCCTGATGCTTCGTAGCATCGGCACGGGTCGAAAGCTTTCCGTCGATAGCTGCTTCGACAAGTATACTTGCATCGCTGACGAGTGCGTTGATCGCGACAATACAAGCGTTGAGGTTCGTTTTGATAATATTGTATTGCCCTTTGTACACCGAGGTAATCTGTTCGGGAATCGCTCCACGAGAAATCTTGTCAACATAGTCGGCTGTTACCATCAACGGATTGACGATGTTGGTGATGGTTTCGTTGACGCCTTTGACCAGCTGATTCCATCCGCCGAGGAATATGTCGGCGTTGGCACGTTTGTCCAGATCTCCGTCCGCTGCAGCCCTGATGATGACATCTGTTTCACGGAGGAGGTCACTCATCATTTTGACGACAGAATTGAGGTTGTTCTTGATGATGTTGAAGTCGCCATTGTAGGAATCGGTGATAACCGGCGGAATGACACCCTTACTGATATCATCAACATATTTCGCGGTGACGTTGAGTGGTCCGATGACTGCATCAAGTGTTTTGTTGACGCCATCCACGATCTTGCGGTAGTCGCCCTGGTGCTTGGTGGCGTCTGCGCGGGTCGAGAGTTTGCCGTCGACAGCTGCCTGCACGAGTAAGCCTGCGTCCACGACGAGCGCATTGATGTTGTCTATTGCCAGATTCAGGTTGTTCTTGATTTCGTTGAAGTCACCGTTGTATGAATCCGTGATCTTCGGCGGGAGGTCGCCTTTCGAAATACGGTCAACATAGTTCGCTGCAACATTGAGCGGTCCGATAACGGCATCGAGTGTCTTGTTGACGCCTTCGACGATCGAATGGTAGCCGCCTTTGAACTTCGAAGCATCTCCGCGGGTGGACAGCCTTCCGTCCACGGCAGCCTTGGTGAGCATCTCTGCTTCGCCGATCAGCGCTCCGACAGTCGCGATGACGCCATTGAGGGAGGTTGCAACCTGCATGAACTCATCTTTCGATTTGACTTCCATTTTTTCTGAAATATCGCCTGCGGCAAGTTTGTCAAGAATAGCGACAGATTTTTTGAGCGGATTAGCAATCGATGTGCCCAGAATAATTCCGAGGATGAGGGCAACAATGAATGCAAGTATGGTCACAATGATAAGAATGACTTTACCCGTATTCGCGCTCTGTATTGCCTGTTTGGGCAGGTCGATTCCATAATATTGCTGGTCATAGGTAAGAACTTTTCTCACCGCGTTTTGAACGTTGTCGAAGACGAGTCGTTCATCGCCGGAAATAAGTGCATATATTTCCCGGAAATATGCTTCACGTTCCTCCGGTCCCGCGTTTTTCGCTTTTGTCGCGAGTTCCATTATTGTATTATTGTAGGCAGCCGCTGGCCCAATCAGGGCGGTAACTTCTTTCCAGAGTTTGGCCTCTTCGGGGACATTGGGAATAGCCTCGAATTTCTCGAGCGCTGCCTTGTAGGAGGTCCGCGCTTTTTCTATATTGGCCAACTGCCGCTTGTATGTTGCCTCGTCATCAATAGTCAGGGGATTAGAGAGCGTACGTATGGCTACTTTCAGATTGGTCAGTTCCAGATCGATAGAACTCAGGGCATTGAGAGAAGGGATGGTCTCTTCCGCTAAGGCAACTAGGTTTTTATCAAGGCTGCTTATCTGCATAATTCCCACTACACCAACGATGCCGCATAATACTGCTACGGCGATGAAACCGGTAAGCAACTTGGCCAATATTTTCATTTATATCCTCCTAAAAAGTGAGACAGTCCTTTGAACTATCTCGATAACCCGTAATTGATATAGTAACCTGTACGGATTACTCGAGACGCATTGATAATAATTTTCCCGTATCTATGATAAAACTGACGCCGCCGTCGCCGAGAATGCTGCAACCGGATATGCCTTCGACCTTGCCGAGATACTCGGAAAGGGATTTGACGACTATCTGCTGGTTGCCGATGACCTCGTCGATCAGGATGCAGGCCTTGCGGCCGTTGTTCTGTACCACAATGACGATGCCCTTGCTGGGATCGGTCACTGCGCCGGGAATCTTGAAGACCTCGGCGAGCTTTATCAGAGGTAAAAACCCGGACCGGATGTTTATGGTTTGCTCGCCCTTTTCGGTCTGCGTGACTTGTGCCGGCGTTACCTTGAAGAATTCGAAAATGTCATTGAGCGGAATGGAGTAACGGTTTTTGCCTGCTCGCACGGTAATGCCGTCGATAATGGCCATCGTAAGCGGGATGGTAAGAATGAACTCGGTGCCCTGACCGACTTCGGTTTTTATTTCGACTTTCCCCCGGATTCGTTCGAGGTTTTTTTTAACAACGTCGAGACCGACCCCGCGACCAGAAACTTCTGATACTACGTCTGCAGTTGAAAAACCTGGCTCGAAAATGAAGGCATAGGCATCCTTGTCCGAAATGGTCGCCGGATCCTGTTTCAGAATCCCGTTTTTAGCAGCTTTCGCGAGAATTTTATCTCGATTGAGCCCCGCGCCGTCATCCTTGATACTGATCCAGATCTCCGAGCCTTCATACCGCGCATCGAGGTGAACCGTACCTGTTTCCGGTTTACCTGTTGCTTTCCGTACTTCTCTCGACTCGATTCCGTGATCGATAGAATTGCGCAGAATATGGACCAGTGGATCTGATATTTGCTCGATAACATTCTTGTCCATTTCGGTGTCCTGGCCCGAAACGATGAAGTTGATCGGTCGGTCGAATTTGCGGGAAAGATCGCGCACGAGGCGGGTCATCTTCTGGAACAGACCGTCGAGCGGAATCATGCGGATCATCATGGTCGTTTCCTGGATTTCGCGACTGATCTTGTTAAGACTTGCGAACGACTTTGCAAAGCTGTCCAGTTTGAGACCAGTCAGATCGGCGTTGTTGATGACCATAGATTCTGCGGTAATCAATTCGCCGACCAGTTCGAATAATTTGTCGAGCTTGGAGGTGTCCACGCGGATTTCCTTGCGGACAACTTCCTTGCTTGTTTCCTGCTCCGGACTCGGTCCTTGCGCTTTCTGGATTTTAAGGGCTTCGTTCAGGTCCTCGCGGGCGACCGATCCTTTCTGGACGAGGATTTCGCCGAGCGGGCGCTCCTGTTCGTCGAGGGCGTCCTGGATCGTTTCGTCTTTGATGACGCCCATGTCCACCAGAATTTCTCCGAGCGGACGATAGGGTGTCGGAGGTTCGGTTGACGTAACAGCCGGAGGCACGAAGGGCAGGTCAAGCGGGTCGGTATCCGCTTGTGTGATCGAATCGTTTCCAGCTTCCTGGATAACAAGCGTATTGAGACTCATCCGTATACGATCTATGGTATGAATTATTGTATTGATGAATGGCTCACCCACCGGCGTCGGGCTTTTGCGTGCAGTGTCCAGCACTGTTTCGAGGTTCATACACAGGGCTTCAAGGAAAGAATATCCGAAGAACCCCGAGTTGCCTTTTATAGTATGAATCGCCCGAAACATGTCGTGAACCGCATCTGTACTCACTGCCTTGGGATTGATCTCGAGTGCTATTTTTTCGGTACGATCGACGAGGTCGGCACATTCGCCAATAAAGCGTTGTACCATATCGCGGGTAACGAGGTCACTGAGGAACAGTTCGTTGGGAATGGCGGGTACGGCTGATTCTTTCGGTTTGTTACCATCCCGTAATGATTTGATCATCGCGGTTACAATAGAAGTCTGTTTTGCAACTTCTTCAGCGCCGCTTTCATCGGTATATTCTTTTTCCACAATACCGATCAGCTTGCGCAGAATGTCAACGGTTGCATACACCACATCAAGGGCATCGGCAGTGACCGGCACTTTTTCCTTGAGAAAGACGTCAAGCATCGTTTCGGCTTCATGGGTCAATTTTTTGATATTTTCAAATCCCAGATAGCCGGCCGATCCCTTTACTGAATGAAAAAGGCGGAAAACCGAATTTAATTGTGCAGTGTTGTCGCCATCTCCCAGACGGGATAATTGTGTTTCCGAATCGTCAAGACGTTCATACCCTTCTGCAACGAAGGAAAGAAGAATCTCGCGAGTTTCATCATCGATGCTTTTGGGCATACCTTTTTTCGCTCCCGATAGTTTATTTAAGTGTAGTTGACACTTAAAAAAAAACAAGGGGTAAAAAAATAATTTTTGTTTATGCTTTAATAGCCCAACGGAGGCGTGCTGAACGGGCGCGCGGATTCGCGTATTTTTCGGCAGCCGTCGGGAAAATCGCCGTTTCGGAAACGGAACTGTAGAGGCCTGCTTCGAATCCTGCCATGAAGGATCCGGTGACGCGGCGATCTTCACCCGAATGGAAAGTGAGGATAGCGATGCGCCCTCCTTTTTTCATGCACAGGGGAATTTGGGCGAGCAGGGTATCGAGCGCCGAAAATTCTCCATTTACTTCAATCCGGATAGCCTGGAAGGTGCGCCTGATTGTTTTTGTAATATCATCTTCGCTTTGGTGCAGGGGAGCGATGGCCGCCGTGACGGCTTCGGCAAGATCCCGGGTGGTGAGAATTTTTCCGCGGCGCTGGCAACAGACACGGGCAATGGCGGGTGCCTCTTTTTCGTCGGAATTGTCCCGGAGCAGGGCGGCTAGTTTTTTTTCGGGGATACGTTCAAGGAGGAGAGCAGCAGAAGCTCCCTTGGACGGATTCATCCTCATATCGAGTGGGCCGTTTCGTTTAAAGGTAAACCCTCGCTCGGGATTGTCAATCTGCATCGATGACACCCCGAGATCGGCGAGAGCGAGGTCGAAGCCGCCGGGAACGTCAATGGTGAGCAGTTTGGGAAGTCCCGCAAAATTGATATGGCGGGTGCTGAAATTGTCTTCGGTAAAGCCTTCAGCTCGAAGGCGGGATTCGGTTTTAACGATTTCTATCGGGTCTGCATCAAGGCCCCAGAGCTTACCCCCGGGCAGGATGGTCTTGAGTATTTCCCGCGAGTGGCCGCCGTAACCAAGGGTGCAGTCAACTGCGATTTCGCCGGGCTGTGGCGCAAGAAATTCGAGGATTTCCTGTACACAGATGGGGCGGTGGCTGCCGGCCGGGGTGTCTCCGCGGGCAATCACTTTCTCGATATCCTCGCGGTAGGAATCGGGATTGTGTTCCTTGTATTTTTCCGAGAAGGTATGGGGATGGGTTCCTTTGTAACGTACGCGTCGTTTGTGTGGTTCGACCGGCTCTTCATTCATGAGGATGAGTATTGCATATTGGTGCGGAATGTGTAATCGCTTTTGGCGATGAATAGGTGTCTGTTTTCGCTTATATTGTCTTTACGAAACGGGCGGTGAAGTAGAAAATAGCACCATGGCCTTGTTCGCTTTTTACCCCGATAGCGCCGCCCATCAGGCCGACCAGTTGTTTCGCGAGCGAGAGCCCTAGGCCGGTTCCGCCGTATTTGCGGGTGAAGGAACTGTCGAGCTGGGAAAACGGAAAAAAAAGTTTTTGCTGCTGTTCCGCGGATATACCGATACCGGTATCCTTTATCGAAAAACGAAGCGTTATCGAATCTGCATCTTCCTTAACTTTTTGTATCCTGAACGTAATACCGCCCATATCGGTAAATTTGACGGCATTGTCGCCGAGGTTTGTACATATTTGTGCAAGTCGATCGGCATCGCCATGTAGAAACAGTGGAACATCCGGCTCGAACAGGGTGACAAACTCGAGCTTTTTTTCGGCTGCGCGTGGGGAGAGAGTCGAAGAAATATCCGCGACAAGTGCATCAAGTGCGAAATCGACCGGTTTGAGTTCGATTTGTTTCATTTCAAGCCGAGAAAAATCGAGCACGCCATTTATAAGCGAAAGGATTGTCTTTCCGCTTGTACGGAGTAGTTCTGCAAACTGAACCTGTTTGGGATCGAGGTTTCCTGCGAGAAGCAGGTCTGCCATTCCGATAACGCCGTTGAGCGGCGTACGCATTTCGTGACTCATAGTTGCAAGGAAGGCACTTTTGGCAGAATTTGCGGCTTCCGCTTTTTCCATAAGCGCTTTTGCCTGAATTCCAGCCGCTTCGAGATGTGTGTTGCTCCGGAGCAGTTCGAGTTCGGTTTCTTTCTGGACCGTGATATCCCAATTTGTTCCGGTCAAATGTTCCGGTGTTCCCCGCTTGTCATACAGGACCATGGCAAGCGCGCGTATGATGTGAATGCTGCCATCAGGCCAGATTATTCTAAATTCGCACTGGTATTCCTTGGTTCCGTTGATCGCCTCGTCAAGGGCTTTGATGTGCAGGGTACGATCTTCCTCGTGTATCCGTGCATCCCAGACATCGTTACCAGTGGGAAATTCTGCACGGGTGGCTGCATAGAGCCGGTACATCTGGTCGTCCCAGTTGACCATTTTGTGCTTGATGTTATAGTCCCAAATGCCGACTCCGCCCGCTCGTGTTGCAAGATTCAGTCGTTCCTTGGCTGTTTTCAAGTTCTGTTCCGCGGCTTTAAGGTCGGTGATATCGACAAATGATTCCAGCAGTTTTTCGTGGCTGTCTCCCTGAATACTGCTTACCGACTTGAGTATCGAAACAAGACTGCCGTCGGCGCGGATCAGTGTTTGTTCCTCGTTCTGGACAGTTTGTTTCTGGTCGCAGACGGGGCAAAAACCTTCCGGGGACGCACAGAGAAAATGATGGCACCGCCTACCGGTTATTTGGTCCTCCCTGGCTCCAAACATACGAGCCGCATACGGATTGACCTGCTCGATCATTCTTGTTTCAGGGTCAAGTAGGATTAAGCCAACCGGTATGTTTTCCAGAATGCTTTTATGGATGCGGTTTTTCCGGAGCAGTTCGAGTTCGGTACTTTTTTTTATGGTGATGTCGGTGAGGATTCCGATAAAACGGGGCGGATTTGCCGGTGAACCACCGATGGCAGTGACTTCACCGGAAATAGAGAGCCATCGGCTCCCTTTTTCGGGATGCAGATATTCAAAATCCAGGGACGTGTAACCGGATTCGTTCCTGCATTGCATACTTTCTATAATTTTCTGCTGAGTATCGGCCTGGACCCGTGCCGTCAGTTTCTGCAGGCTTTCACCCCGATTTGAGCCGGTCAGGGCATACCAGACCGAATTAGCTTCAAAATGGTCGATATCTGCGTAATACTCAAAAATGCCCAGTTCTGCGGACAGGGAGGCTATACGAAGCCGCCTGTTTTCTGCCTCGACCGCCAGGAAATCGGGCGGAAAAAAGGGTTCCGTATCAATTTCTTCCAGCCGCAGCTCTCCGGTTTCGGGCATTGATTTCATGGTTGTGCCGTTCAGGTTATCAGGTGGAGGGATTCAAGGCTTTCCCGCAGTTTTTCTTTTTCGATGGGTTTGACGAGGTATAAGTCGCATTGCTCCCTGAATGCGCTCATGATATTCACCTTGTCGTCGAGGGCTGTCGTCATGATGATTTTTACCCCATCGCTCGATAAAATACCGGCTTTGTTTTCGATTTCGCGGATATGTTTTAAGGCTGTCTGGCCGTCCATTTCGGGCATCATGATATCGAGACATACCAGATTGTAGGGCTTACCCGAAGCGAGAGCGACGCTAAAAGCTTCTACTGCTTCTTTTCCGTTGACACTGATGTGGCATTCTCCATGGGGCTGTAACAGACTTTGCAACAGAAGCCTGCTGGTAAAATCATCCTCGACAATTAGAGCTTTCATAAAAACTGTCCCTCCTGACGAAATAAACTATAAATCATTTGCTTTTATTATGCCAATTATCTCGTATTTATTGTTGTTTTTAACAAGATCAATGCACTATATTTCTAACAAGTATTTTATTGTAAAAAGGAGTGTTCTACTGTGATGGACCTGAATAATCTGAAAACCGGCAAAAAAATGCTTTTCGGCTTCGGTTTGATAATAGTGCTGTTAACCGGTATTTCCGCGGTTGCCTGGACACAATTGTCGCGGATAAATACCCGCATGGATGAAACGCTTGCCGATTCAGCACAGATTGTCCTTATCAAAGATTTAGAAATCTACGTAAACCAGGTCTACCAGGAACTTTTCGGCCTAGTTTCCGTACGCCAGATGGTTGAAAAACAGACACATTTGTCTGCCCTCGGGGAAGCACGAAAAAAATATCGTGAAGTGATGAATACCCTCCAGACTTCCGATTCAGATCCTGATAGCATGGAGTTGCTCAAGATTCTGGACGGACATCTTGTTTCGGCCGTGGAACTTAACAATTCGTTAGTCGACCTGGCCCTTGCTGCGGACTATGAGGATGAGTATGCCATCGACCTCTTCAATACAAAGGCAATTACGTATCGGATGCAAAATATCGAACCGGCACTCAACGCCATTATCGAGAATCGTCAAAAGAAAATTGATGACTCCGACCAGGAAGCAGAAAGAGGGTTCCTGTTTGGCCGATTGGTTCTTGCGGTAGGATTCCTTATATCACTTGCGATTTCGCTTTTGGTAGCCCTCGTAATTACTCGTAATATCGTTGAAATTCAGAATCATATCGAAAAGCTCAATACCCTTGTCGAAACTCAGTCTTCCTCGGTAGCCGATTCCTCGTCTTCAACAGAAGAGATGGTTGCCAATATTAAGTCCGTCGTTCGCATTCTGCAGACGAACTTCGTGTCGATGGAATCCCTCGTACGCGCGTCCGAATCCGGTAAGGACGGCATACTCAACGTTTCCAATTCGATGATCAGTATCGAAAAAGATTCCGACGGGCTTTTAGACGCTGTCGAGGTTATACAGAACATAGCGAGTCAGACGAACCTCTTAGCCATGAACGCTGCAATAGAAGCTGCACATGCCGGTGCGTCAGGGAAGGGCTTCGCTGTCGTAGCTGATGAAATCCGGAAACTGGCGGAAAATTCCGCTTCCGAGGGCAAAAAGATAGCCACGGTACTTACCACTCTCAAACAGCAGATAAATACGGTAACGATCAGTTCGGGAAAGACCACAGAAGAATTCAACAATATTCTCAAACTCCTCGACGAGGTACGTAACCAGGAAACAGTTATCAAGAATGCAATGGAAGAACAGGATATCGGTAGTTCTCGGGTTCTTGACGCAATGAATCAAATAAATGATATAACCTTGCAGGTTAAGAACGGCTCTGCACAGATGCGGGCCGGAAGTAAGGAAGTGCTGGACGAAATGAACCGTCTTGCTGGAATTTCCGGTGAAATGGGAAGCGGTATGACCGAGATTGCCGCCGGTACGGACCAGATAAACGCCACGATACAGAATGTTAACGAGATTACCCAAAGTACCAAGAGCAGTATCTCCCAATTGTCTCAAGAAGTTATAAAGTTCAAACTGTAACTAATGGAGCTGAATGCATGAAAAAGGTACTAGTTGTCGATGACTCTGCCATAGGCCGCGAGATTGTAACCCGGGTGCTTGGTGCGAAGTACGAAGTGATTAAAGCCGCTAGCGGTGAGGAAGCACTCCGTAAAATCGCCGAAACTTCGCCTGATTTGGTGATTCTCGATCTTCTCATGCCCGAGATGGATGGTTTTGCCGTGCTTTCACGTCTGAAAGAAACCGGAAATTGTGTGCCGGTGTTTGTTCTCTCTGCGGATATTCAGAAATCGACGCGAAGCAGGGTTATCGAATTGGGAGCCGTGGATCTGATCAACAAGCCGGTCGACCCCGAAACGCTCCGTTCCAGTGTGATGAACATTCTGGGTACCCAAAGGGAAGACTAGATATGAACGAAGATACACGAGTACTTGATGCCCTGGCCGAAATCATGAATATCGGAGTTGGTAAGGCTGCCGCAATAATGAACACCATGCTCGATAGCCATGTTTCGCTCACTGTTCCCGTTGTCCGGCTTTTAACCGTCGAAAAACTGCGGCAGGAAACAGTATTTCCATCCGAAGTTGCTTTTTCTGCCATAGAAATGAAATATGCGGGTGCCTTCAACGGTTTTGTAGAGCTCGTCTTCGATATGGTCTCTGCTGGGAAACTCGTCGATCGGCTTTCCGGGATCGACAGCATGCCTGTAGATGATTTTGACTCCTTGCGTTCGGGAACGCTGTGTGAAATTGGCAACATCGTGATCAATGCCGTGCTCGGTACGATGGCTAATATTCTCGACGTGTCACTTTCTTTTTCAGTTCCCTTTTATCATGAGGGCAAAGGAAGCGATTTTGTGGAGGATTTCAGGGTGGATTCTGGTTCGATGGTTCTTTTGACAAAAACGACCTTTACCATTAGTGAACTATCGGTTACGGGTGATTTCGCGGTGTTCTTTTCCTTTTCAACCTACGAAAGTCTGCGTCGCGGTTTGCTGCATATTGGTCAGGTGTAGCACATGCCTGCCTATACACTTATTGATAAAATCCCCATCGGTCTGTTCCTGATTACTCCGAATTTCGAAGTGAAGATGTGGAATTCCTGCTTCGAAGATTGGACCGGCATCACCCGACAGGAAGTGCTCGGTAAGGATATTAGAGATATTTTTCCACGCTTGCGAGAAATGCGTTACCATACACGCCTGATAAAGCTGTTTGAGGATGGCTTGCCGATTGTGTTATCCTACCAACTGAACGGTGATATTTTTTCGTCCAATTCGAAGGATCATCCTGATCGGATTCATCATACCACTATAACTGCTGTTCCCGGAGAAAACGGTCCGCTCGCCCTTTTTGCAATCGAGGACCGTACCGAGGTTGCCATGCGCACCAGGGTCGCACGCGTTGAACTTTTGATGCGCTACGAGGTCGAAAAAGAGCTGCGTGCCGCCCTCGACGAAAAGAACACGTTGATGAACGAGCTGAACCATCGGGTTAAAAATAACCTGAATATGGTTCGAAGCCTTATTTCTCTCGAAATCGACAGTGTAGAGGACGCTCATTCACGCGACGTGTTTCAGGATTTGGAAGTGCGGATTTCGTCGATTGCGCTGCTGCACGAAATGCTCTACAAGACCGATATCGGCTTGGGAATCAGCCTCGACGGCTACCTTGAATCCCTGTGCCGCACCATTTTTACCACCTTTTTATCGGGAGAGCGGGGAATCGTCCTAGACCTGAACTTATCGCCGGTACGGGTTTCGACTGATATTACCCTGCATGTTGGCCTGATCGTGTCAGAGCTGATGACTAATTCTATAAAGTACGGCATGAAGGACCGCACTGAAGGCACCTTGTCGGTTATCCTCGGCACTGCGAACGAAATTCTTTCTCTCGAGGTTGCCGATGACGGTCCCGGATTTCCCGCAGATTTTGACATAAGCCGCACTGTTTCGCTTGGTATGAAGCTTGTGTACATGATAACCCGACAAATGAAAGGTACCTTCGAATTATGCGCCGGTCCGGGTTCCCGCATCCGTATTTCAATCCCCTTAACTGGCTCACATATAAAACCCTGAGAAGTGTTTTTATGGTGCAGTCAAGCTGATTTTCGCGTATACTAGGTGGACTATGCGTCGTATTCTTTGTTTGCTCATCACAACTGTATCCCTTTTCCTGTTTGCCCCGACAACGTTGCATGCTGAATATGCACAGTTTTCGGTGCCTTCGACGGAATGGGAAGCTGGTGGTACTGTTGAACTGAAAACTGCCTGGGACTTTTACTGGGATCGATTGATCGAGCCTGAGGAATTCGTGGGCGATCCGGTGTTGGATGGACTGAAATCAGACCGAAAATTGGTTCCCGGTTTCTGGACGTACGACTCGTATCCTGTATATGGCAAAGCAACTCTCCGGCTTCTCTGCCGCAGCGATGTTCCTTTTCCCGATGCTATGTCCTTGGGTTTTTATTCGATTTATTCGGCATACCGACTCTATGTGAACGGCCAGCTGGTCGCAGAAATGGGTACCCTTGGTGATTCTGCTGCAACCGAGACCGGACGCGCTCCGAGAACTACCGTGTATTTTACGACGCAAAGTGCAAAAACACTCGATATTGTGCTCCAAATAAGCAATCATTCGTATTCAAATATCGGTGGTATCGGCGGTCCACCTGTTCTTGGCAGCCAAAAGGTGCTCGAGCAGAAACAATACCGCGAAAACCTTGTAGATCTGCTCGTGGCAGGTTCGCTCGGCTTCATGGGAATATATTTAATTACATTGTTTTTATTCAGGCGTAAAGACCGTTCTCCGCTCTACCTGGGTCTTTTTGCTCTCTCGCTCGTCATGCGGCAACTCATGATATCCGGTGGCAAGAGCATTTTTCTGATTGTCCCCTTCATGGATGTAGTTCTCTGGGACCACCTGCAGCCACTGGCTATTTACCCCCTCCTGCCGCTTTTGATTTTATATGTGGTTACCCTTTTCCCTCATCCGAGGCAGCGAATCCCGGTGTTTTTTTTCTGCACCGAGTCGGTGGTGCTGATGTTCCTGTACTACATGCCTGTTTCGATTGCGGTGCAGGACGTTTTTGTCTTGATACGCGATGTCTGCATGTTGTTCGGGCTCCTGTACGTCTTTTGGGTTTGTCTTATTGCCTGGCGAAAAAAACACAGCGAGTCGGGTCTCGTCGCCTTAGGCATGGTTTTGGTGATCATATTGGGTGTCAATGATGTACTAAACTCGATGAAAATTATCAACACCAACTACTACATTACTTTCGGTGTGTGGTTTTTTCTGTTGTTCCAGTCGATCATCCTTGCACGCAGGTTTTCTCGCGCCTTCCAGTCGGTAGAGGATCTATCCCGGTCCCTCGCAGAAAAAACACAGACACTGCTTGAACTGGACGTGTTGAAAGACGAATTTCTTGCCAACACCACTCACGAACTCAAGACCCCCCTCAACGGTATCATCGGGATTACCGAGAGCCTTTCATCCGGTGATCTCGGTGATCTTTCGTCGGAACAGAAACGACAACTAAATCTGGTGGCTACCAGTGGTCGTAGACTTTTTACGATGGTAAACGACATCCTCGATTTTTCGAAAATCCGAAAAAACAAGATGCGTTTTTATCCGGTTGATCTCGATTTTCTGGAAGTCGCAAAACCGATCTGCGAAGTGTTTTCGGGCGAAACCCAGAAACGGGGCCTCTTTCTCGAAAATAATGTCGCTTCCGATCTGCCGCATCTGTTGGCCGATCCAGCCCGGCTCGAACAAATTTTGTACAATCTGCTGGGGAACGCGCTGAAATTTACCCCCAAGGGCGGCATTACATTGAGCGCGGGAACCGACGGCAGCTTTTTCTGGTTCTGCGTTGAGGATACCGGTATTGGCATCCCGCAAGAAAAACAGGAACTGATCTTCGAGTCCTTTCAGCAAGCGGATGGCAGCATTTCGCGCAAATTCGGCGGAACTGGTCTCGGACTGACCATAACTAAAAATCTTGTGGAAATCCAGCAGGGCATCATTACGGTCGCATCGAAGGAAGGGGAGGGCTCCCGTTTTACCGTGTACCTGCCTCTTGCTGACACCGCCTCTGGCTCTGATACTCCGCTGTACGAAGATGCGCGCGGGGACGAAGGCCTCGAGATGCTTCCCGAAATTGGTTCGCCTACCGAAATGATCACGGCTTTTCCTTCCCTCCCGAAAGGTGATGAGAGCATTCCGCTTGTGTTCATTGTTGATGACGAGCCGATCAACCTGCAGGTGCTGCAGAACTTCCTTGCCGGTAGCCAGTATCGGGTAACGGTGGCCGGTGATGGCAAGACTGCAATCCGGCTTATCCGGGAAGGACTCAACCCGGACATTCTGCTCCTTGATATTATGATGCCCGGTATTTCCGGCTATGAGGTGCTCGAAGATTTGCGCAAAACCTATCTGCCGGTCGAACTACCAGTTCTGCTTTTGACCGCTAAAAATCAGACCCATGACATCGTCGCCGGATTTGCCCTGGGTGCCAACGACTACCTGACAAAGCCTTTTTCGCGGGAAGAATTGCTGGCGCGCATCCGGGCTCATATCGGGCTTAAGAAGATAAACAATGCATACAATTGTTTTGTTCCGCGCGAGTTTATCAACCTGTTGGGCAAGGAAAGCTTGCTGGACCTGCGTCTGGGTACCCAGATTCAGCGAGACATGACGGTGTTGTTTTCGGATATCCGCTCTTTTGCCGCCTTTTCCGAACACATGACACCGGGAGAAAGCTTCAGTTTTATCAATTCGTATCTCAGCCGCTTTGGACCGATCATCCGGCAGCACGGCGGTTTTGTCGACAAGTATATCGGGGACGGCATTATGGCTCTGTTTCCGGGCAAGCCTGCCGATGCTTTGCTGGCAACCGCCGAGATGCGAAATCAGCTAGGCGTGTATAACGAACATCTGGTTAATACCGGGTATGTGCCCATCGAGTTCGGCATCGGTATCCATACGGGTTCGGTGGTTATGGGCACTGTCGGTGAGGCTCAACGTATGGACACAACCGTCATGTCGGATGTGGTTAACTTGTCCTCGCGGCTCGAAACCCTCACGAAGCTCCTAAAAACGAAGGTGCTTGTCACGAACAACTGCCTCGAAAATTTCTCGGGTTTGCCATCGCGGTATGTGGGAAAAGTGAAAGTGAAGGGAAAAACTGTTCTGGTTGATGTGTCCGAATTGCTGTTTGAAGATGAAAAAATCGCTTCGCTCTCGCTGTTCGTGCAGGGCATGCAGGCGTACGAATCGCGGGATTTTGCAACAGCTGCAGCCTTGTTCCGCTCTGTCATCCAGCTCCATCCCCAGGATTTTATTGCCGATCTCTACCGAAAGAAATCGGAGGACAGCCTCGTCAATCCGCCGCTTACCGACGCCCTGCAGTTCATCGACATGGAGCATATCTAGCACAGAACGTGATTCTATTGTCCAAGCACACAAAAGGGCATATACTGGTTTTTCCCGGGCTATCTGCCCGTTTCAAGGAGATTCAAGTGGATGTTCGTGTACGTTATGCTCCGTCCCCGACGGGAATGCAGCACATCGGTGGGGTAAGAACCGCCCTTTTTAATTATTTGTATGCCCGTTCGTCCGGCGGAAAATTCATTTTGCGCCTCGAAGATACCGACCAGATTCGCTCCGGCAAAGAGTTTGTCCAGAACCTCTATGATACTCTTTCCTGGCTCGGTATCGACTGGGACGAGGGCGGCGACAAGGGTGGCCCGTACGCACCCTACATCCAGTCCGAGCGGTTCGAACTGTACAAAAAACACGCCCTCGAACTTGTCGAAAAGGGACAGGCCTACTACTGCTTCTGCGATAGCGAGCGACTCGAAAATCTCCGTAAAACGCAGACAATGAATAAAGGCATGCTCGGCTACGACCGGCACTGCCGTTCACTTTCTCCGGAAGAAGTACAAGCCGGGCTTGCCACAGGTAAGCCGTACGTCATTCGCCTCGCCGTTCCGCTCGAAGGTTCTACCAAATTTCACGACGAGCTTCTCGGTGACATTGAATGGAAAAACGAAGACGTAAATCCTGATCCCGTACTGCTCAAGAGCGACGGATTCCCCACGTACCATCTGGCGAATATTGTGGATGACCATTTTATGGAAATTACCCATGTTATGCGTGCGCAGGAGTGGATTCCGTCTACCCCGCTTCATGTAGTGCTATACAAGGCCTTTGGCTGGAAGCATCCCGATTACTGTCATCTTCCGATGGTGATGGGGCAGGACGGCCATAAACTGTCCAAGCGGCATGGAGCGACGAGTTGCAACGAATTCCGCAACAATGGCTACCTCCGCGAGGCGCTCATTAACTATATCGCGATGCTCGGCTGTTCTTTCGAGGATGGTCGCGACCTCTATACCCTCGATGAACTGGGAAAACTTTTCAAGATGGAACACATCAATAAGGCTCCGGCAGTATTCGACTACAAAAAACTCGAGTGGTTTAACGGTCAGTACATGCGCCTGAAAAGCGACGAAGAGTTATTTGAATTAACCTGGCCATTCATCGCAAACGCGGGTCTTTACGGTCCGGTGGACCAAGGTGCGCGTGAAAAAGCAGGCTTTCTTTTTGCCGATCAGACCCTGATAGTACCGACACCGGAACAGAAGGCCTTCCTCATCAAAGTCATGCCTCTCGTGAAGGAGCGCCTCCATTTCCTGACCGACGCCCCTTTGATGGTCGCTTTCCTCGTCAATGAGCCCGCTGTTCCCCCGATCGAGGAAATCGTGCCGAAAAAGCTCGATGCCGCGAAAACCCGGGAAGTATTGCTTGCCGCCAAGGAAGTAACCAGCAAAATCGAAGACATGAGCGAGGAAGAAGCTAACGTGCTGTTCCACGCAAAAGCCGAAGAACTGGGCGTCAAGCTCGGTGATTTTATGATGCCCATACGCATGGCGATTTGCGGCAGCAAGGTAAGCCCGCCGCTTGTCGGTTCGATCCAGATTCTCGGAACTGCGAAAGCAATTGAGCGAATCGAACGAACACTAGCAGAGCGTTTTTAGAATCAACGGCGGTTAAACGACCGCCGTTTTTATTTACACCCGAGGTAATTGCAAAAGTCGATTACTTTTGCCGAAATTCTCCACCTACATTATTGGTAGATCTTGCAAAACTTCCTGAGTTTTGCAAGATCCTCGCCTTTTTTATATATAATTTTATTTATAAATTTGACTCCTGAACTATTTCGAACCATAATTAATTATGAATTCCAAAAATCATTCAAATTGGAATTTCAGAGCAGGCTTGAAAATGGGTGTTCAGGAAATGACTCGCGAGATCATATACACTGTTGAGGAAAAATGTGTTGGCTGCAACAAATGTATTCGGAAATGTCCGGTTGTCGGGGCAAATAGTTCCTGGATGTCCACGGATGGAAACAAGGTCCGTGTCGATCAGGAAAAATGCATACGCTGCGGGGCCTGCCTAGATGCTTGTTCCCATGAAGCCCGACAATATCGGGACGATACCGCTTCTTTTTTCGAGGATCTTTCTCGTGGTACGGTAATATCGGTAGTCGCTGCACCGGCAGCACGTGTCAACTTTGAAAATCATCGTCGTTTGATTGGCTACCTCAAGACCTGCGGAATACATTTGGTGTATGACGTGTCATTTGGTGCTGACATTACTACATGGGCGTACCTCAAAGCAATTAAGGAAAACGGTCTTTCATCAGTCGTTGCGCAGCCCTGTCCCGCTATCGTGAACTATATAGAAAAATATCAAAGCAGCCTGATTCCAAATTTAGCTCCAGTTCATAGCCCAACATTGTGCACGGCAATCTACCTTAAAAAATATGAACATCTTACGGAGAAGATTGCCTTTTTGTCACCGTGCATAGGCAAAATCGATGAATTCCGCGATCCGAATACCTCTGCAAACGTATCCTACAATGTTACGTATCGAAAATTGTATGAGTACCTTCGAGAAAAAAGTGTTGATCTATCCCGGTACAATGAAGTGGAATTTGATGATATTGGCTGCTGGCTCGGCTGTTTGTACGGTCGTCCAGGCGGGTTGCGGGAGAATGTCGAATCGTTGGTCCCGGGCGCCTGGGTACGACAAATCGAGGGCAAGGAACATGCATACCCATACCTTACGCAGTATGGAAAACGAATTTCCCAGGGAAAAAAGGTACCGCTTCTCGTTGACATTCTCAATTGCTCGAACGGCTGTAACCGGGGAACGGCAACCGTGGGGACATTGTCCATAGATGATTCTGATGCACAATTGAATGAACTCAAGAATCAAAAAAAGGCTGGCAATAAGAAAGCCGAGCTCTTTGCCATGTTTGATGAAAAATTGAAACTCTCCGATTTTATGCGGGTGTATTCAGATCGTTCCGTTTTGATGAAAGAACCAAACTCCGTCGAGTTGGATACTATTTATGCTAGCCTGTACAAGACCACCCCGGAATCACGTAAAGTAGACTGTTCAGCCTGCGGTTATGACACTTGCGCCTTGATGGCGATGGCTATTCATAACGGAATAAACAATAAGATGAACTGTATCAGGTTCAATCAGTGTGAAATCGAACTTGAATCTCGAAGCATCAACGAAAAAACCCAATTTATCGATGAGATTACCCGCTATACAAATATGATCGTGTCTGTTCTTGACAAGGCAGCAAGCCTTGATCTCGATGTCGAGCTTACAGGGGAGTTTAAAGGTGAATTCGGAAAAATAAAGGATTCGATCAATCACATTCTGGAAATTCTCGACAGTACGCTTAGTGTGATTCGCGATGCCGCTACCGAATTCAGCGCGGGTGCGGATCAGGTGTCGATGGACGGCTCCCGAGTCGCCGAGGGTTCCTCCGGACAAGCAGTGGCAGTGGATAAGCTTTTATCGCTGATTACTATGCTTTCCGAGAAAACCTCACTGAATACAAGCAATGCTAAAAAGGCACAGATTTTGACTGTTTCGGCTAGGGATGCCGCAGATGAAGGGAACCGCCGAATGCGAGATCTTCAGAAGGCAATGGGTGAGATTAATACCTCGTCAGCCAATATTGGCAAAGTCCTTGCAACAATCGAATCAATCGCTTTTCAGACGAATCTGTTGGCCCTCAATGCTGCTATAGAGGCCGCCCGGGCGGGAAAATACGGGAAAGGTTTTGCTGTTGTCGCCGAAGAGGTGCGGATGCTGTCGAGAAAATGTTCCGATTCGGTGCGTGAAAGCGCTGACTTGATACAGGAATCAGTATCAAAAGTGAAGGCGGGGACAGGAATCGCGAACGATACCGCTGTCGTCCTTGATAGGATTGTTAGCAAATCCACCGATATTGCCGGAATTGTCGCGGCGATCGCCCTAGCATCTGGGGAACAATCAGAAGGGATCGAGAACATCAAGGGCAACGTTCAGCAGGTTTCACGTGCGGTTCAGTCCAATACCACTGTCTCGCATGCAAGCGCTGCAACCAGTCGAGAATTGTCCGATTTAGCCACGTTACTCAAAGATAGCGTATATCAGTTCAATTTGCGGCAGAGATAACTGCGGCACAGCAAATAACTCATAATTTCCCGTGTGTATATCCTACAGTATGGCGGACTTTGCAGGATTCAGGGACTTAGGGCTCCATCTGCAATAGATATCTGACGAGGGGCTCGAGAGAGGGACGTTCGCCCCTCTTTTAAACTTGTGCCTCGATTTTTGTTCTGATTACTCTTCTGTACATCTACTGAAAAAATATGGTATCATCACCCAATTTCAGTCCCCCGAGAAACCGGGCCAGGAACGTTCCGTTTCTCTTTGAGTTCGAGCCCGAAAGATCGAACATCACTGCATCCAGCGGGGGCACAAGGAGCATTTTTAAATGGATAATCACGCGGTATCAATGGAAAAAATCGTCAGTCTGTGCAAACGGCGCGGTTTTGTATTTCAGTCCTCCGAAATTTACGGCGGACAGAACGGCGCCTGGGATTACGGTCCCCTCGGCATTGAACTCAAGAACAATATCCAGAAAGCCTGGTGGAAAGAAATGACCCAGCTGCATGACAACATCGTTGGTCTCGACGCCGCGATCCTCATGCACCCCCGCGTATGGGAAGCCTCGGGCCATGTCGCCAACTTCTCCGACCCGCTCGTCGACTGCAAGGACTGCAAGTCCCGCTTCCGCGCCGATGATGACACTCAGATTTCCCTTGATAATGTCGAAAAGCGTATTTGTCCGAAATGCGGTGGACCGTTGACCGAACCGCGCTCGTTCAATCTGATGTTCAAGACGTCAATCGGACCGGCCGAAGATACTTCCTCGGTTATCTATCTCCGCCCCGAAACAGCTCAGGGTATTTATGTAAACTATAAGAACATCGCCCAGTCCAACCGACTCAAGATTCCTTTTGGAATTGCACAGGTGGGAAAGGCGTTCCGTAACGAAATCGTGACCAAAAACTTTATTTTCCGCACCTGCGAGTTCGAGCAGATGGAAATGCAGTTCTTTGTGAAGCCCGGCGAGGATGAAAAATTCTTCGAGTACTGGCGCGCACGGCGCATGGCGTACTACCCGAAATACGGTATCCGCGCCGAAAAACTCCGCTTTCACCACCATGATAAGCTCGCGCATTACGCGAAGGACGCTTACGACATCGAATTTGAATTTCCGATGGGCTTCCAGGAGCTCGAAGGCATCCACAACCGCACCGATTTCGACTTGACCCAACACATCAAGTTTTCCGGAAAAGACCTGCAGTACATCGATCAGGATAATGGCAACGAGCACTATACCCCGTACATTATCGAGACGTCGGCTGGTCTGACCCGTAACGTTCTTATGTTCCTGTGCGACTCATACGAAGAAGAAAAGGTTGCCGACAAAGGCAATGACGATGACTGGAGAACCGTTCTCCATTTCCATCCGGCCATCGCACCGGTAACCGTTGCAGTGCTTCCCCTCATGAAGAAGGACGGACTGGCGGAGCTTGCCAAAGATATCCAGAATGAACTGAAAGAAGACTTTAGCACGGACTACGACCAGTCAGGCGCCATCGGTAAACGTTACCGCCGCCAGGACGAAGTTGGAACCCCGTTCTGCATCACCATCGACTACGATTCGAAGGAAGACAATACCGTCACTCTCCGTTTCCGCGACTCGATGGAACAAGTCCGCGTAAACCGTGCCGATCTTGCTTCTCGCATCCGGGCAGAAATAAAAAACTATAAACGCGTGTAAGCGGCTCACGGATTCTATACGGGAGGTGACGGATGGCGGACAGTAACAGACTCCACAGCATCAACACCTCCCGCATCCTGCGAACCATCCGCCTCAATCCCGGCATCAGCCGCATCAAGGTTGCCGAGATGCTTGACCTTGACCGTTCGACGGTAACCAAAATCATGCAGGGTATCCTCGAGAATGGTCTGGTCGAAACCGCCGGTAAAAACACCGAGCAAAGCGGTGTCGGCAGACGGCAGATAAACCTTCGCATCAATGAAGAGCTTGGTGTCGTACTCGGCATCGAGATTCAGGATACCCGGTACAGTGCGGTAGTGACGACCTTTTCCGGAACAATACTGCACTCATTCTCTGGCAGTGTACGGGTTTCGCTTTCTAATCTGACGGAAGAGATTCTTTCGATCATTACCCGGGCTAAAGATTTTACTGCGCAGGAACACTTATTCCTTCTCGGCATCGGCATCGGACTACCCGGCATTCTTGATCCGTATACCGGTCATATAATCCGTAGCCATTCTCTACATATTACCGAGACGTACGATATTCGGTCTAAGCTCGAAGCGCAGTGTTCCGAACCGGTATTCATCGAGAACGATGCGAACTGCTGCTGTTGGGGTGAGCTTGCCTTTAATTCGGAAAACAGGGACCGGAATTTTATCGCCGTACTGGGTGAGTTCAGAGACGCGGTGCCGGGTACGACCGATTATCATGGCTTTTCTATTGGTCTCGGACTTGTAGTCAGGGAACGAGTTTTGCATGGCGACCATTTTACCGTCGGGGAATACCGGAGCGTGACTGCCTCTCCCGAGACCGGACAATTCAGCATACCGTATAGTGATTTTCATACCCTTCCGGGAAATTGCACACTGCTTCGCGAAGTGTACCGCGAACTTTCCGGGAACCTTGCCTTTCTGGTTAATTGTGTGGATCTGACCAAAATTGTGTTTACCGGCGATATTCCGGCGCATCGCGAAAACCTTACGGAATTGATGCAAGAGGCGATTGCCCGAAACTGGCAATATTCGCTTGAACGAAATCTTGATATTGAATTTTCTGAAAATGGACATCAATCGGTGTGCCTTGGGGCTGCAGGGCTTTTTGTTGAAAAGCTTTTTTCGGTTCCCGATATCGCTGGCCGCTTTGATGAGCTGGTCGGGTATGACTTGTACGAAAATATACTGAAACGCAAAGGATAATCCTGCATGGAATACATAACAGTAGGAAAGACGGGACTGATGGTCTCGCGAACCGCATTTGGGGCTCTTCCGCTCCAACGTGTAACCGAAACAGGCGAGGCTGTCTCGCTCATCCGCGCAGCATACGAAGGCGGTATCAACTTTTTCGACACAGCCCGATCATATTCAGATAGCGAGGAAAAACTCGGGCTTGCAATGGACGAAATCCGCAAGGACGTGATAATTGCCACAAAGTCTGCAGCTCGAACCGGCGAGGACATGAAAAAAGATCTTGAAACAAGCCTGCAAACCCTGGATACGGATTATATCGACTTGTATCAGCTACACAATCCCTCATTTGTGCCGCTTCCTGATGGAGAGGACGGCCTTTATGACGCTCTTCTCGAAGCCAAGAAGGCGGGTAAAATCCGGTTTTTTGGCATTACCAATCATTCACTCCAGTTGGCCACCACAGCAGTCGAAAGCGCTCTCTACGATACGCTGCAGTATCCGCTTTCTTATCTAGCAGATGTGAACGACCTTGCACTCGTACAATTTTGCGGCGACAGGGATATGGGCTTCATCGCGATGAAGGCGCTTGCCGGTGGGCTTATTACCCGCATACCTGCTGCTTTTGCCTGGATGCGCCAATTCGAGGGTGTCGTTCCTATTTGGGGAATACAGAAAAAAACGGAACTTGCCGATTTTCTTGCTCTCGAGATGAATCCGGTTCAGCTTGATGACGAGATGAAGCTGCTTATTGAAGCGGACCGCAAAGCTCTCTGCGGTAACTTTTGCCGTGGCTGCGGCTACTGTCTTCCTTGCCCGGTAAGTATTCCTATCAATAACGCGAACCGGATGAGCCAGTTGCTTCGCCGCTCCCCGACCGATCAGTGGTTAACACCCGAATGGCAGGAGCTGATGGGCCGCATCGAAAACTGCACCCGGTGCGGCATCTGCGAGCAGCGTTGTCCTTACGGGCTCAAGCCGTACGAGACAATGCCCGCCCACCTCGCTGATTACCGGACTTTCCTCAAAAAAGATTAATCCTCGAGACTTTCCAGTTCCTTGAGCCAAACAGCGGCCGAGGCGTCGCTCGGCATGCGCCAGTCGCTTCGGGGCGACAGGGTAACGCTACCCACCTTCGGTCCGTCCGGCATGCACGAACGCTTGAATTGCTGGCTGAAAAATCGTTTGTAGAAAATTTGCATCCACTTGAGAATTTCCACCCGGGCATACCATTCGCCAAAAGCCTGTTCGGCCATGAAAAGGATCTTGGCCGGAGAAAAACCCCAGCGCGCAAGATAATACAGAAAAAAGTCGTGAAGCTCGTATGGACCGACAATATGTTCGGTTATTTGCGAAATTTCACCATTTTCCGGAGGAAGTAATTCGGGGCTGACCGGAGTGTCCAAAATCGAAGCGAGTACGGCGGAAAACTGTTTGTGGTCCGTTTCGGCAAAGGATTCCGGATTGTCGGCGCAGTAGCGGACGAGGTGCGTAACGAGGGTTTTGGGTATCGACGAGTTGACTGCGTACATGGACATGTGGTCGCCATTGTACGTTGCCCAGCCGAGTGCGAGTTCCGACAAGTCTCCCGTGCCGATTACGAGGCCGTTTGTTTGGTTTGCCTTATCCATTAGGATTTGGGTGCGTTCGCGGGCTTGCGAGTTTTCGTAGGTGATATCGAAGGTTTCGGGATTCTGGCCAATATCGAAGAAATGCTGTTTTACTGCCTTGTGTATTTTGATTTCTTCTGTGGCCGTGCCAAGATGGGTAGCCAGCTTGAGCGCGTTGCTCTTTGTGCGTTTGGTAGTCCCGAAGCCGGGCATGGTGATGGCGAGAATGCCGCTTCGAGGCAGAGCCAGCTGGTCGAAAGCCCTGACGGTCACGAGGAGTGCCAGTGTCGAGTCGAGACCACCCGAGAGCCCTAATACGGCGTATTTGATACCCGTGTGGGTGAGCCGCTTGACGAGACCCGCAGTCTGGATGGCAAACACTTCTTCGCAACGGTGGACCAGGTTGTTCGTATCGGCGGGTACGAAGGGGTGTGGGTCAATTTTGCGGAGGAGAAGTGGTATCTGAGGTGGGGGATTTTGTGTCCCCTGTAGGCTTTGGGTAGCTTGCATAATTGACATAGCTTGGGTATTTTGTATACCTACCGGTAGGTATACTGACCCCGAACCTTGATCCAGCGGAATTGAAACGCGAACATACGGTGCTGTGCCTGTAATGCCGCCGGTCATATTGCAGCTATTGTCGAACGTGTTCATCCTGCGGCGTTCCTGCAGCAGGCGGCCGGTGTCGATGTCAGCACACAGGAGTCCTGTAGAAAAGAGGCTGCTTTCAGCGAGAATAGTCCCGTTTTCGGCGATGAGGTTGTGTCCGGAAAACACCATATCCGTCGTCGATTCTCCCTGTCCTGCATCGGCATACACATATGCGCACACCCCGTGACCGGACTGTCCAGAAACCAGCGTACGGCGGTAAGCAGCCTTGCCGATTACCTCGTTGCTCGCAGACAAGTTCGCGATAATAAGGGCTCCAGCTTGTACATGGGTTGACGAAGGCGGCGAGGGAACCCAGAGGTCTTCGCAGATTTCAGCAGAAAAACTGATGTCCGCGTTTTTTTCGTCGCAAAAGACCAGAGCGGTACCAAAAGGAACCGGGTCGGGACCGAAGACGCCGGCCGGTATGGTTTGGTTTGACTCGGGTGCCGGTGTGAAATGACGAAGTTCATAGAATTCCCCGTAGTTGGGAATTCGGGTTTTGGGCACGATACCGGCGATCTTCCCGCGACAAATGACGGCGGCGCAATTATAACGCGAGTTGCCCCAGTTGAACGGAAAGCCTACGATGCTTGTTATTGGAACGTCGCGGGTTTTCTCTGCGATCAGTCTGATGGCGGCAAGAGAGACCCGACCAAGAAGTTCCTGCGAGAAAAGGTCGCCACAGGTATAACCTGTTACGCAAAGCTCGGGAAACACGACAAGAGCTGCACCTTTCGAGGCAGCTTCCCTAATCAGTGCGAGAATGCCCGCGGTGTTTTCGCCGCAGTCACCGACAGTGCATTCCGGCGTAGCTGCCGCAACCCTTAAAAAACCGTGCATCATATCGGTTCTCCTTTCAACAACTCTAGTATACCCCCTCAGCGTATACAAAAACAGACAAAAATTATATACTTTTCCGCATGAACAAGGCACTTGAAACACTCAAAGAACGCGGATTTTTAAAGGAAAAATCCGCGAACCTTGCAAGTGACTTGTGCATGCCAGCGTAGAATCACGCTATCGGTATACAAAAACAGACAAAAATTGTATACTTTTCCGCATGAACAAGGCACTTGAAACACTCAAAGAACGCGGATTTTTCCAGCAATGCACGGATGTCGAAGGACTGTCTCGACTCATGGACGCCGGTTCCGTGACATTTTACGTGGGATTTGATCCGACAGGTTCAAGCTTGCATATCGGGCATATGCTCCCGGCTTTTGCGCTTCGACATCTGCGAAATGCAGGTCACTGTGGTATCGCCCTCATCGGCGGCGGTACTGCCCGTATCGGTGATCCGTCGGGCAAGACAGAAATGCGGAAGATGATCACGTACGAGCAGATCGACGCAAACGCAGCGGCCATCGGCGCTCAGCTTGACCGCTTTATCGGTTTTGACGGCAAGACCGCTTATTCGGAAAACAACAAGAATTGGCTCGCCGACCTCAATTATATCGATTTTCTACGCGACATCGGTTCGCACTTTTCGGTAAACCGCATGCTCACGTTTGAAGCCTACCGGAAACGCATGGAAACGGGCCTCAGCTTCGTCGAGTTCAATTATCAATTACTTCAAAGCTATGACTTCCTCAAGTTGAACGAACGTCACGGAGTAACGCTTCAGATCGGCGGTGATGACCAATGGGGCAATATCGTCGCAGGCATCGAACTGGTCCGCCGAATCAATGGCAACCAGGTGTACGGCTTGACTTTTCCGCTCGTCACCACTTCTGACGGCAAGAAAATGGGCAAGACCGAAAAAGGCGCCCTTTTTCTTGATCCGGCGATCACCACGGCCTACGACTTTTTTCAGTACTGGCGAAATGTCACCGATGCGGATACCCGCAAATTCCTTTTGCTCTTTACCTTCCTGCCGGTTACCGATATCGACACCCTGCTTGCAGGCAACATCAATTCCGCAAAAGAACGGCTTGCCTACGAGGTTACTCTTCTCATCCATGGAAAGGACGAAGCCGATAAGGCCCTTGCGGGAGCCAAGGCTGCATTCGGCGGCGGCGGGGACAAGGCTTCCATGCCTACTGTCGAACTGGAAAAAGCGCGTTTTACAACGGGTATCAGTGTAATAGATCTCTTTTTCGAAGCAGGACTCGCTGCAACCAAAAGCGACGCACGCCGGCTTGTGGAGCAGGGTGGGGCCTCGGTAGCGGACAAGGCGATCACCGATATCAAAGCCGTTATCAGCGCCGATGTTCTCGACACAGATGACGAGGTTGTGCTTCGCGCGGGAAAGAAAAAATTCGTGCGGGTAATAACAAAGTAGCGTATCTGTACTCAGGGTTGGAAAATCAAAAGGCCGGTGTAAAAAGTCTCTTGAAAAAAGCGACAATAGCTCGCCAAATGCGGACGAAAATGTTCGGATTTCGGAGTTTTTCGAGCCGGGCGTAACCTGCCATGAGTTCGGCGTCAGTAAAATTGGAGCGTTGGGTATTTTCCTCGATTTCAATTTCGAGTTCGCTGATACGGTCGGTGCTTTCCAGGATAACTGCATTGATCGTATGCCAACCGAGCTTTTTTGCCGCTTCGAACCGGCGCTGACCTGCAATAAGGACGTACTTGGAATTAACCGTGATAGGGTTAAGGAGACCGTACCGTCGCATGCTGTCCATGAGCGGTTCGAGTTCTTCCGGTTTTTGCCGGACGCGGCGTTTTACCTTGATGTCTTCAAGAGCAATCTGCATATTACCCTCTCCTTTTGTTATTCAAGCAGCGGATTGAATGTCGGCGCCGCTTGGGGTGCCGGTTCAACTTGCGGTACAGTATCAGTACGTGGTTTGATGCTGGGTTCGGGATCGGTGAAGAGCAGCGGATCAAGCATCAGGGCCGAGGTATCTACGGTGATCGGTTTTTGGCCAACGGATAAGCTTTCTTTTTGTAACCGCTCCATCGAGATACGTTTCAGATTTTCGCCTTTCTCGTGATAATCACAATAGCTCGTCGGTTGGGTTCCTTCAAGGAAATACAGCTGGATAGTGCCGTCATCGCAGTTGTCCGTCGGGAGAAGTCCCGATTTTTTGCAGACGGTTGCACTGACAAGCCCGGTTTGCGGTTTTACGAAATCGCGGTAGGGCATATCTTGATGTATGAGGTTCATGTAGTCACCCCAAGCAGGACCGGCAAGGGTAGCTCCGGTATTGTCGAGGCCGAGAGAAAGGCCACGGCGGTCGAAGCCGAACCAGATTGCCGTCGTCACATAGGGAGTGAAGCCGACAGTCCAGGCATCTGCCCAGTTTTGTGTGGTACCGGTTTTTCCGGCGGCGGGCATGACAAAGGATTTGCCGTTCTTGTCCTTGAAAGTGAACTTGCTCGCGTAACCTGATGCCCAGCCGAGGGTTCCGACCCGGAGTGTGTTTTTGAGAAGATCCGTCATGATATACGCATTCTGCGGACTGATAAGCTGGATGGCATTGCCCTTACGCTTCTGCTCGAGGCGTAGATCCTTTTCGGTATCAATGATGGTTTTTCCGTTCCGGTCTTCGATTGATCTGATGGCCATGGGCGTCACTTCTCGGCCCTGGTTTGCAAATGTAGCGAAGGCCTGGGCCATCTGGATTGGTGCGACGCTTATGACTCCGAGTCCGATTGAGTGAACGCGGGGAAAAATTTTGTCAATTTCGGCTTTGTTCCGGTAGCCGAGAAGGGTCGATGCGCGGCTGATCGCAGCATCGAAGCCGATTCCATCGAGGATGCGTATTGACGGCACATTCATTGAATTGGCGAGAGCTTCCCACAGGAGCACGGTCCCTTTCCATTCTCCCTTAAAATTGAGCGGAGTGTAGGCACGTCCATCTTCGTTGTAGAAGACGACCGGCGTGTCGCTGATCATAGAACCGGCGGTATACTTACGGGTGTCGATAGCTGCCGAATAATACAGCGGTTTGAAGGTGCTGCCTGGTTGGACCTGCGCCTGGGTTGCGCGAATGATCTGGTTCGACTGGTCGAACTTGCTACCACCGACAAGCGCGGTGATGTAGCCGGTATCATTTTCGATGCTTACAAGCGTTCCCTCGACAGTAGTTTTTGCGGCTGCGGCCTGCACGTTTGCATTGGATTTATTCGTTTCGACTTTGAGGTTGTCCAGCCCGAATATGAGGGACATGACATCGACCACGGGATTTATTTTATTGCGGTAATACGAAAGGGTCTTGATGTGAGTACGTTCTGCGGATACAGCAAGCGGAGGCAGGTCGAACGCGAGAGCCAGAAGTTCGGTGATCTGGGCATACTCGTTGCCCTGCGCGAAACGGGTAGAACTCGAGCTCTTGAACCGCTTGTTTGCAATTTCGATATAGGTCTGCATCACCTTTTCGGCGGCAGCTTGATGTTTCAGGTCGAGAGTCGTATGGACGGTATAGCCGCCTGAATAGATGTCCATAGTTCCATAAATCATTGTTTCAAGTTGGCGGCGTACATATTCGGAGAACCAGCGTGCCTTGTCGTCGCGAGTAAGCCAGGCGGAGGTGCCCGTTCGGGTGAAGTCAAAGCTGGCCCAGTAATCGTTGAACGAGGTATCGGCAGTTTTTTGATCGAGCAGCTTTTTCTGAACCATCTGTCGGAGTACTTCCTGCTGCCGTTCCATCGCCCGGTTTGGGTGTTCAAATGGATTGTAGAAAGCAGGGTTTGAAAGCTGGATGACGAGAATAGCAGCTTCGGCTGGGGTAATTTCTGTTGCCGGATGACCAAAGTAGAATTTGGATGCTGCATTGACGCCGTATGTGCCACCGCCAAAATACATCTTGTTAAGGTACAGTTCAAGGATTTCGTTTTTGGAATACCGGCGTTCAAGCTGAAGTGCCCACCACAGTTCCTTGACCTTGCGCGTGATGGACATTTCGCTACGGTCGAGGTAGAGAGTTCCGGCTAATTGCTGGGTAATCGTGCTTCCACCGCCGAGCGAGCGGCCGGTAAGCTTTCCGATCACGGCGCGGGCAAGCGATTTGATGCTAAATCCACTGTGTTGGTAAAAAACTTGATCTTCGCGGGTTAAAAGCGCGTTGATCATATGAGGCGGAAGCTCGCTCAATGTGATAATTTCGCGTTTTTCCTCGGAGGCAAACTCGGTGATGACGTCGCCCCGAATATCCAAAATCCGGGTTGGCAGGGCAGGATTAAATTCGGTAAAGTTTTCCAGGTTGCGCAGGTTTTGTGTACCGGCAAGAGCAAAACCGAGCAGGATGCCGCTGATTATGGCGGTTGATATGATTAGTAAGATTGATATCGTTATTTTACGTGTTTCTTTGGCAAACATACTTACTATAGAAGCATAAAGACTGCATTGTTTCAATTGGCTTTGCTGACTGTTTAAAATATAAAGAGCCGGTATATTGCAACCGGCCCGCCAATCAGGCTATCGGACAGTCAGTGGGTGGGAGGGAAACCGATCTGCCCGATATTTTACTATCGGAGCAGATTTCCTGATTCTTGAACAAAATCAGGGCGATTCAGTCACGCTGATATCAATTATCATCGAAACGGTATAATCCCGTCCTTTTTCCACGGTAATCTGTTTGGTTAGTTCGTAGTCGCCTATCATAAACCGGATTGTGTGTTCTCCGGGCAGAATTTCGCGACTTTCGCGGTTGTTTTCGACCAGTTCTGCATCGACATAGATGCGCGAGTTTTCGGGGGCTGCAAGGAAGAGCTTCGGGGTGGTATCCTGCATAGGGACAACGAGCTCGGTCACCCGAGCAGATTCGATGGTAAACATGCGGACTTCGTTCCGGTAGTCATCCGAGACGATAGACAAGTGGTGTACCCCGGGGGACAGAATTGTCGTTTTTTCGTGATTGGGTACCAGCATTTCGTCAATCCGTATGCTGACGGGCTTTATTTCATCGGACGGATAGGCAAGTTTGAGCTGAAACCCACCTTCATCTGTCAGAATGGGGCGTATTTTGACCGAAAACTGGATGGTCTCAATATTCTCGGGCAGGCCTTTCATGACCGGCAGCAAGCGGAAGAGGAGGGGGCCCTTCGATGCATCGTACACATAAGGGAGTACCGTAGAATACGGCCCGGTTTTAAGTCCGTGCGTCTTCTGAAACGGGATTTGGAGGACGAACGACAGGCGTGACGGTAGGCTCTGGAGTGTCACCTGTTCTCCCTGGTAGTCGATAATTTTTTCCGACGGAACGGGTTGGATCTGCCGGTACACACCATAGGCCATGCTGTTCCGGAATGCCAGGATATCTTGTGGAATTTTTATTTCAATCTCGACGCCTTTAAGAAAGGTGATGTTTTTAGGAAAAGTGATGGCGACTGCATCGTTATATCCGAGTTCCACGGTTTGGACTTCTGTTTTCTGGCTGTCGATAGATGCAAGGGAAAGAGACCGAACCCGAAAGGTATCGGCAGGAAGAGTAGACATGCTATAAAAAAGAAGTATTCCGGTCAAAATGACGCGTGCTTTTTTCATTTCCCTTACTTCCCTTTGATAAACCCGGTCGGATTTTTCGGTATTCCATTCTCATGCAGCTCAAAATGAAGATGCGGACCGGTCGATTGGCCTGTCGATCCTACCGTACCTATAATACTACCGGATTTGATCTTTTCGTGCAACTCGATTTTTATTGATTGTAGATGGCCGTAGAGGCTTTCCCGGCTGCCATCATGGCGGAGGATCAGATAATTTCCGTACACAACATCGCTTCCGATCTCCGTGACTTCTCCGTCTGCGCAGGCCAGCACCGGCGTTCCCCAGGGTGCTGCAATATCAACGCCTTTGTGAAAGACCAGATTGCCGGTAACCGGGTTTTTGCGCATACCGAAGGAGGAGGTGAGAATTCCTGCAGGCAAGGGGAATCTGAAGGTTGGAGTGAGAAAGAACGTGCGGACTGTACCTTCGAACAAGGTGTCGGGAATGCAGTGAACAGTGCGTCTTCTGTCATCGCCAGCTACCGGGGAACTTTCCCTGAGCTGGAAGCTGATGATGGCAGGATTATCAGGATCGAATGACGATAAAAGCAGGTTTTCGAAGGTGTTTGAGGCCGTTTCTGCGAGGTAGAGACCCGGAAGAGTGGGGAGCACGAGTGTCCTCCCGGTTAGGGATTCCTGTATCGATGCGATACGGTTGAGGCTCGCGATGGCATCGTAGGGAATACTGCAGCGGGCAGCGATTCCGATAAGGGTCTCCCCTTTCCTGACCGTGTAGGAATACAGATGCAGGGGAAGCGGTTTGTCCTTTTTTCCAGCGGCGAGGGCCATCCGAGCATCAAGGACGTCATCGGAAAATTGTTTAAAAACGGGATCTGTCGAGATGAGCGCGGGTATGCGTGGATAATTTCCGGCTCCCGTCACGGCATGGGCCTGGGCCATGACCAGAGCGAGCATGAACGACAAGGCCGCTTTCCGGAGCGCGCGAGGCGGCCGGCAGTGGCCATTCATTTTCGCTTGATCCGGGAATCCGGAGGAAGGACAAAGGCCAAAAAGCCGTACACCGCGAGCGTGAGGAGGAGAGCGGCTCCGGCGAGAATTCGCTGCCAGGCAAAGACCAGGGCGACACAGGTGCATATTCCTGCGAGGAGGGTCAGTTTTCGCGCAAGAGAGCGGAGAAACCGGTGCGAATCTCTGCGAATGGCGGCGCGGGTCCTGATCGCCACGAAAAAAACGGCTGCAGAACCGGCAAGTACCGAAAATACGAGGGTGTACAGAGATGGATTGGTGTCGGCGAGCAGCCATAGGGGCCACACAATCAGGATGCCGGTCCCGATGCACACTGCCATGAGAGCGGTAAAACGGAGCACCGCAACGAGTACCGCCGCGTAACCTGCAATGATCTTTTTGAACATTTACTCTCCTGCGGAGAAAAAAATAACCGTAACAGGGAATTGTTACGGTTTATAAAGCAGAGGTACCGCTTATTCCTCGGTGATTGCTTCGACGGGACACACGGCAGCGCAGGCACCGCAGCTGACACAGGTATCGGCGTCGATGACGCGCTTGTCGCCTTTTTCGCTGATAGCGTTTACCGGACATTCGCTTTCGCAAGCGGCACAATTGATGCAGGCATCTGAAATTTTGTAAGCCATAATAAGACTCCTTATCGGTTGATATATGCTTAAAATACCCGATCGGTATATAAAAAACAAGCTGACTGTCCATCTGTGTGCCATTCTTTCCGGTTGTTTTTTTGATCTTTCTGGTGTTTAATACTTGATATGAATGAAAGCCAGCAGCTTATCAAGAAAAATCTGGACTATATCAATGTTTTGCCCGTCTGGGCACAGGAACTTTCGGTTAAATATTGTTCCAAAACCGCTAACCTATATTTCATACACGGCAATATACGCGATTTTCTGCCTCATAAAATGAACGAGGGCGAATTCCTGTTCGTCAAGATCCAGGATTACATTTCCGAGGTGCTGTTCGGAAACCGCGACATCATCGTGTTTTACGATAAATCGAGCGGAATTTCATTCTGTATGTCCCAGATGGAAAAAGACTACCTCAAAACAATGGCCATCCGCTATCCCGAGGTGCCGATCGAAGACTTCCTTTCCCGGGACCCGCTGAAGGCCTTTGACTATCTCGAGCGATATTTTGTACTCAACATTACCCGTGATCTCCGGATTGTCCTCATCATCGATTACGCTGAAACGATCATTCCTGCCGACGATATCGGCCATTTGGACGAAATCGACCGCTACTGCCTCGTGACACTCAATCGCTGGGCTCATGAGCCACAGTTTACCCGCGGCGACATTTCGATCATCCTGATGACCGAAAATCTGACCGACTCGAATCCCCGGCTCACGGCATCTCCGTCGATGGTAAAAGTGACCATTCCTCTGCCCGACGAGACGGTACGCACCCAGTTCCTTGAGTTTCTCGAAACGAAGGGGATGCTTCTTCTCGAACGCGGTCTTACCCCCGCCCGTATGGGAGCCCTCACCTCGGGGCTTAACCTGCTCAATCTCAACCAGCTGGTAGCGGAATCCTATCAGGAGGATAAGCCGGTCACTCTCGACTATCTCCGCGACCGAAAACGGGGCATCATCGAAAATGAAGCAGCAGGGCTTCTGGAATTTCTGGAAACTGAACATGACCTTTCCTTTGTTGCCGGCCATGATTTTGTCAAAAAACGCTTCAAGAGCGCGGCTAAGGCGATCAAGCAGGGCCGAACCGATGTGCTACCGATGGGATACCTCATCGCGGGTCCTATTGGTACCGGAAAAACATTTATGGTGTCTGCTTTTGCGGGCGAAATTGGCGTTCCCATGGTCAAGCTCCGCAATTTTCGCTCTAAATGGCAGGGTGCTACCGAGTCCAATCTCGAAAAAGTGTTGAATATACTCAAGGCCATGGCCCCGGTTGCGGTTATGATAGACGAAGCCGACGCCTTTCTCGGCGACCGGAACTCCGACGGAGACTCGGGCACTTCCAACCGGGTGTTCGCACAGATTGCCAATTTTATGGGAAATACCGAATACCGTGGAAAGATCATCTGGTTCCTTATCACCTCCCGGCCAGATCTTTTGCCCATTGACCTCAAGCGACAAGGTCGTGCCGAAGAGCATCTCGCTCTATTTTATCCCGATACTGTCGAAGCAAAAGTGGAATTGTTCCAGACATTGCAGCGCAAGCTCGATATAAAAGTGAAGGATTTTCCACTGACCGATATTTTCAAAAATTTCAAATTCGAACTTTCGGGAGCTGACATCGAAGCGATGCTGGTGCGGGCTAAGATGAACGCGACAATGGACAACCGCGCAATAGTAACGAAAGACGATATGGATGAAACGATCCGCGACTTCATTCCGCCGGCCTATCCGTACGAAATTGAACTGCAAAACCTCGTCGCCGTGCTTGAGTGTACGAGCCGCGAAATGGTGCCACTGAAATACCAGAAGCTCGATCGCTCCAAGCTCGCTGCCGAAATCCGCGAACTGAAGCAGCTGCTCGGTGAAAAATAACTATACTGCACCGAGATAGTCAGTAAGCCGATCGATGAGCGGACCGGCAATATCGAGGGCACAGTCTGTCTCGAGTGCCTCGAAACCGGGCGATCCGTTAATCTCGCACACCGTCAGCTCGAGAGCAGGACCTCGTGATTGTCCGCAGAGAATCGATGTGTGTGCATCTTCCTGTTTTCCACAGTACAGATAATCTACTGAACCGTACCATAACCCCGCTTTCTGTGCGATTTCGAGCGTCATCGTGCTCCATGGAGCAAGTTCGGCTGCGGTGTGCGGTTCTTTTTGCATGATTCCCCCCGCATTCGCGTTTGATACAAAGCTGTCGCCTGTGGCATGTCGGCTTGCTATCGCGAGGATGGTGTCTCCGGCGAAGAAAAACCGGAGATCGCGTCCGCGGGAAGTTTTTATATATTCTTGCACAATGGTGTCCGGTTCGAGACCCGTCAGGGCGCTTTCGTTTTCAATAAAATGCACCCCTTCGCCCCGGTTGCCGAAACGCGGTTTTGCGACGAGTGGATACCGGATGAAGCCGGGCTTCAGATATAGGGCATCGCAGGCAAGCATTGTTTTGGGCGTGGGCCAGCTGTTTTCTGACAGAAAACGAGCAGATGCGAGTTTGTCGTTTGCAAGCGAAAGTGCGTCCGCGGAATTAACCGTACGAAAGCCCGCCATTTCCAGTAGACTTACGGTTTTTGGATCAACTTTCCCCCGGATCAGGCAAATAGTGTCTCTTTTGAGGCCTATGTCGATTTGTTCTGCAATAAACGAAAGAATATCCCGGGGAAACAAAAACCGGAGCGGGATGCTCCGGTTTGCGCATTCTTCGGCCAAGCGACGCGAAGGATAAAAAAGCTTGAAATAGCCGTAGTCGAGGGTTTTAAGGCCATACACGACTACGAGGTGCATATTATTGGTCTTTCGGCCAGGTCAGGGTTCTTGAGCAGAGTGCAGCGATTTCCTTGGCGACCTTCGCTGCGTCGGCCTGCGCAATACCTGCTTCCTTACTGAGTGTTTTCGAGAAAAACAGTTCCATGGACGCGAAGACGTCGGGAAGTGAATAGAAGAGGAATGCAAAGTTCATGCCTTCGGGACGAAGTACGGTAAAGGCCGAAATTGCTTGCTGCGGTTCCTTATTATATATGATTCGGGCTTGGCTTTTAGTGGTTATGATGTTTGCTTCGCTGAATCGGAGCTGAATCTGGTCTTCCTTCGAGCGGCAGTACGGTTCGGTCGTGCGGTGCGGATACGTGGCCGGTTCTACCAGAACATACAGTTTTTTACCGTTTGTCTGAAGTGTTATGCTGTCACCCGATGCATAAAAATCCTTGACAGCGGAATACGACATAACTTCGTATATGGAATAAGCGCTTTCCTGTTTGAAAAAAGAGGACACGATATAGCCCTCATCCATTGGAAGTTTGTTTTGCGCGTATGCTTCAAATAAATCTATTGCCTTAAGTGCCATGCATCACTCCTTTTGATTTCGTATTGATTATAGGTGATTTTTTTGTCAAAAGCAACATGAAAATGTTTACCGAAACGAAGCTCCGGGTGCCTACCCTGTATCAATTTGACAAGTTGCAGTTCTCTTCGTATCTTTTGTATATGATACAAACACTTCCTTTCGGCCGAACAGGCCATAATTCAACGCGGCTTCTTTTCGGGGCAGCAGCCCTCGGTGGCGTCACTCAGGCCGAAGCCGAGCACACCATGAACCTCGTTCTGGATGCAGGCCTAAACCATTTTGACACAGCTGCTAGTTATGGCAAGGCGGAAGAACGGATGGGCCCCTGGCTTGCGACCCACCGGAACGAAGTATTTCTCGCAACAAAAACAGAAAAACGCACCCGTAAGGACGCACTGGCCGAACTAGAGAATTCGCTACGCCTCATGCATACCGACCACGTGGACCTGTGGCAGATGCATGTGCTGGTCGGCGAGGATGACTGGGCGACTGCAATGGGTCCTGATGGTGCACTCGAAGCATTTGCCGAGGCCAAAAAGCGTGGACTTGTTCGGTTTCTTGGAGTGACCGGGCATGGAAAGGCAGCTCCGGCAATGCATCTGCGCAGCCTCGAGCAGTTTGATTTCGATTCGGTGCTCTTACCCTGGAACTGGCAGTTGTCGGCAGATCCTGCCTATACGTCGGCCTTCCGTACCCTCTTGTATACCTGTAAAAAACGAAATATTGCAGTGCAGCTCATTAAGGCCTTTATGCGCCGTCCCTGGGGCGACCGGCCCCATACCCGCGCAACCTGGTACGAGCCATTTGAGGATCCTGCGGATATTTCTGCCGTTCTCGGGTGGGCTATGGGAGTCGAGGGTACTTTCATCAATAGTGCAGGTGACATACACCTCTTACCGACGATTCTCGAAGCTGCGAAGAAAAATCCGTCCCGACCGGACGATGCGGCAATGGCGGCTCTCTCTGAACGGCTCGGGATGGAAGATCTGTTCGCCTAACTTAGTTTCCGAGGTATCGGGATCCCGCGCCAAAAATGCGCTTGACCGTATCAGTGTACTCCTCGAGCGTTTTGCATCGGCTGATGTCTTTGAGCGGACGATCTGCACCACTTATAGCCAGGCCTAGATATGTCCAGATTTCTTTCATTTTGTCGAGAGCGTGCTTGGGGCCGAAAAGCACCTCGCGGTATGAATGGTACAAGTCATCGTGAAATTCACGCAGTTGGTTCAGCGGATCGGAAGGAAGGGCGGTGCCCTTGAGCAGGGAAGGCAAAAAAGGATCACGGATGGCTCCCCGTCCGATCATCCATTCGGTGACGGATGGAAAACGTTCCTGCAAGCGCAAAAAACTTACTGCGTCTGTGATATCTCCGTTATACATGATTGGATGCTTCAATAGACTTGCCGCCCGGGCAAAGCCGTCAAGATCGACAGTCCCGGTATACATTTGAATCCCGATTCGCGGGTGAATGATTATTTTTTCCAACGGATACGCGTTGAATATCGGTACAAGAGCCAGAATTTCTTCCGGATTGTTCAGGCCGAGCCGTATTTTCAGCGTCAGGCCGATAGTAATTTCCGAACAGACCTTGTCGAGAAAGGCCGCGATCAGGTCCGGATGGGGGAGGAGTCCCGAGCCTCGTTTTTTTCCTGTCACCATTGGGAAGGGGCAGCCAAGATTCCAGTTGACTTCCGTATAGCCGTAACCGGCAATTGTTGCAGTTGTTTCGATAAAGCTGTGCGGTTCGTTGCTCAGGATCTGTGGAATGATCCGGATTCCGTGATTGTTGGCGGGTTCTACATCTTTGAAATGATTTCCTCTTCCTTTCGCATACGCTGTTTCGGAATTGATTGAATTGATGAACGGTGCCATTGCAGCGTCGAATCCCGTAAAATGCCGGCAATAGGCGTTTCGGAAGATGTAATTGGTGACGCCATGAAGCGGCGCAAGATATAAAATGGTGGGCACAACTTACCTCTTATGTCGGACGAGTGCAGAATACCTGTGTTACCGCAAATAATCCAGCTTTTTCTACCGAAATGTGCATAATCCGCCATTCACCTACTGTTTAAGATTTCATTATGAGATATACTATACGGATATAGAGCCTTCCAGTTGAGTTAAAAAAATTGACACTCGCCTGTTTTGGGTCTATAATGGATAAAAATACGGCGTTGCCGTGAACGAAAAGGGAACTTGACATCGAGGATGAATGGCTGCATAGCGGCTGCGGGGCGGTAACGACTCCGGCCAAAAAGTACGGTAGCTGGTCCTGGTGACAGTTCCTGACAGTTTACATCTCCGTTTGTCCAGCGCTACCTTGATCCTGTTTTTCCGACCAGTCGGTAAAGATGGGATTATCGCTTATACTTAATAAGCGAATTTTAATGACCCGGGGCAAAGCTACCGGGTGAAGGATGCCAATATGGGCAAGAAAATTTACGTAGGAAACCTCAGCTACAACACGAACGAAGCTGGTCTCAATGACCTTTTTCAGGCACATGGACAGGTCGTTTCGGTAAAAGTTATTACTGACCGCGATTCAGGACGCTCGAAAGGTTTTGCTTTCGTAGAAATGGGAACCGAAGACGAAGCACGCGCTGCAATTTCCAGCCTCAATGGCTACGAATTTGACGGTCGCCAGCTCAAGGTTAATGAATCCATTGACAAGCCCCGCACCAACGATCGCTATTAGTCGATAGGGTCCGAAAGGATCTACAAAAACCTTCCCTAATCGGGAAGGTTTTTTTTTGCCCTGAAAAGATTTTGAATGCTAGAATTTCATCCGTGCACCGAGCGATACCGATCCGCGTTCCTGGAGACATGACGGGCCGAACTCGCCCGAACCGTTGCCGCCGAAGGAGCTGCTGTCGAGCGGCATCCGGCCGGCAAGGGTGACGGTGAATCCTTGGAACGGCTCGTGGGTGAGTGTGACCGACGGGAGAAACGAGCCGTCCTCGGGTGATGCTGTGCATGAAGCGGTGAAATTGGTGTAGTCGCTGTACTGCCAGGCAACCGTTCCCAGCATATAGTGCCTTTGCTGCAGGCCCGGTGTGCCCGGTGCGCCGGGTGTGCTGGATGAGGCACCGTTGAAAAAATACTGTGCGAGGAGATATATTTTTCCATCGGCAAGCGAGTAATCGATGCCGGCGGCGATTTCGGGCAATTTTGTTCCCGATGTGTACAGTGCGTCAACGGTGAAGCCGACGACAAGGTCGAACTTTACCGAGACCCCGGTCCGGTGCACGATGTCGGTTCCATCTGAGGTCGGCACTGTCAGGATATACAACGTTTGCAGACTGCCGACTCGGGTATGGAAGTCTGTCGAAAGCCCTGCTTCCGGTACTGTTTGATCGGTCCGGTTGACGGCGAAACCTTGCAGTTTGGCATCCCCGAGAGGATACCAGGCGAGGAGGGCTCCGAGCATTCCTTTTGGTCGTGCGTTTGGATACAGCGGATTCGGGAGGGCAAATACGTCGGTCGGCCTGAATCCTTGTCCGTAACCGAAGGCGATTCGCATGAGACCTGCATCGACATCGACTTTTTCGCCCCTGATTTCCATATACAAACGCTCGAGCTCGCCGCCGAGTGTCAGTTCCTGCGTCGAGCCGGCATTGGCTATCGTGTTGACCGCTCCGTAGAAAGTTCCTTTTTCCCCGACAGCTACTTTGAAACGGAGATTGGCAAACTGCTCGAAGGCATAACTGCCAGTATCCCCGTCGTCGATTTTGAACGTCGCTTTCGCTTCACCTGCGCCCGAAAATACAGGTTCAGCGGCGAAGAGGAGCATTTCCCGGTTTGGGCCATCCGGCGGGAAAGAAGTGAGTGCGAGAATGGCGAGGCTGGTAAAAAAAACGCGCAGCTTCATCTTTCAAGATTCCTCAGGCTGAAGGTTGATGCAGGAATTGCTGCATCCAGGGTTACCTCGTTGAACTTGAAAACGGTACGGCTTCCCTTGCGCAATAAATCGCGCATTTCGCTTTCCATCGGGAAGCTGCGTGCTCCGATTTTTTCGGAGCGAAGCAGTGTGTAATCCTTGAGTTTCGCACCGGAGAGGGCAAACAGTTCGTAGCGTAAAAGATCGGCGTTATCCTTCGCGACCCAGATTTTTTGCTTTGGGTAGCTTTCTGTTTTTTGTATAGCCGTAAGGTCGAGTATCCATGCGTCGCGGCCACCGATAGTCTCGCTACCCGAAAGCATGGCCGTGTAGCGTTTTGAAAGTTTTTCATTTTCGATTGTATCTTCGTAACTCAAGTCCGAGCCCATCATTGATTCCTTGAGGAGGTGACCTGAAATCGGCATCACCTGTTCGGTATCAGGCGAGTACACATACAGCCTTCCATCAGTCTTTAGATACTTTGTTCCCCGGTCTTCGCTGTTGGTAAACTCGATGAAGCTGTCCGTGTTACCCCGAGCTACGGCGGAGAATTGCTTCACGAACCGTTTTCCCTGGTACTCGATGATCATCTCGCCTTTATACGAAATGGAACTGTATATCTCGTTCGCGTCTACCCGTTCAAGGATGTCCGAAGCGGAAACACTCTGTGCCGTCACACCGGCGTTCGAAAGAACGAAAATGGTTGCCGTGATCATGAATGATTTGAGTGGCCTTTTGAATTTCATTGTATCCCCTTATACTGAATTACTGTTATCCTCGGAGCGCTTCGACCGGTTCGATGAATGCACTTTTCATCGAAGGCAAGAGCGTGCAGGCAGAAGAAACTATTACCCCGAATAAAAAACCTTCGACAAGATTACGGACGGAAAATACCAAAAAGAGCGTGCCAGAGATCGGCAGATCTTTCATACCACCGCCAGTAAAGGCGTTCATGTCTATCGGGAAGAGCGAGCCGCCCCAGGTGGCAAGGCCGGCCACGAGACAGCCGAACAGAGAGCCGAGCACGCTGAGGAGTACTGCTTCCAGAAAAAATACCGACACAATTTCGCGCCTCGTCATGCCGAGTGCACCCATCATGCCGATTTCTTTAGTACGTTCGTGGATGACCATCAGCATAGTATTGATGATGAGAAAACTGGCGACAATCTGGAACACTCCGAACATCACAATGTAGAGCCCGGTCATGGACTTGAACAGGGCGATCCAGTAATTTTCCGTCCATTCGTGTACTTTGTTGCCTTCGCCGACTATCGCAACCAATCCCTGTTGGATTTTGGCTGTGTGTCCGGGATCTTCCGCATACACGACCAGTTGTTGAATACCCTCGCCGAGGCCGAGTACACGCTGTAGGCGGTCGAACGGAACGATGATGGTTTTTTCGTCATAGGTTCCGTAATCAAACTCGAAAATGCCGGTTATCACCGGACTCCAGTACTTGTCGGAGAACTGGGCGGAAACTGTTTTGAGCGGAATATTGTCGCCGATACGTAGCCCTGCTTTTTTCGCGAAGGTTGTTCCTATTGCACATTCGTTCGTTCCTTTCGCCGGGAAACGCCCTTCGACAAGACCATTGTTACGGTCGGTCAGGTTGAAATTATGGAGAGCAGTTTCGGTTTCGATGTCGATGCCCCACAGAACGGCGTGTTTGACGAAACTGTCGAAAAGACTTGCATACGCGGTGATGCGCGGAAGGGCAGCCTTCACGCCGGGTAGCGCTTCAGCTTCCCGGATGAGTTCAACACCACTTTTGCCGTCGGAGAGCGGAAACTGAACGGGACGATATTCGCGGTCGGCGTCGAACTGCACGGATACCGCGTTAACGTGACCGGTCTCGAAAGTGGTCACGATTTTTTCGATGCCGTCGAACATGCCGTCAACCCAGGACTGCATGAAGACGTTGAAAAAAACAGCAGTGCCTACAGCCACGACGCAGAGAATTGTCCGTCTCCTGTTTCTCCAGATATTGCGCTGGGATATTGTCAGTAGAGCCCGGAAACCGCCCGAGGTGCGGCTTGTATTTTTCATGTGTAGCTCCTTGGCAGCTTTCATTCGAACCTCAGGCTTTCGGTTACCGGCATTTTAAGGGAGCGCAGGGTAGGAAAGATTGCCATACAACCCGAAAGCACTGTCGCGACGATGAACGAGCCGACAATGGCCGGAATGTTCCAGGCTGAACGAAAATACGTGGCGATACGGTAACCTATGTCGCCATTCAATGAGTTCGTGATCGCTGAATAGTCGATACCGTATGTCACCATCGGAATGTTTATCAGGCAGCCGATGAGGACTCCTGCAGCACTTCCCAATAGTCCGACAAGCGATGCTTCCGTGAAGTATGCGAGAAGCAACTGGCCGTCAGTCATACCGAGTGCGCGGAGCATCCCAATTTCTTTTGTGCGCTCGAGGATTGCCATCAGCATGGTGTTAGCGATTCCGATAAGCGAAAGGAAAAAAAGGAAGGAAATCATGACGCGTGTGCTGATGTTGTCGCTCGCCGCCGCAACCAGATAATCAGCTGAATAGGCTTCCCATCCCCGCACCGAAAGACCCTGTGATGTAAGAATTCCCGGCGACACCGATTCGAGGGCAGCTGCGATCACTTCTGGAGACTCATTTTTTCCGGGTAACGCCGATTCGTTCGCGTCGGCTATCCGGATCAGTACCTCGGTGACCTGTCCTGCGAACATCATGCCGGCCTCATCCTGCAGGGCATCCAGCGGAAGGAAGGCGATGTTGCCGTTAATTTTCGGATTGGGCGAATTGACAACCCCTACTACGACAGCATCGATGAGCTGGTTGACATGCCGTACGGCGCCTGTGTATCCGGCGTCGAGGAGAACTCGGAGCGCATTTTGTTTTGATACGTCATCGATGTCCGGCACCGGTACGAAATTGCCGTTTTTGGGATCCGCGGTAAATACGCTATCCAGAATAACCCGCTCTTCCGGAGTGATTTGCTGGAGAATATCGCGGTTGTATTTTTCTGCAGGCATCGAAGCGGGCAGTTCCTTGATATCGATGGTCGTTGCGATGCGAACGTCCATGCGGCCCGATCCGGATAGCAATTTCCAGGCCCGTGCGAGTTCCCCTTTCGTCACGTCGTCACGAAGCACCAGTCGGCGCTCGAGTGTCTGTTCATCTACGACCGGGGCGAACAGTTTTTTCTTCTGCTTTTTTTCGCTTCGCCAGGGCACATAGAGTAACCGTATAAAAGCGGCGTCTGTTGTTTCCATGGTCGATAGGGCGAGATCACTCTCGAATTCTTCTGCGGTAATGTGGGATGGTATGCCGACCTGAAGCTTTTCTGCCGCCATCGAGCCGATCGCAATTTCTTTTTTTCCGCTTTGCGGGAAACGGCCCGCGTCAATGAACTCGTGATACCGCAGAAGGACTGTCTCTTGTTCGATGTCTATCGCATTGAATACGATCGGGGCGGCAGCCGAGCGGGAATACACGGTTCCCGTAAAGACTGTGCGCGGAGCGCTCCGGTAGCCGGCCTTTGCTAGAGCGCCGGTAATTTCCTGCCATCCGGAAAAACTTTCATACATCGGCAGGTCGTCTTTTTTCGCATAATATGCTTCGGTCTGGATTTTTGCTGCGCCCATTTCGTACGAGACAATATTTCGTTTCGAGTCTATGTTCATACCGACAATCCAGCCGTCCATAAAAATGTACATACTCACGCTTACTGCAACTGCTATGCACGTGATAATGGTTTTAGCCCGATGCCGCGAAAGGTTGCGGAGTGACATCCCGGCAACCATCTTGAATTCATCCATCTTCATCGCCGTATCTCGCTTTCAACTTTGCCGTCGCGGAGCATGATAAGCCGTCTGGCATAATCCATGACGAGGGAATCATGGGTGGAAAAAACGAAGGTGGTTCCCTCTCGTTCATTGAGCTGTAACATCAGATCGAGAATTTCCCGGCCGGTTTTCGAGTCGAGATTCGCGGTAGGTTCATCCGCGAGTATGAGCGACGGTTTTTTGACGAGTGCACGGGCTATAGCGACTCGCTGCTGTTGGCCGCCCGACATTTCCTTCGGGCGGCGATTTTCGAGCCCGGTAAGACCCACGTCCGCGAGTGCCTTCCTGGACACATCGCGGGCTTCTTCCCGCGTGGCCCCGAGAAGTACGAGCGGCAGAGACACGTTTTCTATCGCGGACAGCACCGGTATCAGGTTGTAAGCCTGAAAGATGAAACCGACGGTCCTCCGCCGAAGGAGGGCCAGCTCGTTTCGTTTCATAGAAGCTGTTTCCAAACCATTGAGAAGGATGGACCCGGACGTCGGCGTGTCGAGGCAGCCGACCAGATGGAGAAAAGTTGACTTGCCGCTGCCCGACGGACCTGCAACTGCCGCGAACTCCCCGTTGTCAAAGGCAAGCGAAATCCCCTGAAGGGCATTAACCGTTATATCGTTCAATTTATAATCCTTGACCAGATTCCGGGTTTCGATAACGTTCATGATTTTTTTCCTTTATGTAGTTCGCCGAGTGCCTGAAGGCCGAACACATCGGTTCCGTTCAGCTCTCCTGCGATGGAATCGGGAACGAGCGTCATTGAATTGCCCGCTTTGAAACCCTCGTTGAGAATTGAAAGCTGTTTGAGCCGGAGTGCGACGCCATCCGCAGGATAGAGTTTTGCCGCTTCGGTGAGTTTTCGGGCTATTTCGATTTCGGCCTCGGCAAGCAGGATTCGTCCTTTTTTTTCCCGCTCGGCCTGAGCCACACGGCATAAGGATTCCTGCAGGTTTTCCGGAATCTGGATATCGGTGATTTCGATGTGCTGGACCGTTACCCCCCATTCGGTTGTCTTTCGGTCGACCGTTTTCTGGATGACGTCCTCGATGACGCCATTCTGTTCCAGAAATACTGACAGGTCATGCTGGCTTATTGCGCTCCGCAGTGCGGTCTTTGCGGAAAGAATTACTGCTGCTTCGTAATCCTGGACCTCACACACGGCTTTTTCTGCATCCCACACGAGCCAGAAACACAGAGCATCGACCGTTACTGTCACGGAATCTTTAGACAGTGTCGTTTCTGCGGTGAAATCACTCACACGTATACGAAGATCGACGACTTCTGCGATCTTGTCGATGAAAGGCAGTTTGAGAAAAAGGCCGGGGCCTTTTACGTGGTGGAATCTTCCAAGCCGGAGTACGACCGCGCGGTCCCATTCTTCCATTTTACGAACACTGGTAACGAATAAGAACGCGAGGAAGGGTGGCGCAAGAAGCCAAGCTATTCCCTCGACCGAAGAAGGTCGGCTACCGGAAGCGTACTGCAGACCATAGCCGAGGCCGAAAAGAGCGATGAATAGTGCGTACCTGAGTGCGAACTGACCCCACTGTGATTTGGTCTTGCGGTGATTTTTTACCAGACTTTCGTGTATCGATTTTTCGCTCATATCCTGTTGTCCTCCTTGAATGAAAGCAGTAAATTGGAAATTTCGGAGTGCTCGATTCCGAGCGCCTCCAGTTCTTTGAAGTAGCGGGCGATAATGAGTGCTACCTTAATTTCCCGTTCGTCGTTGTTTGCGGCCGGTTTCCGGCTGGCCACATACGTACCGCTACCGACCTGGGTTACCACAAATTTTTTCAGTTCGAGCTCCGCGTAGGCCTTCGCTATGGTGTTGGGGTTTATTTTCAGCTCGATCGCAAGGGCGCGGATCGTGGGCAGGCGTTCCCCGGTGACCAGTTTCCCCGAGAGGATCGCCCATTCGATGTGGTGGATGATCTGCCGGTAAAAGGGAACATCGCTTGACCCGTCGAGGGTGAAAAGCAGGCCTTTGTCCACTATTGTACTACTCATATAATACAATATAGTTGTACTAGTACAATCTGTCAAGGATTTCCGAGATTGAATTTAGATCAAAGTTGACAAATCGCTCAACTGACTCCAAAATAGCAGTTGAGTAATTATTTGGAGGTATATATTGCAAGAGGTTGAAAAGCCCCTGTATTGGTACATGGTTTTTATTTTGACTACATTGGTGGTTGCCGGCCTGCTTCATAGAGGACCGGAGGCCGCTATACGCGGATTTCTGCTGCTCCAAAGGTCGCCAACACGGCTGGTTACCGATTTTACCGTAACCGCAGGCATTGGAGGAACGCTGCTCAATGCCGCTGTGGTCGGAGCGATCGGATTATTCATTGTCCATTTCGTTCATGTACGCCTTTCCGGCCCAACACTGGCGGCAATTTTTACCATGATAGGCTTCAGTTTTTTCGGCAGTACACCGTTAAACATGATTCCTCTCTTTTTGGGCGTTTTTCTTGCGAGCCGTATTTCCGGAAATCCGTTCAGTCATTACATTCTGATCGCCTTTTTCGGCACTTCGCTCGATCCCCTGACTGATTATCTCTCTTTCGAGGCAGGACTTCCCGCTTTGTATGGTATTCCTCTCGGCATTTTTGCGGGCGTCATTGTCGGCCTGATTCTTCCTGCGGTTGCCATGGTTATGCTACGTTTGCATCAGGGTTTTTCGCTGTACAACATTGGCTTCACCGCCGGCTTCATTGCCCTTTTTGCATCATCCCTGTTGATTGCCGCCGGCGCCGACCTTACCCTGCCGATGATATGGAACCGCACTTCTGATCCTCTTTTATACCTTTTAATACCGGTATATTCCGTAATGACCTTGATTTGGGCTATTGTGCTCGGAAAGAAAAAAACGTTTACGGGTTTTTTTAAAATCATGAAACTGAGCGGCCGGCTTCCGTCGGATTTCGTGGATATAACTTCTACGGGCGCAGCTCTCTTCAATATGGGCATTCTGGGACTATTCGGGAGCGCATATATCTTCGTCGTCGGAGGAGATTTCAATGGGCCCACTATTGGCGCGCTCATGACAGTAATGGGTTTTGGAGCCTTCGGGAAACACCTGCGTAATTGCATTCCAGTCATGCTGGGAATATTTCTGGCAACCTTTCTTTTCGGGAAATCGCCTGCTGATTCAGGGCCGCTGCTGGCTATCCTCTTCGGTACTACCCTCGCACCCATCGCGGGCGAATTTGGCCCCCTCGTCGGCATGCTTGCGGGTTTTCTGCATCTAGGCATCGTCGACCGGACAACTTCCTGGCACGGCGGCCTCAATCTCTATAACAATGGTTTTGCCGCGGGACTCACCGCCACCCTGATTCTTGCCTGCATCGAGTGGTATCGCTCGAACCGGTCTAATTGATTTTTCTGGAGGATTTATGAAAACAAAAGACTATATCATGCATCTGGTTGCCGAAATATCAAATTTTATCCTTGAAAGCCGTCCATCTCGGATGGTCATTTCACTGCATCAGGAAAAGGACGGTCTGCATCTGAGCATCCTTGACGATACAATCAGAACAGATGATTCGATGGCGACCATCCATCAGTCGTTGAATATGCCTCTGCGGCCGGAGCTTGCAGAGTATTACGGATCGATGGCCGGAAGCGATCTTATCGGCGCTGCCCGTCTCAACCTTATAGGTTGGCAGGTCAAGCGTGCAGATGTAACCCGGATTCCCAAAGGGACGAAGATCGACCTCTGGCTCGGCAGCGACCGTTTCGATTCCGAAAAGTTTTCCATGCCTTCCACAGTCAAAAAATAATCCGGTCAGTTGCCGGCATCGTCAGGATACGGGTGAAGGATGAAGCCCATATACAGCCTTGGAGGGGTATGTGTGCTACCGAACAGTCAATCTTCTCCATTGTTAGTAAGCTAATGTCTGGATGTGCCGCGTTGGCACCAACCGGATAGAGGTTTTAAACAAAGAGGAGAATTGAATTATGGGTTTATTAGATTATGTATCAAAGGTAGTGCATCCCAAGAGAAGTACACAAGTTGCTGATATTCTTTGGGCGACCACTGTCGGTTTAGCTGCCGGCTTTCTCGCCGGAATTTTATTCGCACCGGAAACGGGAAAAGACACTCGGACAGCCATCGCAAAAACCGGACGACTTGTCTCCAATAAGGTTAAAACATCGCTGAGCCACGCAAAAGGAACGCTTGAGGAAGTTGCGTCCAAAGTAGCTAACGAGTTTCCGACCGAAGGAGAATAATATGGAGTTCAATATCAACATCGGACAGGCCGGTCTTTTCGTCGGTTTCTGTGTGCTGTTAGTGATTTCGGTGTATTTGATAATCACATTGTCAAACATCAATAAATTAATGGTTAAGCTGAATCGAATCATTGGGATGAATACCGAAAACATCAATATGACCTGCGCTTTACTGCCTTTGATAGCGACAAATGTAAACGGCGCAGCCATCGGGATCAAAGATGGTTTTGCCACCGTCGGATCGGCGGTCGGGACGCTTGATGAGTCTCGTGTCGAGACTGTAGCCGCAGTCACCGCCGGTGCGGAGAATATTCTCAAACTTATTTCCGTGGCCGGCACTCTGGTACAGAGTGTTATTCACTCGTTTACGCATAGGAAACGCAGATAATAGTTGCCCGGGTCAATCTTCATAGCGCGAACCTGGGTTAAAAAAAATAATTGAGGTAATCAATGCCAAACGCATTTCGCGCGCTTCTTGACTCGGGGACTCTCAGTTTCGTAAGAAAAAATCCTGCAATCGAACAGCCGCTTCGGTCCGAAATCTTCAATCCCGAACAGATGCAGACCTACGGAAGAACGCTGTCAGAATCTCATACACTGAGCCCTTCCCGGGCCTGCTTCGATAGTCTGCTTGGAAGGCTTGAAGAAAACGAAACAATTCTTGAAGAAATTCGTGTCCTGCTCACGGACGCAGTCGCAGCAAAAGAACGGATTGTTCCCGCCGCCGATTGGATTTTGGACAATTTCTATCTTGTGCAAGATCATATCAGGACGAGTAAGAGGGACTTGCCGAAGGGTTTCAGCAAAGAACTACCACGCCTTGAGGGCAGTTCCCCTCCCGGGCTTCCGCGAGTGTATGACATCGCACTGGAACGAATTTCTCACGGAGACGGTCTCGTTGATCCTGAAACGCTTCAGGGTTTTTTTGATGCATATCAGTCCGTGAATATCCTGACGCTTGGGGAATTATGGGCTTTTCCAATTATGCTGCGTCTTGCACTCATCGAAAATCTTCGACGCATATCGATTCGTATTGCCAACGAGATGAACATCCAGCATAACGCTGCTCTCTGGGCAAATCGGTTGCTCGCGCGGGTAGCGTCCGATCCCAAAAGTGTGATACTGCTTGTCGCTGATTTAGCGCGATCGGACCCGCCTTTGGTAAGTTCTTTCGTCGCCGAATTTTCTTATAGACTGCAGGGCAAAGGTTCTGCGCTCGCGCTGCCTATTGCTTGGCTGGAACAGCAACTTGCCGAAAAGAATGAGTCGATTGATTCCCTCGTGCAGACTGAAATGCAACAACAAGCTTCCGATCAAGTCTCTGTCAGCAACACAATTCGTAGTCTCCGTTTCCTGACTGCAAAGGACTGGAAACAGTTCGTAGAAAATTGTAGTGATGTCGAAAAAACATTGGCGAAGGATCCATCCGGCTGCTATAGAGGTATGGAGTTTTCCACCAGAGACCGATACCGTCATGTGGTCGAAAAGACTGCGAAGCTGAACGGCACAAGCGAGGCAGTCATAGCTGCGTGTGCAATTGCTCTTGCCCAGGAAGCCTGTGATACAGCTGGTAAACAAAATCGTGTTTCACATGTTGGTTACTATCTGGTCGACAAAGGATTTGCACAACTTGAAAAAAAGATATCGATTAAGCGGACTTTTAGCGCGAAAATCCATGCTTTTGCACAACGAAAAACATTTCGTCTGTACATCGGAGCGATATTTTTTCTGACTCTTTTGACGACTGCCTTTTTAACTACCGAGGCATTCCATGAAGGAATCGGACTCGGGGTATTGTCATTCCTTACTGTCCTTATTTTCGTGTGCGCAACGGGTTTATCGGTCGCGTTGGTAAATTGGGCAATCATGCTGTTCGCAAAACCCGCGGAACTTCCCCGAATGGACTATGCCGAAGGAATCCCTACTTCGGCGCGGACCCTGGTTGTAATTCCATCAATGTTTTCCTGCCAAGGGCATATCGACTCGCTCATCGAGGCGCTGGAAGTCCGGTTTCTCGCAAACCGAGATAACAATCTTTTTTTTGGACTTCTCACCGATTATCCTGATGCCAAAAAACAATTCAATCCGGGCGATACCGAGCTGCTTGCTTATGCGCAGAAAAAAATGGAAGAGCTCAACAATACGTATCGAACAGACAAAATGGAACCTTTCTTTCTGTTTCACCGGGAAAGACTTTGGAATGAACGAGAAAAAACATGGATGGGCTACGAGCGCAAACGGGGGAAACTCATGGCGCTGAACGCGCTCATACTTGAAGGCATAACAGAAAACTTCTCTCTGATAACGGGAAAGATTTCGCAATTGTCGAGCGTTGTATATGTGTGTACCCTGGATACCGATACCTTTTTGCCGCGCGATACCGCCCGAATGATGGTCGGTGCACTGTCTCACCCGCTCAATAGACCCCGCTTCGACGAAGCAAAAGATCGTATCGTCGAAGGATATGGTATTTTACAACCGCGCGTAGCTTCCAGCTTGCTGGGCTCGTCGCGATCCTGTTATGCGCGTCTTAACGGCAGCGACCCGGGACTCGATCCCTACACACGCGCCGTCTCGGATGTATATCAGGACCTCTTCGGAGAAGGATCATTCATCGGTAAAGGAATTTATGACGTCGCTTCTTTCGAACGCGTCCTTAAAGACCGTCTTCCGGAAAACAGAATACTCAGCCATGACCTTCTTGAAGGTTGTTACGCCCGTTCGGGGTTGCTCAGCGATATACAACTCATAGAGGCCGCGCCATTTTCGTATCATGCGGACGTGCAGCGGCGCAAGCGGTGGATGCGGGGTGACTGGCAGTTGTTTCCCTGGCTTTTTACGTCCGTTCCTTCGAAAACCGGACCGCGTATAAAAAATCCAATTTCGGCACTTGGAAAATGGAAAATACTCGACAATCTCAGACGGAGTATTACGTCGACCGCCCTGACTATTTTACTGCTCTTATCATGGACAGTCCTTCCTGATTCACTTCTGTGGACTTTCGCTGTTGCACTCATCATGCTGTTGCCGGCATTCCTTGCTTCTATTACCGGATTTTTTGGTAAGCCGAAAGACATGCCGGTGGTGCCCTATATTATTTCTGCACTGCACTCTTCGGTACTTCATCTTGCTCCCGCTTTTTTCACTCTCGCTTGTCTGTCCTACGATGCATATTTCAGCTTGCGGACAATAGCTGTTGTCCAGTGGCGTATATTGATTTCCCGGAGAAAGCTGCTCGAGTGGCATGCCTCGGATACGGATAACGGAAAAGACAATGGTACTTTTGGCTCTTCTCTGAAGATCATGTGGTTTAGCCCGCTCCTCTCTTTCTCGCTGTCGGTGTTTTTTTTGATGACAAATCCATCGACTTTTTTACTTGCTTCTCCCTTCCTTTTGCTCTGGTTCACGTCCCCGGCAATAGCTTGCTGGATAGGGAAACCATTTTCAGAACGAGTGGAAATCCTTACGGAAGATCAGAATACGTTCCTCCGTCGTATTGCACGAAAAACATGGTCTTTTTTCGAGACCTTCGTGAATGCAGACGAAAACTGGCTTCCTCCGGACAATTACCAAGTAGTTCCCTACGGAAAAATCGCTCATCGAACATCGCCAACGAATATGGGACTCGCGCTGCTTGCGAATCTTACCGCATATGATTTCGGATATCTCACCATGCGTTCGATGCTCGAGCGGACAAATCTGGCGCTTCAATCAATGTCGTCACTAGAACGGCACCACGATCATTTTTACAATTGGTATGACACAATCACCCGGAAACCGCTTTTGCCTCGCTATATTTCGACAGTCGACAGCGCAAACCTTTCAGCTCATTTAATGACTCTTCGTTCTGGATTGCTTTCGCTCCCGGACGGCTTGCACACAAATCCGCGGATTTGGGAAGGATTGCGTGATACTACATCAGTACTTGAGGGATTTTTCGAACGAAAAAAACCCGCAGCTCTCTTGCGGTTCGTCGAAGAACTCGACAATACTATACAGGCTCTTCCCGCTACAGTCTCATCGGTTTGGGTGGCACTCGGAAAGCTTGCAATACACGCCGAAAAGATCATCCTTGTCTCGAACAAAGAAAAAGACGGGCGAATTGCTTGGTGGACCGAAACTCTGCGCAGCCAATGCATGGAATCGATGGCGGAAATCGAGTATCTCTTTCCCTGGATTTCAGCGGATAGCATGTATACGGATGACAGTGATTTTTCAGAATTAGAGCAAATTGGAAGTATGCGCGAACTCTACGACAGGGAAACTGCACTTATGAATACCCTTGCCACAAGTCTCGAAATCGAAAGCGTGGACGGCGGTGGAAAAAGCACAGGCGATATCCTTCAGTTGGTCTCCGATGGGCATGCGCATATTGAAGAGCGATTCTCGCTGATCGACGAACTCTCGAACCGGATCGAACAGTTGAGCATGATGGATTTTAATTTTCTTTTTAACAAACAACGGCATCTATTTTCTATTGGGTATAATGCAGACAGTCGCCGTAAAGATACCGGCTATTACGACCTTCTCGCTTCGGAAGCGAGACTTGCGATTTTTATCTCGATCGCGCAGGGGCAAATTTCCCAGGAAAATTGGTTTTCTCTCGGCCGCCTCCTCACCGAAAATAACGGAGATCTGATCCTTTTTTCCTGGAGTGGTTCCATGTTCGAATACCTGATGCCGCTACTCGTGATGCCCCTGTATGACAAGACGCTTCTGCACCAGACCTGCGTTTCGGCCGTCAAGGCACAGATTGAATACGGAAAACAAAGAGGTGTTCCGTGGGGAATTTCCGAGTCGGGCTATAATGCTTTCGATGCCTCTCTTAACTATCAGTACCATGCATTCGGGGTTCCCGGTCTTGGTCTGCAACGGGGCCTTGTCGACGATCTTGTTGTTGCTCCGTACGCTACAGCTCTTGCACTGATGGTATTGCCGGGAAAAGCTTGCGCCAATCTCCAGCATCTTTCGGATGAAGGTTTCGAGGGTGACTATGGTTTTTATGAAGCTATCGACTATACGAAGTCAAGAGCACCCGCCGGTCATAAAAACGCAATCGTGCGTTCCTTTATGGCGCATCACCAGGGCATGAGCCTTCTATCATTTGCTTCGAATCTACTGGGCCAACGGATGCAAAAAAGATTTGCTTCCATTCCTGTCGTGCAGGCAACTGCTTTGCTGCTCGAAGAAAAAATACCGAGAAGCTCTGTTACCCACATTCATTCGTTGGACGCCAGCGAATACGTGATGGTTGAAAAAGCGGTATCGAAACCGGCACGTATACTGAAAACCTATGACACTCCATTTCCCGCTATCCAGCTTTTATCTAATGGCAAGTATCATGTAATGGTTACCAACTCGGGTGGCGGATATAGCAGATGGAATGATCTGTCAGTAACCCGTTGGAAAGAGGATAGTACCTGCGACAATATGGGGACTTTCGTCTATCTTCGAGACTCGGCGACCGGTGACCTGTGGTCAAACGCCTATCAACCGACCTTGAAAAAGTGTGTACGTTACGAGTCGATTTTTACCGAAGGCAGAGCTGAATTCCGTCGTAGAGATCACGAAATAGAAACCTATACCGAAATCGTGGTATCGCCGGAAGATGACATAGAGTTGCGGCGTGTACGCATTGCGAACCGATCAAAAATTGCACGGACGATTGAAGTGACAAGTTATGCGGAAGTGGTTATTGCCACGAGCGCGAGCGATGCTGCACATCCTCTGTTCAGTAATTTGTTCGTCCAGACCGAAATACTGGAAGATAAACAGGCAATTATCTGTAACAGACGAAAACGAAGCACGGAAGATCAGTTTCCCTGGATGCTGCATCTCATGGCGGTGCGTGATGGAGTTGATAGTGAAATCTCCTTCGAAACCGATCGCATGCGATTCCTGGGAAGGGATTCTTCAACCGTAGCTCCCGTTTCCCTTGCAACAGGTGAAAAGCTTTCGGGAACACAAGGGTCGGTTCTCGATCCCTGTGTCGCCATTCGCCATAAAATTACACTTGCCCCCGAAGAATCAGTTGTTATCGATTTGATTACCGGTATTAGCGATTCGCGCGAAGGAGCTTTGCAGCTGGTCGAAAAATATCAGGGAAAGAGGTTCGCCAACCGCGCGTTCGAATTATCGCAGACTCACAGTCAGATCGTCCTGCAGCAGATAAACGGAACCGAATCGGACGCTAATTTGTACAGCAAACTGGCTGGTGCGATCTTGTATTCGAACGCGCGTCTGCGAACTGATACCAATACTATCGCTGCAAACCGCCGAAGCCAATCCGGGCTTTGGGGGTATTCAATTTCTGGAGATTTACCGATCGTACTCTTGATGATCAAGGATCCAGATAATATCGGTCTTGCAATACAGATGATCCAGGCACACGCCTATTGGCGTCAGAAAGGCCTCGCCGTCGACATGGTGATCTGGAACGAAGAAAATGGCAGCTACCGACTACAACTTCAGGAACAGCTCGTTTCGGTTATAGGTGCAAGCGGAGAGACAAATAATATCGACAAACCAGGAGGAATTTTTATTCGTTCCTCTGAACAGATTTCCACCGAAGACCGGATATTAATACAGGCGGTTTCGCGTATCGTGATCAGTGATGAACGTGGCACCCTTGAAGACCAGATAGACGGAAAAAGAATCGATAAAAAGATAATGCCACTACTGCTATCTTCCCGAAACTTCCGCGGCCGTGTGGTTTCTGGATCGTTGAAAGAACGGAATCTACTGTTTTTTAACGGGCATGGCGGATTCACTACCGACGGTAAAGAGTACGTGATAACGATAGCCGACGGCAATCATACGCCGGCACCCTGGTCTAACGTAATCGCGAATTCCGGATTTGGCACGGTTGTAACAGAATCGGGTTCGTCATACACCTGGAGCGAAAACGCCCATGAGTATCGTCTGACCCCGTGGAACAACGATCCGGTAAGCGACTCAGGTGGTGAAGCACTTTATGTACGGGATGAGGAAAGCTGTTTATTCTGGTCTCCAACTCCGCTTCCGAAAAAGGGCGAGGAAGCATATGTCACCCGACATGGATTCGGCTACAGCGTCTTTGAACATACCGAGCGGGGAATCCGCACGGAATTATGGATCTATGTGGCGATAGATGCGCCGATTAAATTCATGACACTCAAAATTAAAAATGAATCAGGACGCTCGCGCAGACTTTCGGCAACTGCCTATGCAGAGCTGACACTGGGAGACCTGCGTACAAAAACGGCAATGCATGTTGTCACCGAAATCGATCCGGCAACAGGGGCCATATTCGCCAGAAACAGATTCAATATTGAATTCGGTGAGAGAATTGTTTTCTTAGACGCATCAGGTCGTGGAAAGACGGTTACCGGTGACAGGACGGAATTTCTCGGAAGAAACGGAAGTCTTACAAACCCGGATGCAATGTCGCGGGTTGAGCTATCCGGTTTAACCGGTCCGGCACTAGATCCCTGCGCTGCCATACGCATTCCATTTGTACTTGCTGATGGTCAGGAAAAGGAAATAACGTTTAAGCTCGGCGCAGCTGTCAATGGGGATGAAGCATCCATCCTTGTAAAAAAATTCCAGGATTCCGCGGCTCCGGGAACCGCGCTTGCGTCTGCTATAGAATATTGGACCCGTCAGGTTTCCGCGATACAGGTTGAAACACCAAACGTGGCTCTCAACGTCCTTGCAAACGGTTGGCTTGTATACCAGATACTTTCATGTCGTCTCTGGGGTCGAAGTGGTTTTTATCAATCGGGAGGAGCGTTCGGCTACCGTGACCAACTGCAGGATGCAATGGCTCTCATCAATGTCGAAAGCGATATCTGTCGCGAACATATTCTCCTCTGCGCTACCCATCAGTTTATCGAAGGCGACGTCCAACATTGGTGGCATCCGCCTACGGGAAGGGGAGTCAGGACAAAATGTTCCGACGACTATCTGTGGCTGCCACTTGCCGTATGCCGCTATGTTTCCCTTACCGGAGACACGGGCATTCTCGACGAAGAGATCTCGTTCATTGAAGGACGGGAACTCAATCAGGACGAGGACTCTTATTATGATCTGCCTCGGAAATCCGAGGAGAATCAGACGTTATATCAACATTGTGTACGATCCATAAATCATTCAGCACCGCGGGGAGTGCATGGACTCCCGCTTATCGGCTCGGGAGACTGGAACGACGGAATGAATATGGTGGGCGAGAAGGGTACCGGGGAAAGCGTCTGGCTAGCCTTCTTCTTGTATTCGGTGCTTCGGGATTTCAGTGAACTCGCGATGCTACGCGGGGACACTGCGTATGCGGAAACCTGTCAAGTCGAAGCGAAAGCACTACTTGAGAGTGTCGAGCAAAACGGTTGGGATGGCGCTTGGTACCGTCGCGCGTATTTCGATGACGGCTCGGTACTCGGTTCTTCGGAGAACATCGAATGCAGAATCGATTCAATCGCGCAGAGCTGGTCTGTGCTTTCCGGTGCGGGCAACACAGAACGTTCTCGAACCGCCATGCAGTCGCTCGACGAGATGCTCGTGCGTCGGGACAAGAAACTCGTAATGCTTCTCACCCCACCGTTCGATTCGTTGGGGAAAGATCCCGGTTATATCAAAGGATACGTTCCGGGCGTCAGAGAAAACGGTGGCCAGTATACCCATGCTGCGATATGGGCTGCAATGGCCTTTGCCGGTCAGGGTGATAATGAAAAAGCATGGGAACTTTTTTCCATGATCAATCCGGTCAACCATTCGGATTCATCCCCGAAAGCTGCGGAATATAAAGTTGAGCCCTATGTCATGTCGGCCGACGTGTATTCGGTTGAACCGCATACCGGTCGCGGTGGCTGGACCTGGTACACCGGTTCTGCCGGTTGGATGTATCGCCTCATTACTGAATCTCTTTTGGGTCTGCATTTCGGGGAAGACACCCTGCGCATCAAACCCTGCATTCCTGTCGATTGGACGTCGTTCAAGATACGCTATCGATACAAGGAAACTTTTTTTAACATCGAAGTATCGCAGACGTCCGGTAAAACAGGAGTGACGACGATAACGGTTGATGGTCAGAGCCAAAGCGATTCAACCATACAGTTGGTCGACGACAAGAAACCTCATTTAATCGAAATACTGCTTTTATAAGGAGATACACAATGAGTATGATTCAAAATAAACCGCACCGGCAAATTCTCATGGATATTGCCCATCGCGCGATGCGTGAACAGGGACTGTTGGTCGAGTATCCGATACAGGCACTCGAAGAACTCGGAAAAATCCCGGGACCTGCACCAGCATCATCCACTAACACTCAAGACCTCACCGACCTCCTCTGGTGCTCGATCGATAATGATGATTCACGAGACCTTGATCAGCTGACCACAGCGGACAGGCTGGAGGACGGATCTGCGAGAGTCCGGATTGCAATAGCAGATGTTGACGTGATTGTCAAGAAATCGACGGCTATAGATGGTTACGCCCGTAATAACACAGCTACTGTCTATACCGCAGCAGGAAATTTTCCTATGCTTCCCGAACGAATCTCCACCGATTTGACCTCTCTCAATAAGGGAGAAGACCGCCTTGCGGTAGTCGTCGAAATGATACTTTCGAAGGATGGAGGGCTGCAGAAATATTCGGTATATCGGGCGATGGTGAGAAACAGGGTTAAGCTCGCATACGACAGTTTCGCAGCCTGGCTTGACGGGAAGGGTCCTCTTCCTGAAGGAATCGAGGTGATAGAAGGCATGGAAGCCTCTCTTCGGCTGCAAGACGAATTCGCCCGAAAGCTGCGAGCGCTGAGGCATATTCACGGGGCGCTCGATCTCGAAACAATTCAGTCGCGACCCTATTTCGAGAGTGGCATGCTCATGAACATTGAACGCGACATTCCTAATCGCGCAAAGGATATCATCGAAGATTTCATGATCGCGGCGAATGGTATAACGGCGAGATATCTTGAATCTAAACAATTCCCGTCACTTCGGCGTATGGTGAGTAAACCGAAACGGTGGGACCGCATTGTAACTATTGCTTCAGCTTTGGGAACAACCCTTCCTCAAGTGCCCGACCCTGTTGCGTTGGAATTATTTCTGGTATCGGCAAAAGAAAAAGATCCGATACGGTTCCCTGATCTTTCCCTGAGCATCGTTAAGCTTCTGGGATCAGGCGAGTATGTGGTCCAGGAAAATGGCAAGAAAACGGAAGGTCATTTCGGTCTTGCAGTAAAGGACTACTCGCATTCTACAGCGCCCAATCGACGCTTCCCGGATTTGCTTACGCAGCGGCTGATCAAGGCGGCTTATGCGGGAACGGTTCCTCCCTATAGCATTGAGGAGTTGATCGAGCTTGCCAGGCATTGTACAGAAACCGAGGACAAAATAAAAAAGGTTGAACGCCTGGTCGAAAAGTCGGCTGCAGGAATTTTACTCGAGGGTCGGATAGGAATGACGTTTGATGGTATTGTTACTGGTGCGTCTGACAAGGGAACCTGGGTGAGGATTTTTGATCCACCAGCGGAGGGTAAACTCGAAAGCGGCTTTGAGGGCATGGATGTCGGAGAAAAGATTCGGGTAAAACTCATATCCACGAATATTGAACGGGGTTTCATCGATTTCGCCCGGGTAAAATAACTGGCAACGATTCAAAATACAGACACAAATTCAAGCGGCATGATATATTTACTTGAAGTTAATACAAATTAATTGAAGGAGTTAATATGGCAAGTGCCGAATTGAATTTGGAAGGCAAAAAATTTATATTTCCTGTTATTGAAGGAACCCTGCATGAAAAGGCGATTGATATATCAACTCTTCGGAAGGACACTGGATATATCACTCTTGATAGTGGCTATCAAAATACCGGAAGCTGTAAGAGTGATATAACCTTTATTGATGGTGAAAAAGGAATTTTGAAGTATAGGGGAATTCCGATCGAGGAACTTGCGGTAGAAGCTACCTTCGTAGAAACTGCATATTTACTTATAAACGGAAAACTCCCGAATAGTACAGAAAAAGCACGTTTCTCGGGACTGCTGAATGAACATTCGATGTTGCATGAGGACATGATTCATTATTTTGAGAATATACCACCGACAGCACATCCGATGGCAATCCTCAGCACAATGGTTAATGCCCTTGCGATGTTCCATCCCCTGTTTTTTGTAAATGATCGCCAGGAAGGTTTGTTTGAAATTATGGCCGCACGTCTCATTTCAAAAATCAGGACGATCGCTGCGTTTTCATACAAAAAATCTATTGGAGAACCATTTATATATCCACAGTATAAGCTAAGTTATTGTAATAATTTTCTTAACATGATGTTCGACAGTCCGATCAAGTCATACGAAATTGATCATGAAGCCGAGAAAATCCTTAACATGATTCTTGTTTTACATGCAGACCATGAACAAAACTGCAGCACTTCAACTGTACGTCTGGTTGGTAGTTCGAAGGTCAATCTCTATTCTTCTGTTTGTGCGGGAATATGCGCCTTGTGGGGCCCTCTCCATGGAGGAGCAAACCAAGACGTGATAGAAATGTTGGAAGAAATCAAGCGTTCCAATCTCACTATCAGTACAGTGATAGAGGGAGCGAAGAGTAAAACGAATCCCTTTATGTTGTCAGGTTTTGGACACCGGGTCTATAAAAACTACGATCCTCGCGCCAAGCTTTTAAAAGATGCTGCCAAGAAATTTCTTTCAAACAGGAAAGTTGATGATCCTCTTATGAATATTGCCCTTGAGCTTGAAGAAGCGGCGCTCAAGGATGACTACTTTATTGAACGTAATTTATACCCGAATGTTGATTTTTACAGCGGTATTTTATACCATGAATTAGGTATCCCCACTGATATGTTTACCGTGCTTTTCGCCATCGGCAGAATGCCTGGCTGGATCGCGCAATGGAAGGAAATGCATGACGCTATTCCTTTCCGTATCGGTCGTCCCCGTCAAATCTATACAGGCCTCGTCGACGCACATTACATACCGCTCGACAAGCGGTAGCTTCAAGCCCCTCTGGGGCGGCCCCAGAGGGGCGGCCCCAGAGGGGCGGCCCTCCGGCGCCTCCATGCGCCGGTCCCTCGTCGGCTCGGGCCGTCCATTCTGGTTCGAATCCATCGCGGCTGATATGTGTAAATTGCATTTAAAAGCAAAAAGCGGAATCATTGCTGATTCCGCTTTTATTGTTTTACTGAGCCACGATGGATTCGAACCATCGACCCACGCCTTAAAAGGGCGTTGCTCTACCTACTGAGCTAGTGGCCCGTGTTACAGGACGACGAGGAACAAGGTATATCAATTTGATATTTTTGTCAACACGCTACTGCCTGAAATATTAATACACAAATCCGACCGAGAAGACCATGTTCAAAAGAGGGCGTCTTCCGGGGTCGAGTCCCATTTCGGTGCCGTACATGGCAAAATCGATTTGGCAGACTGTAAGGTCGAGGCCCAGACCCGAAGACAGGTAGGTGTCGCGGATTCCGGCGCGGAGGCTTACTACGTCCAGAAGGACGATCTCGGTTCCGGCCGCAAAGTTCAGCACGGGATTGCGGTAGAGAGGATTAAGGATGTCGAGTGCGTTGCGGTAATCGAACATGACTTTCCAGGCCGAAATGGTGTTCCAACGGTCCGGGAGGGGGATTGTGTAAGCGACGCCGGCCGTCAAATTGGGTGCCAGGCGGTCATACAGGGTATCCGCATCGGGTTCTCCCATCATATATGTACCGATATTTTCATAGCGGGTAGAAAAGACGGGTGTGTAGAGGTCCTTGCAGGTGAGGCCTGCGCTGAAATTGTCGCCGAGGCGGTATAGTACGCCGACATCCACGCCGAAGCCGGTTGAAAGGACAGTCGGGATTCCATTAATATCCATATTCATGAAGGTGTTAAGGACGGTGATGGCTGTGCCCGATTCATAGACAAAGGTCTGGAAAAAGCCTTTCATCTGGAGGCCGACTGCGATGGACTGTTTTCCCTTTTCCCATACATTCAGTCCATATCCACCGACAAGAAGGATTTCTTCCCCGCTTAGCACGGTTGCCCGGCTGATCGAGGGTATGTCTGCACTAGCGATGGTCCGGTTAAAAACGCCGAAGCCGAAATTGCGGTCAACCTTCCCGAAAGCAATCGGGCCTGTCATGTTCAAACCGATGTATACGCCGTTATTGTCGCCGACAAGGCCGAGTATGCTCGATATCATGTCGTCAGACTGTACTATGACCGGCAGGTCGAAAAGCGGTCCCGCTACATTGGCAGCAAGCCGGGCCACCGCCCATTCCTTGTCCACATACGCGAGCGCCGCCGGGTTTGTCGTCAATGTATCAAACCCCGCCTCGATCGCGCTGTACGCCCCGCCATACCCCGCCGTACGCCCGGAAACGATCACCGGGCGTATCGGCTCGAATTTGAAAGCCTGAGCCGAAAGGAGAACGAAAGATTGCAAAAGCAGGAAGAAAAAGATTCCCGAAACGAGCCGGGATTTGGGGTGGGCTGTGTTAAGGCTCATGGGGTACCTTTCAAGAGATCGATAAGATTGAAACCGCCAAGATTGGCGTCTCCGGCATCTGGACGTGCTTCAAGTACGAGTGCAAGATTTTTAATCAAAGTAATTGTCGCTTGTTGTTCTGGAGATAATGCCCCAGTAGGATCGCCGCCCATGTATCCCATCAATTCCGTTGTTCCGAGTTCAGAAGCAAGATCGGCCAGTACTACTGCCGAAGCAAAAACAATTGATTCGATTGGTGCTGATGCAATCGTTGCAGGATCGTCAAGTATGTACAGGATCGCTGTCAGATCCACCGATGTATCGAATGCACCCAAGGCAGCTTCTATGAGTGCATCAGTATTCGATGTGGCCGGATCGTAGCCGCTAAAGGTATCATTGATTGTCGTGAAATCGATTGCTGCTGCTCCAGCCAGATCCAGTATTGTCGTCTTGTCGTCTATTGAAAGTGCAAGAATATCCGCTTCGGATTTCCCCCCAAACACATCGAGGAGTTCTTTTGCAGCTTCGGGGCTGGCGCCATCGGAGCTGTTTGCGATGTCGAGAAGTTGGCTTATCGAGGTATTGGCCGAGATGCTCAGGCCGTCGCGGGCAAGGACTGTACCGAACGAGGTGGTATAGAGTTGCCTGCATGATACGGTTAAAACCGCAAACAGGGCGATAAGACCGATTATTCTATATAAATGTTTCATGTGCAGCCTCCGTCAGAGATACAAGTTTAATCGATACGGAAAGAAACCTCAATCGTTAAATTTGAAACCGGTCGGTCGCCGAGGTAGCGGCCGTATTCGGTGGTGCCATAGGCGATCGAAAGGTCAAGGATGAAGAGATCGAGGCTCGTTCCGACTGCCGGGTATCCGCCATCAAGTCCCGCCCAGACGGTCAGTACTTTCTTGAGGGTAACGAGCTCGAGACCGATGTGGAGTTCCTTCCAGATACCGGCATCACCGGCAATCACTTTGTTCAGATTAGAAAATTCAACCGCGATGGTCGGATCAATGAGCCATTTCAGGCCTTTCATATCCGGATTCCAGGCTCCCCCCGCATTGACGCTCCAGGGAGTATAGTAATCGTACGTGGCACTGCCGCCTGCGTATGTCGCGTAAATGTCCCTGACCGTGAGCGCGGCGGATAGTCCGTGGGCAAAAACAGCGCGGGCACCGATATCGACGGGAACCCCAAAGGAAGGTTCCGAGGCTTTTTCGTTGAAATAGGACTGCGCGTCAAAGTTCTTGTCCAAGGCGTCGCTTATCAGTTTGCCATCAATTTCGAGCCGCCATTTGAGGGAAGGCCGTAATACGAGTCCAGCGCTCAGTGTGATGGAATCGGTCAGATGGAAGGGATGCGCATAGCCGCCCATTAACGAAACTGTATTGTCCACGAAGCCTTCGACACCGGAAGGGAAGGGCTCTCCTTGCAGGTATGTATTAAAACTGTCGTAAATCCCGATTCCGACCCGTTTTCCGACCCAGGAGATGCCGGCTCCCACATTCGCACCCGCGCCGCTTCCTATCAGTACCGGTTCAAGGGTATTGAGCAGTCCCGAAATATTTGAAGAATCGATGGTGCCGAGTGCGGTCAGTTCAGTATAGTTGCCGAGCACTGAAGCGTTCAAGGCAAGAATGTTCAATTCTTTTTTTTGGGTATCGAAACCAGCAGGATTGGTCCACAGCGTCTCGAAGCCTTTAGCCATCGAGATATAGGCATTTCCCATACCGGTGGTTCGCGGTGTCACTATCCTGAAAGAATCGATTTCCTTTTTTTCGGCATTAAGTCCCGACAACGCAACGAGCGCGACAATCAATGCAAGCAATATCCGTTTCATGCGTGTCTCCTTATTTGCCGGTGAGGGCGTCGGTGATGGTGTCTGCAAGGGTTTCAAGACCAGCAAGATGAGCGAGGGTTGTCAAAGTCAAAACTTTGCCTGCTGCGCCGGTGATTTTAGCTTGGAACGCTTGTACATCAACACTTACTGGTAATAACGTTGATTCGAGTGGGGCGTTCGGGTTAACTAAAAAAGCGCTCAACGCAACAGTTGCTGTATCCATATCTCCCGGATACACATCCACAATCGTTGCGAATACTGCGGCTACCATGAAAGTTTGCATATCGCCGGGGCCAACGGTACCGGTGGATACCTTCCCGTAGGATTCACTGATTTTGCTCATGTCGCGGAGGAATTCGGCGAGGGCTGCGGGATCGTTCTTAATCGGATCGAGGGCGGTGGTGAGTTTTCCGACAATCGCGGCGGTATCCATGACGACATGATCGTCCGGGATGAGGAGGTCGGCGATGCTGTTGATGGTGTCACGGACAACCGGATTGGTCATAACGGTCAGTTCGACTTGGGCAAGAGCGGCTTTGCTTCTCACCGATTCGTCCCCGCTTTGCTGGAGACGTTCGAGTTCGGCGTCTATCCGGCCAGCTTCTGAATCCGAAAGTTCTTCATAGAAGGTTTTTGATCCATGCTGGTCGGCTAGGGCGTCGAGCAACTTGGTTCCGGTCATTTTCGAGAGGGCTCCGGTATCCGGCTTGTCGAGCGCGGAGAAGAAGCTTGACGGATTGAGCAGCGCGTTGCAGGAGGAAAGTAGTATTGTTAAAAGTATACTTATTATAATGGTTGATGCAATCTTGCGGTTCATAGGGTACCTCTTGGTACAGAGTATAATCCTTTGAGTGCTAAATTACAATTTGACCCTTACCGTTTCCTTTCACTTTGATGCGGATTTGCGAGCCTCGAGCCGAATCGATAGGATCAATTTCCAGGGATAGATAGTTTTCGGTAAGAATTCGACCCGTTCCGCCTGTGGGTCTTTGTTCGACGATGGCGGTCAATTCTCGGCCTGTCCAGTAATCTGCATATCGCCTGTGGTTTTGTTCGGCAAGGGCTGAAAGCCGGGCTACCCGTTCGCCGGCGATGCGCTCGGGAACATGCGGCTTGAAGAGCGCGGCTTCGGTACCGGGGCGGGGCGAGTAGGGAAAGGCGTGAATCCAGGCAAAACCGATATCCGAGCAGAGCATGAAGGTTTTTTCGAAGTCTTCATCCGTTTCTCCGGGAAAACCGGTGATGATATCGCAGGCGAGGAATGGATTTTCCTTGACCGAGCGGAGTCGTTCCGCTGCCCGGTAGACGGTTTCGGCAGTATAGGGCCGCCTCATCAGAGCGAGAATCCGGTCGCTGCCCGACTGCACCGATAAGTGAAAATGGGGACGGACGCGCTGATTGGCAAGCATCGGGAGTATCGCTTCGTCCACCCGTTCGGGATACAGGCTCGAGACCCGGATAGCTATTTTGTCAGTGTTTGTAAGAATTTGGTGCATAAGATCGGCAAAATCGCCATTTTCGGACCGGTATTGCGAAAGATTCACGCCCGATAGGATTACTTCTGCCCAGCCGGCTGCCTCGATTTTCCTGATCTGAGCGATTACTTCCGCGGAAGGGAGCGAGACTGCCTTGCCGCGTGCGAGACGGATGCGGCAATAGGTGCAGTGGTTGTTGCATCCGTCCTGTATCTTGATCGATGCGCGGGAATGGAAGAGAAAATTATCGGTTGCAAGTCTGAACGTACTGGATGTCGCTCCTTTCGGAGCCGATGCGTCTGTATTGCGGAGGCAAAAGTCGGAAAGAGCTGATATGAGTGGTTCTTCGGGGTGCAGGGTGAGTCGTCCGGCTAAAAATCCGGGAAGATCGGCCAGTTCGCCCTTGCGGGAACCGGGGAACACTCGGACGCGGGGATCGATTTGTGCAATAATCGAAGCTTCAACTTCGGCGTAGCAGCCAGTCACGAGTACCGGGGTTTGGGGATGTTTTTTTAAGAGCAGTCTGATAAGACGGCGTGCTTTTTGCTCGGCTTTTCCGGTGACCGTGCAGGTATTGACAATATTGAGGGCCAGTATACCTACCGGTAGGTATATCCCCCCCCCCATCAGCATCCTTTCCTAAGACGACCGAAAATCCGGCCTCCTGGAAAGCATGAGCAAGCGATTCCGTTTCAATTTGATTCAGTTTGCAACCGAGGGTTTCGAAGTGTATGCGTTCCATTAATTGAGCTGTTTGACTACCCGGTCACGGCCGCGGACAGCGTCTTGCAGCGTGTTATTGAGCTCGAGAGCCTTGTTGTAGGCTTCAAGAGAGTACCGGTATTCCTTGGCCATTTCGCGGGCATAGGCCAGTCGGACCCACCATTGTGAGTTGAGCCCTTCAAGCTGGACTGCAGCCGAAAACGCCATATCCGCGTGCCGGAACTTGGCCAGGCGGAGGTAAATCTCGCCCATAAAATAGTATGTCGGGGCAATGCGACTTCCGTTCGGGGCATACGAAATATATTCCTGGAACAGCTTCAGAGATTGGTCGTTGAGCCCCCGGTAATATTTTGCTTCGGCCTGTATTTCGATGAGGCGCGGATCGTACCGGGAAAGGATACGTCCCTTTTCGGCCCAGGTATCGGCTTCTTCGTACCGCTTTGCCTGCACAAGTGACCAACAAAGGACCACATGGCTTTCGGTATTACCGGGTTCTGACGCGATTTCGGCAAGACAAACTTCGACTGCTTCGGTGAATTTATTCGCACGGTAGAGTTCCAACGCATCGGGTTTGTTCTGTCCGTAGGTGTTGATGGTAGTTACGAGCCCGATGATCACGGTACAAATGATTAAGGTAGTACGTTTCATGCTGACTACCGATTCATCGTGCAGATGCCGGAGAAAAAGCAGCCGCTTTCCAGAATTACTTCGGGGGCGGTGACGTCTCCGTTCAATTTGCCAGTACTGAAAACATGGACCATCTGGGTGGCGGTGACGTCACCGGTGACCGAGCCTTTGATAATTACGCGGGATGCTTTGATGTTGGCCTTCACCTCGGCACCGAGTTCAACGAGCAGGTCACTGGTTGCATCGATCTGACCGGTAACCCGTCCCTTGATCATAAATGGTTCGGAAAACTGGATGGTGCCGGTAAAATCGATGTCCGGTGCAAGTACGGTATCGTAATCTTCTTCATCGAGGTCAAGAAGGTCATTGTCTTTGTTATCTACCATAAACAATAATTTAGCCGTGAATGCCGGTTTCGGTCAAGCCGGTGCATACTTTCTGCCAGGCAGCTTCGAAATCCCGCCGCATGTGGGCTGCATAGGGATTGAGCGTCTGCATGTCGAGAAAGAGTTCCGGCGAGTCTTTTTCAACCTGGCGGCATATTGCCAGAAGTTTTCGGTACCACAGAGTGCCTATCGGTGTTTCTTCGATATTCATGGTGTTGAGGGTGCGGCCTATCATGTGGGTCAGTGCCTGGCTGAGAGCTGCCTGCTGGTCATGTTCCTCCGGGGTCATTTCTACAACCATGATACCAAGCGATCGAAAAAAGTGCGCCCATTCGTCATAGTGTGCGCTTTCCATTCGGACCGGATGCATCATGAGTGGGAGTCCCGAAAGTCCTTCCTTTGCCGATTCGGGGCCGAACATCGGGTGTGTGGCCAGAATTTGTACTTCCGGGGGCAGAATTTCCTGCATCCAGCGAACTGGTTCCATCTTGACTGAACAGGTGTCTACAATCAGGGTTCCCGGCGCAAGGAAGGGGCGAATCTTTTTGAGTATTTCGGGGACGGTGCGCATGGGGACGCAGATGAAGATGACCGGCAGTGTGCACAATTCTTCAAGGCTTACCAGTGTACATGGCGGGGCTGTCAGTGTACTGCGGTTATATCCATACACGGTATAGGAATGTGAAAGTACTGTTGCCCAGAAAGCACCGAAACGCCCGAGACCTAAAATGCCGACTTTGTTCATGATCCCAACCTAAAGGGATTCGACGGCTATGTCAAGAAAGTCGAGCGCGTAGACCATTATTGTGCGCTCCCGTCCCTTCACCTTTTCCTTGCCGATGGGAACCAGCTGATAGTTTTCCGGGTGCTTGAGGGCATCGACGGTTTCGGCCGACAGGAGTATGTCCGCCTCGTGCAGTTTCGTCAGTTGCTCGAGGCGGCTCGCGGTGTTGACCGTGTCGGAGATGACGGTGGAATCCATACGCTGGTTTTCGCCGATGGTTCCAAGCATCAGCATACCGCTGTGGATGCCGATACCGAAACGGATCGGAATGTCGGTTTCCGCCCTTTCATTGTTGAATGTAACAAGCATTTCGCGCATCGAGAGAGCGGCGTTCAGGGCATGATCGGGTTCTCCCGGAAAAAGAGCCATGATACCGTCACCGAGGTATTTATCGATGAATCCGCCGTTTTGACGAATAAGTGGTCCGAATTTTTCGAGAAAGGAGTTAATGAAACGGAAATTGTCTTCTGGAGTCATGGTTTCCGAGAGAGAGGTAAAGTCGCGTATATCAAGAAAAAAGACGGACATATACTGCTCGGAAAAATCACCCAAATTAACATCAATGATGCTTTTCTTGTTCAGGAAGCCGAGTACTTCGTGAGGAATGAAGCGTTCTAGGGACTGGTTGAGGTTTTGCAGTTCACTTGCGTAGCGTTCGACCATAAAAAACAAGCTTGAAAAGCGCAAAGAAAGGAAAAAGCTCTGGGCGAAGGTAAACAGAAAAAGGCCTATCGATGACATATAGAAGCTCTGGATAATTCCGTTCGAGAAGAGCACATCGTTGATAACCGTGACCAACATAGCAATGATTCCCACAAGGATAAAAATCGCTCCCTCTTCTTTGTGGCGCAGAGCTGTGAACAGGATATACACCATATAGAGAGCCGAGGCGAGAAGGAAATATTCGAAGCTGGACAGAAACCGCTGGTGGAACATGGCCGGGGTACATATTTCGAGCACGGCCCATAGAGCGCTGATCGCACACACAATGCCGACCGGCAGACGTTTTAGTTGTCGCGGAAAAATATACATGAAGAACAGGTAAAAAAGAGGCAGAACCATGTGTGCGGAAAGGTGCTCAATGGTGAAAGCCGCTTGCCAGCCTCCCCAGGTGAGAGGAAAAAGGTCGAGAAGTATCCGTTCGCCCATAGCCAAGTTGCGGACTGCCATCAAGATGCAGATGAGGCCAAAAATGAGCGGACTCGGATCCTTGCGGCGAAGGATGAACAAACCAAGGTGATACAGACCCATGAAGAGCATAGCGCCACTGATGAGGGAGGCAAGAATGATATCAATACGCCTTTTTGCCTGAATTGAATCTGCACTGCCGAGGAGGGGACTATCCCAGGTGCCGGTGTAGGGGGCTGCGAAATTAGCGACGTGCAGCACCAGGAGTGTCGATCCTGTTTCGGTATGGAAGGGGACAATTGCAAGGCCGTTGTTCGGGACAAAGCCTATTCGACTGGCGGAAACACTGCCGATGTGTGCAGCCTCGATGCCATCGATAAAAAGAGTACAGGCTGTATCTGCGTTCGGGAGGCGGAGGGCCCAGTCGTGGGGACCTGCAGGCAGATGCAGCTCGAGGGCAATGGTACCGGTTGTAAGGAGATCGTCTGCTTTTCCAGTTATACCGGTTTTTGACCAGAGTCCGGGAACCGCTGTGAAGCTGCCTGAACCTGCAGCAAGGCTTGTGCGTACTTCGCGGTCACTCAGGAGTTGTCCGGGCCAGAAATGCCAGTTTCCGTTCAATCTGACTAAGGAAGTCGAGGTAAAATTGAAATGTGCAAGATCGGCCTGCCCGCGGAGAAGACTTCGGGATAGGTTATGTTCGGATGAGCAGGCGGTCAATAGGGTCAACAGGATGAGTATCGGAAACAAAGATACACGTCGTAATCTCATAAAAGGAAGTGTAACATCAGTTTTGGGGTTCTGCAAATACAACCGGTTCCGCTTGCCGAAAATTGTTTCGGAGGATATGCTGTATGCCGTATCGTATATCAATTTTGCACACAGGAGATCAAATATGAATTTTATTGAAACCATGAAAACCAAAGCCAAAGAGTACCAGAACAAGCTCGTGCTACCCGAAGGCACCGAACCGCGCACCGTCCAGGCGGCCCGAAAGCTCGTCGACGGCAAGCTTCTTTCCGCTGTCACCGTTCTCGGTGATGAAAAAGTGATAGGCGAGGTGGCGAAAAAAGCCGGGGTTTCTCTCGAAGGTATCACCGTGGTCAATCCGGCCAAATCAGCCTGGCTCGACGATTTTGCAAACACTTACTATGAAAAACGCAAAGCCAAGGGAATGACTCCCGAGCAGGCCCGTATCGATATGACCGGTATTCTTCGTTTCGGCGCCATGATGGTCAACAAGGGCTATGCCGACTCGATGGTTGCAGGTGCCGAAAACACCACCGGCGACGTGCTCCGCGCAGGACTTTCTGTCATCGGAACCGCAGCCGGCAGCAAGACTGCTTCCTCCTGCTTCGTCATGGAAATGAAAGACAAATCCTGGGGAAATGACGGTCTGATGATTTTTTCCGATTGTGCGGTTATCCCGACTCCCTCCTCCGAACAGCTTGCTGACATTGCCGTATCCGCCGCGAAAAGCTGCCGCGAGTTCATCGGCACGGACCCCGTTGTTGCCCTTCTTTCCTTCTCGACCAAAGGTTCTGGCGGCAAAGACGAGTCCGTTCTCCGTGTGCAGGAAGCGGTCAAGCTTCTCGGCGAACGCAAATGCGATTTCCTTTTTGATGGCGAGCTTCAAGCCGACGCAGCCCTCGTTCCCTCGGTAACTGCAAAAAAAGCCCCGAATAGCCCGATCACCGGAAAGGTGAACACCCTCGTATTCCCGGATCTCGGTGCCGGAAACATCGGTTATAAGCTCGTGCAGCGTTTGGCTGGAGCCGAAGCTTTTGGTCCGTTCCTTCAAGGTTTTGCAAAACCGATTTCTGATCTTTCCCGCGGTTGCTCGGTTGACGATATTGTCATTACTGCCGCGGTAACTCTCGTGCAGGCAGGCAAAAAATAACCGGCAGATCAGCGGAAGCGGGAGCTAGTGCGGGTGCAGAAAAGCTGCAGTACTGTACTTGTACCTGCTGTTCCCGCGGCTGTCACCTGACGGTGCGCCTTTGCACTGACAGTGTTACGGTCTCGGGAAACGCCTGTGCGAACGGGGCTGAATATGGCAGGCAGGAAGCCCTTGAACCGCTTCGTCCGCTCCTCACGACTGTGGCGACGGATACTCCGCTCAAGCCCCGGCTCGCTGTCCGCTCGGAACGCGACTTTCCGCTCGCACGCGTACTCGAGGCCATGGAAGTGCTTGACGGCATTACTGCCCACGCGCCTCTTCGGACCGGGGATGTGCTCGTGGAAAATATGTTGGGTACAGGAATCAGGATTATTGCACGAGCCGATCTTCCGATTACTTCCGGTTGTTGAGGCCTTTCAACAGCAGATAGGTTATTAGTCCCGTCACTGCCATTCCGGCAAGCATGAGCGGGTAGGATGTTTTCCAGTTTTCAGCTCCGGTTATCATCGTCCATTCTGACATACCACCGATGCCAGCAAGCAGGGTAAGCGGCATGAAAATGGTAGTGATGAGCGTCAGTCGGCTCACTGATTTGTTGGTTCGGTTGGCAGCTTCTGCCATAGCGTTGCTGGTCGTTGACAGGTTCATCTGGATAAGACTCGTCACGATGTCCCGGTTAGTTTCGGTCGTCTCGTAGAATTTAACCAGATGGTCGAGAATATCGCTGTAAAAGAAGATACTGTTTTCCGGAATGTACTTGCTGTCTTTCCGGCATATCTTGAGCAGCACTTCCTTTTCGTGCACGAGACTTTTCCGCATAGCCATCAGGTTTCGGCGTAATTTCTGCAGATCCTGCGGCCTGAAAGCTGCAGGATCTGCGATCAGACTGTCTTCAAGGGTGATAATTTCGTCCTCGATTGTTTCTACAATCTCGAACTTTTGGTCGACGATACAGTCCAGGATGGTATGCATGACAAAAGCCGGGCCAAGTTTGACCTGATCTGCGTTTCTGCGGATGGTTTCCATAATCTTGTCAATTGGCAGTTCCTGCCGTGTCTCTTCCCGGCTTACTGTTATCAGAAATGTCGCACCCAGAAAAAGATTCAGTTCCGTTATGGAAAGAGATCCTTCCGAATAATAAAAATTATTGAATAGAATTGACGTATATTCCCTGAACAGATCGATTTTGGGAATCTGTCTGTCATCGAAACAGTCTTCGATAGAAAGCGGATGAATGGGAAAAACGGTGATAATCTGGTCGAGGTCTTCCTGTACCGGGGATGAAAAAGCAAGCCAGATGAAACCCGAGTGGTCATGGGTTTTGAGTGTTTCATCGATCGTCTGGTGCCGACTGCAGGTACCGTTTTCGGCAATATGGTAAAAATGATTCAAACCGGTTATCGTTTCCATCAATTATGATTGTATCCGGTCGTGACGTTCCTGTCAAAGCTTCATTGTCAATACCCTTTTTTGTGGGTATAATAGAAATATAGTATATGGAAAAAACCTGGTTCGACACCCAATTTGCCCTTGCACGCAAAGCCGGAAAAAAACGTGACTACAAAAAGGCGATAGCCATTCTCGAAGATCTGGCAGCTCGCGGCATGGGGGATACATCCACGGGCGGAAATCCCGAGGTCTACCTGTATCTTTCGCGGGCATGGCATGCTGAAAAAATGTACTCGAGGGCTGCTGTTTTCGCCCATTCATATATCGGCCAGTGCCCCGAAAGTGGAGCCGGATGGTTTTTTCTCGGACGCACCTATTTTGCCGACGGAATTCTTGATCGCGCAGTACATGCGTTTCAAAAAAGTATTTCCTTACATCCCGAATCCGTTGATGCCCGAACCCTGCTCGGTATGACCCTGCTTCGTTCCCGTAAAACCGCGCTCGCCAAGGCGGTATTCGAAGAAGCCCTTACACTCGCCCCCGAAGATCCCCGACTCAACCAGGGGTATTTGAATGCCCTTTTTGTCGAGGCAGTGCATACCTACAAGAAAGGTGATGCCGAATCCGCTCGACAGATGCTGACATTCCTCATCAACAATGATATCGACGGGGTCGTCCCCCGTTTGTATCTGGCCCATGCCCTGCGGGACCTCGAATACCTACCGGAAGCCCTTTCCCAGTACGAAGCTGCCATCCAGTTTGCGCCGGAGGACGAGGCCCTCCAGTGGTATCCGGTTTCGATCCTGCTCCAAATGGGCGATACGAAAAAAGCTGCTGAATTGATGGCTGCCCTCGGTCAGGAACCGGCTGCCGGTCCGATTTCGGACCAAATGGTGCAGCTCCTTATTATTAAAAACCACCTGGAAAAGGAAGAATGGGCCAATGCTGCGCAGGCTGCGCGATCCTGTATCCAAACCTACGGCAGCGACGCCCAGGTGCATGCACTCATGGGTGAAGCTCAGCGGAATCTCGGTAATCGCGAAAAATCGCTTAATCATTTTACCCGCGCCCTCGAACTCGACCGCGAGAATCCTTCTCCCCATTACGGCATCATGATGCTGTTCCTTGCAGACCATGACTGGAAAGCCCTGCTCGGCGAACTTGCCCGTGCGGAACGCGCAAAGTGCGACCCGGATATAATTGCGTATTATCGGGTGCTTTGCGAGGCGAATCTGGATGCCGATCCGACCAAACTGCTGCCGGCAATCCAGGAATTAGTGCACAAGCACGGCGCAGTCAGCGAACTTGTCGTCGCTCTTGCCCGCACGTATTTCCGGCTTGGCTTTGCCGATCTCGCGATCGGCTGGTACCGGAAAGCGATCGAAATCGAAGAAAAAAACGAAGAAGCCTACCTCGGCAATATCGCCTGCTGTGAAGAGATAGAAGGGGATACTGCTAGCAAAACAAGCGGAACAGGGAAGAAAAGCCCGGCTCTGCCTGCTGCCTATCGCTCGTATCTCGCCCGTTGGGAAGATAATGCGGATATCCGCGCTGATTTTATTCGGTATCTTGTTGAACACAAACTGTGGGAAGAAGCAGCCGATCAGAGCGAAATTCTGTCAGGCCTGAACTCTTCTGCTGTCTCCGACCGCCAGCTTGCGCTGTACCGGCGAAAGGCAGGTCAGTATCGGAAGGCTGCCATCCTGTACCGGAAGCTGTTGCGCGCCAAACCCGACGACCGGCTCTATCTATCCAATCTTGTTCTCTGTCTCGACCGCATGGGCGAGAGCGAAAGTGCATTGCGCCTTATCCGGGGCGCGAATCACCTGATTAAGAGCGATGCCGATTCGATGCTGATCGAAGGATACCTCTGTATGCGCACCGGTAATGATGAGGAAGCCCTCGCACTTTTTAGGAAAGTGATCGATCGTTATCCGAAGGACGTGCGTGGCTGGGAACAGGTAGCTACAATCTATACCAAACGGGGCGTTGCCGAGATGGCCGCAACCTATGCCCAGAAGGCGCGTGACCTGCGTTCACTGAAGACGCGCGAACCGCCTTCACGGAAGGCTCCGCCAAAGCGTATCTGAAAGGTCTACACGGAGAAGGTCAGTACAACTGCCATACCGTTGTCCGGGGACATTTTAACCGTGGCTTCAATCTGCTCGGCTAGCATCCGGACCAATTCGAGCCCGAATCCTGTATGACCAGACCCTTGCGCTGCTTCGCTTATGCCCGTGCCGTTGTCCGATACCATGAATGTAACCCGATCATCCTGTTTCGAGATTGAGATGGTTATTACGCCACTATCACTATCAGTATCAGTATCGCTATCATTAAAGGCATGTTTCATACAGTTTGAGAGGAGCTCGTTCAATATGATACCCAGGGGTGCTAGATATTGGACGTTCAGAATAAAATCCTCGAGCCGATGTTCGAGCCGGATGTGGTTGTGGTTGGGGAAGGTAGTGATGATTTCTTCCGAAAGCGTCTGCAAATACTCCTTGACCGAAAGCTCCCGATAGTTATTTGAGCAATATAGTTTATCGTAGAGGACGATCATACTCTGTACCCGATTTTCGGCGTCGTGTAGCGCTGCCCATACCGAAGTGCCCTTTTGCGACTCTGATTGCAGAAAAAGCAAGCCTTTGATCGTGTTCATGTTGTTCTTGATCCGGTGATGCACTTCCTTGAGAAGTATTTCCTTTTCGTCTAGAAGCTGCTGGATGCGGTTTTCCGCTTGTTTTCTGTCCGTTATATCCCGGACGAAACCGAGATACTTACTGTCGGAAAGTTTTACACCATTTATGGACCACCAGCGTTTTTCCCCGGATTTATGCATATAGGGGAAATCGTCATGCGAATAGCCCCTGGTTTTGAGAGCTTCAAAATATTCCATGTCCTTCTCGCGTGTTTCGAAGGGCTGGAGATCGGGAATGGTCATTGAAAGCAGTTCGCTGCAACTGTAGCCGGTAATTTTTTCTGCCGCCGGATTGACTTCGAGATATGTGCCTTCGGAGTTGACGACAAAGACCCCGTCGGGTGCATTTTCGATGTAGCTCCGTAGTTTTGACTCGCTTTCTTTCAGCATTGCCTCTCGTTCGACGATTTTAGCCGTGGCTGTGCGTACACGAAATCTGAGCATAAGGATGAAAGTGAAGAAAATCCCTGCCAAAAAGCCAAGAATGACAAAACCATATTTCAGCCAGGATGGGATGATTTCGATAGAACCGACGCTGCCATGCGACCATTTTTGCCGTGACCGGTTGAAAACGGAGGATTCCTGGTGCTTCCATTTGTCGAGATACCTATCGAAGAGACTGATCAATTCTCTATTTTTGCCTTTGGCCACGGTCAAGAAAATATCGAATGGATTGAATACCACTCCAGTTGACCGTATTCCGTACTCGAGCTGTTTGGCTACACCAAAGGTATTGTTGACCACGCCTGCGTCGGCCTTTTTTCCGGCTACCGCGTTGAAAACCTCGTCAAACGTGCCTGTTTCCAGATACTCGACCGAAAGATGGAATTTGAGTGCAAGATCCTTGAAATTTTGAGCGTTGAAGTCCCCTTTCATCAGGGCAATTTTTTTGCCCGGAAGTGACAGGATGTCGTCGATATTGGAATCATTACGGACATAGATCTCGCTCCAGACTGTCAAAAGCGGCGTTTGGCCGTAATCCATGTATGTGGCGCGCTCTTCCGTCCAGGCAACGCTGGTAAGTACGTCGACTTCGCCTGAACGAATGCGGTCAAGTCCCTCGTTCCAGGAACCCCAGACGTACTCGAAGCGGATGTTTTCCTGTTTGCCGATTTCATCGAGGCTGTCGACATAAAAACCCTTGATCACCCCGTCGGTATCTCGGAAAATGCCGGGATAATAATTGAAAGCGCCGACCCGGACTACTCGGGGTTCTTCAGCGCCGGAAAGCAAGGATAAAAAAAGAAAGAAAAGTGCCACAATGGTTCTGTTTCGCATTATTCATAGTATAGCATCTGTCCTGTTTTTTACCAATTTAACCTTTTTTTGCCGTTCAGATACCGCAGAGTTCCAATATAGAAGGATTATTTACAAAAAAGGCACTATTTAAACTCTGAAAACTAAATTTAGTATTTCATTTTGCTTCAGTAAATATGTCATTTCTAAGCTTTGAAGGTATACAAATACTGTAACTATTCAGGTGGGTTATAGTGAGCCCAAGAATTTGGACAGTTTTGGAAGGATGAATAA